>CAYGPG010000006.1:0-75649 GCA_964351905.1 uncultured Micavibrio sp.
CGTGAGGGATGAACCTCAACACGCTTTCCAAGCGTGCGCCTTAAGCCACTCGGCCACCTGTCCGCATCAGATGCACGGAACTTAAGCAAAAAAACAGGCACAATCAAGTGCAATTCCTTTTGAAAATATTGGAAAACTGCTAAACTTAATAAAAATAATCTATAAATAGAGAAGTTCATGCCTCAAACTGCAAAAAACCTGCTTATTATCCTGTTTATTCCTTTTCTTTTAGGGTTAGGAAATGACATCTATCTCAACTACCTCTCTAACAGTGAAAAAGTAAGGCAACTTAAAAATCTAGAAATTAATCCTAAAGAATTCATGTTAAGTGATATCGGCTGGGTTTGGCAAGAATACTCGCCAGACTCATTAGCCTTGGCGCAGAACATAGTAGGCACCCCTGCTTGGCAAAATAATCTTGAGCCTGTTTTAAGACAGCCCACATTATTGGTAGCTGCCATCCTACCTATATGCGGAGCACTATCCCTTCTAACCACTTTTGTTTTAGGTATTTGGCCTTTTGAAAAATACGGTAAAAGAAGAAGACGCGATAAAGAAGGCTATGGGATTTATAAAAAAGCAAAAGGTAAAAAAGCAAAATATAGTAGAAAATAAATTATACGTTTTTTTAAACTGCTGATAAAACTTGCCTTAAAATTTCTAATTGTTCTGGCGCAGATAAGCGATGATCCGCATCATCAATATAAGTAATTTGAGTCTTATTATTTCCTAAATTTTCTTTTATACGTTCCGCTGTTTCCCACGGTACATCTGCGTCTTGCTTACCTTGTATAAGGTAAATGGGTGCAGAAATTTTTTGCGTACCATTCAATAAAATATTTTGACGACCATCATCAATCAAACGCTTGGTAATAATATAAGGCGTATCATCATAATCATTTGGCAGTTCAAATTGCCCCTCATTTGATAACGCATATTTTTGATCATCAGACATTTTTTCTTCCATCCAAACTGTAAAATCTGGCGCAGCCGCTAAGCCAATCACTGTATGAACTTTTTTAGATTGTTTAAGCGCCAAGAGGAACGCAATCCATCCCCCCATGGATGAACCAATCAAAATAGCTGGGCGATCAATACAATGCTCTAAGATGGAAAGAGCATCTTCAGCCCAATCACTAATGCCCCACTCTTCAAATTTTCCTTCAGACTTTCCATGACCCGAATAATCAAAACGGATAAATTCTTGATTACGTTTCTGGCAAAAATTTTCTAAAAAAATAGCTTTCGTCCCTTCCATATCAGATCGAAAACCACCTAAGAACATGACTGGTGGTAAATCACTCTCTCCTTTTGTGTGAACATAGGCTAAATCGGGCTTTTCCTGTCTTTTTAAAAATTTCATGGCATTAAATCTCTTTTTTATCGGCTTTGAACATTAATCATGCTAAATATCTTATGAATTATCATCAATAAGATAAATATTAAAAAATATTTCTATGAATAGCGCACAAAACACACAGCACTCTCTCCCCGACAGCCCCCCCTTAAATCCTGTTGTCATGCAAATTATACCTGAATTAGGCCCCGGAGGAGCAGAACAAGGATGTATTGATATTGCGGCAGAATTGGCAAAAGCGGGATCAAAAGCAATTGTGGTCTCTCATGGTGGTGTACGCGTACATGAATTGGCGCGTCACGGAGCAATTCACATCAATTTACCCGTGCACAGCAAAAATCCTTTAACCATTTGGCGTAATATTAAGCGTTTAAGAAAAATTATTCATGAAAATAGGGTTGATATTGTCCACGTACGAAGCCGCGCGCCCGCTTGGTCGGCATTGTTCGCATGCAAGAAAACAAATGCGCGTTATATGAGCACATGCCACGCCCCTTATAATATTAGCGGACGCTTAAAACGTTTTTATAATTCTGCCATCACAAAAGGTGAGCGCGTTATTTCTATTTCCAATCACGTTTCAAACTATCTTTTAAAAAATTATAAGATTGATCAACGCAATATACGTCTTATTCATCGTGGAATATCACTTGAAAAATTCCACCCCAGTATCATCTCCCCCGCACAGCTTATCAAAATCTCAAATGCATGGCGTCTACCAGATGGCGCAAGCATTGTTATGCTTCCGGGACGTATTACGCGCTGGAAAGGGCATCATGTCTTAATCGAAGCCATGGCAAAATTAGGCCGCCCTGATATTTTTTGTGTTCTGATCGGTTCTGATCAAGGACGTACAGAATATCGTGAAGAATTAGAAACAGCGATTAAAGAAAAAAATCTAGGCGGACAAATTCGCATTATTAATCATTGTGATGATATGCCTGCGGCCTATATGGTCTCTACCGTTGTTGTTTCTGCCTCCACGGATCCTGAAGGCTTTGGACGCATTCCAGTTGAAGCCCAAGCCATGGGTCGTCCCATTATTGCAACCGATCATGGCGGCGCACAGGAAACAATTATAAGAAATGAGACAGGCTGGCTTATTCCACCAAATGATTCTGACGCCTTGGCCCGCGCTATTGACGAAGCCTTAAGCCTCGACCCATCCCAACGGTCTGTTTTGGCATCACGCGCCATGTCGCATGTAGCACATAATTTCACCAAAGAAATCATGGCCGATAAAACTTTGAATGTTTATGCAGAATTACTGCAAGAAAAATACAATATTGCCAATATAAAATAGTCATCAGATGACAACTAAAAAAAGAATATTAATTATCAAGTTAAGTGCCTTAGGAGATTTTATTCAAAATCTGGGCATTATGCGCGCCATTCGTGATCATCATAAGGATGCTGAAATCACGCTTCTAACAACAAAACCTTACAAGGATTTAGGATTAAAATCTAGATATATTGATAACGTTATTATCGACCCGCGTCCTAAATTTTATCAAATATCAAAATGGTTGGGCTTAAACAAACAGCTTAATGAATATAGCTTTGATACCGCCTATGACCTTCAAATTAATGATCGCACCGCGCTTTATTATAAACTTTTAAAAACTAAACCCACTTGGGTTGGCGCGCTAAAAAAACAAGAGCGCGGTAAATCTGATTTTGCGTTTTACCGCCATCGAAAGATGATTGAAAAATATAGCATTCATGGCGCTGAAATAGACAAAATGGAATGGATGAAAGGTGATATTAAACGTTTTGATATTAAGGATAATTATGCGCTGATTGTACCAGGATGTGCGCCCACACGCCCGGAAAAACGTTGGCCTGCAAAGCATTACGCTCAATTATGCAACCACTTAAGCGATAAAAATATTCAACCCGTCCTCATTGGGACAAAGGATGAAGCCGGTATTCTAAACTCCATTGCTAGTCATTGCCCTCATGCCCTTAATCTCATGGGAAAAACGAGCCTTTTTGATATCGCCCCTTTGGCCAGAAATGCACGCTTTGCTGTTGGTAATGACACAGGCCCCATGCATATTATCGGCCCTACGGGCTGCCCCTCTATCGTTCTGTTTTCTGGTTCTAGTAACCCGAACAAACACGCCCCCATTGGCGCGCAAATAAAAACAATTCAAAAAGGTAACATCGCCGATATTGCTTTATCAGACGTTTTAAAAGAAATAGAAAAATTTTAATCTTTAATCAAGATTAGCAGCCTTCGCAGGGGCATGCGCCAACAATCTTTGCGCCACAAAATCAGGCAAAATTGATATAAACCACGACATGAAAAACATAGGAAAGGGAAACGCAATCCGCCCTTTATTCTTTGCCAACCCTTTTGCAATAATACCTGCTGCCTTATCTGCACTCATTTTGAACGGCATTGGAAAATCATTTTGATCTGTAATACGTGATGTCACAAACCCCGGACAAATTACATTTATCTTTATATTTGTTTGCGCCAACGCCCCACGTAACGCTTCCCCATAAAAGCGCACCGCGCCTTTGGACGCGCTATAGGCAGGCGAACTAGGCCATCCTCTAAATCCTGCCAAAGAACTTAATACGGCAATTTGCCCACCTTGTTCTTGTGGCCTTATAATCTCCAGCGCAGGCTCAATCGTATTTAAAACGCCATATAAATTTGTATCAAACAAGCGACGCGCCTCTGATATTGGTTCTCCATCAAGGCGGCCACCTGTACCGCCTGAAATACCTGCATTCGCAATCACCAAATCAAGCGCCTCAATATTAGATATCCATGCTTTCATCGCTTTTTCATCGGTCACATTAATGATTTTGGCATGCACAACGGCGCCTTGTCCCTCACATCGCGCCTGTACGTCTTTTAAGCGCTCTTCATTTCTCCCTGATAGGTAAAGGTTTGTATTTGAAGCGGCATAATATAGCGCAAGCGCTTCACCAATACCACTCGACGCGCCTGTAATAAGGATGTGTTTAGGATTTTTCATGATTTTAAACCTATCATTATCGCGCAAAAGATAAAACAATCCATTGCACCATCGCGTGGTTTCATTACAATGTTTTTCATGGATGTTAGTGGTCTCAAACGACGTGGTTTAATGTATGTGCTCTCCTCTCCGTCAGGGGCGGGAAAAACAACAATTACGCGGGCGCTCCTCAAACAAAATAATGACATGATTATTTCAATTTCTGCTACCACGCGCCAACGTCGCTCTGGTGAGAATGAGGCCAAAGACTACTTCTTCGTTGATATTCCTGCCTTTAATAACATGGTGGATAATGGCGAAATGTTAGAACACGCAAAAGTGTTCGATAATTATTACGGCACTCCACGCCAACCTGTCGAAGAAGCCCTTCAAAATGGGTTTGACGTTATCTTCGATATTGATTGGCAAGGGACGCAGCAATTGCGCGAAATGGCGCGTGATGATTTAGTCACTGTATTTATTCTTCCACCTTCGGCGCGTGAATTAGAAAACCGTCTTCGCAATCGTTCAAAAGATACGATGGAAACGGATGCGCAAATTCGCGAACGCATGTCTAAGTCTAATGATGAAATGACCCATTATTCTGAATATGATTATGTTCTGATCAATCAAGATATTGATAAAACCATCGAACAGGCACAAATGATATTGGATGCAGAGCGCTTGAAACGTAGGCGTTTAGCAGGATTATCTGATTTCGTCCGTGGCCTAACGGACGGTTTATAACAACCCTTTTTCTTCTGCCCTCATCGCTAAATTAATATAGTTTTCAACGCTTAAATTTTCGGCACGTAAAGTTTCATCTAAACCGCACGGCTCAAATAAATCTTTATATTTTTTGAGCGAGCTTCTAATCATTTTACGTCTTTGACCAAACGCTTCAGAGGTAATTTTTTCAATCGCCTTAAAACTAGGTTGCGGCGCTTTTATGTTTTTTGGCTGAAAATAAACAATAGACGATGTCACTTTAGGCGGCGGTGTAAAGGCAGAAGCCGGCACATCAAACGATAAATGCGCATCACATAACCATTGGGTTAATACGGCCAAACGACCATAAGCTTTATCTTCTTGTTTCGCTGTAATACGCTCCGCTACTTCTTTTTGAAACATTAACGTCATGGAACGGTAAGCTTCAAAATTTTCATGAATGTCTTTTAACCATCCAATTAAAAGCGGTGTGGCAATATTGTAAGGAAGGTTGGCAACAACAGCAGTCGTGGCGCTTTCTATTCCCTTTAAAGATATGTTGAGCGCATCTTCATGACACAACTCTAATCGCCCATCAGCCGCCTCTTGAAGGCTTTGTAAGGCCTTAATAGCCCGTAGATCATACTCTATCGCAATGACTTTTTTTGCATCACTTTGAAGCAGACTACGCGTTAACCCACCGGGGCCAGGGCCAATTTCAAACACCGTTAAGTCCGTTAAATTACCGGCGGCGCGTACAATTTTATCTGTTAGATTTAAATCAAGAAGGAAATTTTGACCGAGTTTTTTTTCAGCCCGCAGACCGTGATCAAAAATAATCTCCCGCAAGGGCGGAAGGTCTAAAATTTTAGTTTTCACGGCGGTCAATGAAAGCAGCAGAGCGAATATCAGAAAGATATCTTTGTTGCAGTCGATCTAAACGCTCCAACCCAATCGCATTTAAAACATCTTCTTCGGATGGCAAAGTGTCTGCACTTATTTCACGTTTTTGAAGTAAAACAACAATGTAGTATCCTGATAATGTGCGAATTGGCGTACTGATTTGACCAACATTCAGGCTACGAATGGCCGTATCTAACTCTTTTGGCAATTCACCTTCTTGCACCCATCCAACCATACCACCTTGTTTTGCCGAAGGTGCCTTTGAAAATTGTGCCGCAACAACTTTAAAATTAACGCGTTGTGCTTTCATTTCAGCATTCAGTTTTTGCGCCAATTGCTTTGTGTCCTTATCAGGCGACGTTTCTGTAACGGGCAAAAATATCTCAGCAATATTATATTCTGTTTTTCCTACGTTATCTTTCAAACGATCAAGGCGCGCATTCACATCATTTTCGGTCACATCAATTTGGGGGCGTAATATTTTTGTAATAACATTACGCCATGCAATTTGCGCTTTAATTTTTTGAAATAATGTTGATTTGGGAATCCCTTGCTGTCCAATAACAACTTCAAATTGTTCGGCGGTCATACTATTTTGTTCACCCATTTTGGCAAAGCCTTCAAGCACTTCTTCATCGCTTACGGCCAAATTTTGACGCTCCGCTTCTTGAATTTGTAATTGCTCTTCAATAAGGCTATTTAATGCTTGCGGGTAGGCCTGCCTTTTATTTTCTTCGGTACTCCGCACGCCCGATGAGGCAAAAACCAATTTAATGCGATCATTGACGTCATTGTCGGAAATTGCGCTTTTATTCACCGTAGCGGCAATTGAAAAGCTATCTGAATACGCTTGGTTTGCTGCCAATGTCGTCAGTGAAAGCGTCAATAAAAGTAAGAATGAGAATATTTTCATTGTTAAACCTTAATATTAAATTTTGTCCTAATTATGCTTTTTTCTTGTCTGCAAATCGTCCACCACGACGATAACATGATAGATAAGATGGAATAATCGTTTTCATCGCTGTTGGTTCAACATTTAAATCATGCAAGCTATTCACGCCATCGCGTACAATATTGTCTGTCTTTAAAGACTTTACTTGATCCAATGTCAAAGGCGGTTTAGGCAATAAACCAAAAAAAGCCGCCTGTAATTTTGCAATAGACCATGGAATGTCAATCAACGCACGATCACGATTAATTTCATCCAAAATTATTTCATAAATTTCTTTAAAACTAAAAACTTCAGGGCCGCCTAAATGATAAGTTTGACCCTCATATTTATTCGATTTTTCATTTATAATATTTGATACCGCGTCTGCAATATCACCAACATAAACGGGTTGAAATTTCGTTTTTCCACCACCATATAATGGCAAAAAAGGCAGAAAAATAGAAAGCTTAGCAAACAGATTAACAAAACTATCGCCATTTCCAAAAACAACACTTGGCCTTAAAATTGTAGTATTTGGAAACGCATTTAAAATTGCTTCCTCGCCATTCTTTTTTGATTTTGCGTATTGCGAAAGTGATTCATCAATCCCAAGGGCAGAAATATGAACAAATTTCTTGATATCGTTTTTCTGACACGCTTCGGCAATTAATTGAGGGATATCAACATGCGCGTGTTGAAAGCTATTTTTGCCTTTTTGATATAAAATTCCAATCAGGTTAATGACCCCATGGCAGCCCTTAACAGCCTCTTGAATAGAGTCTGTGCTACGATAATCACAGGGCACAGGAACAATCTGGCCAATTGCGCCATATGTTTTTAATTCATAAGCACTTTCGGGAATACGCGTTGCGATTTTGATACGATATCCCGCACGCGCCAATTCTTGTGTAATATTTTGACCTAAAAATCCTGTAGCACCAAAAATGCATATAATTTTATCTTGGTTTTTCATACCCAATCCTTCAATTAAGCCCTTATAATATAGGCATAATTTTTTTATATCTAGCGCTATTATGACTTTTTGACAAAGCTATCCATAACACGTTTTTGACCAGCATGATCAAATTGTATATCTAACTTTTGGCCATCAATATGGATGATTGTGCCCATACCAAATTTTTCATGAAACACGCGATCACCATTAGAAAGTGATCCATCTATCGTTGTTTTTTCATATGAAACTGTTGCAGTCTGCGTATTGGACTTCTTATCCAAACCCGAAGAATCCCAATGGTTTGATCGACCCGGATTATACAATCCATTTTCGGCCTGACTTTCAATATGTTCCTCGGGCAATTCATCGACAAAACGCGATGGAATGGCATTGATCCAACTGCCATACATGCGTCTGTTCGCCACATATGAAATATGACTTTTTCTCTTTGCGCGTGTGATACCAACGTAGGCTAAACGACGCTCTTCCTCTAACCCCTTAACGCCATTTTCATCCATGGATCGTTGAGATGGGAATAACCCTTCTTCCCATCCAGGCAAAAAGACAATGTTAAATTCTAACCCTTTGGCGCCATGCAAAGTCATTAAGGTGATGAATTCACCGGAATTGTCATTTTGATTTTCGAGCACCAACGCAATATGCTCCAAAAATTCTGCCAAACTTTCAAAATCGTTCATAGCAGAAACAAGTTCTTTTAAATTTTCCAAACGTCCCGGCGCATCGGGCGCTTTATCCTTCTTCCACATTTCATTGTAACCAGACTCATCTAAAACCAGCGCGGCCAATTCTGAATGATGCATGTTACTCACAAGCGATTTCCAACGTTCAAAATCATCAATCAACTTCATCAATGTGCCACGTGCTTTGGGCTTAAATTCTTCTGTTTGCGTAAGATCAATAATGGACTGATACAGACTAATATTTTTCGCCCGTGCATGCGTCATAAGTGTGCTTAAGGTTGCATCACCTAACCCACGTTTTGGCGTATTAATAATACGCTCTAACGCAAGGTCATCATGGTTTTGCATGATCACACGCAAATAAGCCAACGCATCGCGGATTTCTTTTCTTTCATAAAATCGGGGGCCACCAATAACACGATACGGCAAGCCCAATTGAATAAAACGTTCTTCAAATTCACGCATTTGAAAACCTGTCCGTACCAAAACAGCCATGTCATTTAAACTGGTTTTTTTAGACTGAAGATTTTCAATTTCTTCACCAATCCATCGTGCTTCTGCTGGTCCATCCCAAAGACCCCGCACGCTGACTTTTTCACCTTCACCTGCACTGGTGAATAATTCCTTACCCAAACGATTTTCATTATTTGAAATCACACCATTTGCGGCGGATAAAATATGCCCTGTGGAACGATAATTTTCTTCTAAACGGATAATCGTGGCGTTTGGAAAATCTTTTTCGAACCGTAAAATATTATCAACTTCTGCGCCGCGCCAACCATAAATAGACTGATCATCATCCCCAACACAGCAAATATTATTTGAACCTTTCGCCAAAAGCCGAAGCCATAAATATTGCGCCACATTAGTATCTTGATATTCATCAACCAAAACATATTTAAAACGACGATGATAATCATCCAACAACATTTTATTGTCAGGGTTTTTTAAAATACTAATCATATGAAGAAGCAAATCACCAAAATCACAAGCATTGAGCGTTTTTAATCGCGCTTGATAATCTCGATAAATTTCCAAGGTTTTACCGTTGGCAAAATCACTCACCTCTTGCTCATTCACCTCACTTGGTGTTTTTCCTTTATCTTTCCAAGAACTGATAATATCAGCCACCGCCTTTGGTGGTGCCTTTTTCGTATCAAGATTACGACTTTCCATTAATTGCTTAACAAGGCGCACCTGATCATCTGCATCTAAAATCGTAAAATTTGAATCAAGCCCAACAAGTCCTGCCTGTTGGCGCAACATGCGCGCGGCCAAAGAATGGAATGTCCCCATCCACCACCCTTCAACCATAACACCGCCCATCGAATGGCTTACCCGTTCTTTCATTTCTTGCGCGGCTTTATTGGTAAAGGTCACGGCCAAAATTTGCCCGGGGAAGGCGTTATTCGTTTGTAAAAGATATGCCAAACGCGTTGTTAAAACGCGCGTTTTTCCTGTACCTGCACCCGCCAAAACTAAAACAGGTCCTTCCGTTTGTTCAACGGCGGCACGTTGTGATTCATTTAAGGCATCAAGAAGGGTTGAGCTTTGCTGTGCCTGTTCTTCGCGCGGGTCATAATCAATTGTAAAATCCATGCGTTATTGATATCAGGCAAGCTTTATAATTTACAGGATAAAATGAATATTATTGGCCTAATTCATGCGGCGTTGCGGCTTCACATATTTTATTACGGCCTTGGTTTTTGGCATCGTAAAGCGCCATATCCGTACGACGAATTAATTCTTCTGATGTTTCCGTTTCATAAAACTGTGCTACACCCAATGAAATTGTAATTTGCCCTAAATTCTCACCCGTAATACGGTTTAAAACTTCTTTCTTCTCAACAGCTTTGCGCAAATTTTCTGCCACGGCCTTCGCCGCATTGATATTTGTGCCCGGCAAGATAATCGCAAATTCTTCACCGCCATAACGCGCCGCCATATCTTGACCTTTAACCTCATTAATAAGGGTCATCGCGACTAATCTTAAAACTTGATCGCCAACTTGGTGGCCATATTTATCGTTAAAAGCTTTGAAATGATCAATATCTATCATGATAAGGGAGAACCCTTCGCCGCCTTTACGCCCTTCACGGCAAATACGGTTAATCTGATCATCAAACGCTTTACGATTTGCTAGTCCTGTTAAACCATCTGTAATGGCTTGGCGACGGATACGCTCCATATCACGTTTTAATTCACCCATCATATTTGCAGACTGATCTAAACGGCTTTCCAGCTCTGCATTATAAGTCATCATTTTTTCAGTTTCTGTCGTAATGGTCTTTAAAATATCACGAATATTTTCAGGCACATCAACTTTTATTAATCTATCAGTCGCCGTGCTTAACGTGTTCGTAAATTGACCTGTTGTATCCTTAACATTCTGCATAAGATTTGAAACATCATGCAATGTTGCATTGATTTGATCACCTGCACGCTCATACGTCTCACGCTCATTTCCAAAATTTAGGTATTTTTCATATAAGTCCTGACAATCACGCTGTGTGATTTTGTCTTGATCAAGAAGGAGTTCATTAATTTCATCACGAAGACTTGGATTAACATTCGCATAATAAACATACCAAACTTCGTAATTTTGCGGCACTGGCGGCAGCTCATCCTGACGCATACGATTAATTGCCTTCACCGAAAAATTATCAGCGACATCTAATTCATGTTGATAAAGATCAGCGTATGACGTCATTAAAGAAAACCTTTTTTAAATCCACTTTGTTGTTGGATCGAATTTTTCAACAGGAGCATTCTTGATCGCTTCTGGAACATCTTCAACCCTATCGACAACCATAAAAAGGTCGAGATCTTCATCACGCATGAAACCTTCTCCTGCTATATGTTTTACAGCATCTAACATCTTTGTCCAATAACCATTAATATTCACAATAACGATCGGTTTGTCATGTAGACCCAATTGCTTCCAAGTCAAAAGCTCAAATAGCTCATCCAGCGTGCCTAAACCACCAGCCAAAATCACAAAAGCTTGTGATTTATCAACCATCATTTGTTTACGCACATGCATAGTGTCCACGACATGAAGCTCAGTCAGGTCATTATGCTCAACTTCGCGCTCTTGGATATGTTCTGGAATGATCCCAATAACAGAACCGCCATTCTCCAGCGCCGCATCAGCGACCAATCCCATAAGCCCAACACGTCCACCGCCATAAACAACACCCCAATTTTCTTTGGCAATCAATTGTCCCATAAGGGTTGCTGCCTCTTTGAACTTATCATCAACACGTGATGAAGATCCGCAATACACACATACATTTTGAATATTATTTGTCATTTTTTCCATTATTCTTTTTTATTTTTTTATTCTTTGCCTTCTTCAGTATCTTCTGCGCTCATTTCAACCAATGCAAAATCTTTTCCATCCCATTGAATGATCTTAGGCATACATTTTTCAGATTGAATTTCTAAAGAGGCTTGGCATTCTGTAATTTCTTCACTCAAAACATCGCCCTCATTAAATTTTTGCTCAAAATATTGGCTACAAATCGTCTCTGCTGAATCTTCTTGCTGAATTGGAAATTTAAAAATTTTCGTTGTTGGCTTTCCAACAGCTGGGTTTTGTGTGATAGAAATATTGAGAACATTATTGAAGTTTTTGACGTCAGAAACTTCTTCTTCCGCTTCTTCATTTTTATCAAAAGGCGCAGGTTGCGTCGTGATTCCAGACATCAAATATTCATCTTCACCATCACAATCCAAATCAAACCCTTTACGGCTACCATAATCCCAATAAACACGCGGGTTTTCTTTTGCCACAACATTCATCCAACGCGGGAAAGAACCATATTCGCGCACGGTATCTAATTGAATTTTGTCTTCATGAACCACTGTTAAAATATCGGCACGGTCATCCGTCACACGCGCCATACAAGATAATTCATTAATACGTTTAAGTGATGAATTTTCAGAATTTTCCGCCTCCCACATGCACTCTGCATCACGGTACTCTAACCAAGTTTTTTGTAAAGCAGCTAATTCTTCTTTTCGCTCGCCTTCCAATGCATCATCCAGCAGTTTGTAAATTCTGTTTAATCGATTTTGCGCTGTATCTAAATGTTTCTTCAAACATTGCTGCGTTGCCGCTGTGCTGTCGGCTTGCTCACAATACATGCCGTGCCCTTGCGCAAAGCCCTTAGAAGGAAGAATAAAAACAAAACTAAATAAAAATACGAAAAAAATACGAAAAATCATGAAAAACCTAATAAAATTACGGATTATGACCACAGTTATAGCCTGAATTTACACACTATGAAAGTAAAGACAAACAGGTATAATCTTTAACACAAAATTTGTTAATTAATAACTAAAAACCCTAACCTCAAACCCAATACGTATAAAGGCTTAAACAAAAATGTCTCTTTTGGAAACAATACAACGCACAATGTTCGTAAAACCGCATCCTGCGGGCTATCCCTTCATTGGGGGCGCCTTGGCAGTATCCATTATATTGCTCTTAATTTGGGAACCATTGGGGATATTTGGCTTGTTTTTAACTGCCTTTATCTATTATTTCTTTAGAAATCCCGTCCGTCATGTCCCGCAACGCGAAGGATTAATTGTCGCGCCAGCTGATGGACGCGTGATAGCAGTCCTTCCCAACCAAACACTGCCCGATGATTTAGAAGAAGTAGATGATGCCGCAGATTATACAAAAATCAGCATTTTTCTCTCTGTTTTTGATGCGCACGTCAATCGCGTGCCTGTCTCCGGTGAAATTATTAAAACTTTCTATTATGAAGGTAAATTTTTAAATGCGGAGCTGGATAAGGCCAGCGAAGAAAACGAACGCGCCAGCGCTTTAATCCAATATGACGAGGGCAAGCTTGTTGGCTTTTCACAAATTGCTGGCTTTGTTGCCCGCCGTATTATCACAACATTAGAAGCTGGACAAAAACGTGAAACAGGCGAGCTTTTCGGCCTCATTCGTTTTGGCAGTCGTATGGATGTTTATCTGCCCAAAGACGTAAATGCTTTTGTTTCCGTTGGGCAACGCACCATTGGCGGTGAAACCATATTGGCAGATTTTAAATCCAAAGAAAAAACCAGAACCGCAAAAGCACTCTCTTAAATCATGAACAAAAAAATATCTACACAATCAAAAAGCAAAAAAGCGGATCATAACGAACAAAGCGACCGCGCCTTTGCCGCGCTTCATAAATTAGTGCCTAATATTTTAACGCTTATGGCACTTACTGCAGGCCTAACAGGCATCCAATTTGCGATGAATGGAGAATGGGAAAAGGCTGTTTTGGCTATCGTTGTCGCCGCAGTTTTAGATATGCTTGATGGGGCCACCGCGCGTCTATTAAATGCCGCCAGTGAATTTGGCGCACAGCTCGATAGTTTTTCAGACTTCCTCGCCTTTGGCGTTGCGCCTGCGCTTATCTTATATCTATGGGTGCTGGAAGAATCTGGCAAGGTTGGTTGGATCGCTATGTTGGTTTACGCCATTGCCTGCGCCATGCGTTTGGCGCGGTATAACATCGCCAAAAAACCAACCAGCGGTGTTTGGGCAAAAGGGTTTTTTGCTGGAGTTCCCGCACCGGGCGGCGCAGGGTTGGTCTTCCTGCCCATGTTTATCTGGTTTTTGCATCCTGAATTTTTTGAAAGTTTCGCGGCCGTAAATTTCTTTATCGGCCTTTGGGTTATTATCTGCGCCGCACTGATGGTCAGCCGCATTCCCACATGGTCCAGCAAACAATTAAAATTACCCGCCAAGATGGCCATGCCAGCCTTGGCCTTTGCCGCCATTTTAATCGCCGCCATCATCCAAGCGCCATGGCCAACCCTAACCATTATTTCGATATGTTATATCGTGACCATTCCACTAGCGATCCGCCATTTCAGAAAAATTGTCCGTGAAAATAAAGAAGAAATAGACCTAACCGACCTCGCCCTAGGCGTCTCAGACCCCGAAGATCATAAGTAAGAGATTACATACTCATTCCACCCATCGACGGACCAGAATTGTTTGTTAAGTCAAAATTGGCACGATGAGTATGAATAACTTCATCTGGTTGCAACATTTCAGGTGCACGATTTAAATCAGGATTACTGTTTGCAGGATCTTGGGAAACGATTTGATTTATCTCAGGCGTATTCAATTTAGCAGACATCGCATTACACGCCATTCCGAGGCCCTCTGATAAAACACTGCCCGTTTGCACAGGAGGTACTTGCGCTGTTTGCACGTCATGGCTTATACGTTCAATATTATCTAAATGTGTTGCTTGACTATGAATACCTGACGGCTTTGCGTTTATATTTGCTGAAGGATCGTTAGCGTTATTTGCGGGTTTTACAGCTGCTATAGCCTGAACCTGATCATGCGGCATTGTTGCTCGTCCAAAAGCATTACCGCATTTGTTGCTAGCCCCAGATAAAACTATATCTGAAGTGTATTCAGGCACATTTATTGCTAATTCTGATGGATTAGTACTCATCTAGGCACTCCCCGTTCCGCCAGCATCGGCTTCATCAAAAATAGAATTCTTAGGCGGCTTCAATGCATATTCATGGCTAGGACCATTTAGCGAAGTTGCTATTTTAGGAGGGCGATTTATATTTGCCATCCCACCGCCCATTACACCACCGAGAACCGGAGCGCCAGCGTCCATACGCGCGTTGTAAGAATCATTGCCCAATTTATGTCCATGCGCTTGGGCGTGTCCTAATCCATGTTTAACTTCTGCATGACGTCCTGCCAAAACGGCCTTAGTGTTTTTTACCCCATCAATTTCTGCTGATTTGGCTGTCGCACCTTTGACTTTTGTTGAGATATCTTCGGGATTCATAAAGCTACCAGCAATTTTTGCGCTTCCCATAACGTCAACGCCAAATCCTGTGTTAATACAGCGTGCCTTTGAGAAACTTTTTGAATCTAACCCCATACCTGTCGCGTGATGAGATTTATCACCAAGGGCACTTGCAACCATACTAACGCCTTCAATAATGCCGCCACATCCAGTGGCTTCAACGGCAGCTTTCTCGATAATACCGCTGCCCAAAGTACTTTCTGCATTAGGCTGTTTGCCTTGACCTTCGTTGGGCGTGTCTACAATTTCACCCATCGCTTTGGCTTCGCGGCCAGAAACGCAAACTTCTTGTGTTCCCAAATTTTTAGCTGCTTCTTCACAAGCTAATAATTCACCTTCTAATTTCGCACGTTCACCTGAAAGCGCATTTTTAACTTGCGCTGTGTGCTGTTCGTTGGATTCTTCTGTAACTGAAGGAATGCTCATTAAAATTCTTAACCCTAATCTTAACCCTTTGTTTGAATATGCTTTATATTAAGACAATATCCCTAATTTATTCTTAACTCTATAATATCGTGTTTAAGGGCATAAACACAAACTTGCGGTTAAAAACTCATATTATCTTTTAATATCAATAGTTTAAATTAATACCGCGATAACTCAAAGATTCTGCAATATGGGCAGTTTTAATGTCATTTAAATCGCTTTCTAAATCCGCAATCGTGCGCGCGACCCGAATTAAACGATAATACCCCCGCGCCGAAAGACGCATTTTCTCTGCGGCTTTATCGAGCAATTCTTTCGCATCCACCGCCAATGGCATTAAATCGTCTAACATTTCACCTTTGATGTGCGCGTTCACGCTCAACCCAAATTCCTTGTAACGTTCATTTTGAAGATGACGGGCGCGCATCACACGCGCCGCAACAATGTCCGAGCTTTCCGCGCGGTCTTTATTTAAATCTGCAATCGACACCGCAGGCGCTTCGACCTGAATATCAATTCGATCAAGCAACGGCCCCGATAATTTTGCCTGATAATCACCACCGCAACGCGGCGCCTTCGTACATTCACGATCCGCCGTCCCTAAATACCCGCAACGGCACGGGTTCATCGCCGCAATCAATTGAAAACGCGCAGGATAAGTTGCATGATGATTGGCACGTGCCACTAATGTCTCGCCCGTTTCCAAAGGCTGCCTTAAAGCCTCTAACGCCGCGCGTGAAAATTCTGGTAGTTCATCCAGAAATAAAACCCCATGATGGGCGAGTGAAATCTCCCCCGGTTTCACCTTATGCCCACCGCCAATCAACGCAGGCAAAGATGCCGAATGATGTGGATCACGATAAGGGCGGGACTTCATCAAGCCGCCTTCCGCCAACGCCCCCGACAAAGAATGTATCATCGAAACCTCCAACGCTTCTTGCGGTGAAAGCGTTGGCAAAATACTTGGTAAACAGCTAGAGAGCATGGATTTTCCCGACCCAGGTGGGCCAATCATCAACATATTATGTGCGCCCGCCGCGGCAACTTCCAGCGCACGTTTTGCGCTTTCTTGGCCTTTCACATCGGCCAAATCAGTCAGCTTTTTGGCTTCATTTTCAATCACCTTGCCGACGGGGCGCGACAACATTTGATTGCCTTTAATATGATTAATGAGTTGCAATAAATTTTGTGGGGCTAAAATATTTAAATCTTCCCCCGCCCATGCCGCTTCACCACCACAATCGGCAGGACAAATGAGTGAATTATCATTCGTCGCCGCATGAATCGCCGCTGGCAAAACACCCATGACCGAACGAATACTCGCATCCAGCGATAATTCACCCAACACTACATAATTTTCTAATTCAATTTTAGGAACAACATCCATTGCCGCCAACAACCCCAGCGCAATAGGTAAATCATAATGACTGCCTTCTTTATTGACGTCCGCAGGGGCAAGATTAACAGTGAGGCGCTTTGCAGGAAGCGACAAGCCCAATGCATGGAGCGCGGCGCGTACCCGTTCTTTACTTTCCGCAACTGCTTTATCAGGCAAGCCCACAATATTAAAAGCAGGTAATCCGTTAGAGATTTGCACCTGAACATCGACAGGGCGGACATCCACCCCCTGAAACGCAATTGTATTTATGGTCGCAACCATGAGTTTTTAAAAAGCTGTCATGCGCTTAAACGCGAGGACGCTCCCCTTTGTTTTGCCTCAGGCGCGTAAACGCGCTACGGCCTCGTATAATAAAAAAGTAACCAGAAATACGCTTGTATTTTCTTTATGGCACAAAAGTAAAAAGAACAAAAGAGAAACATTTTAATTAACATAACCGTTTAACCCTCTGTTCATAAAGGTTTAACGGGTTCTTTATCTTTTTCCGCTTTAATAGAAGGTGAGATAACAAGGCTTAAAGGGAAAAGCCGATCATTTAGGGGATTAAAATGAATAGTATGAATAAAGACCTGTCACAAAATGAAATTGATCAATTGCGCCAGCATTTAATAGTGCCCTTGGCGGTTGGCGATATTTTGCATCATGATCTTCCTGTAGAAGAAGATATGCAATATGGCCTGCACATGGCCTTAAGTGAAATTGATCCTGACTCCGCGCTTTTGGCAATTGCACTTTGTGCACAAGACATTGCGAGTAAAGCCATGATGCGTGCGCCCATTGCGGCAGCACTTTATCAAGAGGCCGCGCATATTTTAGAAGAATATGGTTCAACGTGGCTTCATCATCATCGCACAGGCCCGATGCCTGAAAATGATTTTGAAAGTATATTGCAAACCGTACCAGAAGATTTAGAAGCGATGGCTGATCTCATGGATGCTTTGATCGCTGATTTAAATGAAGATAATTCGAACATCACATTGCTTGGAAATTTACTTTCCATTCAGGGACGCGCCCATATGGAGATTGCAGATTATATTCTAACAGAAATTGAATATGAGCGTTTATTGAGCGCCACAGATCAGCAAGAAGAAAGAGCAGGACAACGTGATCAAATTGATTTAGACGCTCATATTGGCAACAATATTATCGTCTTTCCTGGCGCGAGGGATTAATAAAATCTATCTTTAAAAAATCACATCCCAGCGCAAGCTGGGATCTTACACTTATAAAAAAAGACTCCGGCCTTCGCTAGAGTGTGAAATATATTTTATTTAGAAAGCATCGCCCCCAAAGGCTCACCACCCAATAAATGCAAATGATAATGCGGCACTTCCTGTCCGCCATGATCCCCTGCATTGGCAATGGCTCTAAATCCGTTTTTGTTCAAATTTTTGTTCGCCACAATTTGCGCCACCGCGTCATGAAAAGCCTGTATTTCTTGGGCGTCCGCGTTTGTGCTAAAATCCGCTAAATCCACATACGCGCCTTTTGGAATAACCAAAATATGAACAGGCGCTTGTGCGCTAATATCATTAAACGCCAACACATGGTCATTCTCAAAAACTTTCTCGCACGGAATTTCGCCCCGCAAAATTTTCGCAAAAATATTCTGATCATCATAAGACATTTTCTTTTTTCCTCTACTTAGGCCTCAGGCGTGTAAACACGCTACGGCCATTCTTCTTTAAAAAATTCTTTGGCATTACAAAATAAAGACTCGCAATAACAATCACCATGCCCCACATAAATTGTTCAAAAGTCATCACTTCATTTAATAAAACAACACCAATGATCGACAGTAAAACAGGCTTGGTCGTATTCAAAGATTCAACCGTGCTTAACGCAACTGTTTTCAATCCATAAAACTGCATTAAATCTGTCCCAATACTGCCCATGAAGCAAGACAGACAGATAAGCAGAATTGCACCAATAGACGGCATAACAAGCATACCTTCTGGAATTTGCCCTGCACTCAACGCAACAATAAAAACCAAACTGAATAAAATTGTCAGCGTTACATAACGCCATAAAACCATATTTTCTGGCTTTAACCCCGATAACGCCAATTTCTTTTGCCCAATGCTGCAAGCAGAAAATGCCAAACATGAAATAAGCGCCAAGGTTATACCAAGCCAATTTTGCTCTATTCCATTGTAAGAATAGAAGATCAGCGCAACAAAAGCCGTCGCAAACGCAACCATTTTATCAACTGAATATCGGTCATCCATAAATAGGTAAGCATACACCGCCACAAAAAGCCGAATGAAGATAAGAATAAAAGCAACCGTGCCAATCCCAATCATATAAAGACTAAAAAACCACAGCGTATTCCCAACAAATGATCCTCCAATATAAGAAGCAAGCGCCCCTTTATGTTCAAGAACATGCGGCCAATCAATTTTTTCTTTTGGTGATTTCACATTTTTAATTTTTTGAAACACAAAAACCATCACCGTTGAAATGCTGTAGAACATAAGAATATAAAGATAGGGTCCAATATCTTTTATAACAAACGCAATAAGGCTGTTTTCAATGACATGGGCAAAATAGGCAATAATAATAAAAGGCATTATTGAGGTATAAACAAATTTAAATAATATTGCTATTATTGCTTTGCTTTGGTCTTATATATAAAGAAAATTGAGCTACCTTTTCTAGGTGTTTTCAATGCCTTTATACAAGGCACGAGGAGCTAAGCGTATATTTATACGTGAGCCGACGAGTAACGCCGTAGAAAGGTAGAGGAAAATACTAAGAATGATTATATACCCAGCGATTGATTTAAAAGACGGAAACTGTGTACGCCTTCATAAAGGCGTGATGAGTTCTGAAACTATTTATAATGACAACCCTGCCGCGCAGGCCTTGGAATGGGCGCAGGCTGGATTTTCATGGATCCATATCGTTGACCTTAACGGCGCGGTGGAAGGCAAACCTGTTAACCAAGACGCCGTTAAATCCATTATTGATGCCGTTGATCTGCCCGTGCAGTTGGGCGGTGGCATACGTACACTGCAACAAATTGAAGACTGGCTTCAGGCAGGGGTCAGTCGAGTGATCCTTGGGACTGTAGCCGTTAAAAACCCTGATCTTATGCGCCAAGCTTGCGAATATTTTCCTGATCAAATCGTTCTGGGTCTGGACGCATACGGCATGGATATCGCCACCGAAGGCTGGGTTGAAAAATCAGGTCAAAATATGCTCGACCTCGTGCGTGAATATGCAGACCTCGGCTTGGCCGCTATTATCTATACCGATATCAACCGTGACGGCACGGGCGAGGGATTAAACATGGAAAACACCATTCAACTTGCCAAATCCGTGACCATTCCCGTTATTGCCTCTGGCGGCGTTGGTTCCATCAATGATGTGACCGCCGTTAAAGAAGCAAGCAAAGACAATGTCAGCGGTATGATCATCGGCAAAGCCCTGTATGACGGGCGCATCACCCCCGAAGATGCCCTAAAGGCCGCGGCATAACCTGTATGCTTTTCCCGCGTAAGCGGGAATCTTACATCAAAAAAGATCCCTGCCTGCGCAGGGAATGCCATTATCTATAAAAACTCTTCGTGTCTTCGTGCCTTCGTGGTAAAAAATTAAAATGTTAAAAACCCGTATCATACCTTGTTTAGACGTCAATAATGGCCGCGTTGTCAAAGGCGTCAATTTTGTTGACCTCATCGATGCAGGTGATCCTGTCGAGCAAGCCAAAGTCTATAACAACCAAGGCGCGGACGAGCTTTGTTTTTTAGACATCACCGCCACATCTGATAACCGCGGTACAATTTTAGACGTGGTCAGCCGCACTGCTGATCAAGTCTTTATGCCGCTTACCGTCGGTGGCGGCGTGCGCGAAGTACAAGATATCCGCAACCTTTTGGAAGCAGGCGCGGACAAAATCGCCATTAATTCCGCCGCCATTAAAAACCCTAACTTTGTCCGCGAAGCCTCCAACAAGTGCGGCAACCAATGTATTGTCGTTGCCATTGACGCAAAGAAAGTATCATACAATAAATGGGAAATCTTTACCCATGGCGGACGTAAAGAAACAGGCATCGATGCCGTTGAATGGGCGGAGCGCATGGCCAGTTATGGCGCTGGCGAAATCCTGCTTACCTCCATGGATAAAGACGGCACAAAATCTGGCTTTGATTTAGACCTCACCAAAACTATATCCGATAAAGTGTCCATTCCTGTCATTGCCTCTGGCGGTGTTGGTAACGCCCAACATTTAATTGACGGTATAAAGATTGGCGGAGCCTCCGCCGTACTCGCCGCCTCCATTTTTCATTTTGGTGAATACACAATTAAAGATGTTAAATCCGAAATGGCAAAACAAAACATCCCTATAAGAAATTAACCTATGCTTTCCTCGCGAAAGCGGGGATCTTAAAACACTAAAGACCCCTGCTTTCGCAGGAGACGCAAAAAGAAAGAAAATATATGTCCGACGACATCATTAAAGAATTATTTGAAATTATTAAAGAACGCAAAGGCGCAGACCCTGAAAGCTCCTACGTGGCCTCCCTCTACAATAAAGGCACCGCAAAAATCGCCCAAAAAGTCGGTGAAGAAGCCGTCGAAACATGTATCGAAGCCCTCCAAGGCGATAAAGAAAAGCTCGCGGACGAATCCGCCGACCTTCTCTTCCACCTCATGATCCTCTGGGCCGACCAAGGCCTAGAACCAAATGACATCACAAAAATCCTAAAATCCCGCCTTGGTACTTCAGGTCACAACGAAAAAGCAAGCCGCAACGCCTAGAAAATAATTTTATTTCATTTTTTGTGATAGTTCTGCGTGCGAAGATATTATAACGGGCATAGCAGGTGTTATGCGTTGAAGTCCTATTTCAACAGACTCCCTAATAGCTTCAGCTTCCAATCCTGAAATATCAGAAAATACATCATGAAAAGCTCTATCACATTCTTCTGATTTTAGGGTTCGAAAATTAGTATGTTTGCTGGCCTCTATACCTGGAGTGGCATCAATTAAAACATGAGATCCATCAGGACTACTCCACATTAGAAGCAAATGTGTTCGGCGTTTTTGTATTTCTGGATCGGTAGTCTCTATATAGGCAGGATCATCATCGGCAATCATAACAAATTTAAAAGGACTATTTGGATTTTTTATTACATCAATCATTTGGGGATGTTTTGTTAAATATAAAATCCATCTTTGACGACATGGTATTTCAGGTTGGCTACGATGAATTTCGGTTAAAAATTCAAAATTAATACCTGAGGTTGTTTGATCAAATTGATCTCTCGCTAAAATTGTCACTATTATTCTCCTGTTCAAAGTTTTCTTTTTGAAAATATCTCTATAACCACACGTAAAGTAAATAAAAATATAGTTAACTAGTTTTTTAGTATACTTTCTAAGTAAAAAACTGTATTTTAAGCGTATGATTAATATCAAGCAGATAAAAGCAGCGCGGGTTTTATTGGATTGGACACAAGATGATCTTGCGCAAAAAAGCGGTTTATCTAAAGCCGCCATCGCCAACATAGAGCGTGAATCAGCGAGCCCAAGAAAAGAAAGCCTCGACCTTTTACAACAAACTTTTGAATTAAATGGTATCGCATTTTTGGAGCATTCCGGGGTTCAGCTCATCGGTGAAAAATTTGATTTGAAAATTTGGGACGGACGAAACAGCCAAATAAAATTATGGGCTGATATTGAAAAAGAACTATCAACCCAATCTGCACCTGCACTTTACATTTCTAGCGTCTCCGACAAACCAACAGCAGATCGCTACCCTAAAGAATGCCTAGCCTATATTCAAAAAATGGATTCGATGAATGTCGAACGCCGCATTTTACTTTGTGAGGGGGATAATGAAATTTTAGTTAATCAGCCACAATGGTATCGGCAAATGCCTAAAATTCTTTTTGATCAAACGCCTTATTATATATATGGCGAAGTTGTTGTTTTTCTTTTTTGGGAATTACAAAGAGTCATGCGCATAAGCAACGTCAATATGGCGAAAGGGTTTAAACGTCAATTTAATTATAACTGGTCAATCAGTAAAAAACTTGAAAAGTATGACGTTATTTTTAAAGACTTCAAATAGTAAATTAATCAAAAAACTTTTCGTTAATCACTTTATAAAAATACTTCGACGTCATTGTCTCGCCTTTGGTGCGGACGGAGTAGGGGTGTGTGCCAAACTCTTCATATCCCATTGTCTTATATAGCGCGATCGCTTTTTCCATGGTCTCCCGCACATCTAAATTAATCACGGCGTAGCCTTCACGTAACGAATGTTTTTCAACTTCTTCTAACAACATTTTCGCAAGGCCATAGCTGCGCGCCCAAGGCGCCACAAAATTTGTCGTGAGTTGAACAATATGCCCTTGCGCTTCATTATTTTTTGGCGGCAAAACCAGTTGCGTTGTACCACATATAACACCATCAAGGCGCGCCACAAATAATTGTCTTGTGGGGGCCGTCACCACACCGCGCCAATAGGCTTCCAACGTATCGCGCGATGGTAATTCAACCCAACCAAAACCACCGCCACCTTCAATGGCCGCGTCCGTTGCATCGCATAAATCATTTAAATCAGCAGCCGATAACTGCTCTTGCACATGCTCAACCCCGATGGATGGATCTTCGATAATCTTTTGCTGTTCGCTCATATTTTCCCCTTATGAGTTAACTGTTTATATGTCGTCCTTGTAACAAGTTTAACGCCCATTCCAAAGTAAAAAATCACGCAACAAAGTCAAACCTGCCTCTTGCGATTTTTCAGGGTGGAATTGCACCCCAATAATATTATCACGCCCCACGATGGCGGTGACATCGCCGCCATAGGTCACAGTGCCTAAAATATTTTGCCTATCCTTACAGTTAAACATAAAAGAATGAACAAAATAGAAATGTGGCTCAGTTTTTTTAGCATTTTTTTGTAAATTTTTTAAAACAGGATGGGAATGATCGGTAAATTCACAAACATTCCATCCCATATGTGGAATTTTTAAAGCCTTATCTGTCGGCTCAATCGGCACAATCTCACCTTCAATCCAATTTAACCCTTCATGCTCCCCATATTCATAGCCCTTGGTGGCGAGCAATTGCATGCCCACACAAATCCCCAAAAATGGCTTTTTATCTTTTAAAACAGCCTCTTCCAAGGCCTCAATCATCGTAGGAACGGCGCGCAGACTATTAATACAGTCACCAAAAGCCCCCTGACCAGGCAGGACAATATGGCTTGCCCGTTTTAAATCCAGCGGATCGGCAGAAATCAGAACATCGCACGCCATTTTATGCGTCGCCACAACATGCTCAAACGCCTTCGCGGCGGAGCGGATATTGCCAGATCCATAATCAATAATCACAACAACATTTTTCATGTCTTCGTTATAAGACCTTCTCCCCCTTTTAAAAAGGACAAATTGTGAGACCGTGATATTTCAGAAAAATTATATTTTGCGCATCACGGATTAAAAGCTATAGTCCGCAAATGCTTGATTTAATCGTTACATCCCTGCCTTTGCTTTACTTTTTGAACATCGCGGCCGTCACCCCTGGGCCCAATAATGTGATGCTCACCGCCAGCGGCATAAATTTTGGCTATAAACGCACCATCCCGCACATGTTGGGGATCTTAGTAGGCTTTAATGTCCTTATTATTCTAGGGGCCTTGGGCGTCGGTACCCTTTATGAATCGCTCCCCCAAATCGAAATCGTTTTAAAAGTTTTGGGCTCGCTATATTTGTTGTACCTCTCCTATAAAATCTTTAACGCGGGGCGTATCGGGTTGGATGAAAAGACAAAAAATGCCGAAAAACCAATGACCTTCGTTGAAGCATTCCTGTTTCAATTCGTAAACCCAAAAGGCGTTGTTTTTGCCATGGCCGCCGCCAGCGTTCTGCCAACCTCTTTTACGTTATTAGAAAGCGTTATTGCCGTTAGTATCTGTTCTGCCATCGCCTCCCTCATCTCAACTAATGTGTGGGCTGTTTTTGGCACCTTAATCGCTGAACTTTTTCGGGACGCCAAAAAGCGTTTTATTGTGAATACGGCGATGGCTTTGCTTTTGGTCGCCACTATTCCGATGATGATATTTTAAGAAGAGGCATCTAATGAAAATAGGTTTTTATAAATGGTCAGAATCAAGCCAAGAAGATAAAGCCCGCATTATGCGCCGTTCCGAGGCAGATATTGATGCCGTTATGGCACAAGTACACCCTATTATTGAGGATGTGAAGACGCGTGGTGATGCCGCGCTAATTGATTACGCTAAAAAATTCGATAAATGCGACATAACCTCCTTGAAAGTCACCGAAGAAGAATTTGCAGAAGCGCGCCAAACCCTTGATCCAAAATTAAAATCTGCGATTGATCATTGTGCGGGCAATGTGCGTAAATTTCACGCCGAACAAATGCGTCGCGTTGAAAAAGACCGTGAATGGATGGTTGAAATTGAAAATGGCGTCTGGGCGGGAGAAAAAGTAACCCCCATCACCTCCGTTGGTCTGTATGTGCCAGGAGGTAAAAACCAATATCCGTCGGCTGTGTATATGCTCGGCATTCCTGCCACGCTGGCAGGGGTTGAAAAAGTTGTTATGGTCACACCACCACGTGCGGATGGTAAAATCGGGGACGCCTTACTTTATTCGGCGGAAGTTTCAGGCATCAAAGACATCTATAAAGTAGGCGGAGCGCAAGCGATCGCCGCTTTGGCTTACGGTACTCAGTCTGTTCTGGCTGTTAAAAAAGTGCTTGGCCCTGGTTCTCCTTTTGTCGCGGCGGCCAAACAAGCCTTAAGCGGTATCATTGATCCAGGCATGCCCGCAGGGCCATCGGAATCAATTATTCTCTGTGATAACTCCGCAAACACACATAACACCATCCTCGATATCTTGAATGAGGCCGAACATGGCCCTGATTCTGCTGCTTTGCTCGTGACCCATGATGAAGAATTGGCAAAAGACGTACATCAACAATTGCCTGATTATATTAATAAATTGCCTGAACCGCAACGCGGCTGGCTGGAAACAAATATGGCGGAGTATAGCGGCGTGATTTTAACGGACTCTATTGAAGATTCCATCGCCTTTTGTAATAATTACGCGACAGAACATTTGCTCGTAAAGGTTGCGAACCCTGATGATGTTGTCCCACAACTGCTCAATGCAGGCGAAATCCTCATTGGCAACAATACTCCGTCTTCTTTTGGGAATTTCGGCATTGGCGTCAACCACGTCCTGCCTACGGGCGGTAATGCGCATACGTACAGTTGCACATCCGTCTGGGATTTCCTCAAACGCACTTCACTAGCCAAAATGGATAAAATCGGTTTCGAAAGCCTAAAAGACCCCGTCACCACAATCGCCGACTACGAAGGCTTCCCCGCCCACGGCAACGTCATCCGTGACCGCAAGCCAGAAAATTAAGCTTTAAAAACTATTAATTTTAAAGGCTATTTTACGAATCTATGTTAAAGAAGTAATGTTTTTTTTAACATAGATTGAAGAGTATGTTAATTTGTTTAACATACGTGTTCAAATATCTATGAATAACCGTCTTTAAGCTCATTAATAAAATAAGTATTAAAATATATTTTTTCGTTGCCAATTTTATGCATCACTAACAAATCTACTTCAGCAAGTTTATTCAAATAAGAAGCTGCAGTTTGTCTTGTCTTGATATTGAGCTTATCCATCAGGGTTTGTATACGGCAATAAGGATGCTCAAACAAAACCTCGATTAGTTCTTTCTTATAAATTCCCGGAAGATCATTTTGTACCTTCTCTGTGAAAAAAATCATGATGGCTTTAATTTTTTCAATTTTGTCTGATGTTTTTTTAGCCGTGTGCTCTACCGCCTTCAACATATACAAAAGCCAGCTCTCCCAATCTTGACTCTCCGTAACATTTTGCAAGCCTTTATAATATCCTGTTTTATTATCAATAATATAGCGACTTAAAAACAGCACAGGTGTTTCCAATAAATTCTCCTGCAAAAGATATAAAATATTCAAAATACGTCCTGTACGTCCATTACCATCTGAAAATGGATGTATCGCTTCAAATTGATAATGAATAATTGCCATTTTTAAAAGCGCATCATAATCATCATTGATATGGATGAAGTCTTCAAGATCCTTAAGTAATTTATTAATTAAATCAACTCCTTCTGGCGGCGTGTATATAATTTCACCATAAGGGTTTTTTATCTTTGTACCTGTTGTTACACGTACACCAGCTTGATTATTTTTAATCGTTTGAACAATTTCTATAAAAACATTTGTATTTAAAGGGCGTTTTTTCATTGCCTTGGCGCCACACCATAACGCTTCTCTATAATCCTGCACTTCTTTGGTTTGCGAATCTTTTACGGTCTCTTTAAGCAAATCCGCTTGATACAACTTATCATGTGTTGTAAAAATATTTTCAATCTCAGAACTATCTTTAGCCTCTAACAAAACGAGGCTATTAATTAAAACCTCCTGGTTAGGCAACATCCTTCCTGCAACCTTTAATTCTGCCAAGGCTCTAGTCGCCTTATTAAGCTGTTTTAAAACCGCTTTTGTTTCTATTTCCTTTTGGGGCGGCAAGAATGGCAAGTCATTAAAAGGTTTTTCTTTATCAAACATCATAAACTTCCCTTCGTGCTCGGTAATATCCCTACTGCGCGTGGATCATGTTCTGTGGCCATTTTTAAGGCTTTGGCGAAGGCTTTAAAGACGCTTTCGATGATATGGTGGTTATTCTCGCCATACAAATTCTCACAATGGAGCGTCATGCCCGAATTTTGCGCGACAGAATGGAAAAAATGACCGAAAAGCTCGGTTTCCATGTTCTCCCCCAAACGATCCAGCGTGAATTTTACATTCCAAGCACTATAAGGACGGTTCGATAAATCTAACGCGACGCGGCTTAAACATTCATCCATGGGCACGTAAGAATGACCATAGCGATAAATTCCCATTTTATCGCCCAAGGCTTCCTTAATCGCATCCCCTAACGCCAGACCACAATCTTCTACCGTATGGTGTGAATCAATCGCCAAATCCCCATCGCAATGCAAGGTCAGGTCAAAAAGGCCATGTTTAGCAATTTGATCCAACATATGATCAAAAAACGCCAAGCCTGTCTTGATGTCGGCCTTGCCTGTTCCATCTAAATTCAGTTCAACCTTAATCTTGGTTTCTTTGGTATTGCGTTCAATTTTCGAAGTTCTTTGTGTCATAATCTTACCTTTATTTCTCTCTTGACCTAAACGCTATTACAAGGCATTTCATAAGGCATGACAACAATTTTAGCAATTCGAAAAGACAATGATGTGGTTGTGGCGGGTGACGGGCAAGTCTCCCTCGGCCAAACGGTGATGAAATCTAACGCCCGCAAAGTCCGCCGTTTAGGCAAAGACAGTAAAATTATTGCAGGTTTTGCAGGTGCAACCGCCGATGCTTTTACGCTATTTGAGCGTTTAGAAGCCAAATTAGAGGCGCACCCAGGGCAACTCACCCGTGCCTGTGTGGAATTGGCCAAAGATTGGCGTACGGATAAATATTTACGCAAACTCGAGGCCCTGATGGTCGTCTGTGATAAAGACACCTCGCTTATTTTGACGGGAACTGGTGATGTGGTAGAGCCTGAAGATGGCATCATCGGCATTGGATCAGGCGGAAATTTCGCTCTCGCTGCCGCCCGCGCCATGATTGACCGCAAAGATATGGATGCCGAGGCCATTGCCACAAAAGGCTTAAAAATTGCCGCCGATATCTGTGTTTACACCAACGCCAATATTATCGTTGAAAAGCTTTAAGCTTTTTTAAAATTAGCTCGAGGCGAGCGAGCCCGCAAAGACGCAATGAACATAAATTTATTAGACATGACTATGACTGAACTATGACTGAACAAACAAATTCAAAACCTCTTCCTGATACTTTATCTTTCTCCCCGCGAGAGATTGTACATGAGCTAGATCGTAATATTATCGGCCAAAAGGACGCCAAGCGTGCCGTTTCTATCGCCTTGCGTAACCGCTGGCGCCGCCTACAGCTTGACCCACAAATGCAAGAAGAAGTCTATCCCAAAAACATCCTCATGATAGGGCCAACAGGGGTAGGGAAGACTGAAATTGCGCGTCGTTTGGCAAAGCTTGCCCAAGCGCCGTTTGTGAAGGTTGAAGCCACCAAATTTACCGAAGTTGGCTATGTTGGGAAGGATGTTGAATCTATTATTCGGGATCTGGTTGAAAATGCCATTCATATGATGCGTGAAAAAATGCGTAAGACCGTCACCGCACAGGCTGAAATTTATGCCGAAGACCGCGTCCTCAATGCCCTTGTGGGTGAAGAAGCAGGGGAGGCGACCAAAAAATCTTTTCGTGAGAAATTACGCAAAGGCGAATTTGATGAAAAAGAAATTGAGTTAGATTTACAAGATAACTCCAACCCCATGGCTAATATGATGGATATCCCAGGCATGCCCGGCGGCTCCATGAGCATGATGAGCATTGGCGATATTTTTGGCAAACAAAATAAAACCAAACGCAAAAAAATGACTGTCGAAGATTCATATGAGGTTCTTATGGCAGAAGAAGCCGACAAGCTTTTAGACGAAGACAAAATTATATCCGAAGCGCTCGATTTGGTTCAACAAAATGGAATCGTATTTTTGGATGAAGTTGATAAAATTGCCGTGAACCGTGATGCCCGTGGCGGCGATGTATCGCGTGAAGGGGTTCAGCGTGACTTACTTCCGCTAATCGAAGGGACAACCGTTACCACCAAACATGGTATGGTTAAAACAGATCATATCCTGTTCATCGCCAGCGGTGCCTTCCATTACGCCAAGCCGTCAGATCTTTTGGCTGAGCTACAAGGACGATTGCCGATCCGCGTGGAGCTTCGCGCCTTAACCGAAGAAGACTTTGTCCGCATCCTCACCGAAACCGAAAGTTGTTTGATCAAACAATACAAAGCCCTCATCGGCACCGAAGGCGTTGATTTAGATTTCACCGATGACGCCATTAAAGAAATTGCAAAAATTGCCTTTAACGTCAATGAGACAGTTGAAAATATCGGGGCGCGTCGCTTATTGACGGTCATGGAAAAATTATTAGATGAAATTTCTTATACCGCGTCTGATCGTTCTGGTGAAAAAATTACGATTGATGCAAAAGAGGTCAAAGAAAATGTTGGCGACCTCGCCCAAAATACAGATTTAAGTAAATTTATTCTTTAAAGCGACATAACGTATTGGGCTGAGCGGCGCAGAGAACTCACTCCTGTTTCAACAATATTTTCCAACTTTTGAATCATGGGGCGCTCTGAAACCCCTAAACGTAGCTCATAGGTAAAACCATCACGTGGAATATCTGGTTCATACTCAATAATATCCACTGATGTCACAGCTACAATCGGATGCTTTGGATAACTCTCTACATCCTTATCAGAAAGCATGTTTGCCCCTTCTAGAACTGGTATAATGCGGTGCTCTCCAACACTGCTTTTTGCAATCGAATCTTCAAAACAGATTTCTTCTTTTCCTGTTGCTTGGGAAATTCTTCTTTTACGCGGTAATGGCAAGATTAAATAAATAGTCTCACCAAAATTTATTCGATAGCGGTTCTTATATAAATTTTTTGTATCAGTACAATGAACCATAAAACTTGCAAGCGTTTCAGGATTTCTTAAATCAATAACCGTATGGTCTTGACGCTTGCCTCTTAATTTACCTGCGGAATTTTGACTAAAAACATTGGTAAGCTTAATAAGAGTCTCACGAACACTATTTTCTGCTGGCACTGTTATTTGATAAGCACCTCGTAAAAGTAATTCTGGTGTATGATAAGGCAAAGCAACAAAATGTGATCGATCTTTGAATACATTAGGCATTATTGGTACAGGTGTACCACCTTTAAAATTTGGATTTAAATTCGCCATTTTTTCTTTACCATCATCGCTGCGCTATTCTTATCTCACAAACAATAAGTTATGTCAAATATAATCTTCTTTTATTGTGACCTTTAAAACGCTAGAAATTCATATGGTTTCACGCTTATTTATCCTTTCTTTAACGGCTTTTATTCTATTTTTCAACACGGCAATGGCTCAACAAGCCAAGCCATTGATAAAAATAACAAAAACGCCTGTTTTTGACCTACCGATTGATTGCATCATTGGTGAAGATTGTTGGGTCATGAATTATGTCGATATGGGGCCTGATGATGAAAAACAAACTGATCCGGCCTGTCAGGCACGTACATATGACGGTCATAAGGGTACAGATTTCATGATTTTGGATGAAGCCACCATGAAAAAGGGCGTCAATGTCATCGCGCCCCTTGATGGCACGATCAAGAAAGTTCGTGATGGCGAGGAAGATCGCTTTCCCACCGAAGAACAGCTTGAAGAAACCAAAGAACAGCGAAAAGAATGCGGTAACGCAGTTCTTATTGATCATGGTGATGGCCTCAATACTATTTACTGCCACCTCAAGAAAAACTCAATTAAGGTGACGTCTGGTCAAACAATTAAAAAAGATGATGTTATTGGTCAGGTCGGCTTATCAGGCCTAACGCAATTTCCACATCTTCATTTTGGTATTATTCGCGATAACGAAGTGATTGATCCTTTTACTGGACAAAACAACAAACAAACATGCGGAACCAAAAAACGTTCTCTTTGGCTTGATCAAGAAACCTTGCAATACCAACCTTTTGTTATACAAAATATGGGTTTTGATAATAATTTACCGAGCCTGACTGATATCGAAAAAGATGGGAAATCTGCCGAAACTATCACAATTAATTCTGATCTCTTAACAATGTGGGTCATGTTATTTGGCGTTCAGGAAAATGATACAATTCACCTAACAATCACTGATCCGAATGGCAAAATTTTTGCGGAACGTACCATTATCCAAGATAAGAAGCGCGCACGGCAATTTTATTACACCGGCCGCCGCACAACAAAAACCCCTCTCATAGAAGGGGCATACACTGGAAGCGTTACAATTGAGCGAGAACATAAAGGTCAAATTATTAAAGATGATCAACTGACCAGTATATTGGTCATACAAAATTAATTCTTATTCTTCCTTAAATAAACGTACAGTGCGCCTTCACCGCCATCTTTGGGGTGCGCCGTTTCTATTTTTAAAATATACGGTTTAAGCCTATCTTCACGCAGCCATAAAGGAACATTTTGCTTTAAAACGCCTTCGCCTTTTTTAATCCAATCCTCGCTTGTGCTTTTTGACTTTCCTTTTCCCGTTATAATGATGACATTGCGAAATCCGCGTTTATATGATTTTTCAATAAAATTAATTGTCGCATCATACGCTTGTAATTTATTAAAACCATGCAAATCCAACCTTGCTTCAATTTGGATTTGGCCTTTTTTTAATCGCGCGGCTGTACGCCTATCAATTTGTGGTTCTTGATTATCCTTTGGACGCGTTGCTGACTTTTCATGCCGCTCTATTTTTACTTTTGAGGTTTTTGAAACAGAATCTTCATGTGGCTCCACCTCATCCAATAATTCTTTAAAATTCTCCAGTTCATCATCTTGATCTTGTGGCGCTATTTCCTTGGCAAAAGAATCCCATATTTCTTGATCTTCATCGTTTAAGCTGACTGAACTGCTCTTATTTTTATCTTTATTATCCATAGCCATCACTTTTTTTTGGGAAATCGCAGAATTTCTGACATAATAAATATATAATGCCTCATTCTATAAAAAAATGTCTAATTCTTTTCTTAAGCCTAAGCTGTCTTTCGGCTTTCAGCCCGCAGGTACAGGCTCAAAAAAATAGAGCTATAACCGCCGAAGAGGTTGCCATTGCTTTTTATAAGACAGGAAACATTGTTCCTAGTTTTGAAAGCTGGATTAAAGAAAGTGACACTTACCTAACAACACCATTAGGGCGGCGTGACGAAGTTTTTGAAAAACAAGATTTGCGCCTTAAAAAATTGTATCAAGATTTTAGTGTTGAAAATAATCTTCTTAAAATTAGGACATCCGCCCATGTAAAATTAAGTCGTGAACAAGATGAAAACAAAAGACCAAATTATTTTGTTGAAGTTGTTATCGATGAAGAAAATGAGGTCACCTATTTTCCTTATAAATTCTTAGATCAAAACATCATGGTGATCCCAAACCATTTTCAAAAATTAAAAAAGCAACCCATTTCAAAAACTGAATATGATTATATTAAGTCTGTAACAGAAAAAGGAAATCGCTTTCCACTGATTTTAAAACTCAAATCAAAAGAGTCAGATTTTACCCACCCCTACGTCGTAGACGATATTCCGCAATGGGCCTTCCTAACAGATATCGCCACAATTGAAAGCTGGACAAAAAGTAACCAATTAATTTGGCAATATTCAGCCCCTTGGTATTTATCACCAGAAGAACGTAAAATTCATAAGATCTATAAATCTGGTGATGAATTATTACAAAATGGTGGCCACGTAAAGCCTTTAGGAAATATAAAATAAAGGACAACAAAAATGTTTTCACAGCTTGGCCCTCTTTTCAAAACAACTTTCCGGCAAGCTGAATCAAATGATACGCGTCAAAAAATCCCGCATCAAGAAAGAGATGATCATCGCAAAAAAGACGATGAAAAAGAAAAACCTGTAAACACAGATAATATCTGGGAAGACAACACAAGCGTAAGCATTGATGCTTTGCGTGTCTTTCTAATTGGGTTTTTAAAAGATTTACCTGATGTCGATAATACTAAATTTCAAAACACAGAAACAACCGTTCAAAATCCGCGGCCTAAAGAAAAAACACGTCCGCAAAATACGCATAATGCAAAAGCTGTCCGTGCCTATCAGGCGCAGGCCGCGCACAGCCCTGCACCGAAAGAGCAATCAACAAAAGTTGAAAAAGAAAATTCCAATCACAAGAATATTGAAAACAAAGAATTGCGTGAGATTTATCAGCTCATTGATGATTTAAAAACTTTATCTGAGCGCGGCGTACAAATGCTAACAATTGAAAAAAATGGCACCTTTGTTAAAAGCCTGCGAAGCTCAATCAATAAAATTTTATAATTGAAGATAATATCCTTCGTCGTCCGTCATAAGAATTTTTGGCTCAGCCGGATTTGTTTCTATCTTCTGCCTCAATCTATAAATATGCGTCTCTAAAGTATGTGTCTCAATACTTTCAGAATAGCGCCAAATATTATGCAGCATATCTGTACGCGTTACTTTGTTGGGACTTTGACGAAATAGATACAGCAAGATATCCATTTCTTTGTCCGTCACCTTTACAGAAGATTTTTCTTTTTGATCCTCCATAATATTTTTTTGTGGCAAAAGCATGAAAGGGCCAATTTTTATAGGCTTTAATGATTTTTTAATTTCACTTTGCTTGGTGTGATAAATAATTTCATCACAAACTTCGCCTAGGCGTACAGGAGCTGCATAGTATTTTTTCTCCCGTTCCTGCTCATTCATCCCTAAATGCAAAAGAACAGAAAATAAGGCGTTATTAGCTTCTTCTGCCTCTTCTTGAATAACACAGAAATATTTTGACGCGGCTTTAGCCGAAAGATTGTCGACCACCTCAAACTCAATTTGCGATTGCATAAACGCCTCTTCCACAAGGGAGCGCAGAGAAGGGCTTTGGATAGAAAGGGCACATATCATAGGATAAAATTACCCTCTCAACGCCCAAACAACAAACAATATTCGTAATCCACCCTTGAATATTTTAATTAACCTCTTGTTTTATAATCATTTTCTTTAAAATATTGTTTGGCATAAGACTTGCAAATCTATTGAACATGAATATTTTTGGGTCCCATCAAGTTGAAAGTCGCACCGCTGGATTAGCACAAAACCATTATAAAAGCGTGCAAAGTTGGAAAAAGCCTAAAAACTTACCTGCAGAAAATAGTTTTCAAAGCCAAAATAACATTATTGCCAATTTGGAAAAAGCAGCCGTAGGCAAAGTAGGACGTTACGATATTGAGATTAGAGAGCTAAATGCCTATGCTGACCCAGGGCGTAAAATAAATCATAACCAAGCGCAAAAATTTGAATTTGCTGATGTTGTTGATGTTATTAATCCACTGCATCACCTACCTGTTGTGAATATGATTTACCGCGAGATGACGGGCGATGAACTCCATCCTATGTCACAGATTATTGGGGGAGCGGTCTATGGCGGGCCCATCGGCGCGGTTTCAGGAACCGCTAATGCCATTAGCAAAATGCAAACAGGCAAAGATTTAGGAGAGCATGTCTTTAGCTTTTCAGGGTTAAATACGAATAAGATAGCCAATCCAGCCCAAATCGAAACAGATATTTCTTTTGCCACAAATAAGGCAGAAGCACGTACAGCCTCAAAAGCTTATGAAAAAATGGCCGAGCCACAACCAAGCCTTGATAATCTTTCTGCAATGCCTGAAATTTCAAGTGTTCAGATAAAAGCGATGCCACCACGATACAACAGCTAAACTAGCCATTAACACGCGCGCCAAAAATAGTTGTGCCGACACGGACATACGTTGCGCCTAGCGGTATGGCTTTCTCGTAATCTGAACTCATACCCATACTTAATTCTTTTAAATCATTTTCATCAGCTAGTTTCTTCAAAAAAGCGAAATGGAGCGCCGCCGGCTCATCAATCGGCGGAATGCACATTAATCCAATAATATTTAAATTATATTCTTGGCATTCTTGCAAAAACCCAGGAAGCGCCGCTGGCAAAATACCTGCTTTTTGATCTTCTTCACCCGTATTAACCTGAATGAAACATGGCAACCAACGATCTTGCTTTTTCATTTCCTTAGACAATGCTTTAACCAATTTAGGGCGATCCAGTGTTTCAATCACATCAAATAATTCGATGGCGTCTTTTACTTTATTGGTTTGAAGCGGGCCAATAAGGTGAATCGTTAAGTCATCATATTCTTTTTTTAAGGGCTCCCAACGTTCTTTTGCTTCTTGAACACGGTTTTCGCCATAAAGACGATGACCTGCCTTTAAAGCGTCCAATATTTTTTCTTGGGGTTGTTTTTTACTCACCGCGACTAAATTTACTTCATTATGGTCACGTATTTTTTCTTTGGAGCGAATACACGCTTTTTTGATTTTATTTTTTAATTCATCTAAATTTTTTTGGATATTAATCATTTTTTATCTTCGTCATTACACGGTTTATCCGTGTAATCTACAGAACATGGATTGCATGGACAAGCCATGCAATGACGCTAAGATAAAAAAAGAGGCATCGAAAAGATGCCTCTTTATAATTCTTAAACACTAGTTAAATTAGCCGTAGCGGGCTTGCCCGCCTGAGGCCAACAAATACTAGAAGTTGATTTGAACACCACCCATTACAGATGTTGCATCTGCATCTGCAGCACCAACTTCATGATCGATGTAAGATACAGAACCACGGAAAGTCAGACCAGGACCTGCAGTGTAGATCACACCACCTGTGTAACGGTCAGTTTCTAGTTCACCTGTAAATGTTTCATCATCTTGTGTGAAGTATGATGCACCAAATTTGAATGGACCAGATGTGTAATCTGCACCAACAACAATCGTGTCAGCTTCGTTTGAACCATTGTCAAACTCTGTGTAGATTGCACCAATACCGAAAGGACCTGAGTCTACATCTAGACCAATGTTCCACTCGTCAGCATCATCCGCTGCACCACCTTCTTCAAGATGTGTGTAACCAGCACCCAATGCATAACCGAAGTTAGACATTACGCCTTCATAACGGGCAGCAATTTCATATGCTTCATCAAATTCACCATCTTCTTCATCATTAAAACCAACAAGGTTATTAGAAGCAGAATTAAGATCGCCAAGATCATGGGTATAAGACACACCAGCTTGGAAACCATTATAATTAGGTGTCAAATAAGTGATTTTTTCTGAAACACCAGTGATATCGTTGTCATAGTCAAAACCATCAAGATCAGTTGAACCAGATGGTGTTCCACCAGCGAAAGACACACCAGAAAGAGCACCGATATTTTCAAGATTACCATAGTTTACTGGGTTAATTGTCTGACGGATACCATCGATGTTGGCATCTGCAGAAGGAGCAGCAACTTGTAGCAAGTAAGCAGCACCATTTTCAGAACCAAGGTTTAAACGACCCCAAGTCCCTGACAAGTAGATGTATGATTCTTCGATTGTGTTTTCATCATCACCAGCGTCAACTTCAGCTTCAACTTGGAAACCAAAAGTTAGACCGTTATCAAGAGTTGATTCACCGTTGAAGTGAAGCTCTGTCTCACGTTGCATATCAAATGCTTGCGTGTCATTACCTGCAGAATCATCTTGATCTAAATAACCAACATAGTTTTTAGAATGACCACCGATTGTGAGTTCCATTTGTGCCTGTGCAGGAGCAGAAGCCAATAGGAGACCAGCAATAGCAGCTGTACCTAGTAAATATTTATTCATTGTATTTCCTCCAATAGAATAATTTCATTTATCATTCTTACAAAACCTCTATAACCGAAACTTCATAAGAAGCTACCCAGAGAACCCAAGTAACGTGACGATTTAGCCTTGATTTGCCAATATGGTCAACGTGATCTTTGCAAAAATACAACATTTTTTAAAAAGCGTGACATTTTTGCAACACGCTTTTTAAGCGCTTGAGAGACGTTATATGTCATGCTAAAGATATTGCATTATCACTTAATATATGGATGAAAAATGTTTAAAACCGTCTTATCTCTTGCTTTGGTACTCACTTTATCAGCTTGCTCCAAAAACCCTATACCAAAAGGGGAAGCGAAGTTTCCATCAGGATTAGATCGCACAACAACGGGCGATGATATCTATGGTGAAAAGGAAAGCGTTTTTGGCGGTGATGGCTTCTCTATCTTTGGCGGCAAGAAAAAAGGATCAGATGATGGCTCAACAGGCATTGGTGTCAACAGCTACCTCTGGCGCGCCTCCTTAGACACTGTTTCTTTCATGCCTTTGGCAAGCGCAGACCCTTTTGGTGGCGTGATCATTACAGATTGGTATTCTTCCGAAGAAAAACCGAACGAGCGCTTTAAGATCAATATCTTCATTTTAGACAAACAATTGGTTTCCAGCGGCGTAAAAGCCAAGATCTTCCGTCAAGTGAAAGCAAGCGGTGGTTGGAAAGATACAGAGACAACCGAAGGCACAGAACGTCAATTAGAAGACGCAATCCTAACCCGCGCCCGTCAACTTCGCGTCGCTGCGTTAGAAGAATAAGGATTATTTATATGTCTGAAAGGTATAATATCCGAGAGACGGAGGCCAAATGGCGCAAAGTCTGGGAAACACAAAAATCTTTTGAAGTCACCGAGGACACCTCTAAACCAAAATCCTACGTTTTGGCCATGTTGCCCTATCCGTCAGGCCGTATCCATGTGGGGCATGTCCGTAATTATTCTCTTTCTGATGTGGTCGCGCGTTATAAAAAAGCCAAAGGTTTCAATGTCTTAAACCCCATGGGCTGGGACGCGCTCGGTCTTCCGGCGGAGAACGCCGCGATGGAGCGCAACACGCATCCTAAAGACTGGACCTACGAGAACATCGCGCAAATGAAGGCGCAACTGCTTTCCATGGGTCTCGCTATTGATTGGAGCCGCGAAGTCGCCACTTGTGATCCGTCTTATTATAAGCATGAACAAAAAATGTTTATCGATTTTTACAAGCAAGGCCTCGCCTACCGTAAAGAATCCGTCGTCAACTGGGACCCTGTTGAAGATACCGTTTTGGCCAATGAACAAGTCGTCGACGGCAAAGGCTGGCGCTCTGGCGCGCCCGTAGAACGCCGCAAGCTTAACCAATGGTTCTTCAAAATCACCGAATTTGCCGACGATCTCTTAAAAGCCATCGGCGACCTAGACCGCTGGCCCGACAAAGTCCGCACCATGCAAACCAACTGGATTGGTAAGTCGCAAGGAGTACAATTCCATTTCGATATTGAAAATACCGATGATAAAGTTGAAGTTTACACAACGCGTCACGATACAATTTTTGGCGTAAGCTTTCTCGTCCTTGCTGTTGATCATCCATTGTCCAAAAAATTTGCTGGTGATAAAGAAGGCTTCGATGATTTTGTTGCCCAATGCCAAGCGACAGGGACATCAGAAGAAGCCATTGAAAAAGCAGAAAAAATCGGTTTTAATACTGGCTATCATGCTATTAACCCGCTACACCCTGACACTAAAATCCCTATTTTAATCGCAAACTATGTTTTGATGGATTACGGAACGGGTGCTGTGATGGGCGTTCCCGCGCATGATCAACGTGATTTTGAATTTGCAAAAAAATATGACTTATCCATTCCACCCGTCATCTTGCCAGAAAACGAAGACGCCGCTTATTTTGAAAACCAAACAGAAGCCTATAGCGGCGATGGAAAACTTTTCAATTCACACTTTATTGATGGTATGTCTGTCGAAGACGCAAAAAAAGCCGTTGCAAAAAAAATCGAAGAAAAAAATATTGGCGATGTAAAAACAATTTTCCGCTTACGTGATTGGGGTGTATCGCGTCAACGTTATTGGGGTTGCCCCGTGCCATTTGTGCATTGTGATGATTGCGGTCTTGTGCCTGTACCAGAAAATCAACTGCCTGTTGAATTACCCTACGACATTAATTATGACGAGCCTGGCAACCCGTTGGATCGTCATCCAACTTGGAAACACACAACTTGCCCGTCTTGTAATAAAGACGCGGTGCGTGAAACTGATACTTGCGATACATTCTTTGAATCCAGTTGGTATTTCTTACGCTACCTTGATCCACATAATGAAGATGTAGGTTTTGCCAACGAAAAATCAAATTACTGGATGCCAGTTGATCAGTACATTGGCGGCGTAGAACACGCAGTGCTTCACCTTCTTTATTCGCGCTTCTTCACCCGCGCCTTAAAAAAATGCGGCTACGAAGTCCCAGACGAGCCTTTCGCAGGCCTCTTCACCCAAGGCATGGTAACGCACCAAGTCTTTAAAGATGCCGATGACAAATGGGTCTCCCCCGCCGAAATTGAAAATAAAGACGGCCAATGGATTAGAACATCGGACAACGCCGAAATCACTGCCGGCGCAGTGACAAAAATGTCCAAATCCAAAAAGAACGTGATCGACCCGCAAGATATTATTGATACCTACGGCGCGGATGCCGCACGTTTATTTATTCTCTCAGACTCCCCACCAGATCGTGATCTAGAATGGACGGAAGGCGGTATTGAAGGCGCATGGCGTTTTGTCAATAAATTACACCGCATGGTCACAGAAAATCTTGATGGCCTACCTGCCGCCAACACCGCAAAACCTGATAAATTTTCAGATAACGCAATGGAATTACGCCGCACAGTCCATCAGGCAATCGTTGGCGTTGCCAGTGACATTGATGATTTCCACATGAACAAAGCGGTCGCCCGCATTCGTGAGCTTTCAAACGCACTATCCAGCTTCAAACCAAACAACGACGCCGATCAATGGGCGTTACGTGAAGGTTTTGAATCTCTCGTCATCCTATTCAACCCCATGATGCCGCATTTGGCAGAAGAACTTTGGGAAACTTTAGGACACAACACAATCTTGGCCGAGACCTTGTGGCCTGCCCATGAAGAAAATTTACTTCAAGCAGATACCGTCACCATCGGCGTACAAGTCAATGGGAAGATGAAATCAACCATCACGCTTTCTGCCAAGGCCGATAAAGGCGAGACTGAAAAATTAGCCCTCGCCGAAGAAAGCGTCCAAAAAGCGATTGATGGTAAAGACATTAAAAAAGTTATCGTCGTGCCAGGACGCATCGTCAACGTGGTTGCCGCCTAAAACCATGGCTGCAATCCCTAAAATATACTGGCTTTATCTTCCAATATTTTGGTTTTTGGGTCAGGTTATTTTAGAACTCACCTTATCGTCTTCAATGCTTTTAAAAATTCATGCCGAAGGCAGCATCCACGAAATTTTACAATTTGGCATGGTGAGTGCTGCTTGTACTCTTTCACTATACACGCTCATAAAACTCCCTAAAAAAGAAGCATGGAAAGTTTTCTGGCTCAGCCTGACTGCTATTTGTTGTTTTTATGTCGCGATAGAAGAAATCAGCTACGGCCAATCTTTCTTTAACTGGACAACACCTGATTACTGGCAAAATATAAACAACCAACAAGAAACCAATCTTCACAACACCTCACGCTGGCTCAACCAGATCCCACGTTACGGCCTGATGGCAGGCATTGCGATTGGTGGCTTTATCATTCCTTTTATAAAATACGTTAAACCGTCCTTGCTTCCGCAAAAATTTAAAAATATTTACCCAACGGCACATTTTACAATCACCGCGACCTGTTTGCTCATTGTTGCTTTAGGGCATAAGCTTTCTAAAATGTTCATGGATACAAAACTTTTTGAACGCGCATCCGAAGTTGAAGAATTATTTATCTATTTTTTCGTTTTGCTGTACGCTGTTTATATAAAAAATAATTTTTTGAAAAAATACGCATGACGAAAAATATTTTACTTTCAGTTTTAATAATTCCTTTTCTGTACGCTTGTGGTTTCGCGCCCATGTATGCCGAAAGTGGCAATAATATAGAAAATAATTTGAGCGAAATAGAAATTTCAATTATCCCTGATCGCTCTGGCCAATTTGTACGTAATGAGCTTATTGATCGTTTTTACAAAAATGGTTACCCCAAAAATCCAGCATATAAACTCAATGTGAGCCCAATTATAGAACGTATCTCTGATTTTGATATCACAGTGGAATCTGAAGCCACCAGACAACAAATTAGGCTATCGACAACAATCACCTTAATAGATCTTGAAACAAATAAACCGATATTATCGCGTTCTCTCACTGCAATTACGTCGAACAATATTTTAGAGAGCGAATTTTCAACACTTATTACTGAACAGAGTGGTCGTGATTCTGGCCTGTCTGATCTTGCGCGTCAAATTGAACGTCAAGTTGCTTTGTTTTTCTCAAAATAAATATTGACTAATAATATTAGTTTCCCATATATATAGATTATTGAATAGTTTCATTCGCTATCAATCGTGGCATTTGAAGGGGCAGCTTGCACCACGTAAAAAAAAGCTAAAGAGCGTTATAGCGTACGAACCGTTATGATCCCTAAACCGATCGAAAGATCAAAAGGAATCTGGCGGAGCTCGAGACGCTTTTTTTTGTGCCTACAATTTGTACGGCCTCTGAAATCTCTCACTCCATAAATTTTTGGCATCAACTTTTAAGTTGAACGGAGTGTGTGCGTGATAAATACAAATTTAGAGAATATAAGACATATTACCATTGTTGGGGGTGGTTTTTCTGGAGCCTCAATTTTGGCGCAACAAGTAAGAGAAGTTAAAAAACTGATCGAAAATGGTGAGATCACGACGCCTGTAAAAATCACAATCGTCGATCCCTCACAATCCATCGGTCCTGGTCACCCCTATAATCCGCCCTTGGACAGTTATTTATTAAACCAACCGGCCTACGCCATGTCACCGTTTCCTGATGAGCCCAATCATTTTGTGAATTGGTTAGGTGGTAATACACCTGAAATGGCCAACAGCTTTCAACGCAGAAAAGTTTATGGTCAATATTTAGAAGAAATATTCAACGATGCTGTTAAAACAGCCAAAGATAAAAATTTTCCTGTTGAAATTGAATGGCGTCAAACAACAGTGACGCAAGCAAATTTTGATAATTCTGAATATGTTGTCGTAAAGGCAGAAGATGGTTCCGAATGGAAAAGTGACTGCGTTATAGTCGCCGATGGGCACCATCAAAACGAACTACTTTCTAAGCTCAAACCTGAATTGCAATATTTTGATACTGTTCTTGATTGCGAAAGATTTACTGAATTAAAAAAACCTCATAACAAAATTTTAATTGTCGGCTCTGGCCAAGACATGATGGATCGCCTAAGTGACCTACATCATTGTGGTTATAATGGCATCATTGATATTGTCTCGCGAAATGGAGTCCTACCTTGGGTTTTCAAGCCTTCTTTATATGCACCTGATCGTGACATTCCGCCCTACAGGCTCGCTCACTTTACATCAAACGCCGTCTTAGCACAGCGTGATTTCGAAGGGCTTAATGCGCTTTGGAATAAGGAATTACTGCATGCCATTGATACAGGCTATGGCTATGGTCATGTTTTAGGGGCGTTTTATAATGATGACGCTCTTCAGAATTTAAAACCATTCCATGACAACCCTGGCGCATGGCAGAAACAAATAGATTATATTAGTGCTTTCTACGGCAACCCAACCCCTAAAGAACGACATAAATTACTTGAACCATTAATTCAATCAGATCATTTGCATCAAATTTTTTCCAGTGTGTCTGAAAACCAAGTAAAACAAAACGACGATGGTACTTTTGAGGTAAACTTTGCTGATGGAAGAATAGAAAAATATGATGCCATTATTAACAGCGCTTCCTGCGCCCGATCATTAATAACACGACAGGGTAATATTCGCTCACCCTTAATAGCTTCTTTCAATGACAAAGGATTAATCAAGTGGGATCAAAACAACGATGGCATTATTGTTGCAGGCCAACAAATTGATTCCCGCTTATTCTATGCGGGTCCCTATAGTTACCCAGGCAAATGGGGCGTTGAAACATACCGGGTCGGACACCAAAAAATTGCACAGCAATCACTACAAGCCGCGTAATAATTTTAATTAAACACAAAGAAGGAGAAAACTATGTCTAAAATCGAAAAATTTAATGAAGAGCGTACTGCCTATAACAAGGTTCTCGTAAAATATGCAAACAGAAGCCAGAAAACATTCTATGGCTTAGACGCAAAAACGTATGAAGCAGGCGGTGCACTTGATAAAAAACAAAAAGAACTTTTAGGCTTTGTCGCTTCCCTCGTTCTACGCTGTGATGATTGCATCTTATACCACCTGATTGAATGCCATAAAGCAGGCGTAACTTCCGAAGAACTTACTGAAACAGTATCCATCGGTATGCTCGTTGGTGGTTCAATCACTATCCCTCATATCCGCCGCGCCATGGATGTTTGGGATAAAGAACTCGCCGACACAGCAGGACAATAAGTCTTGAATTTATAATTCTGAAAAGCCGCTTTTCTTAAGGCGGCTTTTTCTTTATCTTAAATTTATGAAGTTAACATGGAAACAAATTGACCCTTTTTTAAAATCGCCCGATCGAAAGGCGCGGGTGGTTTTGGTTTATGGGCCTGACGATGGCCTGATGCGCGAACGCGCCAAAACAATTTCCAAACATATCGTTGAAGACCTCGAAGACCCTTTTAATGTCGTCGCCCTTACCACCGAAATTCTTGCCGAAGACCCCGCGCGCCTGTCGGATGAAGCCAACGCCATGTCCATGATGGGCGGCGGTCGCCTCATCAAAATCAGCAACGGCGCAGATAAATTAACTCCCCTGATCAAAACCTACCTCGAAGACCCCTCACAAGAAAATTTAGTCGTGATCGAAGCAGGAGAATTAGGGACCCGCTCTTCCTTGCGTCAACTTTGTGAGAAATCAAAAAACGCCGCCGCTCTTCCTTGTTATGTTGAGGATGAACGCGGCATGAGCAATCTCGTACGTGAAAGCTTATCAAACGCAGGCTTTCGCATTGATCATGATGCCTTACATTATTTCGCCGCCAACATCATGGGGGATCGCGGGCGCGCCCGAAATCAAATTGAAAAGCTCATTACCTTTATGGGCAATGATAAAAACAAAATGATCACTATGGATGATGTCATGACAAGTTGTGGTGATACAGGCACCGCAACGTTAGACGAGCTTATTTATGCGGTCACGGGAGGAAATGCAAAAACCGCGATGGCCGCTTATAATCGTTTAATTGGTGAAGGTGTTGCAGAAATTGTTATTCTTCGTACGTTGCAAAATCATTTTAGAAGGCTTCATTATACACATAGTCTTATGAGCCAAGGTAACTCCGTCGATCAAGCCATCAAATCGCTACAGCCCCCTTTGTTTTTTAAATTTGTAACGCCCTTTAAATTACAAATTTCAAAATGGAAAGGTCAAAAATTAGACAGCGTTATGCGAAAATTAACAGAATTAGAAGCTCAAACAAAAATGACAGGGACACCCGTTCAAACTCTCTGTGCGCAGGCCATTCTCTCCTTAAGCATGATGCGTTAATATTTCTAATATTTAGGATTTTGCGCTAGGCGTTGTAAAACATCATCAAGCTGATCTAAATTACTAAAATTAATCGTCATCTTGCCTTTATGCATATCTTTCATATCAATTGAAACATTCATGCCCAGTTGAGTAGAAACCTCTTTTTCCAAAGCCAGCGTATCGGCATCTTTATCTGAAAAACCAGAATTTGATTTCTTACCATCGCGATGGTGTATCTCGCGCCCCTGCTCTTCTGCTACGAGCAATTCTGTCGCACGTACAGAAAGTTTTTCACGAATGACTTTATGCGCCAAATATTCTGGGTTTTGAGCTTTTAAAAGAGCGCGCGCATGACCAGTAGTCAGATCATCAGCATCCAACATGAAATGAATAACCTCTGGTAATTCCAAAAGACGCATTGTATTTGTCACATAAGATCGGCTTTTTCCGATCGCTTTGGCAATTTCACCGTGACCATGACCAAATTCCTCGGCTAAACGCTGATATCCACGCGCTTCTTCTAAAGAATTTAAGTCCCTACGCTGTAAATTTTCGACCAAAGCCACCTGAAAGGCTTCATTATCATCCAAATCTTTTACAACAATTGGCACTTCATGTAATTGCGCCTTTTGCGCCGCACGCCAACGGCGCTCACCGGCAATAATTTCATACATCCCTTTGCGGGTTTTATCGGGACGCACCAATATTGGCTGCAATAATCCATGCTCAACAATAGATGTTGCTAATTCTGTTAAAGCTTCTTCATCAAAATTTTGGCGTGGTTGCTTTGGATCGGGGAATATATTTTCAACGCCAATTGTTTTTCTCGAAATATCATTCGACGACGTATTTTCATCATATGTTGGATAAACATCTTCTTCTTCATCTCCAAAAAGGGCACCTAGGCCACGGCCTAAACCGCGATCTTTTGGGTTTAATATTTCTTCTTGCTCTTCTTGATTAGCGCTTGTTTTTTTAATCATCGATTAAGCCACTTCATTATTATTATTTTTAAATAGTTGTTTATTACCACTCAATTGTTTTTCACGTTTCAAAATTTCTTTTGCCAGCGAAATATAAGCACTTGATCCAGGGCATTTCATATCATAAACAATAGCCGGTAATCCATATGATGGCGCCTCTGAAAGCCTTACATTCCGTGGGATAACCGTCTTATAGACTGTATCACCAAAATATTCGCGCACATCATTTTCTACGGCTTGTGATAAATTATTACGCTTATCATACATTGTTAAAACAACACCATGAATATCAAGATCAGGGTTAAATGTTTTTTGGACGCGTTCAATTGTTTTAACCAAATGGCTTAACCCCTCAAGGGCATAAAACTCACACTGCAATGGAACAACTATTGAGTCTGATGCGACCAATGCGTTTAATGTCAACAGACTTAAGGAAGGTGGGCAATCAATAATGACATAGTCATATTTATTTTGTTGGCCACTACCATTCTTCATAAGGCCTTCTTTTAATTTAAACTCACGTCTGGGAAGACTAACCAATTCTATTTCTGCGCCTGATAAATGTATTGATGACGGCAAAACATCCAACCCTGGAACTTTTGTTTTCTTTACTGTCTCTTCAATACTGGCATCATCGAAAATGATATCGTAAGTGCTCGTTCTTAATCCCGCACGTTTAATACCCAACCCCGTACTTGCATTTCCTTGTGGGTCTAAATCAACCAAAAGCACTTTTTGGCCAATGGCGCTCAATGCAGTTGCAAGGTTTACTGACGTTGTGGTTTTGCCAACACCGCCTTTTTGATTGGCTACGGACAGAATTCTGGGTTTTTTGCTTAATGCTTGCGTCATAATCCCATCCTGTTCTTTATTTATGAATTTTTTTGATTGCTCCATGGCGCTGTAATTTCCTAAAAAATCTGTAGGGCGCTTTTTAACCATGGTTTATCCTTTAAATATAACTCAAATATACAAAATAGACACGTACAGTCAAGAACAAGATGATTATGACATTACTTTATTCACAACCGCGAAATATCTGTAAAAACTATGATTTTTGAACTTTTACTTGTTTTACTTTGATACGTACAGGACTCAAATTTCCAAGAATTCTCTAATTCTTGAATTTCCTCATCTGCGCGCTCACCCTTCATAAAAACAAGCTGTATTCTAGGGTTTTGCTCAATCCATTTTTTGCAATACTCAAAAAGTGAACTTAAAGATGCTAGCGCGCGTGCCGTTATAATATCGGGAATTTTATGATCATTTAGATCAATATTTTCAATTCTTTTATTTATGATTTGAACATCGGTAGATGTTTCACGTGAAACATTTTTTAAAAAACTGCATTTTTTTTGATCTGACTCAATTAAATGCACATCATAATTACTATTTGAAATCGCCAAAACCAATCCCGGAAACCCTGCGCCCGTTCCAATATCAAACAATATTTGTGGTTTTTCAGGCAAAATGTCCAAAAGTTGCAAAGAATCCTCGAAGTGACGCTCCCAGGCATTCTCTAATGTATTATTGCTAATCAGGTTAATTTTAAGCTGCCATTTTTGAAGAAGCGCATGATATATTTTTAATTTCTCTGCTGTCTCTAACGATACAGACATTAAGCGGCTCTCTTCTTTACATGGCGTAAAAGGGCAATAACCGCTGCTGGTGTGACGCCCGGAATACGCGATGCGGCACCTAAAGTCTCTGGACGAACTTGCTCTAATTTTTGCCGAACTTCGTTTGATAATCCGCCAATTTGGCCGTAATCAACAATAGCAGGAATTTTAAGCGCTTCATCCTTACGAAAAGCTTCTATTTCTGCCATTTGACGCGCCATAAAGCCAGCATAGAGCGCGTCGATTTCAATTTGCTCTTTAACTTGCTCTGATACATTTGATATCTCAGGCCAAATTTTTTCAAGATCACCCCATGAAATTTCAGGGTATCGAAGAAGGTCAAAAGCCGTTCTTTGACGCCCATCCTGATTAATATTTAATCCCGCCTTTTGTAAATCATTTGGTGATGCCTTAAGTGTCTTTACAATTTGGCGTGCATTTTCTAATTTTTTCTTCTTTTCATTCCACAATGTTTCACGTGAAACATCTACACATCCTAATTCGATACCTTTATCTGTTAAACGCTGATCCGCATTGTCAGAGCGTAAAATTAAACGATATTCGGCGCGGCTCGTAAACATTCTGTAAGGCTCAGGCGCCCCACGAGAAATGAGATCATCAATCAAAACACCAATATAAGCTTCCGCACGGTCCAAGGTAAATCTCTGTGATGTTTCACGTGAAACATCTTGTTTAATCGCTTTTGATTGAAGCGCTGCGTTTAAACCAGCCATCAGACCTTGCGCCCCAGCTTCTTCATATCCTGTCGTTCCATTAATTTGACCTGCTAGGAAAAATCCACCTAAACGTTTGGATTCTAAGGTGTTTTTAAGATCACGCGGATCGCAATAATCATATTCAATCGCATAAGCCCACTCAATAACCTTTGCATTCTCAAGACCTTTAATGGTCTTAAGCATTTCTGCTTGAACTTCTATTGGGAGGGCATTAGAGATTCCATTGGGATATACCGTATGATCATTAAGCCCTTCAGGTTCTAAAAATATCTGATGACGATCTTTATCTGCAAAACGGACAACCTTATCTTCAATTGAAGGACAATAACGCGGGCCTTCCCCTTCAATCTGGCCAGAATACATTGGCGCACGATGAAGATTATCTTTTATGATCTGATGCGTTTTTTCATTTGTATATGTAATGTGGCAATCAATTTGCGGCACCGTAATTTCATCATTTAAATAAGAAAAAGGAATAGGGTTTTCGTCAGGCTTTTGGGACTCCAAGACGTCCCAATCAATAGTGCGTCCATCAAGGCGTGCAGGCGTTCCTGTTTTTAACCTTTGGAGCGGAAAGCCAAGCTTTTCAAGAGTTAGCGCCAATCCTACTGTTGGCTCTTCCCCTACACGACCAGCTGGAATTTTCTCATCCCCACGGTGAATTAACCCTCGTAGAAATGTTCCTGTCGTTAAAACAATTGCCGATGTTTTTAGATCAAAACCTTTGTCTGTTTTAAGACCCTTCACTTCGCCATCTTCAATAATAAGATCTTCGGCCGAAGCCTCTATCAAATCTAAATTTTGATATTGCTTTAAGGCGGACTGCATCGCTTCTTTATAAAGCTTGCGGTCTGCTTGTGCGCGTGGTCCACGAACCGCAGGGCCTTTTGATGCATTCAGCATTCTAAATTGAATACCTGCCTGATCAATAACGCGCCCCATTAATCCATCAAGCGCATCAATTTCACGCACCAAATGCCCTTTACCCAAACCACCAATGGCAGGATTACAGGACATGGCTCCAATTGTTTCAATTTTATGTGTTACAAGCGCTGTTTTTACACCCATACGTGCGGCCGCGGCAGCGGCCTCACAGCCAGCGTGACCGCCACCCACAACAATAACGTCATAAAATTCCTGAATATCAGACATAATGCGGGTTTATACAGAAAATTCAACCAAAACGCGAGTCAATAATGCCCACAAAGACTTTGCTACTTTCCGATACAAAAATCTTTGAAAATCACATCTAAAAGATCTTCAACATCAATGCGGCCTGTTATTTTACCAAGCGCATTAATCGCAAAGCGGAGCTCTTGCGCAATAAGTTCAGGCGAAGATTGTTGCATAGATAAATCAAGATACTCCAAACATTGCTCTAATTGCTGGCGATGCCGTTGACGAGTTAAATTAGGTGTTTCACGTGAAACATTCATCAATTTCTTAACCGTCTGCGCCAATTCCTGAACAAATTCTTCTATACCCTCGCCCGTTTCAATGGAAATAAACATAGGTTCTTTTGAGCCAGAGGGTAATTGAATATGGTCTTTAGAAGTTAAATCAATTTTATTGATCACAATTATTGAATCTTCATTTACCAAATCTAACGTATTCTGATCTAGCTTTTCCACCGATCCATCAAACATTAAAATGCGCAAATCCGCTTCTTCTGCTCTTTGAAGGGCGCGCTTGATCCCCTCAGATTCAATGGCTTCTTGCCCCTCATTGCCAATTTGATCAGGGCGCAGGCCTGCGGTATCCGAAATAATAACAGGATAACCATTAAGGTTTAAATGCGCCTCAATAATATCACGGGTCGTGCCTGCTTGCTCCGATACAATAGCAATATCGCGTTGTGCGAGCATGTTTACGAGCGATGATTTCCCTGCATTTGGCGCGCCAATAATGGCTATCTGTAAGCCGTTTCTAAGGCGCTCCCCTTTTCGACCATCATTAAGGTGAAGTGAAATCTCATTGGATAATTTTTGAATAGCGGGAAAGGCTTTTTCTGTTTCACTGTCGGGCACATCCTCATCTGGAAAATCAATGATCGCCTCAATATAGGCGAGTGATTTTGTGAGCGCTTCGGCCCAACCATTATAAAGTGAAGATAATGCGCCGCCCATTTGGTGAAGGGCTTGTTCTTTTTGTGCCTTGGTTTCTGCATCAATTAAATCTGCGACAGCTTCAGCCGCGGTTAAGTCCATTTTACCATTTTCAAACGCACGACGGGTAAATTCACCGTAGTCTGCCATGCGGTGACCGTCAATTTGGCTTAAAACATCCAATATCTCTTCGATCACAGCAGAAGAGCCGTGGCAATGATATTCCATAACGTCTTCGCCCGTAAAACTGGCTGGAGATTTAAAGCCAACAATCATCGCCTTATCAATTATCTCAACATTAGAGGCCTTTTTTGAAGATGGATTTACCAAAGTCATTAATTTGGTCGTTCGCGCCTTTGGCAAAGATTGGTCCGGTGTTAAAATATCCAACGATTTCCACGCCAAAGGACCAGAAACACGAATAATAGACACGCCTGCCTTTCCAGATGCACTGGAGAGAGCATATATCGTATCAATAGCATAGTCATTATTCATCATGCGGCGAATTTATCCCATAGATTGCCCATCCGTAAAGGCAAAAGATATTTTGGTAATTTTAAAGGCGCGTGGTAACGTTCACCATAATAAATATAGTAATTGGCGAATACCATATAAATTAAATGGAAAATTTTGATTATAATGATTTGGCACAAAAAGCGTTAAAGACAATCCGGTCTTTGGCCAAGGGCAATGGCGCCCAGGAAGATGCTGTTCAATTAAGAAAAACAGATTATGAAACCATAAAATGTGAAGCCATCACACATTTAGAATTGCACCCCGATATAACCGCAGAAGAGAAAAAAGGACGTGTTAAAGGCAACAATGTTTTTTCAGATGCGGCGACCCTTGAAAAAGCAATTAACGATTACGCACAGAATGCCATCAAAAACCCTGAGGTTCGAAAAATTATGGCGAACTCATTGTTAGAGCGCCCTGACAAAGGGTTTTCATCACATTCTGACTTTTTTGATTTACCTCAATTAACAAAATCTTTTTCTTTAAACGAAACCTGTCGCGCCTGCGAAGGGCAAGGCCAAAGCACCTGCAGGCAATGCAGTGGAAGGCGCCAAGAACAGTGTTATACTTGTCATGGTAATGGCATAACACCCTGCACTTATTGTCACGCAACAGGGACGACGCAAGATGCCAACGGCACGAGGCACCCCTGTAATCAATGCCGTGGAACGTCACAAATGACGTGCCGTATTTGCCAGCGAAAAGGTCAAGTCCTTTGTCGTCAGTGTAAGGCAACAGGCGCTATAAAATGTAATAACTGTAAGGGGCTAGGTGTGTTTTCAAAAGTGCATCATGTGCAACTGCAGATGAAAACAGTTTTTGAGATTGATCGTGCCGCCCTTCCCCATCCGGCCGTTAGAGCCATTGAACGTTCAGGATCGCGTATTGTTGAGAAAAAGCATATTCGAGTGCAAGGCGAACAAGTAAAACGCGAAGATGGCGGGTTGGCTATTCAATATAGTGTTGAGTTTCCCTATGCCTATCTTATGTGCGGCATTAATGGGCAGCCGCTTAAAGTTGAGCTGTTTGGATATAATGGCAAGATTATAAAAGTGCCTGCCTTTATTGAAAATATGATTGGCACAAATTTAAGTTTGTTAGAACGCGCCGCAGAAAAAGAAAACACGCATTCCAATATTATTAAAGCTAGTAAGACACGCATTATTGGGGAAGCGTTATCACTCTCCCTTAACTTACCGAAAAAAGCAGGATTTTTAAAATTAAAGAAAAGATATCCTGTTGGAGTCAGTAACGAGGGCTTAAAACATTTAATCTTTACCAGTCAAAAAGCAATTAAACAGCTTACCTCCAAATCCCGTCATATGGGGTATATGATCGCGGCGGTATTATCACTTGGCCTTAACGGTGCTTATTTCTTTTCAGGTATAAGAGAAATAATTGCGGGCGCAATTGGTATAGAATTTATATCGGTAGTGGATTTATTGCTTATTGCTATTGGTGTTTTGGTAGGAAATATCATCACAAAGAAAATGATTCAAAGTCCCTTACAAAAAGCCTTGGGGCATTTAAGTAAAAACCCAAAACCCAAGAAGGTTGTTTTGTGGCCTATAATAATCATAAGCATTGTAACCTTTGCGGTAACTATTTTAGGCGCTTTACTCATGGGGCAAATTTCAAGCTGGCCTAACTTTTAATTGCTCTTACAAATAATGACTCTTACAAAACCTAATCGCTCCTGCCTCTATAAAGAAGCAGGAGCGATCAAGGGACGTGTGTAGTAAAGGCACACGTAACCGATTCACCGCATTTATAACCCCATGTTTTACTTCAAACGCCTGTTATTATTATTTTTAATGGCGCTGATTTAAAACATGTTCATTCTTACAACTTCTATAAGAAGCGACAGCGAGGGCATAGTTGTCACGTCCTTTTTCAGTTGATCGAATTTCTGGTCCAATCTGTACCCGTGCATTACCATTAGTTACTTCCTTAGGGCCGAGGGCAACACGAACTCCAAGAAAAAACCCAAGCGCAGCGGATGCGGCTTGTTTATCAGCAACATCTTCTTGCTGATAATAGCGGCGTGAACTTGATCCTTGCATATTTGCGCCCGGGGAAAGGCGCGCTGCATGTAGAAGGGAGAGACAAGGATCTTTCTTCGCCGGATGAGGAACTTTTTTTGTAAAGGAGAGAGGGGGCTCAGACATTGTGTCCTCGAGAACAATGGCGGAACCAGTCGTAGTCACGATGGCCTTTGCAGGCACACCCACCACAAAAAATGCAACAATAAGGAAAGATGTGAAAATACGGATAAGATTAACGCGCGTCTTGGTCTTGAACCTCAAGACCTTTCCTGCGCGCAATAAGGGAACCCCTTTTTTGTTAAAATTACCAACCATGATATCCACTTTGTTTTTTTGCCTGTGTTTACACAGATCATTTATTAACGGCGCATAACGCCAAACCACACCTTCATTAGATCATGAAAGTTGCAATTATGACAAACATTATCGTTTTGAATTTAGGGCAGATTTATTTGGAATTTATATAAAATTTTAAACAGTGATTGACATTTAATTAAATATTACGTAAATAAAAATATGGCTATAAATAGTGTTTTAACAGCTTTAACGCAATTTGACCTTGCGGCAAAAGACTTTGTAATCGTTGGCAGTGCTGCCTTGTATTTACATGGGGGTATTAGATTTCCAGATGATCTCGATATTGTCGTGTCAGACGCTATTTGGAGTTCATTAGCTGAGCAACATGGAAACATTATTAGATCAAGAACCATACCATTTGGAAGACAGCACATTAAATTAGAAATGCCTGTAATGGGATCACCACCCGTAATGTTAGATTTTTATAAAGATCCTAAAGATATTGGGCTAGACGAATATTTAGCCGCGCCTTTTAATCACACAGTAAATAAAAATGGCTTAAACTTTGCAACCCTAGGCCAAACAAAGGCTATCAAAGCATTAAAAAAGAGACCTAAAGATTTAAAAGACTTAAGAGCATTTACTTTTTAAATTACTGATTCATACCGTTGAAGAATTCATCATTATTCTTCGTTTCTTTCATTTTACCAAGAAGGAATTCAACCGCATCAACAGTACCCATTGGGTTAAGAATACGACGTAAGACCCACATTTTTTGTAGGGTATCTTTATCAACCAAAAGCTCTTCTTTACGAGTACCAGATTTTTGAATATCAATCGCTGGGAAGACGCGTTTATCAGCAATCTTACGGTCCATAACGATTTCAGAGTTACCTGTTCCTTTAAACTCTTCAAAGATCACTTCGTCCATACGGCTACCTGTATCAATCAAAGCCGTAGCAATGATGGTTAAAGATCCGCCTTGTTCAACATTACGTGCCGCCCCAAAGAAACGTTTTGGACGTTGAAGCGCATTGGCATCCACACCCCCTGTTAAAACTTTACCAGAAGATGGAACGACAGTGTTATAAGCACGCGCCAGACGCGTAATAGAGTCAAGCAAGATCACAACATCACGTTTATGCTCGACCAAGCGTTTTGCTTTTTCCAAAACCATTTCGGCTACCTGAACGTGACGCGAAGCCGGCTCATCAAAAGTTGAAGAAACAACTTCACCGCGTACCGAACGTGCCATGTCTGTCACCTCTTCTGGACGTTCATCAATAAGAAGAACAATCAAATACGCATCAGGATGGTTCGCCGCTATGGAGCTGGCGATATTTTGCAACATAACTGTCTTACCTGTCCGCGGTGGCGCAACCAAAAGCGAACGCTGACCAAAACCAATCGGCGCAGTCAATTCAATCACACGCTGTGTGTTTGAATTTTTTGTTGGATCATCAAGCTCCAACTTAATCTTACGATCAGGATAAAGCGGTGTGAGATTATCAAAGTTGATACGGTGGCGCACTTTTTCGGGTGCTTCGCCGTTAATTGTGTTTACTTTTAGAAGAGCGAAATAACGCTCAGACTCTTTAGGGGCACGAATTTCACCGTCAACAATATCGCCTGTGCGTAGGCCAAAACGGCGCACCTGTGAGGGTGATACATAAATATCATCCGGTCCTGGCAAATAATTTTCTTCTGGGGAGCGTAAAAAACCAAACCCATCTTGTAAAACTTCTAAAACACCGCCGCCAGCAATCGGCACCCCTTGATCAGCCAATTGTTTCAAAATGGCAAACATCATGTCTTGTTTGCGCATCGTAGAGCAATTTTCAATCTCTAGCTCTTCAGCAAAGGCCAACAATTCTGATGGGGAGCGTGTTTTAAGTTCCTGTAAATTCATAGTAATCTCTGTCTTTTGGAAATTTTTTAATCCTGTTGATCAGGATTTTAGAAGGATGTTATTTTAAGTCTCTGATTTATATGGAAAAATTCTATTTTTCTTACTTAGCGCAAAATTCTTTCTTTTTGCAAGGACGCTTAAAAAAGCGCAATAAACTCAACAATGTTCATGAAATCTAAATAAGATAAAACCATATAGCCGCACCACATGGCGGGTGTCAAGTACTTCTTATAATAAATATTACCATAAAGTTATTGATTATGGTAATAAAATATGTTTACTACGAGTATGTCGCAAAAAAATTTGAGCCCATTAGAAATTAAACAGTTAAATACTCAGCGCGCAAATACGCAATCAATAGAGTGTTTAAGGATAGCAGGAATCATTATGGACGATATTGCTACTCATATTTTTAATTGCCGAGATATAAAGGTAACGCCAACGGTATGGGGCGGAAAACCTGGATTTATATTTGAAAGCAGTGAAAGATCACCCAGTGACAATTTAATTAAATTTTGGAATGCTTTATTACAAGTTAGACTTGAAGAGGGAATTCAAGCTGACCGTGATGATGAGAATAGAGCTGTTGCATTTTATGCCTTAAACCAAATACCACGTTTTATAGATTTATTCTTTTCGCAAAACTTAAATAAATGGCCTTTATCTGATCCAAATGAAAAATCCGAAATAAAAAAAGTTCAGGACATGAGTCCACAAGATTTGATACTTTTAAAACGTGATAGTTATTTAGGTATAGAAGACTTGGAAAGAGAATTTAGAGAAGCACAAGAATTAAAGTCTAGAAATTTACTTATGAACTTTCGTTACCTTCCTCATGATCTACATCGTTCTTTGAATGCTGTAAAATATGCGGCTCAAGGTATTAAAAAATACCCAACCTGGGATGTCTTTAGACTTCAATAATATTAAAAAGGTTCCGCAACGGCCATTATAACAATTAAAATCATTAATACTGTCGGAGCTTCATTCCAAATTTTATAAAATTTAGCTGAACGGGTATTTTGATCATTCGCAAAATTTTTGCGCCATTTTGAAAAAACCATGTGAAGGACGCTCATCAAAATCACGAGGGTCAGTTTGGCATGCATCCATCCCTGCTCCATCAGCGCAGTGTTACTCATTAATAACAATAAGCCTAAAACCCATGTGATGATCATGGCAGGGTTCATGATAAAGCGTAGCAAGCGACGCTCCATCACTTTTAACGTTTCAGATAGCCCAGAGCCTTTTTTCGCGCCCACATGGTAGACAAATAAACGGGGTAGATAGAGCATTCCTGCCATCCATGCGATCACGGCAATAATATGAAGTGCTTTGAACCAAAGGTAATATTGTAATATGAATTCTTGCATAGAATGGTTTTACCACGAAGGGCACATAGTTTCACGGAGTTTTTAAGTATGTCTTTATTATAAATTAAAACATGGCTAACAAGATCAATTATAAAACTTCACATACCAGCGAAGGCTGGTATCTAGATCCCATCCTACGATGGGATTTGGTGAATCTAGGTGTTGCTTCGATCCTCTCAATGACAAAGGATTATTTGCGATCCCCTTCACGTTGGCTACGCATACAACAATCTTTGAAATTATGGGGGCAGATGGGTTTGCCTTCGAAGGAGATGGTGCGTTTTTTGTCGCTGTGGCGTAGAACAAGATCACTCAATCCATCGATAAACGCGCCCGATAAGCCCACAGTGGGCACACGGTAAAAATCATGTAAGCCCATTTCTTCGGCCAGCTCACGATATTCAATTTCAATTTCAACCAAGGTTTCAACATGTTCTTGGGTAAAGGCATGGGGCAAAATAACGACAGGAACGTTATCCTTTGCCGCTTTTTTCAATGCCTCTTCGGTCGAAGGACCAATCCATTTTAAAGGACCGACGCGAGATTGATAACAAATCTGCCAATCTAAATCTTCCATGCCTAAAAGTCCCTGAAGATAATCGGCCATTTTTTCAGCAGATTGTTCGCACTGCCATTGGTAAGGATCGCCGTCTTTAATAATCTTTTCAGGTAGGCCGTGCGCAGAGAATAAAACCCGTGGAACTTTTTTGGTTTCACTTAACGCTTGGATATAAACTTTTTGGATGTTTTCGGCTGAGGCTTCAATAAATCCTTCTTCCCATGGATAGCAACAAATAGAAGTTGTTGGTTTATTTAAGTTATATTTCTTAGCGGATAGATCCCATTGTTCAAAGGAAGAGCGGGTCGTCGTGGTTGAAAATTGAGGGTAAAGGGGGAGCAAAATAATATTATCAGGGGCATATTCTTGCACGTTCATCACCACTTCATCACTCATAGGATGCCAATACCGCATGCAGATAAAAGTTTTGAAATTTCCTTCGCCTTGCGCATTTAAAAGTTTTTCGAGCGCGTCAGCCTGCACCATTGAATTTTCAAGCAAAGGGGATTTATCACCCAATTCCGCATAGCTGTCCCCTGCTTCGCGTTTTGAACGGCGGATGGAGATGAGCTTAGCGAGGAAATAACGCACAAAAATAGGCGCGCGGATAATATTTTTATCCATAAAGAAATTAAACAAAAACGGTTTAATATTTTCTTTGGAATCAGGGCCACCCAAATTAAAGAGAATGACAGCTATCTTTTTTTGTCTTAAGGCGTCTTCCATTTTTTAAAAATTCCTAATGATTTCACTTAAACGTGCAACATGCTCTGGCGGTGATTCTTTAATCACACCGTGACCTAAATTAAAAATGAAATTTCTTTCTTGCATGGTTTCTAAAATTTTATTGGCTTCACTTTCCAATGTTTTGCCCCCTGTTAACAAAGTTACGGGGTCTAAATTCCCCTGAAGACAGATATTGTCAGGGATATTTTGTGATGCCCAATGAAGATCCGCTGAAAAATCAAGCCCAATGGCATTCACATCAACAGCGTTTGCGTAAGAAATAATTTTCTCCCCCGCATTACGCGGAAAACTAATAATAGGGATATCAGGGTAAATTTTACGCACAGTTTCAACAATCGACTGAGCAGGCTTTATCGCCCAACGTTCAAAGTTTTGGATATTCAATCCCCCTGCCCAGCTATCAAACAATTGGATACTTTCCGCGCCTGCTTCGATTTGTTTGATCAAATAATGACTGGTGGCCTGAACCAAAACATCGATTAATTTTTGAAAACTTTCAGGATTTTGATAAGCCCAAATTTTCGTTTTGTCAAAAGTTTTACTGCCGCCCCCTTCAATCATGTAGCACGCCACTGTCCAAGGCGATCCCGCAAAACCAATCAGCGCAGTATCATCAAAATTTTCATTTTTTAATTTTTCACGGGTAAGGCGCACCGTTTCATAGACAGGGTTTAGAACGTCATCAATTTTATCCAGATCAAGGTTTTGAATGTCTTCATCGGATTGCAAAGCTTTGAGCTTTGGCCCCTCTCCTGTTTCAAATTTTAAATCCTGCCCCAAAGCTTGGGGGATCACCAAGATATCTGAAAATAAAATCGCTGCGCTCATGTTAAAACGTCTGATAGGCTGCATCGTGACTTCAGACGCCTGATCTGGATTATAAACCAGATTTAAAAAACCGCCTGCGGTTTGACGAAGCTTCCGATACTCTGGCAGGTACCGGCCAGCTTGGCGCATAAACCAAAAAGGTGTTTGATTAACCGGTTTATTTTTTAAAACGGTGAGTAGGGTTTTATCTGATTTATTTTCATTCAACATGGAATGTACTTAAGCAGATTACTAAATATTTAAAAAGAAATAAAAAAAGGTGATGGATAGTATTAGGGGCTGTGTGAATCGAGGATAAAAACTTAACCCCAGTGTTACGCACAATTATTATAAATGCACAAAGCTTGGTTTATTTAGGAGTCGTATATTTTCATCCCCGTTATAAGATTTATAAAAAATTATCCTTTTCACAAGGCCAATAAATTTTCAAATAAAATTGAATAACTGTATGAAATGTCCCTTTTATTTTATCCTAATTTTTACACCGTTTTTACACACAGGAATATAGGTGGAACAAAGATAGGAATGTCTTATATATGAAAATTATAAACGGCGCGTAAAGTTTGCTATTGCGAATCGATTCGGCATAAGGGACACTTCTTAAAATTAAAAAAACGGACATAAAATGTTTCAAGATTCATTCAAACTTATTGAACATGGTGACGCAGCCAAAATTTTGGATCAGCTTAATCCATTACTTGATGGATCCGCGTATGATCCAGCGATTACAAGGATTTTGAGCCATCCTTTACCTTTTTACGCAGGTTATGATCTGGTGGAAGTCAGTGATTATGACGTTAATCCGCCGCGCCAAACGTCTTTTATATATAAAGGTGATGAAATCACCTTGTTAAATGGCAAGAATGAGCCAATTTATGAGATCAATAAGAAAGCCCCAATTGCGTTAGATGAGAAAAATATTTTTTTATATGTGCGCTTTTTCTTTCATTATGTGCAAGGCCGCTTTGGCAAATTTAACATTGTTGAAAATGTTGAAGAGATCAATTGGAAGGAGGAGCCATCGCCTGCGGGTATGAAAGCCTTAAGCAAAATGGTTCATGTTTTAAAATTAAAACCCATGCAAGGCGATGAATATCATTTGACCGCCAGTATTGTTTTCAAAGATTCTTTATTCCAAACAGATATTAAGGTTCAACCCAATGGGCAAGTCGATCTTTTAGACCAAGAATTACTGGTTGAAGATATTCCTGTTCTTGATGATGTGTTTGCGCAGTAATATTTTAGCTAAATTGTCATTGCGAAGGAGCGTTAGCGACTGCGGCAATCCAGAGTTTTATAAGTAACATTCTGGATTGCTTCGTCATTACATTCCTCGCAATGACGAAAATAGATTTTTGCGCCTCATAAAAACACACTCAAAATTAACATAAACTCACTAAATTAGGTGTTATGTCCAATAACTGTTAACACCCTGTTAACTTATTGAAAAAACTAGCAAAAAAACTTCAAAAAAGTGTTTTTTAGCCTGTTTTGGTAGGAAGTTGTTAACCCTTTTGACCCCATAATTGAAATATAGACAAGGCAATAGGGACGCTTTGTTTTTTCAAACTTAAAAAATAAAAATATTTGGGGCACGGAAAAAGAAAATGGGAACAACATCAGATAAATCACCAAGTAAATCATTGGATAATATCGTTGCGGCTTTGGATAAAAGAAAAATGTTCATGGCTTATAGCCTGAATAACGCACAGCCTGTTCAGTGTACGATGATAAGTGATCAGCCATATTTTTATATGGATGAGGAAATTTGTGACGATGATGATTTACTTTTGTCAGAGGAAGCTTTTGATATCGAAAATATTGAGCCGGATGTGCTTGATCAAGAGATCGTGAAACTGAAAAATAAATTAGAGGCGTATGAGCGTGTCAGCCTTGATTTTGTGAAAAATGGTGATGAGCGTGAGCAAGAATTCTTAATGGACTGTCATTTCATGACAAAAGGTACCCCTGCGATTAACAAGGATGCCGTTTTATCAAAAATCATGGATTATTTGAATGATAGCTTATATGCCAAAGCCCTTTTGGACTTCGCGCAAAGCAATAACATTACATTAGAAATTACAGACCAAATTGAGTTGTCAGCATATGATAGGGAAGCAGGCAAAATTTTTATTCGTGATAATTTGGAATCTGTTGATCAAGTTTTATTGGCTGTCCAAGAATTACGCCGTCATTGGCAACATAATAATGGGGCGTTGGTTCACCCTTTAACATTTCATCCAGATCAAGCCGTTTTGGTAAATCGTGCGCAATGCGCGGATCTTATGGCTTGTGTCATTCGTGTGGCTTGGGATTTAAAATTATTAGGACATAATGATGTTTGGAAACGTATTGAGAATTCAAGCCTGTCTGATTTGGGTCGTGCCCATGCTAGAGAAGCATTGGCAGATTTTAGAACATTAAATAATGGAAAAGCGAGCAGCGCCGTTTTTGAAACATGGTTTTTATCCGAAAGATGTCGCAGCGAAGACAAAAAACTAATTCAAGCGATGTTGGCAGATTATAGAGGATATGTGTTTGACAGTTCAGAAGCATCACACATGGTTTCCATAGAGCTAATTTGTGCGCTGGGTAAGCAGCCGAGTATGAATGCGGTTGAGGGTAATAATTACCTAGCACAATATGCCCAAATGATCATTAATGATCCACTTTTCACCGATGTGAGAGACCGTTCAAACGCCAATTTCCTTTGGTTTATCAAGTTTGAGCGCGAATTTACTGAAACGGAACAGTACTTGCAATCTTCAGAGGTTATCAAACAACCTGCCCCCTTATTCAATCAGGGTGGGGATCATAATAAATCTGAGGACACAAATCATGAAAACGCCATCACATCGGCCGAAAGAGAGCAATTACGTCAATCCATCTTCACCTCGAAATCTTATGGGGAAAAATGCGGAGACAATGTTATTCACATCCAATTCGGATCGAATAAACAACGTGAAGGAATTTTATCTTGATAATGAAGTTGGTGAAATCATGAAATCTAGTCGTTTTTCTCAAGTTTCAAATCCGCGTACCATTGCCCGCAGGGGAAATGACAAGGAAAATGGTGCGGATGATGAATTGATGGAACGTCAGGGTTTTGACGTGAATTTTCAATCTTATGAATATGATCTAGAGCGGAGTGAGGTTTTCTTAATTGAGGAATTACAGCCGCTTCAAACTAAGAAATTTATTAATTTAGAAGCTTATCCTTTTGCCTTTGAAGCTGATTTAGATGTTCTAACGTGGGCGGTTGCGCTTGTTAGCGAAAGCCCGCTCGCGCTTTCTCTCATCACAGCGGCGCAAGATAACGGCTGGTCTATATGTCTTAATGATCTCAATACAGAAGGTTTTCACATTGATGTGACCCAAAAGGTAATTGAGCTGGATAATTTTGGCTTAGATGTTGGCTCAATTGGTAAATCAACATTCTTCAAAAATTCTATTCTCAGTATTTTGGCCAAAGCGCTTAGAGATGTTTGGCATGAGGAAGAGTGGGGTAATTTTGAAGAAGATTACACACCAGAATCCGTTTTAATGTTAGAACGTGCCCGCGCAGCTGATACGGACTCTGTTTCCTTGCTAATTGCATGGGAATTAAGAGGCGCAGGGCATAATGATTTATGGCGTTTTATTATTGGATCAGAGTTTTCTGATATGGCGCAGGTTTTAACTAATATTTTAGAGAGATACCCAACCGCCCTGTATAACGGCATGGCTTTGGCGCACGTTTTTAGACAATGGTATGCGGATATTATGCGTGTCGATGCGCTGGATCATTCGACATTAGAACATATGGATTACAGTCTGGAAAAAACGGACCAAAAAGATGTTAAATTTGGGTCGCGCAATGCGGCACCAGAGGATTTTGAACGTTTGTCAACATTACCTGATGGTATTGTGTTTTTGAAAGAGCTTGGCAGTGTTGTTTGCCGCGATCCTTTCTTTAATGGCTTAAACGATGCAATTAATCAATCACATCTTTTCCAAATTGTGTATGACAGCAAAGTGACTTATGTGAATGGTATTCCATTTCGTGATGATGTGCTGGCGCGAAAATTTTTACATGCTGATTAATTCTTCCAAATTTACTTTTTAGTCTTTCGTAAAAGTGATCCTCTGCTTAGGATAGGAGTATGAACGCGCACGATCAAAATTCAAAGACCCCTATTTATGATTTTCACCTCTATCTTGTGTCCGATGCGACGGGTACAACGTTGCAGGGCCTATCAAGGGCGGCTTTGTCGCAATTTGAGGGGATAGAGCCGACAGAGCGTTTTTGGCCGATGATCCGTTCTGAAATGCAATTAGATCGTGCCATTTCAGATATTCAAAAAAATCCAGGCCCCGTCCTTTTTACATTTGTTGATAAAAAACTGCGCCGTAAGTTGCAGGCGGCTTGCGCTGAATTAGATGTGCCCTGTATGCCCGTGCTTGATCCGATTTTGCGCACCATGTCTTCTTATTTGGGATTACAAAGTAAGGGCGTGCCGGGTTTGCAGCATTCATTAGATGAAGCATATTTTGATCGCATTGATGCAGTTGATTTTGCGTTAAGTTACGATGATGGACGAAATTTAGAAGGGTTAGAGGAAGCCGATGTTATTTTAGTCGGGGTTTCGAGAACGTCAAAAACACCAACTTGTATTTTTTTGGCGCGTCGGGGTATCCGCGCCGCCAATATACCATTGGTTCCTAATGTTCCTTTTCCAGATCGTATCTCTGAATTTAAAAAACCACTTTTTATTGGTTTAACGGAATCGCCTAAACGCCTTGAAAACTTGCGTCGTAGCCGATTACAGGCGGAGGATGACCATAAACATTATACAGAAAATGAATATCTAGATTTAGAGGCCATTGAAGAAGAAATTAGAAAAGCACGACGTTTATTCACCAAAAATAAATGGCCCGTCATTGATGTGACCAGAAAGTCTGTCGAAGAAACAACAGCAGAAATTTATGCTTTGTTACAGCGTCATAAAGGGCGCCTTAAAAAAGAAAAAGAAGGTGTGCTATGAATTTAATTTTAGCTTCCCAAAGTTCAGCGCGTCAAACCATGCTTCAAAATGCAGGTGTAGATTTTAATTCTATTCCTGCCCATCTGGATGAAGAAAGCATATTAATAAAATTAGAAAAAGAAGGGGCGAGCGTCACAAATATTGCCCTTCATCTTGCCAAAGAAAAAGCCTTAGAAGTTTCAAAAAATAATAAAGATAGTTATATTATTGGTTCTGACCAAGTTTTATCCATGAATGAAAAAATTTATTCAAAGGCAAAAACAAAAGAAGAAGCCATAGAGCGATTAAAAGAATTTCAAGGAAATGATCATTATTTAACCTCTGGTGTATGTGTTGTAAAAAATGGTGAAGTGTTATGGAATAAGACAGATGCGGCGGCCCTTAAAATGAAGGTTTTAGACGCGCAAGTCATTGAAAAATATAGCAAAAAAGCAGGGTCTGTACTGACGAGTTGTGTTGGGTGTTACGCCATTGAAGGGGTTGGCATTCAACTTTTTCATGATATTCGCGGTGATTATTTTACCATTCTAGGGATGCCGTTATTGCCTTTATTAAACTTTTTGGGCGAAGAGGGGTTGTTATGAAAGCGGGCGTTATTGGATATCCTATTGCGCATAGCAAAAGCCCAATCATTCATCAATATTGGATGGAGCAGAATAATATTAAAGGAAGTTATGAAGCGATAGAAATTCACCCCGATGAATTGGAACATAAAATACAAAACCTTATTGATGAAGATTACGATGGATTTAACGTTACCATTCCGCATAAACAAAATATTATTAAATTATGTGATGAAATTGATGAACGCGCAAAAATAATTGGTGCCGTTAACACGGTTCAAATTAGGAATAAAAAATTAGTTGGTACAAACACAGATTCAATTGGATTTATTCAAAATATAAAATCATCAAATCCCTCTTTTATCTTTAAAGATAAAATCGTGATTGTTTTGGGAGCGGGCGGTGCATCACGCGCCGTTTTATATGGTTTATTAAAAGCGGGTGTTCAAAAAATATTCTTGACCAACAGAACGCCTGAAAAAACAAAAGAGCTGATAGCTGTTTTTGGAGACAAAATAGAATTTTTAGAATGGGAAAAACGCGAAAGCGTTTTGGAGCAAATTGATTTACTTGTGAATACGACATCGTTAGGTATGGAAAACAATCCATCGTTAGAGCTTGATTTAAACACCCTTAATGACCAAGCTTTAGTTTGTGATATCGTCTACGCGCCGTTGATGACAGATTTGCTAATGCAGGCAAAAAACAAACGAAATCAAGTGGTTACCGGAATAGGGATGTTGCTGTATCAGGCGCAACCTGCCTTTGAACTATGGGCGGGCATTAGACCTATCGTTGATGGGGCGCTGGAAGGGCTTGTTTTGAAATGATTGTCATTGGTCTAACAGGGTCAATTGGGATGGGTAAATCAACAGTGGCAGGGATGCTGCAACATATGGGATGCGCGGTTCATGATTCCGATGCGGTGGCGCGTCTTAGCCTTGAGCCTGAAGGAGAAGCCTTTGAAGCTGTAGCATTAAGTTTTCCTGAAGCATGGGATAAGAAAAAACATCTCATTAAACGCGATGTTTTAGCCGAAATCATTTATGAAGATGTGGCGCAAAAACAAAAGTTAGAAGCCCTCATTCATCCTGTTGTTCAAAATTCGCAGAAAAAATTTATTCAGGCGCAAAAAAGTTTAGGTAAAGATAAAGTTGTTTTAGATATCCCCCTTTTATTTGAAACAGGCGCCGGCCAACGTGTTGATTATACGGTTGTGGTGAGTGCGCCTTATTTTATTCAACGTCATCGGGTGTTAAAACGACCAAACATGACATTAGAAAAATTTCACTCAATTTTAGAAAATCAAATGAGTGATAAAGAAAAACGTAAGCGTGCTGACTTTGTTATTCCAACAGGGTTGGGTTTGGCACATACACAAAGAAAATTAAACAAAATGATAAGAACGATTGAAAAATGAAAACACTTATACTCTGTCATAAATCACAACGTGACGCGGGCGCATTCGAAGCGATGCTTTTGAATCGGGGCGCGGATGTAGAGGTTCGCTTAGCCTTTGATGAAGGTGTTGCGGACATTGACCCGAAAACGCATGATTTGACCATATTTATGGGTGGGCCGATGGGCGCATATCAGGCTGATTTGTTTCCTTATTTGAATGATGAGATTAATTATATCGAAAAGCGCCTCTCTCTTGAAAAACCTTATTTAGGCATATGTTTGGGCGGGCAACTTATGGCGCGTGCCATGGGGGCAGAGAATTATCCTGGCAAATCTGGTAAGGAAATTGGATGGCATACTATTTCAGTGAATGAGGACGGCATGAAAACGCCGGTTAAGCATTTAGATGGCTCTGTTTGTCCTATGATGCAATGGCATGGCGATACATTTGATTTGCCCAAAGAGGCAACGTTGTTGGCATCTTCTGCTCTTTATCAAAATCAAGCCTTTGGTTATGCCAGCAAAGCTCTTGGGTTTCAATGCCATCCTGAAGTGACCAATACAAATATTGAGCTATGGCTGGCTTTAGGGCAGGCAGAATTACAACAAGTTGGATTAAATGTTGAATTATTGCGGGAGCAGACAAAAGAGAAGCTACATATTTTAGATCAGCAAAGAACAAAGTTTTTTAATGAATGGTTGGATCAAGTTCTATAGAGTTTAGAAATGCGTGAAATTGTATTTGATACTGAAACAACGGGGATGGACCCGGCCGATGGCGACAAGTTAGTTGAAATTGGTTGCGTGGAATTGGTGAACCATATTCCAACGGGGCGTACGTACCATCAATATATTAACCCAGAGCGTGAAGTACCAGCCGAGGCGGTAGCCGTGCATGGCCTGACGTATGAAAAGTTAAAAAGTGAGCCTACTTTTGGGGAAGTTGTTTCTGACTTTATTGATTTCATTGGCAGTGATTCAAAACTCATTGCGCATAATGCGTCCTTTGATGTGAAATTTATCAATGCAGAATTTAAAACGTTTGGTTTCTCTGCGCTGGACCCTAAACGTATCGTTGATACGTTGGCGCTGGCACGTAAAAAATTCCCCGGCTCACCGGCCAGTTTGGATGCGTTATGTCGACGCTTTAACATCGATAATACATCGCGGACTTTACATGGCGCGCTTTTGGACTCGGAGCTTTTGGCAGAGGTTTATTTAGAACTTCTTGGTGGTCGTCAAGGGGGGTTGGGGATAGATCCTCAACAAAAAAGAGATGGTAGTACCAAGGTCATTAAAGCGGAGCGAAAATTTCGTGAGCCGCGTAGTTTTGATATTACTGAGGCTGAGAAAAAAGCCCATCAAGAAGCAATAAAAACAATAGAAAATGCCATTTGGGCAGAGAAATCTTAAGGCATGTGTGCAAAATTTAATTTAAAAAAATATCCTTTGGGTCTTAAGCTGGGTATGGGTTTTGTGATTTTATTGTCGGCATTTTTTATTTTTCAATCTTTTTATCTTTATGTTTTTCATAAAGGAACAAGCTGGAACTTTGGCGGAATGGGTATGTATTCCAGTTCTGATTATCCGGGGAAAAGATACGCAAAAATATATGTAGAAACGCCAGAAGCAGGCAATGAAATTTTTGATCAATACCGTCTGTCGTCAGAACATTTTAATCTTTATGAAGGTTTTGTTTCCTTACCCACTCAGAAAAACGCTGATAAATTAAAATCAAGAATTTTAAAATATTATCAGGAACAGAATATTAAACCTTTAAATATCCGTGTAGAGTTTTGGCTTTTAAAATATGATAAAAGTTCTAAAGTTTTAAGATCAATTAAAGAGTTGGAGTTTTAATTGTGATTAAGAAAACTTTAGATAATATAAACAATATGTCTATATTCATGCTAGTTGCGGGTTTAACGGTCTTTGTTTCTAGCCTTTATGCCTATGAAAATAGTATTTATAATTTTCTATCCTATATTCTTCTCCTTGTTTTTGTGATGCGCCACGATGTGGTTAACAGCCCGTATTATTGGCTGGTTTATATTATTTTGTTTTTGCCCATTATCTTTTGGGGTTGGCAATATATTGGAAATCAAAAATTTGTTCATTTCTATCTTTTGATTATATTATCGCTTTGTTGTTTTTATAAAACTTACCAAAATCAAATTTTCAAATTTAGTAGTTTTTATTTTATATTTATAATCTTTGGCATCGCCTCAATTTGGAAACTATTTATTGCGGATTTTCGCTCTGGCAATTTTTTAGAGTTTTTGTTTTTATCTGGAACAATTTTTGACTTTTATGCTGCGATAGCGGAATCAAAAACCTTGAACCCTGCAGGATGGGCGCAAGTTTATGACAATATTTTGAATGTAAACAGAGATGCCTTGTTTTCTATTAAGAATGCGCCTAGCGAAACGGAAATAGTTTTAAAGCATACATCAGATATTATTTTATTTTCTAAAATTGGTACGATTATATCGCTTGTAACGCAGGTGGGAATTACGTTTTCAATTTTAATGTATTGCCTGACCAAAAAGAAATTTTGGGTCTATGTTATGCATGCATTAATCGTTGAATTTATTATTATCGCTTATTATCCAACAAAAGTTATAGGATTTGGTATTTTGCTTTGTATAATAGGTATAATGAATGCGCATTATTATGCACCTAAGTACAAAAGTGTTTATTTGGGGCTGATTGTTTTACTTATGTTGTACGGCCTTCCCATACATAATTTGCTTATGGAAGGCAAATTAAATTACTTAACTGCTTTTTGAAAAAGGAATGAAAATGAACAAATTTGGTATTATTTTAATTAATGTTGTTTTGACAACAATCGTTGTTTTGGTGATTTTGAAGACACCTTTTTTCAAAGAAGAAGGTGGTAGCGGTATTGTAACCACATTAGATACAACTGCCCCATTTGTTCAAGATGATGAAGCGGTTGAAACAGTCACGGCAGCTGCTACAGAAGATGGAGTGGCGGTGCCTGTACTTGAACCTACTCCAGCGCCCGAACCTGAAATTGTTTGGGAAGAGGGTGAAAATCTTTATGAAGGTGAAACGCCAGATACCTCAAAGGCCTTAACCGTAGAAACAGAATATGGTGTTATTCCCACTCTTTTATTTTGTAAGCCAAATGTAAAAAATTGGGGAATGTTGGTTGTTTATTTGGATAAGGTAGATGACAAAAACATTCGCTACAAAAGATTGACGAATATTAGTCCTGATTTAGCACCCGCCATAACATTTGATGCAGATGGGGCTTTTGTTGAGAATATAGATAATTTCCCGCCATCAGATTGCATGGAGCGTAATATTATTCAGCCTTCTTCTGAAGAACAAACAGTGATAGAGGCAGCAGCAGAAGATATAAGCGAATAGGTTTTATTCTGCGTCTTTAGGTTCACCTTTATGTTCGTAGTGAACAGGATATAATCCTGCCTTATCAGGCACGAAGCTCATCACAGCCATATCGTTCACATAGAAGACGGGGTCGTCTGATAGAACGAAGTTATAAAGACGAATATCTTCTTCATGTTCGAGAATATCGAGCTTTTCGACTTTCTTGGTCTTGCCCCCATGAAGAATAATTTCATCACCAATTTCTAGGGTTGTAACCTTACCTTTGAGTAGGTCATAAGCTTCGATTTCTGCGCCTTCTGAATGCTGAGCCTTCCATCCTTCTGTTGTTAAAACAGGGTGATTATTTGTAATGAAGTGATCTGTGTCATTGATGCTCATAAGGCGTTGATGATCCCAATCTGCCGCTTCCATCATGGGACGATCATAACTGACAACGCGTGTGGGTTTTCCATTGCTGCCCATGAGGGCGTCACCAATAACAACATCTTCAATATCTTTGACAGAGCCATCAGCCATCAACACATCACTACCTGCAGAAAAGCAGGAGAAACAGCCTCGATCAGTGCTGTGGCTAGCGCATGTTCCTGTATTTGTTGCGACCCAAGTTCCAGAGTTACAGTCAAAGTTTCTACTGCCATAGGTTCCACTACTGCACATTCCGCCGTGCGGATCAGTTACAGTAAGGCTAGTACCATTTGAACTTGCAGGGCGACTACCTGTGCAAGTATCAAAACCTACAGTCCAAGAAGGATTTCCTGCAGGACATCCTGGTTCACACGATGCAAATAAATATGTTCCAGAAAGTGTTCCAGTTGTGCACGTTCTTGTTTCAGAAACACAGGCTGTTCCTACGGGTGCAGAGTTTTGATAAGCCGTAACGTTGTCGCCATCATCAATAGATCCTCCCCATGGTAGGCCGCAAGATCCAGGCGTTCCGCCGCCGCCTGCAACTAAAGAATCAACATAATCTTTGTTAACGCCATCGGTTCCAGCCGTCGGTGTAGCAACATTCATTACTCTCTCACTTCCCGCGTTGATTTGCGATTTGGCAGGTTGAGAATAAAGAACACTTATCGATAAAAAAACGGTAAGTAAGAATGTTGAAATATAGATTTTTTGTTGTTTCATTGGTCTACCTTTATTGTCCAATTTAAATTTAAAAATTATTCTTCTTTAGGTTCACCTTTATGTTCGTAGTGAACAGGATATAATCCTGCCTTATCAGGCACGAAGCTCATCACAGCCATATCGTTCACATAGAAGACGGGGTCGTCTGATAGAACGAAGTTATAAAGACGAATATCTTCTTCATGTTCGAGAATATCGAGCTTTTCGACTTTCTTGGTCTTGCCCCCATGAAGAATAATTTCATCACCAATTTCTAGGGTTGTAACCTTACCTTTGAGTAGGTCATAAGCTTCGATTTCTGCGCCTTCTGAATGCTGAGCCTTCCATCCTTCTGTTGTTAAAACAGGGTGATTATTTGTAATGAAGTGATCTGTGTCATTGATGCTCATAAGGCGTTGATGATCCCAATCTGCCGCTTCCATCATGGGACGATCATAACTGACAACGCGTGTGGGTTTTCCATTGCTGCCCATGAGGGCGTCACCAATAACAACATCTTCAATATCTTTGACAGAGCCATCAGCCATCAATACATCGCTACCCGCAGTAAAACAGGATACGCAACCACGGTCAGCTGTTTGATAGGTACATGTTCCACCATTTGTGGCATTCCATGATCCAGCATTACAAACAAAGTTCCTGCTTCCCCCAAACCCGTTACTACATGATCCTGGAAAAGGATCTGTTGCTGTGCGGTTTTGACCGTGAGAAGCGGCAGTAGTAGTACCTGCGCAATTAGACCAGTTATGCCCTTGGGTGGGGCATCCGTCAGTGCATGATGGATTTAAATATGTTCCTGTTAATGTACCATCATCACATGTTCTGACTTCAGAAACGCAGGCTGTTCCTACGGGCGCAGCATTTTGGTAGGCTGTGACTGTGTCACCATCCTGAATAGATCCCCCCCATGGCAGGCCACAAGGATCCTTCATATTGGCAACGGCAGTATCAACGTAATCTTTATTCACCAGATCAGTCCCTGCCGTCGGTGTTGCCACATTTGTTATCTTTTCAGTGCCAACATTGATTTGCGATTGTGCAGGGTGCGCATAAAGAATGCCTATTAAAATAAAAATAGGGAGAATAAGCGCCGAGGCATAAATTTTTTGTTTGCTCATAGAGCGATCCTTACTATCCATCATAGTTTAAATTTTAACATGTAATTTTGAAATTAGTTACTCTCTTTTTCCAGTTTTTCAAGACGCTCTAAAATCTCTTGATGCTGTTGTTTAAGCTTGGCATTTTCTTTTTTAAGTTTGCTTACGACATCGAACAATTCAACAGTTGAGTTTTTCAACTCTTTAATTGATTCAATGATTGGCGCGATAAGTCCCAAATAGTTCACAGATTTTGTTTTAATTTCATCATCTGCTGTTTCAACCAATTCAGGGAAGATCGTTTCTAGCTGTTGCGCCTTCACACCATATTCAACTTTTTCATTTGCATCATCTTTCATGGTAAAGCTGATCGTGTCAATTGCAGTAACTTTATCAAGAAGAGAACCCATTGTTCTTAATGGTGTGATATTATTTTTAAGACGCACATCTGATGTATCAGTTAGTGTTCCGCTAAAGGTGATGCTATCGTCTACTTGAATACCTGTGCTAGTTGTACTCAGTTTTACAGCACCAGCGTAATGTAATATAGCTTCATTGTCAGGGTCTGCGTAAAACAATGTTCTATTCGTGCCTGATAAATCTTCAGCTTGTATAAAAATAGCTGCCCCATGTTTGTATCCACGAATAACGTGGTTTGTGCCATTGTGAAATACACGAAAGTCAGCGTCATTACCTAAGCGAACTTGAAAGTTGTCTTGCCATTCTGTGTGGGCAGAAACATCATCATCTGCGTCACTGCGAATGAAGGCCGCTGAGTCGATACCATCAATTGTGTCTGCATCGTTTAGATCGGATAATAGGGTAGCATTTAGATCTGCGGCCTGTATTGTTCCGTCGTTGATATCACCACTTGTCACTGAATTATTGACAATTTTGTTCGAGTTCACAGAATTGTCAGCAAGCTCTGAAGCTCCAACAGCACCCGCAGCAATTTCTGACGCACCAACTGAGTTAGGGGCAAGATCATCAGCTGTTAAAGTGTTATCCTCAATTTCTGTACTATCGATTGTGCCATCAGTGATGAGATCACCGCTACCACCAGCACCTAGATCATCGCCCGTTCCTGTGAGAAGTGAAGTCCCACCAAAGGTAATATCAGTGGCTGAGATTTCTAATGCAGATCCCCAGGTAAGTGGAGCATCATTACCAGCACCAGGGTTGTTTGCAACAGCAAGTTCTAAAACTGTATTACTAGTGGCATCAATGTTAGAACGAATAATAGCTGCACCGCCAACGTGCGTGAATCTTTCATCGCTGGTTGAATAGTCATGACCAAAGCGAATTTGAACATTACCCGCGCCGTCATTATTGGTGATACGGTTTACGCCATCTTCCCAAACAAGTTGTGATGCTGTTACAACGCCCGCATTATTAATGGCGTTATTCGCCATGTTTAAAGCTGTTGTAGCGGTATGATCCCCTAAATCATCGCCAGTACCTGATATTTGAGCATCGACATATGCTTTTGTTGCTGCATTTTGATCAGCTATTGGATCTGCAAGACCAACTATTCTATTTCCTGCAACATCTAAGAAAGTTGATGTCAGACGCATTTTTTCAGCGCCCGCTATATCAAACTCCATACGGTCGTTATTTACGAATGTGATCTGATCCCCACTATCACGCCCTACATTTCCATCTGTTGTATAAAGTGTTCCTGTAGTTGTTCCACCAGCGCCTAAGTCATCACCAGCGCCTGTTACTTGAGCATCGACATAGGCTTTTGTTGCGGCGTCTTGTGCCAATGTTGGGTCAGTCAGGTCTGTAATCTTACCTGTTACAGCAACACCATCTGTAGTGGTCTGTAATTTCATCCCATCAGAATGGCTCAAGCTTACGCCCGTATCTGGATTTACAACTAACATGTTACGAAGTGTTCCACCTGTATCACGGCCTTGAATTCTTAATTCTGTTCCTGCTGGGTTTGAACGAATGTAGTTTCTTGTACCATCGTGATAAATTCGCATATCTGCTGCATCACCAAGACGAACTTCAAAGTTGTCTCCCCATTCTGTATGAGCAGAAACGGCATCATTGGCATCACTACGGATGAATTGAGATGAATCTAAGGTATCTAAGGTATCTGCATTGTCAGCATATTTAGTTTTAGAATCAAATGTATAGGTGCCTGCACTAGAGTGAGATCTAAATCCATGTAAATATCCATTAGCATCCACTGTAAGAGCCACTGAACGTGCTCCACTATTTTGACCTACAATAGCCGCTGTGAAAGTTGGATTAAGAGTTGTTCCTGACGTTCCATCTAAGCTAGCCACATAAAGACCATTTTGTTGTTGGCCTGGCCCACTTCCATTAATATCAAAAGTATTTTCAACTTGAATTGGGTTGGTAAAAGTGACTGTGCCCGCTGCCGTATCATCAACGTCACTGCGTAAAAATTGAAGTGAGTCTAGCGTATCTAGTGTATCTGAATCTCCACCACCGGCAGAAACTTGAGCATCGACATATGCTTTTGTTGCGGCATGCTGTGCTCCTGTTGGATCCGCCAAGTCTGTGATTAGATTTCCGTTCAGATCAAGCCCTGAGCCTATTAAGCGCATTTTCTCAACACCATTTACGTCGAATTCCATACGGCTGTTATTTACAAAGGTTATTCTGTCTGTGTTATCAAGACCAACATTTCCATCTGTTGTGTAAAGTGTTCCTGTAGTTGTTCCACCTGCGCCTAAGTCATCACCAGCGCCTGTTACTTGAGCATCGACATAGGCTTTTGTTGCGGCATCTTGTGCGTTGGTTGGATCAGCTAAATTTACAATTTTGTTTGTCGCAAGGTCAAGCGCCGTTGTTGCTGTATGGTCGCCAAGGTTATCACCGGTTCCTGTCAGAAGTGATGTTCCACCAAATGTAATATCAGTTGCTGAGATATCTAGTGCAGATCCCCATGTAATTGCCGCGTCATCACCTGCTCCTGGATTTGAAGCAACACGTAATGTGAGTTCTGTTCCTGATGTTGCATCAATATTTGATCCAATAAACGCCGCGCCTCCACCATGTGTAAATCGCTCGTCGCTGGCTGAATAGTCATGACCAAAGCGAATTTGAACATTTCCACCACCATCATTGTTGGTAATGTTATTTGTACCATTTTCCCATGATATGCCGGCTCCTGCTGTTGCTGTAATTGTACCTGCAACTAATGAACCTGCTGAAATATCTCCTGTTCCTGTAATATTATTGCTGCCCATTGCCAATGTTGTCGTTGCGGTGTGATTACCAAGGTTATCTGCCCCGCCCGCTGTTACTTGTGCATCCACATAGGCTTTCGTTGCGGCGTCTTGAGCCAATGTTGGATCAGTCAGGTCTGTAATTTTACCTGTTACAGAAACCCCATCTGTCGTAGTTTGCAATTTTGTTCCCGTAGAATAAGCCAAGCTAACACCTGTATCTGGATTTACACGTATCATATTACGTATCGTTCCGCCGGTATCACGTCCTTGAATTCTTAATTCTGTTCCTGCTGGGGTTGAACGAATGAGGTTTACTGTACCATCGTGATAAATTCGCATATCTGCCGCATCACCAAGACGAACTTCAAAGTTGTCTTGCCATTCTGTATGAGCAGAAACGGCATCATTGGCATCACTACGGATGAATTGAGATGAATCTAAGGTATCTAAGGTATCTGCATTTGCAGCTGCAGATACTACAGTCGCATCCACATATGCTTTTGTAGCTGCATCTTGCGCTAAGGTTGGGTCACCCATACCAGTGATTTTATTTGTGCCCATGATGATATCCGTACTTGCAGTATGGTTACCCAAGTTATCCGCGGCAGCAGCGACAGCTGTATCAACATATGTTTTTGTTGTGGCGTCATTGGCGGCCGTTGGTGTACCAAGGTTGATGATTTTGTTTGTGGCAAGATCTAATGCTGTTGTCGCGGTATGATTCCCTAAGTTATCTGCACCGCCAGATGAAATTTGTGCATCGACATATGCTTTTGTAGCTGCATCTTGCGCTAAGGTTGGGTCAGTAAGCCCAGTAA
>CAYGPG010000006.1:75749-81279 GCA_964351905.1 uncultured Micavibrio sp.
ACATATGCTTTTGTAGCTGCATCTTGCGCTAAGGTTGGGTCAGTAAGCCCAGTAATTTTACCTGTTATAGAGACACCATCTATCGCTGTTGCGAGTTTTGCGTCACCGTTATGATAGAGCGTCAAAGTATTATCTGGATCAGCAACGATCATATTTCTATTGGTTCCTGCTGTGTCTTCCCCTTGAAGTATCCAGCGTGATCCATGAGAAAAGCTTCTCATAGTAGTATTAGTTCCATTAAAGTCCATTCTAAAGTCTGAATCTGTTCCTAAACGCACTTCAGAATCATCTGTCCATATTGTGTTTGCGGAAACAATATCAGGTGCATCACTACGGATGAATTGCAATGAATCTAGCGTATCTAAAGTGTCTGCATCAGAGGTTGCAGCAACAGCTGTATCTACATAAAGTTTTGTCGCAGCATCGGCATCTAATGTTGGCGTGCCAAGATTAATGATTTTATTTGTCGCTAAATTTAAAGCAGTTGTTGCAAGGTGATCTCCTAAATTATCTGCACCACCAGAAGAGATTTGCGCATCAACATATGCTTTTGTTGCGGCATGCTGTGCTCCTGTTGGATCCGCCAAGTCTGTGATTAGATTTCCGTTCAGATCAAGCCCTGAGCCTATTAAGCGCATTTTCTCAACACCATTTACGTCGAATTCCATACGGCTGTTATTTACAAAGGTTATTCTGTCTGTGTTATCAAGACCAACATTTCCATCTGTTGTGTAAAGCGTTCCTGTTGTTGTACCGCCTGCGCCAAGGTTATCCGCAGCAGCAGCCACAGCCGTATCAACATATGTTTTTGTTGTGGCATCATTGGCGGCCGTTGGCGTGCCAAGGTTAATGATTTTGTTTGTCGCAAGATCAAGCACCGTTGTCGCAGTATGATTACCAAGATCGTCCGCTCCTGTCCCGGCATCATCATCAGCACATTCCCAAATCGTGCCTGTGTTGTTCCACTTGGCCACTTGACCATCTGTACAAGAAAGTCCCGCAAGTGTGTCATTATCAGTTAGGCCACTGATTTCAGTATCAACATAGGCTTTTGTTGCGGCGTCTTGTGCCAACGTTGGGTCACCAAGTCCGGTAATTTTATTTGTTGCCATAGCGAGAGCGGTTGTTGCGGTATGATTACCAAGGTTGTCGCTTGCGCCTGAAATGGCTGTATCAACATAAAGCTTTGTTGTGGCATCTGCGTCCAATGTTGGTGCACCAAGGTCTGTAATTTTATTACCATTCAACTCAAGTGACGCTGTATCTAAACGCATCATTTCTGTGCCGCCGACATCAAATTCAATACGGGTGTTATCGATGAACGTGAAGCGATCATTTGAATCACGTCCAATATTTCCATTGCTTGAATAAAGCGTTCCTGTTGTTGAGCCGCCATTACCAAGGTCATCGCCGCCACCGCCGCCAGAACCGTTCGTCGCACAAACCCATGCGGAGCCATTCCACTCCGGTACTTCGCCAATAGCACAAGAAAGGCCCGCGAGCGTGTCACTGCCAGCGCCAAAGCTGACCCAACTTCCACCTGAATCTTTATATTCTAAAACACCTGCATTATCACGGAAACCATATCCTGTTGCACCTGGTGTTGATGATGTGGCGCCAAAGTTGATATAACTTCCTGCGGCTAAACCTGCATTACCTGCAACATATAATGGCCAGTTTGTGGCACCGTTTGTTGCGGAAAAATATCCACCAAAGTTATTTCCAGTTGTTGTGGTAGTTGACTGACCATACACACCATAATTGTTATATGTGGCATCTTTCCCTTCAGCAAAAATACCATAATTATTATTATTTGAACTACCTGCTCCTTGAGCATAAACACCGTAATTGGTTGTGGCGCCCGTTGTTAGAGCTCTAAAATGACCACCGTAATTTGTGCTGCCTGTTGATCCTGCGCTATAGCCTTGAACACCATAGTTTGAGGATGTGGCACTATTACTATAAACACTTAAACCGTAGTTGGATGAAGCTGCCCCTTCAGCACTTCCTTGAAAGCCATAGTTAAATGATCCTGTTCCTCTTCCTTCAGCATGAACACCAATTGTTCTACTTGCATTTCCTGATGCACGTGAATTAAGACCTCTATTGTAAGTACTTGCAGATGTTTCTGTAGACGAAATGTTTAAGCCAGTTGAAAAAGTGTCACCCGTATTACTTCTAGTTAGGTATAGTGCTTTGGCTGTTTTATCAAAAGTAAATACACTATCTGCTCCCAATGTACCGCCATCATTAAATTGAACTTGTGTATCTGCCCCTGCTGGTGTTGCTACTACACCTGCGACTTCGGCATCCACATAGGCTTTTGTGGTGGCGTCTGCTGGATCCGTAGGAGTGCCCAATCCTGTGACTTTATTATTGCCCATGATAAGGTTTGTTGTTGCAGTATGATTACCTAAATCATCTGCGCCGGCAACGACAGCTGCATCAACATATGCCTTTGTTGCGCCATCTTGTGGATCTGTAGGGTCGGCTAAGTTCACAATTTTGTTTGTGGCAAGATCAAGCGCCGTTGTTGCAGTATGATTACCTAAATCATCTGCGCCACTGCCTGCGGTATCGTCAGAACATTCCCAAACAGTGCCTGTGTTGTTCCATTTGGCCACTTGGCCATCTGTACAAGATAATCCAGCCAGAACATCTGACTCATTTGCATCAACATATGCTTTTGTAGCGGCATCTTGTGGGTCTGTTGGGTCACCCATACCAATAATTCTATTGGTATAAAGGCTGAGAGCATTAGGCGTTAAACGCATTTCTTCAATGCTATTCACGACAAACCCTATGCGTGTATTATCAATGAAGCGGATACGATCTCCACTGTCAAAACCGACATTACCGTTTGACGTATAAAGTGTACCCGTGGTTGTTCCGCCTGCGCCAAGGTTATCTGCCGCTGCGGCGACAGCCGTATCAACATATGTTTTTGTTGTGGCATCATTGGCGGCCGTAGGCGTTCCAAGGTTAATAATTTTGTTTGTGGCAAGATCCAATGCTGTTGTCGCGGTGTGATTACCTAGATCATCACCACCACTGCCTGATGCATCGGCGGCACATTCCCAAATGCTTCCTGTGTTATTCCATTTGGCGACTTGTCCATTTGTACAAGTTAGGTTGGATAGTGTATCACCATCACCGCGCATTGCGGTCCAATCTGTTCCATCACAATATTGCATAACGGAAAAATCTGTATTAAAAATTTGTTCACCCGTCACGCCAGCTGGATTAGAACAGACTGCAAAAGCACTATGGCTTCCCCCCATTATAAAAATGGCTGCTAACAATCCTATCGCCTTTATTTTGCGCATATTTTGTTTTTCCATTGTTCTTATCCTTATAATTTATCCCTAATTATCTATTTTGTTGGTGCTGCGGCCCCGGCAACAGCAAAAAATACAACCCCTTGTGTCGCAGAGTGATTACCGAGGTTATCTGCTGCTGCGGCAACGGCGCTATCTACATAAGTTTTTGTTGTGGCATCATTGGCAGCTGTTGGCGCGCCAAGATTAATGACTTTATTTGTCGCTAAATCTACATCTGTTGTCGCGGTGTGATTACCAAGATCATCTGCACCACTCCCTGCTGTATCATCAGCACATTCCCAGACACTGCCGCCATTATTCCACTTGGCCACTTGGCCATCTGTACAAGACAATCCAGCAAGTGTGTCATTATCAGTTAGGCCACCAATTTCAGCATCAACATACGCTTTTGTTGCGCCATCTTGCGGATCTGTAGGGTCAGCTAAGTTTACAATTTTGTTTGTCGCAAGATCTAAAGCCGTTGTCGCGGTATGATTACCAAGGTCATCACCAACACCACTTCCATTATTTCCACAAATCCAGGCAGATCCACCATTGTTCCAAACGGCAACTTGTCCATCTGTACAAGACAATCCAGCAAGCGTGTCACCACCGCCAGCAAAGGCCGTCCATGATCCGCCAGAATTTTTATATTCTAATGTTCCTGCATTATCACGGAAACCATACCCCGTTGCACCAGGTGTTGAAGATGACGCACCAAAGTTTAGGTAACTTCCTGCGGCTAAACCAGCATTTCCATCTACATATATAGGCCAGTTTATTGCACCGTTTGAGGCAGTGAAAAACCCACCAAAATTTCTTCCTGTCGTTGTGCCAACTGATCTTGCATTAATACCATAGTTAATTATGCCTGTTCCTGAAGAAACAGCCAGAACTGCCGTACTTGTTGTTCCAGAATCTCCATAGCTTGTAGTAAAATCACCTGCAATGTTATTAGTTGGTTGAGGTAAAGCACTTGTGTTTCTTCCAGCAGAAGCACTTATTCCAATATTCGTTATTGCTTCTCTAGAAACAAATTCACCGGCCTTCGCTACACTAGAATCTGCAAAATTTTCTGATCTAATTGTAACAGATGTATTCGCATCAACATTTGATGTAAGGGATGCGGTTAATCCATAAGCTCTGCTTCCTCCAGAGGTATTGTTACTAACTTGCATACCATAAGTATTACCACTTGATGCAGTTCCAGTTTTATAAACAATTAGCGGCGTTGTATTTGAAGTGGTTCCGGTAAGGTCGTTAATAATAGTTGTCCGATCAAGACTTCTATTAAAAGTAAATGCACTATCCGCACCCAACGCGCCGCCATCATTAAATTGAACTTGTGTATCTGCCCCTGCTGGTGTTGCTACTACACCTGCGACTTCGGCATCCACATAGGCTTTTGTGGTGGCGTCTGCTGGATCCGTAGGAGTGCCCAATCCTGTGACTTTATTATTGCCCATGATAAGGTTTGTTGTTGCAGTATGATTACCAAGATCATCTGCGCCGGCAACGACAGCTGTATCGACATAGGCTTTTGTTGCGGCGTCTTGCGCGTTTGTTGGGTCAGCCATGCCTGTTACACTATTATTGCCCATTGCAATATTTGTTGTTGCGATGTGATTACCAAGATCATCTGCGCCGGCTACAACGGCGGCATCAACATACGCCTTTGTTGCACCGTCTTGTGCCAATGTCGGATCAGCCAGATTTACAATCTTATTTGTTGCAAGATCTAATGCTGTCGTCGCAGTATGATTACCAAGGTCATCTGCACCACTTCCTGCTGTATCATCCGCACATTCCCAGACACTGCCGCCATTATTCCACTTGGCCACTTGGCCATCTGTACAAGACAATCCAGCCAGAACATCTGACTCGTTTGTATCAACATATGCTTTTGTTGCACCATCTTGTGGATCTGTTGGATCAGCCAAATTTACGATTTTGTTTGTCGCAAGGTCTAATGCCGTTGTTGCGGTATGATTACCAAGGTCATCACCAGCGACTTCGGTACAAACGCCACCATCTGCGGTCATAACGCGGTTTGTTCCAGTTTGCGCTACGGCAACAAATTTTCCATTACCATATGTTACAGAACCCCAACCATTTGCTTCAGCTGCGCTTTGTGCTGTCCAGTTGATTCCATCAGGTGATGTCATGACGCGGTTTGTTCCATCGGTAGAAACGGCCACAAATTGTCCGTT
>CAYGPG010000007.1:0-63987 GCA_964351905.1 uncultured Micavibrio sp.
GAAAAAGGAAATTATCATGAAAAAACTTACTTTATTACTAACCGCTTTAATCCTTGTTGGTGTAACTCCCGCTTATGCAGGCCATCATGAAGGTGAAACACATGAAACCAAGATGGAAGCAGCCGTACAATCAGGTGATGTTCACGTTAGCGTGAATGGGCTTGTCTGTGATTTCTGCGCCCGTGCGTTAGAAAAGACGTTTGGCAAACAAGAGTCTGTTGAAGGAATTGATGTAAATCTTGAGAGCAAGGTTGTCACAATCAATTTCAATGATGGTCAAACTTTAGATGATGAGACAATCACAAAACTCATCACTGATGCAGGTTACAATGTGGAAGGCATCCACCGTGTCGAATAATCCAAACTCACTTTGGCAACATACTGTCATGCCAACCTTAAGCCTGTTTACCAGTATGGGAACGCTCATTTGCTGTGCGCTTCCTGCTTTATTGGTGACATTGGGCATGGGTGCGGCATTGGCAGGGTTTGTTGGTGCTGTGCCTTGGATTACAGCTATATCTGACCAAAAGACCTATGTCTTTGCAGGAGCTGGCATCATGCTTGCTCTTTCAACGCTCATGCAGTGGCGAGCACGAAATGCGCCTTGTCCTGCTGACCCATTGAAGGCAAAGGCTTGTATGAGGCTTAGAAAAGCGAGTTGGGCGATATTGATATTCTCTATCGTTGTTTACTTGATAGGCTTTTTCTTCGCCTTTTTAGCAGCAGATATATTCTACGGATAATAATTTTAGCAGGCCGTATAGGGAACTGTTCGGCCTGCTTTTTCATTTTAAATATAAAGGAAATATAAATGTCAAAAAAAGCAATCGTATATCGCATGGTGATGGACAAACACATTTGTCCATACGGATTAAAAACAATAGACCTCTTAAAAGATGAGGACTATGAAGTCGAAGACCATCATCTGACAAGTAGAGAGGAAACTGATCAGTTCAAAGAAAAACATGATGTCAAAACAACGCCTCAAACTTTCATTGATGATAAGCTTATTGGTGGTTATGACGATCTGAAGAATAAGTTTGGTAAAGTAAAAGAAGGCACAACATATGCGCCGATTATTGCTATCTTTGCGACAACTTTTTTAATGGCTCTATCAACAGCATGGGCTTTGAGTGAGCTAAATTTGATAAGGGTAATTGAACTCTTTATTGCCTTTAGTATGTGCGGTTTGGCAATACAAAAATTAAGAGATTTAGAAGCCTTCAGTTTACAATTTTTAAACTATGATATTTTAGCTCAAAAATGGGTTAAATACTCTTATGTGTACCCATTTGTAGAAATGCTTGCTGGCGCGGCCATGATTTCAGGATTTCTAACAATTCTGTCTGCACCTGCGGCCATATTTATAGCGAGCATTAATGGTTATTCAGTCTTTAAAGCGAATTATATAGATAAAAGAGAACTAAAATGTGCCTGTGTTGGTGGTAACAGTAATGTCCCATTGGGTTTCATATCATTAACTGAAAATATCATGATGGTGGGTATGGGCTTTTGGATGTTATTTAATTTTTAAAATTGACAACAGCCCTAATTTTTATGATAAGATTATTTTAATGAAACATTTAATTCTCATTTTAGCCCTCGTTGCGTTCGTTACTGGCAGTTATGCAAGTAATGTCTTCGCGGCCATGCCTGATGTGAGTTGTGTTGATTGCTTAGATCACGAAGACAATCAGGATACTGATGACCAGTGCAATGACTGCGAATGTCATCATAGTCATGTTATAGGTTTTACTATCTATAATGTTTCCAGTGCTTTTCCAGTAAGTGATTTAACCTCATTAGAACCAACTGATAATTTGGTCTCTAATTCCCTATCTTCTCTTTATCGCCCTCCAATAGCTTAAGTTTACAGGCGTATTGCGCCTTTTTTATATGCCTTTTCGTAAAGGCATAGGACTTTTATTACTTAAGCTATAAGGAAATTATAATGTTACCCCTAAAAATTTTACGTGGAAGATATATTCTTCCTACGATTGCTGTGATGGTTTTGTCTATCCCACAATCAAACGCACAAGACGCGCTTACTCTTGATCAAGCTTACAGTGTGGTCTTGAGCCAGAACCCTATGATACAAAGTTATCAAGCACAATATGATGGCGCACAAGGAAACCGTGTTCAGCAGTCTTTACTTCCTAATCCCGAAGCGAGTTTTGAAGTTGAAAACTTTGCAGGTGATGAAGGGCGTAGCGGTGTTGATGGTACAGAATTAACGCTTGGAATTGCCCAAAAGATTGAGATTGCAGGAAAACGCTCTAATCGTGTCCGTGTTGCCGATCTTGAAAAAGAACAAGTTAAGCAAGAAGCCATAGCTTCAATTCAATCTGTATTGGCTCAAACAAGTGAAGCTTTTGCAAATATTGCGATAGCAAGAGAACAACTTAAATATGCTCAAAATCGCCTTCATGTTGCAGATAAAATGCACAAGGCCGTTAAAGTGCGTGTGAATGCGGCAAAAGCCCCCAAAATTCAACATACTAAAGTTGATATTGAGCAGGCAGCGGCAGAGTTAGAAAAACGAAAAGCAGAAAAAGAACTGTCATTGGCTAAAACGGTTTTGGCGAATTTAATGGGTGTCCCATCAATTAGCCAAGATATAAAAGCTGATGTATCAACTCTACCAGAAACACCAACTTATGACGCTATTGCGGGCGTTCTAGAGAAAACACCTATGGCAACAATGAGCCAGATTTCAATTTTAAAGCAAGAAGCTAGCTTGAATTTAGAACGCTCCAATGCGGTTTCTGATCCTACAGTTGGGGTTGGCGTTAGACGCTTTAATGAGGATGATGGCACAGCATTTCTAGCAAGCGTATCTATACCCTTGAATTTCTTTGATCGTAATCAAGGGAATATTGCAAGCGCAAGAGCTAGTGTTAAGGCAGCTCAATCGCAAGATCAAAGCTTACGTTTGAATCTCAATAAACAAGTAATCGAGATTTGGCAGACAATGGATAACGCTCGACAAGAAGCAATGGATTATCAGCAAAATATCCTGCCTTCTGCGCGTAAAGCTCTAGAGCAAGCTGAATATGGGTATGGGCGTGGCGCATTTTCATTCTTAGATTTATTAGATGCACAGCGCACCTTGTTTGATGTTCAAGAAAACTACCTAGAGGCTTTAAACGTCTTTTATAAAAACAAATCTCAAATTGATATGTTAAGCGGGAATTATACCCCTTACACAGCCTCATTATTTACTGAAAAGGAATAGACGATGAAAAAAACAATTTTTACAGCACTTATCTTAATAGGCTTTGGCATGATTTACTTTCATGGACACCCTAGTTTTGCAGAAGAGAAACATGACCATTCATCCCATGAGGAAAGCCATGATGAAGATGATGGTGATGATCATGCAAAAGACCACAACAATAAAATGGACAGCCATGACGAACATGGTCACGAAGAACACCAAAATGAAGATAGCCACGATGATCACGGGCATAAGGATGAGCATGACGATGGGGGCGACAAGCATAAAGAAAAAGATGAACATGGTCATGAAGATGAGCATGGAGATGAACACGAAGAAGGTAAAACAGATATAGACCCAGATCATGCACAAAAAGCAGGCATTGTTCTATCAAAAGCCCAAGGTGGTTCTATTTCTCAAAATATTGCTCTTACGGGTCAGATTATCTTGAACTCTAATCGTTCTGCCGATGTAAAGGCTCGTTTTACAGGTCAAGTGCGTAGCGTCAAAGTAGAATTGGGTCAAAAGGTTAAAAAGGGTCAAGTCTTAGCGAGAGTTGAGAGCAATGAGAGCCTTCAAGTTTTTAATGTAACCGCGCCAATTTCTGGAACGATTTTGAAAAGAAATACTAATGTTGGTAACTTAACCAGTGATGAGCCTTTGTTTACGATAGTCGATTTATCAAAAGTTTGGGCTAAGTTTCATATTTTCCCAAAAGATACTGCTTACATACAAGAAGGACAGAGTGTGAGCGTTCACACGCTTGGCAATATTGAAAAAGAAGCTACTTCAAGCATTAAAATGTTGTTGCCAACGGCTGATGCCCTAAGTCAGACCTACGTTGCTATTGTTGAGTTAGATAATGAAAACAGCGATTGGCGACCTGGCATGACTGTTGAGGGCGATGTTTCCGTTTCTCAAACAAAGGCCGATGTAATTATTCCTGAAAGCGCCATTCAAACAATGGAAGATCAAAGCGTTATTTTTGTTGAGAATAATAATGAATATGAAATGCGCCCTGTAAAATTAGGAAAATCTGATAATAAAAATATTGAAATTGTAAGCGGTCTAAGCGCAGGCGAAAGCTATGTCAGTCAAGGCAGCTTTGTTATTAAAGCCGATATTTTAAAATCTGGCGCTGCACACGAACATTAAATCTTAATATTCATTCAAATTACTCTTAATTCTTAGGAAATACTTATGTTAGAAAAAATAATTTATGCCTCTATTCAACACCGTTGGCTGGTTTTTATTGCCGTATTTGGTTTATGCGTTTTGGGAATCTTTAATTTCCAAAAACTACCCATTGATGCCGTTCCTGATATTACAAATGTTCAGGTACAAATTAACACAGAAGCGCGTGGCTACTCCCCATTAGAGGTTGAGCAGCGCATTACATTTCCTATTGAAACAACTTTGGCGGGATTGCCTAAGCTAGACTACACGCGCTCAATTTCTCGATATGGCTTGTCTCAAATCACAGTGGTTTTTGATGACGACACTGATATATATTTTGCCAGACAGCTTTTAGCAGAGAGGCTTTCAACAATTAAAAGTGAAATTCCTGATGGGCTAGAGCCGATGATGGGGCCTATTGCCACAGGTTTAGGTGAAGTTTTAATGTATACCGTTGAAGCCGAAGAAGGCGCAGTTAAAGAAGATGGCACGGCTTATACCCCTATGGATTTATTAACAATCCAAGATTGGGTCATTATGCCTCAACTGCGTAATTTAAAAGGCGTTGTTGAAGTAAATACGATAGGAGGATATGAACAACAATATCACGTTCTACCTTACCCAGATAAGTTACTGGCCTACGATTTAACAATCCACGACGTGATTAATTCATTAGAAGTAAATAATAGTAATGTTGGTGCAGGATATATTGAGCGTAATGGTGAGCAGTATCTTGTCCGTGTACCTGGGCAAGTGAAGAATATTGAAGATATTCAAGCCATTATTCTTGGCAAGCGTGATGAAGTAACCATTCGTATTCGTGATGTTGCAGATGTTCAATTAGGATCGCCCTTAAGAACAGGTGCGGCGACCCATGATGGTAAAGAAAATGTTTTAGGGACAGTTATGATGCTGATGGGAGAAAATTCTCAAGATGTCGCTGAACGTGCTGCTGCAAAATTAGAAATCGTAAATGATAGCTTGCCAAAGGGGGTTGTTGCCACGCCAATTTATGATCGTACTGCCCTTGTTGAGCGCACAATTAAAACTGTTGAAAAAAACTTGGTTGAAGGCGCATTATTTGTTGTTGTTATTTTATTTTTACTTTTAGGAAATTTACGTGCCGCCCTTATTACTGCGGCTGTCATTCCTATCTCAATGCTTATGACGATCACTGGAATGGTTGAAAATAAAGTTTCAGGTAACTTGATGAGTCTTGGCGCATTAGATTTTGGCTTGATTGTTGATGGTGCGGTTATCATCATTGAAAACTGCCTTAGACGGTTTGGGCTTGAGCAGAAAAAACTAGGACGTTTATTGAGTAAAGAAGAACGATTTTCTTTAGCGGCATCTGCTACCAGTGAGGTGATAAAACCTAGTATTTTTGGTATTTTAATTATTACTATTGTTTACCTTCCTATATTTGCTCTTAGTGGTGTTGAAGGTAAAATGTTTCACCCAATGGCATTAACCGTTGTTATTGCTCTATTGTCGGCATTAGTGCTTTCTCTAACGTTCGTTCCTGCGGCAGTTGCAGTTTTTGTTAAGGGTAAGGTTGAAGAGAAAGATAGTTTTCTTATCCGTGGCGCAAAAATTGGATATGAGCCTGTTTTAAAATGGTCGTTATTACACCCAACGCCTATTATTGCAGGTGCGCTTATTCTCGTTGTTTTGAGTGTATTTTCTGCATCACGTATGGGAGCAGAGTTTATCCCAAGTCTTGATGAGGGTGATATTGCTATGCACGCTATGCGGATACCTGGCACAAGCTTAAGCCAATCTGTTCAAATGCAATATGCGGTAGAGGAAGGTGTCTTAAAATTTCCAGAAGTGAAGGAAGTCTTCAGTAAGATTGGAACGCCAGAAGTGGCAACCGACCCTATGCCCCCAAATGTGGCCGATACATTTATTATGTTGAAGCCAAGAAAAGAATGGCCTGACCCGAAGAAGCCTAAAGCAGAGCTTGTAGAAGAAATGGAAGAGGCTTTATCTAAAATTCCTGGGAATAATTATGAATTTACGCAACCAATTCAAATGCGTTTTAATGAATTAATTTCAGGGGTACGAAGTGACTTGGCTGTAAAGATATACGGTGATGATTTAGACCAGCTTTTGAAATCGGCTCAAGACGTTGAGACCATTGTAAAAAGCGTTGAAGGTTCAGCAGATGTGAAAACAGAGCAAACCTCTGGATTACCTGTCTTAAGCATCCTTCCAAACCGTAAGAAGTTAGACTTGTATGGTTTAAATATAGCAGACGTTCAAGATGTTATTGGGACAGCAATGGGTGGCCAAGAAGCTGGTCAGCTTTTCAAAGGGGATCAACGCTTTGATATTGTTGTAAGACTTCCTGAAAAATTAAGAGAAGATATTAATGTTCTTAAAAACCTCCCTATACCGCTTCCATTAGCGGAAAGAGAGGGTAAAGAGAATACGCCTGATTATGTACCATTAAGCGAAGTTGCAGATTTAGATATAGCTTATGGCTATGCACAAATCAGCCGTGAAAATGGGAAAAGGCGTATTGTTGTGACTTCTAATGTTAGGGGGCGTGATTTAGCTAGTTTTGTTCAGGATGTACAAATTGCCGTTCGTGAGAAAGCTAACCTTCCTGCTGGATACTGGTTGGATTATGGTGGGACTTTTGAACAGCTAATATCGGCTAAACAACGTCTTACCATTGTTGTGCCAGTTGCGTTGCTTTTGATTTTTGGATTGCTTTTCATGGCGTTTAATTCAGCAAGAGCGGCTTTATTGGTTTTCTCTGGCGTGCCTTTGGCTTTAACAGGTGGTATAGCCGCCTTGGCTTTGCGTGATATTCCATTATCCATTTCAGCAGGCGTTGGATTTATTGCTCTTTCAGGGGTAGCCGTTTTAAATGGTGTTGTGATGCTTTCTTTCATCCGTGATCTTCAGGAAAGAGGATTAGGACTAGATGAAGCTATCATTAAAGGAGCTATGACACGTTTAAGACCAGTTCTTATGACGGCTCTTGTTGCATCATTAGGATTTGTTCCTATGGCTTTTAATATTGGTGCAGGTTCAGAAGTGCAAAGACCTTTGGCAACTGTTGTCATTGGCGGAATCATATCCTCAACCATATTAACGCTTTTGGTTTTACCGACCCTATATAAATGGTTTCCAAGCCGTATAGGGTTTAACCGAAAATCTAAAAATCAAACTGAATTAACTTCATAAAAGGAGAAAAACTATGAAAAAATTAGTGATTTTAACCGTATCAATTTTAGTTGTGAGTATAGGGGCTGCTTCTGCTCAACATAAAGGCTATACAGAAGAACAGGTTAAGGAAATGCCGCGCTTCGCCAGTATTGAGCAACAACGTTGCCCAAAAGCACGTTACCCATCAGTAAAAAATAGATTAGAATGTAAGCATGAAGTGCGTGTGGAAATATATGAAAAGCGTATAGAAAGAGCTAAAAATGAACACAATGGCTAGTGATTACTATGATAACTTTTCATGGGTATATGATTGGTTATCTCCCAAAGTTTATTATCACAAGGCTCGACAAGCGGCTATTGATAGTCTTGATTTGGAAGAAGGACAAACTGTTTTAAATGTGCCTATAGGAACAGGGCAAAACCTTGAATATTTCCAACGCTATCTTAATGGCACAGGACACATTATTGGCGTAGATATTTCAGAAGGTATGTTATCAAAAGCATTTGAGAAGGTCGGAGAGCAAGGCTATTCAAATGTAGCCTTACAAAATGCAGATGTGTCTTTAATAAACAAGGCGTGGTTAAAACAGTACAAAGAAGAAAACCCAATTCAATCAGTTGATGCGGTGCTATGTGATTTAGGGCTTTCTGGATTTGAAGATTGGAGAGGTGTTGTTGATAATTTGTTAGATATTTTAAAACCCGAAGGAAAATTTGTTGTAATGGACTGGCTTATTGAGAAGCCAAGCTTACGTGGAGAGTTTGTTAGATGGATTGGCGGTGGAGAGGTTGATCGGCCTATTCCAAGCTATCTTCAAGAAAAATTAGATGGTTTTGAATTTGATCACTCTTATAACAGAGGAGGCGTTTTTGTAGCCTCTGGAATGAAGCCTAAAGCTATGGGAAGCTAAAAATGGGACATAATCATCATCATGGCAATCCGTCTGAAATAGGTGAAAAGCGCTTATGGTGGGCGGTTGGAGCAAATATGCTTTTGACAATAGCCCAAGTAATCGGTGGGTTAATATCAGGAAGTTTATCCTTGGTTGCTGATGCACTTCATAATTTTAGTGACGCCGCCTCACTCTTAATTGCTTTGATTGCTATTCGTATTGGGCGTAAGCCACCAGATAAATTTAAAACATTTGGATATAAACGCGCTGAAACAATCGCGGCTTTAATAAATCTCGTTACCCTTGTTATCATTGGGTTGTATCTTTGTTATGAAGCTATTATGCGCTTTATTACGCCCGAACCTATTGCAGGTTGGATGGTTGTGATTGTGGCTGGGATTGCTTTAATTGTTGATGTTTTCACAGCACTGCTGACTTATAGCCAATCCAAAAATAGCATGAATATAAAGGCGGCATTTCTACACAATGTAACTGATGCGTTGGCATCAGTAGGTGTGATTGTAGCAGGTACGCTCATTATATTATATGGATGGGTTTGGACAGATGCTGCAATGACTTTGCTCATTGCGGGGTATGTTTTTTATCAAGGATTTACAACATTACCAAAGGTCATCCATTTACTAATGGAAGGAACGCCAGAGGATATAGATATAAATGAAGTTATTAAGGCTCTTGAGGAACAAAAGGGTGTTCAAAATGCCCACCATGTTCATATCTGGCAGTTAGATGAACAACGCAACGCATTAGAGGCGCATATCGTTATTTCAGGTGATGCAGATATGGATACGGTAAAGGTTTCAATTAAAGCAATGCTTCATGATAAGTTTCATATAGATCATTCAACTATAGAGTTTGAGAATAAGAAATGCTTTTAATTAATAGTGGATAATGACTTAAAGTTCTTGAAATGTTCTGCTTTTTAAATCAAAGTGTATGATTAAAATTAAATTATGCATTTGGATATTCTATGAGACAACTGTCTGTTGAAAATGAATTACGTGATATTGTTAGCAAGCTTATTACTCAAGTTGAGTTGGCTGCAAAGCAAGGTCGTACTGATATAAATTTAGCATTAGAAGATGCATTTATTCCAATTCTTAAATCTACTCATAACCTTCCTAACCTTATCAATCTCAATCGAAAAGAAAAAAACTACCCAGCTATTGATTTGGGAGATGATCATGATCGAGTAGCTTTTCAAATAACATCTACTACTTCTATTGAAAAAGTGAAGAAAACAATTCGGAAATTTGTTGAACGAAAATATTATAACTCTTTTGATGAATTATTTATTCTAACCCTAGTTAAAAAACAGTCTTCTTATAGCCAAGCTTCAATAAATAAACTATTGGATGATAATTTTGTATTCGACTGTAAAAAGCATATTATTGATCTTAGTGATATTTTAGGAATTGTTTCTGGACTTAGATTGCCGGCACAAGAAAGAATACTTCATGAGTTCAAAATCATTCTTGGTGAAGTAGACGCTTATTTAGATTTAACCGAAGATACTATTCCAGATTCTTTGAAACTTACATCAAACTTATCTGAAATTATCATTCCTAAGAAAACTTATGTTGCAGAACTAAGGCTGGATAAAAAAGAAATCCTTCAGCAAGCAAAAGATATATTGGATTATAAAGGAAAGACACTCAGTAAAAGCGGTAGTATCAAGATGGCTTTATTGCTTAATGATGAAGAAACTGATTCTTGGGTTCTTTATGAGAATAAAATCTTTTCTTTTGAAAATTTAGATGAGGGGGCATTTTCTAGTATTATTGATGGCGGTTCTTTTGAAGAATTTAATACCAGTGATTTATTAAATAGTAATGAGATTGATAACGTAAACATAGTTAAGCAGTTGCTTTTAAGTAAAGCAAAGCAACAATTAAAAGAGTTAAATGTGAAATTTAGCATGAAAGAGAAGTGCTTTTATTTTTTACCAAATAAAGAAGATGATATAATTCGCAAAGAAGATTGGGTTGGAAAAAAGAAAGCTACCCGATCTGTTTTTGAAAAAAGAATGCAAACTAAAGACCCTAGTAAAGTAAATCACTTCAAACATCTTTCGTTTACATTGAATTTTATGGGTATTGATAGCAAATGGTTTTGCTATGTTGTCCCTAATTGGCTGTTTACTTATAACTGTTACTCTAAATCTAACTACCATGATAAGTTATTATCGCAGCAAAAAAGGCTAGAACACAATCAGTCGGTAAGAAATCAAGTTCGCTTTCTTGCTTATTTTTTAAACCAAAATTCTAATAAAAAAGATTGGGAATTAAAGTTTGGTGAAATTATTGAATTTGACACTGCGGAAGATGATCTGAGTAAAGAGATTCCTGTAGAGGAGATAGCAGCATGAAATTGAAAGTGTTAAGCGAACCGCTCTTAGAATTTGGAACAGGGACTCATATATGCCCTAGAAATGGAATTGAAAGATTAGGCGTGTATGATACGAAAGACGAATTGCGAAGGACTGAACTTAGAATCGGGGCTGTTGGTAGAGGTGAAGGTATTGATCTTTTAGATGAATGGCTTGAACAATGCCGTAATGGAATTACACGCAAGCCTAGTAATTTTCCCAACCTGTTTAGAGGCTTTGGGGGCATAAGTGAAGGTTATGGTTTTTCTACAAAATTACTAGACTCTCCTCAATATACACGCACTTTAAAGAAATCTGAAATAACCAAAATTCTTAAACTTCCCTCTCGAGAAGAGCGTGTAAGGGTTTGTGTAGATTTATATTACGAAGAAATTAGATTTTTATCAGAAAATCGTTCTGTTGATGTTATTGTTTGTTTAATACCAAATGAAGTTTTTGATTCTATTTCTGGTGCGTCTAAAGACGAAAGTGAGAATTATCTAGAGCATGACTTTAGACGGTTATTAAAAGCAAATTGTATGCATTTAAATGTTCCTTTGCAATTAGTTAGAGAGAGAACACTCTTAATTACAAAGCATAAGGGAGATCAACAGGATTTAGCCACTAAGGCATGGAATTTTTGCACTGCTTTATATTATAAAGGTAATAAAACAGTGCCGTGGAGGTTAATTGAAGATAAGCATAAGCCTAAATCCTGTTATATAGGAATTGGTTTTTACAAGAGCCGTGATGGAGAAACTATTTCTTCTAGTCTTGCCCAGGTTTTTGATGAATTCGGTCACGGTGTTATTTTAAGGGGTACGCCAGTATCTCTGGACAAAGATGACCTTCGCCCTTTTATGAATGAAAGTCAGGCTCATACTTTATTAAAAGAAGCGCTTGAAGAGTATTCTAAGGCTTTAAAACAAAAGCCTGCGCGCGTTGTAATTCATAAGACAAGTCTTTTCAGAGATAGCGAAATTATCGGATTTTCAAAAGCATTAGAAGAAATGGGGATTGAAAATCAAGATTTTGTTTCTATTACAACTACAGATATAAGGTTATTTAGTGATAATAACTATCCACCTAAAAGAGGAACATTATTAACTTTGTCTGAGAATGACGGTGTTTTATATACTAAAGGTGCTGTTGATTTCTATAAAACATATCCTGGAATGTACGTGCCAAGTCCTTTAAAAATTACAGCCGTAAATAATGATTCATCTTTAGAAGATATATGCATTGAAATTTTGGGGCTTACAAAAATGAACTGGAATAATACTCAATTAGATGGGCGCTTACCAATAACATTAGAATGCGCAAAAAAAATTGGTGACATTATGAAATATATTAATGATAATCAAAAACCTCAGGTTAGTTATAGTTACTATATGTAACTATAGATTTGGGACACTCTTGGGACACTAGCAGTTCAAAAGAGGGCATAAGAGATAATTGTTATGTTAATATAATATTAACTAAGTTATTGATAAATAGTTAAAATTATTATTATAGGCTTTTACCGTTTTACGTAATTTAAGTCTCCAAAACCGTAGGCCGAGGGTTCAAATCCTTCTGCCCCTGCCATTTTTCTTATTATATATCAGTATGTTAGACGTTTCGGGGCTTGGTGGTGACTTGCAAGAGGTCGCTGCGGGGTAACGCGGGGGTAACGAACCTTAACTCTTTCTTAATTATTTTTACGTAAAACAATATTATTCATTGCGCTTCCCCGCATAATGTAAGGTAATAGCCAGAGGTCAAAGGGGAAACAGAGATCTCTGGCTATTTATCTACTTCTTCTGTCGATTGTTGTCATTGTGGGCTTCTTTAAAGTCCTCCATCACAACATCCAACGCCGTTTCAAAGTCATTAAAAATCACAGTATTCATGAGGCGGTAAAGATACCGCTCTCTTGGTTGCATATTGTGAATTGTCCCTAAATTCTCCAATACTTTGACGTAGCGGACACGATAGGCATTTTTTTGCGCTTTAGTTATCATCTTATGCCACCTTGCCATACTGAAAAGGTTGAGCTGAGGCTAATTGCGCCCGATAAGCCAGATCAAGCTGTGTTGCCTTTTCCATGAGCTTTTTGAATTTCTTCAAGTTCACTCTGGCTTTGGCTTTTTCTTCATACGCCGCATCATACAGCTCTTTTACGTCAAATAACGAAATTCCCTGTTCGTTATCATTATTGTTGGTTAGTTTCTTTAATAGTGTTCCCCACATATTATTTCTCCTTTACACAGTTGTTACTCAAATATACCGTAAAACACGGAATACCATGTTTTATATTGACTTTAGGTTAAGAAATGGTTAACAAATAAAGAAAAACACGGAAAAGTGTATAAAAAAGGTAAAAAATGGAAATAAACCCAAAACAACTGCGTTCTGCCCGCGCTTATTTAGATGTAAGCCGTAATGATGTTGCTGATGCAACCAATATAGGTGTTCAGACCCTTTCTGATTTAGAGAATGGTAAAACGTCTTCTCCTCGCACATCAACACTTGAAATTCTTAAACTTTATTATGAAACAAACGGCATTGAATTTACTGAAGAGGGTGGTATTCGCCCCAATAAAGTGCGTATTCAACAATTTGAAGGGGCAGAAGGTTTCCGCCGATTTATGGATGATGTTTATGAAACAGCCAAATCACAAGGCGGTGAAATTTGCCTTCATAATGCAAAGCCTGATAACTGGCTCAAATGGCTTGGTGAAGAATGGAATAAATCTCACACCAGCCGCATGTTAGAAATTAAAGACAATATTGATTTTAAAATCACAGCAGGTCACAACGATTATTTGATGATTGGCAAACACGCTGAATATCGTTGGCTTCCAAAAGACATGTGGAATGAACAATCATTTTACGCTTATGGTGACCGTATTGCTCTTTTAAATTTTGAAGATGACAGCGTTCATATTGTTGTCATGCACAATAAGCGTTTTGCCGAAGGTTTCAGGTCACTCTTTAATGTAACTTGGGACAAGGTCGCCATCATTCCACCAGAAAAGAAGGCTAGTAATTGACTTCTCAGGAACAAAATAAAGTTGCTTTGTTTGTTTGTAATGACCTTGCTGGGTTGTTATTTTTAAACATGGCCGTTCCGCGCATAAAGGCAATGGGCTTTGAGCCTGCAATTTTTAACACTGGTGATCATAAGAACAGAAAATTCAAAATTCCATCCCCGCAGGATGTTGCTTTTTATAATGTTGAATTACTGAGAGATACCATTCTTCCCTTCGCAGAAAGCGCAAACCCAAATGGCGCACCCAATTTATCATTCAGGCAATTAGCCCAAAAACATGAGTTGGAATATCGTAAAATCATAGATGTGAATGACCCTGATTTTATTGCCACTGTTATTGATGATGAAAGATTGATTGGTGGCATTGCGGCTCGCTTCTTACAGGTTTTTGAACAAGAAATAATTGGTGTTTTTAATGAAAAAGGCTTTCTATGGAATTTTCACAGTGGTTTATTGCCTGACTATGGCGGACTGCTTACACCGCCCAGAGCAATTGTTAATGGAGAAACTGAATATGGTGTAACTGCACATGAAATTGCTGTTGGAATAGATAAAGGCGCAATTATTAATCATGCGCCATTACCATTAAACCCCAACAAACCAATTTTAGAATTATACACGGATAGCATTCCCCCTGCTGTAGATATGCTTATCAATGCCTTAAATGAATATAAGACAAATGGTTTTGTTAAAACAACCACGCAACCTGCAATAACACCGCCATGCTATACAAACCCTTCACCAGAGGAGATAGCAAAATTTGCCGCTCATGGGATTATTTATGCTGACCCAATTAAAACTGCTGGAATGTTAACACCATTATTTGCCAAAGCAGGGACTGATGAAAGCGTTGAGTTAGAGAGAGCATTACAAGGGGCTATCTTAAAACACGAAGCCTCTAAAAATCCTGCTGTTGTTTTAACCTATCCAAGACCAACAGACGCTGGAATGCCAGCGCGTCAGTACGGATAAAAAAAGTTTCCCCACTACAGAGCCGTCCTTGTTTTTTATAAGCAAGGACGGTTTCTTTTTCTTGTACCAACACACCCATGAAACAACAAAAACCCATTTTCCGAAGCCCCCGCGTTACCCCGCACGCGGAAATTGGTGAGCAATCAGCAGACTTATTGAATTAAATCAGCGATATAGTTGAATTAGGGCTACGGTTTCAACAACCGTCGCTCCATAGGCTTTGAAAGCATTATTGTTTTTTTGAATGTGTGGGCATGGATTGACCGCCGAGAAATACCCTCGTGTTTTTAAAGTGTGAGGGGAACCCCGTTATGGGGGGCTCTCTGCACTCAACGATCATAATTATATCCGCATGAGTTAGCGGTTTAGTGGTTATTCGCGGTCATATCCCATTACCTTCAAATTTTATTGCCAACAAGGAGGCCTACAGAAGTTGATCAGGCCAACACTTAGAAACGAACCGCTTTTATCCGCGAAACCGCTTTTAATCATTTTTAGTTAACCACCAAACTGCGGCATGTTTATGATTATCGGTTTTATTTTGTAGATAAAGACTATCGCAAACTCTACCTTTATGACGACTAAGCCAATGTCCTAGCCTTTGGGCATTAATCATGTAACCACCTCTATCAGCAGCCACATTGAGTAAAGCCTCGCGCAAACCAGGATTAATAAATTGGCGATCTTCAAAAGCATCATCTTTTTCAGTCGCAATTTTTATGATTTCTCGTGCTGTAAAAGCTTGCCCCTCCATTTTATCCCAAATCGCAGAATATACTTCTGCCATATTGCGTAATGTTGGGTCTTCTGAGCGAGCTGTGTTCATGCTGGCTACTGGGTCTTCGCAATCTAACCAGGCAAGGGCAGAACGCACTAAATCAGACCAATCCTCAAAAGAAGCAAGACGCGGTTTAATAATATCAGGCTGCCCTGCCTCAATATAAGCACGAACGATCGTTAAAGCGGCAGCAACATACTCACCACGGTCTTGTGTAACTGTTTCAAATGGATTTCCGCTAAAATCACGCATGTCAGGTCTTTCACATTTTGCATCAAGACGGCACTGGATAGCGCGGCGGGTAATGTCACCTGTAAGTCTTAGATTATTGCCGTTGGCAAATAAGGTTGTGCGTGATTCAATGGTAATCAGCCTGGATTCACCTAAGGGGCGTACATTAATTTGTGGTCTTTCAATCATTTGACAAAGAGCATCCCCACTTAAATCACCATTAAGATTGTCGATTGATAGAATAGACTGACCCTGAATTAAGGCTGCACCTAGACGCTTCTCAGTTTCTTCTTCATTTCTTCCAGCTGCTATTATTGGACAACGCTGTCCGATTGATATCCCTGCAGCTATATCTAGAAGATAACTTTTTCCTGTTCCTGGTGTAGGTGCTGTAGCTGCGTGAAGAGGTACAACAGAACAAGCACCACGCACGATAGGGGTGATTATCATAGATAATGCTACGCTTATGCTTGCTTCATCCTCAAATGGAAATTCACCCAATAATCCTTTTAATAATTTAAGCGCATTAGCAGCTTGATCCTTCGTTGGCTTTATAGATATCTCAGGCATTGGAGGAGGACTAAAAAGATAAAGGCGTGTTTTTTCATCATATCCTGGCGTTTGTAAGATACTGCCATCAGGCCTAATGGTAGGTGTTGTGATAACACCAGCAAGAGAAGGGAAATCCCAATCACCAAAGCGGTTCACCAATGTGCTAGCAACATTTGGTGGTGGGTTAATTACAGTCGCTCTTCCTTCTGGTTTAGGTATTTGCCAATTAGCAACCTGACAAAGATAATCAATCATCTTTGTTGGCGTTATTTCACTCAAGACCGCAATTTCTGTACGTTTTCCTTTTGCAGCTTCGACGATTTGTTTAACTGGCCTTACAAGCTTCTGCCCTCTTTGGTAAATTGGAAACTCTGCATTAATTAGAGCTTTTTCACCCTGTGTTGCTTGGCTAGACAACCCACCACCAACAACATTAATTGTTGGTTTAACTGCTCTTGAACGGTTTAAAATAGAATCAATTTCTTTTTGTGTGGCAAACCTAATTTTATCAGAGTTCCCTGCTGCCAAAACATCATCAATGCCTTTGCCGTATTTTGGATCCCAGAGTTCTACAACAAACTCAACACCAATTTTCTTTGCCAACAAAATAAGATTTGCTTTGGCTTCGATCATGTCATCATTTTCGTCTTCACCTGCATCTAGACAAATTCTAATTCCTTCAACCTCAGTCTCCTCAATGATTTTTTCAAGGTCGTCAGTTATCTGTAAGCCAGGTGTTCCAACACAGTAATAATCACCAAGGATTGTTGCTGCATCCGATTTTAAAACACCTTCCGTTACTCTCAATTCTGCACCACACACCTTTAATGCATTACCTTTTATATTTGGACAATGAATCGAAGGCTCTACTTTTGGGCCATCATTTCCCCCCGATGAAAAAAACACATATTTATTATTTTTGTTTTTGTTTGGCTTATCATTTTTGATTATTAAATATTTAACTTCCCCTGCAAGACATCGAGCTGGGATTAGCATTCCATATGTGCACAAATGATCAGTGTGGCCTGTTTTTTTATTTTTAAAAAAACCAGGAACTTCTAAAAGTTTATCACCATATTTTCGTACCATCATTGCCAAAGCTTCCTTGGCAGGATTTGAACTAGAAATTAATTTACTTCTGTATCGTGCAATTTCGTAATATTCACTTGGTATTTTTCGATTACTTAAATCTACGATATGAGCCGTGCATAAGTTCCAACAGCTTAGGTAATATTCATAGTGTTCGTGAAATTCAGCTAATTTTTTATTTTGTTTCGAAAATGGATATGATTTAGTCATAGTTGTACTCCTTAAATTTGATTAATGTTGGAGTCACGCTCTGCAATCCGTGCGGCACGGTAATTAAGGACTTCATTCTTTATGAACACAGCCCTGTTTATGCCGATCTTTACGGGTTTGGGGAATTTACCTTCATTAATATAAAAATATATGCGGCTCTTCGATAATGGAATTATATCCATTACTTCTTTAAAGCTGATCAACTCTATGTTGTCTGAATTATTGGGGCTTGATGCTCCGCAAGTGCATATATCTTTACTCATGTCAGTCTCTTTCAAATTGTGACTGACTACTAAGAACAATATTTTTAGAAAAAAATAAAAGCCGTTAATTATGGTGGTGGAAGGGTAATTAAATTCCTTGATGAAGAATTACGATTTATGAATAGGCCATCCATGTTTTTGAAGAACTTCAATCACCTCATTTAAGGCGATGTCTCTTTTCTTTTTTGCGTTTGATAAAAGTTTTACTGTTATTTCATCAGCATTATTTATTCTCTCATCATAATCTTGAAAAAACTTTTTATTCTCATAACTTTGACCTGATAAACCTGTAGAAGGGTCTTCTTTTTTATATTTTGCTGCCCAATATTTTACCGCTGTGGCTATAGCGTTTTTATCTTTCACCAGATTTATATTTTTTCTAACGGCCTCGGTAACAGTAATTTCTTTCCCATTTGCAAAAGCATCCATTCTTTCTTTAGCAATTTTAATAAAAAACTGTGTCTCATCCATACCATCTTCAAATTTAGAGCCAGGATTTCCTACATCATGTGAAAAATCATCTGCGCCATAAATAATTTTTAAAACTTCATTCAGCCGCTCTTCTTTGTTTGCATGCGGATGTAAATCTTGCGTGCTTTCAATAACACAAGATAGAATTTCACGAAGTCCTAGAAAATTGCCCATAACGTAATGCCCCTCTTAAGGGCACTACATTATCATTTACATCATTATTGTCACTAACTATCCCAGCAACAGTGTTAGCCCACAAATTAAGAGCATCACGTTTTTCGTTCAGGTAACTATGCCGAGCGTAAATCCGAGTTACGCCACCCTCGGCATGGTTTAGCACCCGTGAAATTGTATGCAACGGCACACCTAATTCAGCCATATTAGTTGCAGCAGTTCTCCGCAAGTCATGAAACCGCCAATTTTCCTGCGGATTAAAATACTGTTCAAAGCGTTTTTTGGTTTTAGAGAACCCACTAACTGGTTTTTGACCGCAAGTTGTGCTGAACACATATTCACCCGTGAACCGTGGCAGTATTCTCAATATATCAATAGCCATATCAGACAGCGGCACGTCATGCCCCCTGCCAGCTTTAATGTTTTCAACAGGGATACGGATGATTTTTTCTTCAAACGATATGTATGACCATTTTAACGTGGCAATTTCATTACAACGCTGTCCCGTTAACAGTAATAACTTACACAATGACCCAAACGGATATTGAAGTTGATTACAAGCCTCCCAAAACCCACCAATTTCTTGGCGATTTAAAACACGCTCCCTTTCGGCAACAGGAACAGGCTTTTTAATACCTGCGCAGGGGTTAAATTGAAGTTCATCTCGTTCAACCGCCCAGCTATACATTCCTTTTAAAGCTGATAAAACATGATTTGCTGCTGTTGGCTTATCAGACGATTTAATTTTGTCTAATAAATTCACAACGCCACGCTTTGTTACATCTTTGGCCTTTTTACTTCCCAATTCAGGTAAGATGTGGTTGTTAAAAAAGCCTTCCGTTTGTTTCCATCGGCGCGTATTGGGCTTGGCGTAAAGTTCAATGTATTTAGATGCCAGATCAGCAACAGAAATATCCTCTTGTTCCTGCGCTATCTGTTTAGCAACCTTGTCATCACGCAAAGTCTTTGGATCATTGCCAATGGCGAGGTCAGCCCTAAACTCTTTCACTAATATTCTGGCTTCTTTTAAGCTGATGTCAGGATAACGCCCAAAGGTGAAACGCCTTTGCACTCCGCCAAACCGATAAACAAAGCACCATGATTTAACACCTGTTCGTGTTGTCCTTAAAACAAGCCCTCTAGTGGCTTCATCAACTAAGTCTAAACGGCCTGTTTTAGGTGAAAAAATTCGTGCAATTCCTGTTTCTGTTAATCTTTTTTTAGGCATAGTGATACTCCTCATGTTTTACGCGTTAAGGATTCTCCCTTAACGCGTAATTGATCAGAAGATCAACAAAATTAGTGGTGGTGTGTGGTGTTCAGGACTTAACGGGACTAAAAAACACTTGGTGGGACAAAGTAAAAAGAAGACTGTTTTACTTAATATCTTAATTTTTTCTAAAGCATATAGTGGTATTCTGATAATATGGTTATCTAATTGATTTGATTCTCAAATTAAGGGGAATTGTGCAGAATTAAGGGGAATTGTGCAGTATGCCAAGTTACACGTTAGAATTAGAGCTTTTTAGCTCTTATGTAACTGATATTCCAGGGTTTGAAATATGGGCCGATGGCGTGCAGCTGGGCGCTACCTATTCTGTTACATCTGGTGGCTATTCAATTTCCGTATCACCTTCCTATGGTGGAGCGTTACCGACATCACTAGAATTTCGTTTTTCGGATGTTAGCGTAGAAGTTCCTAGAGAAATTGAGATACGTTCAGTCAAAATCAATGACCAGTATGTGAATACTGGAAATTATCTTTCTTCAAAAAGTCTTGTGAATGGTGGAAATTCAACAGTTGATATAGCCAACAGCCCCTATTTTTATGATTCATCAGATCCGGCGCTATCTGAATTCACGACGGGCGCAACACAAACTTTTACTGCAGGCAATGATACCTTAAGGGCATATAACGGAACGTCCGATGAAGTTTTTGATGCATTGGCGGGGCGTGATGTTTTTTATCTCGGTTCTGGCAACGACAAAGTATTTGGTAATGCAGGAGACGATATTATCTATGCAGGAGCGGGAAATGATTTAATCTCTGGAGGAGACGATAATGACCGCATTTATGGAGGTGATGGTGATGATCGTCTGTATGGTGGAAATGGCAATGACCGCATTCATGGAGAAGGCGGAAATGATGAAATTCATGGTGGTGATGGAGATGACCGTTTAAACGGCCATACTGGAGATGATGTTATTACGGGTGGCATTGGTGCAGATAAGCTCAATGGTGGAAGTGGCGCGGATTACCTCTTTGGCGGTGGTGATAATGATCAACTCGTTGGAGCTAGTGGTAATGACACCTTGGATGGTGGCGCGGGTGAAGATCTTATTTATGGCGGCGCGGATGACGATATTATTAATGGCGGCGATGATAATGATGTTCTGATTGGTAATATTGGTGTTGATGAAATTCATGGTGATGATGGCGATGATACAATCTACATCATGACCAATGACTGGTCTGCTGGTGAAGCTATTTATGGTGGTGCGGGCACAGACGAACTTATTCTTTCCCATGCTAGTACAGTTGATTTTACAACAGGAACACTTGAAACTCTTGAAACATTGACTGGTTCTGATGGTAATCAAGATGTAACCTATACAATTGAGCAAGCGTTACAATTTACAACAATAGATTTAGCCGGTGGAGTAGATAATAGCAATGTACAAATTGCAGACACTATTGATGTAACGTCGTTGGCCACACCAGTGGTAACAAATGTCGAGAATGGCTTTCTGCTGGGCTCTGCGGGGGTTGATGATGTGACAATCTCAGGCGCGCAACTTGATGCGCTTGTATTTGGTGGGGGTACAATTGATTTTGATGCAGGCACTGACGTTCTTAATCTGACATCGACTTCTGCTAATTTAAATACTCTTGGTTCAACATTAAATACTTCTGTTTTAGGACTTGAAACAATTTCTGCATCGACTGCTGCCGCTGCTGTCACTATTAATTTATCGGCGCAAACCGAAAATTTTACGCTAACAGGCAGTGATTTTTCAGATTTTATTACCTCAGGGGCTGGTAACGACGTAATTGATGGCGGGTTTTTTGGCGACACAATTGATGGTGGTGCTGGGGATGATATTATTAACGGTGGCAATGGTTTAGATTTTCTTTTTGGTGGTATCGGTAATGACACATTAAATGGTGATGAAGGCGCAGATACTATCTATGGTAATGAAGGAGATGATACGCTGGATGGTGGTGATAATGACGATATTTTAATTGGCGGTACAGGATTGGCTCCAGTTATAGATGCTACAACGCTTCTTTCCTATGCAGGGGCGCAAGATGGAGCAACGACAATTACTTATTTTAATGGGGGTGTAACGCTGGACGGAAATCCATGGAAAAAAATTCTTATCGATTATACCGTGACAGCCAACACAATTATCGAATTTGATTTCCGTAGCACGCTTGAAGGTGATATTCACGGCATCGGTTTTGATAACGATGACAATATCGACAATGATACAAATAAATTCAAGGTTTATGGCACGCAAGACTGGAACAGGGATCATGATGATTTTAACAATTATGATGGCTCTGGAAACTGGGAGCATTATAAAATTGATGTAGGGTCATTTTTTACAGGAACATTCTCCCATTTAACAATAATTGGCGATGATGATAGTAACCCAAGAGGAAACGGACACTGGGCGAATTTTATTATATATGAAAATATTGTTGGAACTGAAGCAGATACAATAACTGGTGGAACTGGAAATGATCAGCTTTTGGGTATGACAGGTGATGACACGCTAAACGGTGATGACGGTGATGATGTCGTTAGTGGAAATGACGGAAACGACAATATAAGCGGTGGTATTGGGAATGATACACTACATGGCGGAAATGATAATGACATTCTTGACGGCGGTGGCAATAATGATGAGCTTTATGGCGGTGCGGGGAATGATATTTTGCTGGGCGGAACTGGCAATGATTTCTTTGATGGAGGAGCAGGTACAGATACCGCCAGCTTTGCTGGTTATACAACCTATGTGAATGTTGATTTGAGCAATACAGCGGCTCAAAATACTCGTGAGGGAACTGATACATTTATCAATATCGAAAACTTGATCGGAACTGATTTTAACGACACATTGCAAGGGGACTCTAATACCAATCAGATTGACGGTGGGTTGGGCGCTGATAACATTTGGGGCAATGGTGGTGCAGATGTTCTAAATGGGGAAGACGGCGATGATAACTTCTTTGTCCAAGGCACGGATGCGTTTGATGATACTTTTAATGGCGGAGCGGGATTTGATGAAATTTCATTAGGTGGCGATTCATATTTTAACGGCTCATCTACTTTTAATAGTATCGAGCAACTTGATATGAATGGTAACCGTGCGTTGGCAGAATTGAACGGTGGATTTGATTTTACAGGGATGACCGTAACCGCTCGCGGCAATATGGAAGGTCAGGGTGGAAACGAAACCATCACAGGATCGGATAGCAACGATTTAATTTATGGCTTTGCTGGAAATGATACGCTTAGTGGCGGTATTGGTAGTGACCAAATTTGGGGCGGTGACGATGCCGATACCATTAATGGAGGTGATGATGATGATACTATTCGTGGTGAAGCAGGTGCCGATATCCTGAATGGCGATAATGGAAATGATGATTTTTTCATTAGTGGTAATGAGGGGCTTGGCGACACCTTTAATGGTGGTGCTGATTACGATGAATTACAATTGGAAGGAAATGCTTTCCTAGACCTAACCGCCACTTTTACCAATATGGAGCGTATTGATTTTAATACCTTTACAATCACAGCTGTTCTCAATGATGGATTTGATCTCAGTGGAATGGTACGAACTGGCGGTGGTGACCTTCTTGGTCAGGGCGGAAATGAAACGATGACGGGTACAGAATCCGCAGACACTATTTCGGGCCTTGCAGGTGATGATATCATCAATGGAAGCGGCGGTGGCGATATTCTGAATGGTGATGCTGGAAATGATACCCTGAATGGCGGTATAGGAAGCGATGATCTCTTCGGTGGTGATGATATTGATACCATCAATGGGGGTGATGATGATGATGATATTTATGGTGAAGCCGGTGCCGATATCCTGAATGGGGATGAAGGCAATGATAATTTCTATATTGTTGGAATCGAAGGTGTTGGCGATGTCGTTGACGGCGGTAATGGCAGTGATGATCTGATTTTAACAGGCGCGGCATTTTTAGGTGGCGGAAGTTTCACTAATATGGAAGTGCTGCGCTTTAATGGGTTTGATATTACGGCGACACTTAACGGCACCTTTGATGTCAGCGGTATGGTGCGTAATGGCGCAGGTGAGCTTCTCGGGCAAGGCGGAAACGAAAATATTACAGGCACAGCGAGTAACGATACAATCCGTGGCCTTGCAGGAAATGATATCTTAAGCGGGGCCGATGGTGGCGATATTATCTATGGTGGTGATAATGACGACACACTAAATGGTGATGCTGGAAATGATGACCTGTATGGAGAAGCCGGCGCCGATACGATCAATGGTGGTGACGGCGTTGATGATATTTATGGTGGCGCAGGGGGTGACACCCTGAATGGCGATGCTGGAAATGATAATTTCTGGCTTTCTGGGACAGAGGGCATTGGCGATCAATATAATGGTGGTGATGATTATGACCGCCTTTATTTAGAAACAAATGTAACACTGGGTGGTGGTGTTACATTCACCAATATGGAAGAATTACGTTTTCAGGGTTTTAACATCACTGCCGTCCTGAATGAAAGCTATGATTTGAGTAGTATGGTTCGTAGTGGCGTAGGTGATCTGCTAGGTCAAGGCGGGAATGAAACCATCACAGGTACACAAAGCAATGATACAATTTATGGCTATGCCGGCAGTGATACGTTAAACGGTCATGATGGCGGCGATACAATTTACGGCGGTGATGACGCTGATACCATTAATGGTGGTGAAGGTGCTGACCTAATTTATGGGGAAGCTGGCGCAGATAATTTAAACGGCGATGCTGGCAATGATGATTTCTTTATTGGTGGAACAGAAGGGCTTGGCGATCAATTTAATGGCGGTGATGATACGGATGATCTGGTCTTGACCTCTGAGGCAACACTGAACCTTGCCACAACATTTGCGAATATGGAGCTAGTACGTTTTAACGGCTTTAATATTATTGCTGACCTGAATAGCGGTTTTAATTTATCTGGTATGACGCGCACAGGGCTTGGCGATCTTTTGGGACAAGCGGGGGATGAGAGCATTACAGGAACGGAAGGAACGGATAATATTTACGGCTTTGACGGGAATGATACCTTAAATGGCGGTGGCGGCGGTGACTATCTGTACGGTGGCGCTGGGGCAGATATCATTAATGGCGGTGATGGAAACGATAATATTTATATTACAGGCACAGATGCGCTTGGCGATCAATATGATGGCGGGACAGGGACGGATTATTTACGAATGGATGCCGATGTTACATTCAACATGGCAAATACATTCACAAATTTAACCGCTATTATTTCTGGCGGGTTTAATATTCTTTCTGAAGTTAATGGTGGCTTTGATCTTACGGGACAAACAATAAGCGGTGGGAGATTCCTCTATGGTAATACAGGAAATGAAACCATAACCGGATCAGAAAGTGCTGATAATATTTACGGTGGCGATGGGAATGATACGATCAATGGTGGTGAGGGCAACGATGATATTTATGGCGGCGCGGGATCCGATATCCTGAATGGTGGTGAAGGCACAAATGAATATTTCATTGGAGCTGGTTCAGAAAATCTAGGTGATGTTTATATTGGCGGGACGGGCGCAGATTATATCTATATGTCCGAAGCAACAGATTTTAATTCCGCCAATAGCTTTACCGATATTGACAGACTTTACACTGGTGGATTCAATATAAATCTTGTGGCAGGTACTACCATTAGTTTCCTTGGTATTCAAATGGTAGGAGCTAGTAATATTTATGGAACAGCGTCGACCGAAACCATTACTGGTTCGATTAGCGCAGATAGTTTTTATGGTGGCGCAGGCGCAGATGTCATTATCGGTGGTGACGGTAATGATGATTTTTATGTCGGCGGAACCGATGCCTTGGGCGTAACTTTTGACGGCGGCAATGACAGTGATGATATTCAGCTGTTAAGCGATGCTAGTTTCAACACCACATCGACTTTTACCAATTTTGAACGGATTGTTACCAACGGTTTTAATATCAATATTGTCTCCGGTTCAACCGTCAGTTTTGCAGGGATAACTGCCAGCGGTGTGGTGAATATTTATGGGGCTGCAGGTACAGAAACCATTACCGGCACAGAAAGTGGCGATAATATTTATGCTGGAGACGGCGCAGACATTATCAATGGCGGCGCAGGCAATGATAATTTCTGGGTATCAGGCACTGAAAGCCTGGGCGATGTCTATGATGGTGGTGCAGGAACGGATTATGTTCGCTTAAGTGCAGATTCACAATTTAACAGTGCCAATAGTTTTACAAACCTGACATCAATCGTCACCAATGGCTTCAATATGTATGTAACATCCGGTTCGACTGTTGATTTCTCTAGCATGACCAGAAATGGCGCAGGGGAAACATACGGCGCCGCAGGGAATGAAACCATTATCGGGTTTAGCAATACCAATGTATTGCATGGTCTGGGCGGTGCGGACACCATGACGGGCGGCACAGGGAACGATAGTTTCTGGGTGTCTGGTACGGAAAGCCTTGGCGATGTTTATAACGGGAATGGCGGGACGGATTATGTTCGTCTGGGTGCGGATTCATATTTTGATAACACAACTGTCTTTAACGGCATATATGGTGTTGTCTTTAATGGCTTTAATATGATTGTAACATCTGGTTCAACGGTTGATTTGTCAGGTATGATCCGAAGCGGAACAGGGCAAATCCACGGCGAAGGTGGCAATGAAACAATTATCGGTATGGATAGTGGTGATACTATCTTTGGCTTTGGGGGGAATGATGTCCTCACAGGTGGATTAGGAAACGACACGATTGATGGAGGAACGGGAATTAATGTCGCTGTTTACGATGGTGATGCACTTGAATTTTCTGTCGATGTTGTCGGTGGCACAATCCGTGTGGTGGATGACAGGGCGGCACTTAACGGGGATGAAGGGTCAGATGTTTTATCAAATATTTCCACATTACGCTTTAACGGCGTTGATTATGATATCTCATCTTATGATACAAGTGGGAACGGATCTGCGCAAACCATTATCGGCACAAATGGTGGCAATACAATCAGTGCTGGTAATAACACAGACATTGTTTTTGGCGGTCGCGGCAATGATAATCTAAGCGGTGATAACGGTGATGATACAATTTTCGGCGGTGCTGGTGATGATATAATCTATGGCAATAATGGTCTGGATAGTCTTTATGGTGGTATTGGTGCAGACACATTTGTTTTTGAAAACGCCAATGCCTTTAATAACATAGATGGAATTTATGATTTTGATACCTTAGAAACAGATGCGATAGATATTACCGATCTTCTGACGGGCTATACTTTCGGTGTTGATGATCTGACCGACTTTGTTCAAATTCTAGATAATGGAGCAAACTCCGATGCATATGTTGATGTAACAGGAACAGGAACATTTGGCGCGGGAACGCAAATTGCAACACTATATAATGTAACGGGATTGACTGATGAGATTGCACTGGAAACATTAGGGAACCTTATTACACACTAAAAATTAAAAAAGACATTATAACCCATATGATTTAGGTCAAATGTTGATGGTAGGCTATTGCTTGCCCCTACTTCCTGAATTTTGGTTTGTTTAGGAGGTTACTTCTCGGAAATTTGGAATTATTATAACTGACCCACGGTTCTCACTCCAGCGGGGTAACGCGGGGGTAACGTTTAGACGCAGTTACCAGCGAAACCGCACAGGTCTGCATAAGTCTTCACAAAACAAGCAACAGCCTGAGTTACATGAGGAAAGCAGGACTTTACAGGTCTCCACGAAACTTCACAGTTCACATAATTCAGGAGCTCCAAAACCGTAGGCCGAGGGTTCAAATCCTTCTGCCCCTGCCATTAAACCGCGGAAAACCGCGCCTTTTAGAACATCACTATTGTTGAGATACCTCGGGGCTTACCATGGGCTTACCGTCCTTTAATGCAGAGCATTACACAGCAATACTTTTAAGAGCATTTTTTAAAGTAATTTTTTATTAAAAAGGTAGTTTTAAATGGTCTTTTAAACTTTCATGTTCAAAATCAATAAAGGAAACCTTTTCACTTTTTAAGATCTCAAATATTTTATTGTCTAGAAACACATTATCTGTGGCGAGCCGTGGATCACGAAGGCACCATATTAGACTGCTATGTTTCGAAAAGACGCAACAAGAAAGCAGCGCGTAAAGCGTTGAAAAAGCTTGTCTCCAAGCATGGGCTACCAAAAGAAATAGTAACCGATAAGCTTGCATCCTACGGCGCTGCATTGAAAGAATTGAATATGAAGCACTTGCAAGAAACGGGGCAATATAAGAACAATCAGGTTGAGAATTCACATCTTCATTTTAGGCGACGAGAACGAGGCATGAATAAGTTCAGATTAATGCAATCGCTACAGAAATTCGCAGCCATTCACTCCTCTTTCCTCAATCATTTTAATCACCAACGCCACCTTGAAAATCGACAAACATTTAAGAATTTACGAGCCAATTCGGTTGAGCAGTGGCGCGGGATTTGTGTCTCGTAAGTTTGACGAAGAACGATTTCGGAGAAAAGTTAGCGTTTGTCTGACAGCACTTTATTCTGTGTTTTATTTTTTTATAAATGTGGTCAATAAAGACTTGATTTTATAGTTACTTACAGATTATAAAGCGGTGTCTTTAAGACTATTTCTATGCGTCCCGTTCGTCTAGGGGTCTAGGACACCGCCCTTTCACGGCGGCAACACGGGTTCAAATCCCGTACGGGACGCCAAGAACACTTCCAATAACATCTCATAACTTCCAAAAACTGTTGATTTTACTGGCATTGCAGGGCATATTATATCCATTGCCTTCCCATGCTATCCAATAACATCTAAATATTTTGGGGGTACAGGAAGGGGTATAAAATTATAGCTGAAAAGATATACCCCCATGAAGCTCACTGCTAAGAAAATTGATGCCGCTACAAGAGATAAGGATGGAGCCAAGCTTTTTGATGGAAAAGGCTTGTTTTTAGAGCTTCACAAGAATGGCAGCAAGTACTGGCGCTATAAATACCGCTCCCCTATCACATATAAGGAAAAACTCTACTCTTTGGGGGTATATCCTGAAATTACCCTCGCTGACGCTAGGGAAAAGCATAGACAGCTCCATAAGCTCGTTTCTCTAGGGGAAGACCCTATGGAAGTAAAAAAGGCGTTAGTAGACCAAAAGAGATCAGATCAAGCTAACACCTTTGAAGTTATAGCAAGGGAGTGGCTTGAGTATAAAAAGATCGATTTGAAACCTACTACATATAATCAAACACTCAATAGGCTAGAAAAAGACTTTTTCCCAGTTATGGGGTATTTGCCTATAAAAGCCATCACCCACCAAACTCTTTTAGATTTTGCTAAAAACCTTCAAGAAAGAGGGGCAAACGAACTCGCTAAACGTTCTGTACAAATGTCTAAGCATATCTTTCAATTTGCTATCATTAATGGATATGCAGAAAAGAATATAGCGGCAGACTTAAAGGGCTTTATTAAAACACCACCAACGCAATCATTTGCTGCAATAGATCCCAAAGATTTACCCAATTTATTAAAAGATATTGAGAGGCATAGATCACGTATGCATAGGCAGTCTCAGATTGCTCTAGAATTAATGATGCTAACTTTTGTTCGTACGGGCGAGCTTATAAAAGCAGAATGGGGAGAGTTTGATCTTGATAACGCCCTATGGATCATTCCAGCCAAACGTATGAAGATGAATAATGACCATATAGTTCCTTTATCAAAACAAGCTATCGCTCTTATTGAAGAGATTAGAACATTACATCGTAATAACCATTGGGTTTTTCCGAGCAGAAACACTTCTATGAACCATATGAGCAACAATACCATCCTTATGGCTTTAAGACGCATGGGGTACGGCGGTATTATGACAGGGCATGGCTTCAGGTCTTTAGCAATGACGACACTTATGGAGAGACTTAAATACCCTCACGAGATACCCGACACACAACTTGCGCACGGTAAAGGCGGATCAGTTAGAAAAGCCTATGATAGAGCTAAATACTTAGAGCAACGTGTAGTCATGATGCAGGACTGGGCTGATTATATAGATGGCTTAAAATGAAAAACAAAAAGAAAATAAAAAAATACAAAATTAAATCTCCTCGTCCCAAAAGGGGAACGAAAGGCCATCTTCCCAAAAGTTATAAATGGTTACCAGATTGGAAAAAAGCCCATGAATATTCTCATTTAGAAGGAGCGTCAAATAAACAGTTTGCATGGGAATTTCTAAGAAGGAACCCTCGTTTTATTAATACTCGTGAGACTATGGAACAAGAAGGAATATCATTTGAAGAGAAATCTGAGGAATTACAACACTATATTGATCTTTATTCTTTAGATTGTCTCCCTCCTCACCCTTCAGAAAAAGCCCCAGCTATTAAATTTAAATATTCACTAATCCTTAGCCTTGAAATGCTTCAAAATATTAATGCTATGGACTTTAATAACAAGAAAGTTTTTTTAAGTGTCGACTTAGAAGGTAGCCCTGAATATTTAGACGAAATTATGAAGCAATTAGCTCAAATCAGGAAAGAAAGAAAAATTACACAATTTAGGCCTCACAAAAGTAAATTTATAGAATACTTACGCATATATGACGCCCGAATGAAAAACTATACTTATGATGAAATAGCCGAAGTAATATTTCCAAATTTAGATAATGATATTGGTAGCGGAAGTAAGGTTCGAAATAGAATTATTAAAGCTAGCCAAGCGGCAGATAAACTCGTAATGCACTCATATAGTTTTTTAGTTTCTTAGGTTAGAATAACTACCCCAAATTAATTTCACCTTACTTATCTAATAAACTTTCTTAAGCTTCTTCAAACAGCTTAAGAAAGGAATAAGCATGAGTAAAATAAAAATTTTAAGACTAAATGAGGTTATTTATATAACTGGCCTGTCTAGAAGCACAATCTACTTAATGATGTCAGAAGGATTGTTTCCACCAAATATAAAATTAGGTGCGAGAGCAGTGGGATGGATTGAAGAGGATATTCAAGATTGGATAGACGCCAAAGTAATCTCTCATGAAAATGGGGGTAAAAATGCTTAATTTAAATAATAATAAAAATTATAATTCATATTTTTATAAAACGGCGTCGAGTGACCCTAACGCACAAAACTTTCCTAAACGTGGAAAGGGAACATTAAAAGACCTTGTAAAAGCGTATAGAAGAATATTCAAAGCACGTAAGGGCTATAAGCTTATCGAGGTTGACTTATCACAAGCCGAGCTTCGTATCGCCGCATGGATGGCCAATGAAACCACCATGTTAAATATCTATCGTAATAATGGAGATATTCACGCCGCGACTGCCGCCGCCGTTATGGGTATAACGATGGAGGAGTTTTACGAGCTAGACGAAGAGACACAAGGCATGAAACGTTTCATGGCCAAAGCTGTCGGAGGTGAAAATGAGTAAATTTAAAAACGGAACTTACCATCCACGCTGGAGAACAGATGAGGAAGTTCTAAGTTTACTTTCTAAGAAAAATATAGGCTGTCTACAATTATCTGGGCGGGTAGAAAAAAGAGAAAGAAGCCGACGGTTTTGTGAAACGTTTTGCTATATCTGTAAAAAAGATGACTGGAAGCTGGTGGATAATATATTAAACGGTAAAACAACTAATTGTCCTTGCCAAAGAGCTAAAAAATATTATGCCCCTAGGGAGGTAGTTAAAACACTCGGACAAAGATATGATGCTATTGTTCAAAGGTGTGAAAGAGATAGTCATCGCAGCTCACCTAATTATAAGGATAGAGGAATTAAAAATAATTTCAAATCAAGAGAACATTTTATTAAATGGGCATTAAAAAAATATCCTGATACGGATTTCAAAGGGCTCGATTTTGATAGAATTAATAATAATGGGCATTATGAACCTGATAATTTGAGATTAGTATCCCGCAGTATTAATGCTCGCAATAAAAAAAGATAAATATTGAACCGAGTTTCAATATTGACAAAAAATCTATTAACTGGGACTTGTTAAAGTTGTAGTGTAATCACTACCTATCTTTTTGTTCTTTTCATTAAAAATTGAACCCAGTTTCAATTTTAATCTCCATCAAATCATAATAGCGATTGCATCATTAGCCTAAACTGATAGTCTTCTATGTGGATTAGCTTCGGCTGATTTGGGGCTTAGTAACCTCTCAAATAGCGGTCTTATTGCATCAGGCCGAAATCGTAGATGCTGCTTCTCAACTTATGTTGGGACGGCAGTGAATACAATAACGCTCAGCGTAAATAAGCTGCGCCGCCTATTTGCGGTTACTAACGTCCCGGCTCAGGAGAGAAATTTCCTAGCCGTTTTTTTTAACTATATTGAAAGGGCGTATTATGAACTCAACAAATGATTATAAAGAAGTAGATGATAGCGTAGCTAATCATCTAAAAAATAAATCAGATAAAAATGAAAAGAAGATTAAAAGTAAGGCTATTTTTATAGAACCATCTCCTGCCTATATCTTTGCGGGTTTTTGTAGTTTCTTATTACTGGGTCTTGGGCAGCTTCTACTCGATAGAAAAACTGGAGCCGCTTCCCTTTTTGTAGGAGCCATAATCTATTGGTTTATGATCATAAGATTTAGTTTTGACGTTTCCAGCTTATTTGTAATGGCATTTGTTGTTTTACTTTCTATCATTCCGAATGTGATTGCAGCCTATTTAGCAGCGAACGGTCATAAGAATTCATGAATTATTGGGATTTGGATAAGTTTGGGCGTGTGAGGTTGTCAGATAACTTCTACATGCGGGAGTTTATGTATTCAGAAATAAGTAACTTTTACCAAATCCCTAATTTACCGCACGATCCACCTGCTATTATCGCGGCGGGAGAAAAACTAACTCAAGAGCTTTTAGAGCCTCTTCAGCGGAAATATGGGAGATTGCACATCCGTAGCGGCTATCGTTCACCTGCGTTAAATCTGGAAGGAAACAGAAGGGGTTTGGGTTGCAAGTCAAATGACCAAAACTGGGGGCGGAAGATATGGGGCTATGATAAAGATGGTTATCTAGGGGCTATGGCCTGTATCGTCATTCCAGCCTTTCAACATGAATACGAACGTACGGGCGATATGTCTCCTGTTGCTGACTGGATCAGAGGCAATCTTAACTACTCCGAGCTTATTTTCTTTAAAAAACAAGGAGCCTTTAACCTCGGATGGCATGAGAAGAAATAACGAGCCTTGTCGATTTAGCTTTGAGGTATATCCCAATCTTTTTTTCTTGGGTTTCCTGTCTGGTAGAATTCTTTAATAAGCCTAATGTATTCTAGAAAATCTTTATTTTCATTTGCTAGCCTATTAACGGAATTCCAATCAATTTCAATTCTTTCTTTTGCTGGTATTAATATCTGACTTTCATCCGGATTATTAGTTTCAAGTTTAATCACACCTATCCCGTGTAATGCAGATAACATTCTTAATTCTTTTATTGTATCAGCGCCTTCTATTTCCCCTGCTACTAAATAGCCAAAGTTAGCCCATGTTGAATTACTCACTGTTTGAAAAAAAACCTGTCTAACATTGGCTCGATTTACTAGCAGCTTTACTTCAAAAGACCACAATTTTGTTTTTTTGTCCGAGTACTCATGCACACATTTTTTTATTTCTGCATTCCAATCGCTACTTAAGTCGTGCATGGCAACAATATCGGGATAAAGCCATATATTTCCTTTGGGGCCTTTGTTGTTTTTCGATTTTTTTTCGTCTATTCTTTTGGAATATAGCTGTAATTCAGACCATAAATATTCTGAAAGCTTGGGATATAAATCATGTTCTTTTAAAGATTGATCTCCCCCTAATATTTTTTCTTCTTCGTTTATTTCTATATCTAGAATTTCATCTTCATCTGATTTTTCTGTGTAATAATACTTTCGTGGCCGCCCTTCAGTTGTTTTTATTTGGGGGGTTTTTCTTTGTATTTGAGGACGTTGAGAGCCTATTTCTCTAACCAATTGTTGTAGTAACTCACTGTCACCGCTAATGCTTTCGCTTCTTTGTTCTTTTTGTCGGCATTCAGCAGAAAAATTTTCAAAAATCCACTCTGCGATTTCTCTGACAGAATATTTTTTACCAGGGTTTTCTCTTAAAAAGTCAGTTACTCTTTTTGATAAATTTAAAGACACAGAAACCTCACTTATCTTCATCATAAAGAGATTTTGAAATACCAAATACAAGCACAGGACAACCACCCGCACCCCCGCCAAGTATACGGGGGACAAGTTTATCCATATGAGTTGTTGATGCCCCATATGATGAACCTTTGTCCAACACATTAAAAATTTCTTGAAGCTCTGTGCAACGGGTGATGACCACTCCGACAGAAATGGTTTTTAATTCAAATAGCAATCTAAAGTTATTCAGATCTCTATCATAAAAGGGGTCTTTATTATTCCATTCAATTTCAATTCCTATTGAATTTTTAAAACAGTCAATGCTGTGTGTTGGGGTTATGCGTTCAATTCCGTCTACGACAACTTTAGTGTCAAATTTTTTCTCTACCCAACCTTTTTTGTAAAATTCTCCATCTAGTGCATTAGCTATCGGAGATTTTCTACCTCCAGCAGTTACTATATGGCTTTTGTACAAACGAAAGTTTGTTAAAACTTCTATTAGATTATTCCATTCATTCGGAAAATCTCTTTCTAAAATCGCTGTCGCATGGTTCCACTCATGAATATGATAATTTTTTTGTATAAAATCTGGTAAATATTGAATTGCCATTTAAGTGCCTCTGGTGTTCAGAAAAAGACCAATATAGAGAATGGTTTGGGATAAGGCCTGTAAACTTATTGCTCTTATTTCTGCTATAGTCTCTAATAATTAATGTAAATGAAATATTTAGTCTAGAGATAATAAAGCCCTTGTTAAAAAGAAAAACAGAAAATTTCCCTATAAAAACAACGCCTTTGAAGTGTAATAATTCTCCTCGGCCATATCCTCTTGCTATTAAATATATGGGCTCTAAGGCAAAAATCCTTGATTTTATTGGTATGGGGTTAGGAGAAGTTCATGAAAAAGGATTGCCCGTTGTTGATTTATTTTCAGGTGCTTGTTCCATTTCAGGGGGGTTCGGTGGAGATTTTCAAATTATATCTAACGATATTCAAACTTATTCAAAAGCAATTGCTTCTTGTTATTTAAAGAAATGCAAAAATATAGGTAATTTAGATTTAATAAAAATGGCGAAAAGTTATGTCGACGAGGAAAAAAATCTTTTGCCTGACAACCTTTTCTACCCTGCACACTGCACTTTAACGCAGTTTAATAGAATAGAAAAACGTAATCAAAAATTAATAGATATTAATTTTTCTTCAGACTACCATCTGTTTTGTAAAAATTATTCAGGAACATGGTGGAGCTCTGAGCAATGTGTTTGGATTGATAAAATCCGACAGGTATTAGATGAATTATATGAAGGCGGAACAATTTGTGAAGCAGATTTTATGCTAGGTATAACAAGTTTAATGCATGCCATGGCATATACCAGCCAAGGAACAGGGCATTATGCTCAATATAGAGATGCAAAAACAGAAGCATCTATGAAAGATATTAATATTTATAGACAAAAAGATATTGCTGTCCTTTTTGAGCGAAAACTGAAAAGTTTATTTGCGTGGAATAAATTAAATGTAGTTGATTTAAAGCATGAAATGTATGCATTGGATTACAAGGAATGTCTCGACATTATCCCTAAATCCGTTGTGTATGCTGACCCTCCATACGCCTTTGTGCACTACAGCCGTTTCTATCATGCTATAGAAACAGTTTATAAATATGATTATCCAGAAATACAGAAAAAAGGTGGAACTGTTGTAAAGGGGAGATATAGAGAAGATAGGCATCAGTCTCCTTTTTGTATCAAGACTAAAGTTTCAGAAGCATTTTCTGATCTTTTCTATGGCACTAAATGTACCAAGAGCCACTTACTTTTGAGTTACTCCAATACAGGCATGATAGGCATTGAAGAGCTTGTAGAGTTAGCTGTTCAGACCTACGGCAAGGGTTATACAGTGTGGTGTGAAAGCATGGATTATCAACATAAAACAATGGGGCGGAGAGATGATCACTCACGTGATGTTCAGGAAGCTCTGATAATAGCTAAAAAGAAATAACATAATATCGTGAATTAAAAAATGCCTCTATACTGCCTGTAATTATTTTTTTAAATCCTCTTTAAAAAAATTAATAAAAATTACTTACCCAAAAATATCTTCTAAAATTTTATTTCTGAGTTTACTTTCACCACTCGTTCCTGGTTTAAAATTATCAGTGTTAAAATCTTCATCTGTAAGGTCAACTTTCTCAAGTATTTTCCTAAATTTATTAGCGTCAGGGACATCTCCTGGGGCAGATACCTCAGTATAAATTTTGCCTAATACAGAACAAAATGCTTTAAATCCATTTGTTCTATTGAGCATCATTCCTTGACTAAAATCATTCCAAGCACCGTCCCATTTTGTAGAAATAGCCGTAAAATAGTTTTGTACCACTCGTCCTATTTCAACATCCTGGCCACGTATAAACATATTTCTAAAGCACAATTTTTGTAGTTGGTCTGTATTAACTAAATCTAATTCTTTTCCTCTAAGCAATATATCTCTATCCATTTTAGCATCAGTAGAGATATATCCAATTAAGCAATTCACAAAATTTGATTGGGTTATAGTCTCTCTCTCCCTACCTGCTGTCGCCGTGCCTAAACGTTTAATTCTCTCATAAAAAGGGCTTTCCTCAATAGTGTCGAGAGCCACAGCAATATTATGGCACGTTTTGAATGGGCTTCTTGTTCTAGCCAACTCAAACAAATCATAAGCTAAGCTTCTATTTACTTTGGTTTGTTCAATATTAACTGTAGCAAAAATATAAGCTTGATCAGCCAAATCTATACCAACAAAAACAGCAGCCATCATTTCAAAATCATTACCCTCAAACCCTTCTAATCCAGCAATTCTATGCTGCCCATCTATTACACGGCACAGATTAGAAAAAGCTATACTGGGAGTATTTTCACCAGGTAGGCAGTTAGAAAAAGTTAACTCTTTGGTTTCTTCATTATAAGTGACATATTCACTTTTATCTGCAGCTAGTGTAGCCGCAGTCGGAAATGTAGCATCGTTAAAATTAACATACTTTTTTAACTCTGATATTTTAGTTTCATTAAGAGGCCTTTGTATACCTAAGTAAGCCTCAATATCCCTCTCATCTCTCAATACTCGCCTTACATCAAAAAACGTTATTTTTTGAATTAATTTATGGTTAAAGGATGCAACATATATTTCACCTATAGGTTGCTTAATCCTTAGGGCAGGAACAGTTTTAGTAATTTTATCAGGATCTGGAGGCATCTGTAAGTTCAACATTATTCTGGTCCTGCATTATTATTTTCTTGTCTCATATTGGCTACAAAGTCATCAGTATCTGTCGCCAGTGCCGCTGTGTTTGGGGCACCTTGTCTCTGTAAATCATCAACATAATTGGCTGTATCATTCCTCATTAATGAAGTAGGATTTTGTATAGAGTTTTGTATTGTTAGAGCCGATAAAATTAAAAAAATAGAGACCGCGAATACGGCAAAGGAAATGTACATTACTGCATCTTCATTGGTAAAAATAATCTTCTTCCCAGCTAAGTCATAAAACCAATCTGTTTCTGATATGTAAGTAAAGCAATAAATAACTGTTGCAATTAAACAAAGAAAGAAAATTAATATCAAAAACCACAGCCCTGAAGGAAAGGGCATTGATAACTTTCCTTCTGTAATGCTTTTTCCAAACATCATATATAAAAGTGGCCCTATTAAGGAGGCTGAAATTAATGAAAGATCTGAGCTAGCGGCAAATTTAGAAATAAAAGAAAAGGGTGTTTCTGGAAGTGCTAGTAAAGTAATCATGATAAATCCTAGCCATACGGGCATCAAACTAAAAAAAAGAGTAAATAATAACTCTTTTGCCGCCTCAATCCAATCATCCTTGGATGCAGTTTTAAGTTCTTTTATAATGGGAATATTCATAATTTTATTTTTAATACAATTTTATTATTCGAGTATCAATAACATAAAAAAGTATGTAAATTTAATAAAATAAAAGCTAGCAATAATTTAAGTTTTTTATTCTAATAATTTATTAGGGGGTATATCAATATATGATTTTAAATTATTTAAATAAAAACAGTTACTTAGGCTCTTAATTAGAACCCCGTACGGCCAATATTTCCTTCCATTATCGTTCATTTGCGTTCGCCAAAGCTCACAAAAATATTGTTTTACAATAGGTTATGGGCTCTCGTACAATTATCATAATTCATATGCTTTTAGGGGCGCTCTCAATATTTGGGGGCATCACTGGGGGCATTTTTGATTCTGAAATAAGGAGATGCCCCCAATAAAGTTAACAGAAGCAAAGTGTAAGGCTCTTATAGAAGTAGAAACAATTATATCAGGCATATACAGCACGTTAGAACACTCCCCAACGCCAGAAGGTGCAATAAATTAAAGAGAACATAGAGTTATATTATGACAATTTAAGGGCGACTGGGTCTTGCAATTATTATGGCGCTCGTTATGGTCGTTTTAGTGACGATAGCGGGTATATTTGGGTAATATAGTGCCGATTGTTTTAAAGCATTTAGGGCAAGACCCAGCAACCTCTTCCTCAATAATTTTAACAACCATTACAGACATAACTGGATTTATGTCTTTTCTTGATATTGCTACACTTTTAGCCAGCTTGATTTAAAACAATAAAGGAAACAAAATGAAAATTGGAATACTAACACGCGGACCTAAATTATATTCTACACAAAGGTTAGTAGAAGCGGCCAGAGAACGTGGCCATACAGTACGAAATATAGACGTTTTAAATTGTTACATGAACATAACCTCTAGTAAGCCAACGGTATATTACGCAAAAAAAAATAAGAAGGAGCAACTCAAATTTGATGCACTTATCCCACGTATTGGAGCTTCTGTTACATCTTATGGTACGTCAGTATTGCGACAATTTGAAGTTGGCAATGTGTATTCAATTAATGAGTCAATTGCTATCACAAGATCGAGAGATAAATTACGGGCGCATCAAATTCTTGCAAGAAGAGGAATCGGCATGCCTATTACAGGCTATGCTAATCAGGCGGATGCAACAGAAGATTTAATTGATTTTGTTGGCGGTGCCCCTTTAATTGTAAAAGTAATAAATAGCAGCCAAGGAAAAGGCGTTTTATTGGCAGAGACCAATAAAGCAGCAGAAAGTCTTATTAATGCGTTCCGTGAGCTTGATACTGAATTTCTTGTTCAAGAGTTTATTAAAGAAGCAGGTGGTTCCGATATAAGATGTTTTGTTTTGGGGGACAAAGTTATAGCGGCGATGCAACGCAGTGCAAAAGAAGGGGAGTTTCGCTCTAACCTACATATGGGCGGCTCCGCAAAAGTGATTAAACTAAAACCTGAGGAGCGTAAGCTAGCAGTGAAAGCAGCTAAAGCTATGGGACTTGATCTGGCGGGAGTAGATATTGTTAGATCAGAACGTGGCCCCCTTGTATTGGAGGTTAACTCTTCTCCAGGACTTGAAGGTATTGAGGAGGCAACAGGAATAGATATTGCCGGTGCAATTATTCAATATATTGAAGTAGATTCAAAAAAAGGCCCAAATAAATCAAAGGGCAAAGGATAAAAGATGCAAAAAAAACTCATTATCGGTGGAGCGGCAATTAAACTTGGAGAACGCAAGCAAATTTATCTTGATACTGCAAAGCTATACGATTTCACAGAAATGAGCATTCCAATAGAGGTCGTGCGTGGTAAAGAGGATGGCCCTGTTCTATTTATCAGCGCTGCAGTCCATGGAGATGAAATTAACGGCGTGGAAATTATTCGGAGACTTCTTACAAATAAAGCTTTAAAGAATATCAAAGGCACGTTGATTACTATACCGATTGTGAATGTATTCGGTTTTAATACTAAATCGCGCTACCTACCCGACCGTCGTGATTTAAATCGCAATTTTCCTGGTTCTGAAAAAGGTTCGCTGACAGCACAACTTGCTCATACTTTTATAACAGAAATTGTTGAAAAATGTACCCATGGTATTGATTTACATTGTGCGGCAGTTAATCGCGTTAATCTTCCACAGATACGAGCTTGCCTTGATGATAAGAATACTAAAGCAATGGCACATGCTTTCAATGTTCCTGTTGTTCTTCACTCCGCTTTACGAGATGGCTCACTGCGTGCAGCTGCGAGAGATCTCAAAATTCCTATGTTGCTTTTTGAAGGCGGAGAAGCGTTACGCTTTAATGAAAAGATAATAAAAAGCGGCTTAAATGGTGTGCTGTCCGTCATGCGTGAAATCGGGATGTTAAAACCGTTAAAAAACAAATCTGTTCCACATGATGTTTTTGTTGCTCGTTCTAGTCATTGGATAAGAGCTCCACATAGCGGTATTTTGTCGGTGAAAGCAAATTTAGGTGAGCGCGTTAAAAAAGGTAAAGTTCTAGGAGTTGTCTCTGATCCATTCGGACAAGAAAAACATGAAATAATAGCGCGTAGAACTGGCATTGTTATAGGTATGGCTACTTTGCCTCTCCTAAATCGAGGTGAAGCAGCATTTCATATAGCAACATTTGAGGATTCTAATGCAGTGGAAGAGCATGTTGATATTTTTGAAGAACAGTTGGATAACAGCAATGGAGAACGCTTTCTAGATTAAATCAGCCATTCTTTTTTGTATCCAGCTCCGTAGCCATCACCCCAGCTATAGGCAATGAGGCCATCTTTGATACTAATCTCATCCTCCAGTAGATGGTTACAATTGTTTCTAAAAAAAATCCTTGCTCCCGCAGTTTGTGTTTATAATTATGACACAATTGAAAATGCGATTGAACGTGCGAATAGCTTACCTTTTGCTTTTCAAGCTTCCGTTTACACAGAAAATTTAAATATTGCGATGCACGCTATTCAAAATCTAAATGCTATGACTGTAATGGTCAATGACCATACAGCTTTTCGTGTTAATTGGATTCCTTTTGCAGGCGTGATCAATCTGGCTAAAATACCGGTGGAATTGGCTATACCATACATGATATAATACGAGATAAAATGGCCATCATGAAATTATAAAGGACAAAATATGTTTATGCTTCCCCAATGGGTAATTGAATCTTTAGAGCTTTTAACTACATTATTCGTCTTTGCTGTTGGTATCAGTTTTTTGGCTATCATCATTTTATTCATCATTGATATCACTCAAACTGGTGATGCTGTTCGTAGAAATTACCCAGTTCTCGGACGCTTTCGTTATTTATTTTCAACATTAGGGGAATTTTTTCGCCAATATTTCTTTGCAATGGATCGTGAAGAAATGCCATTTAATAGAGCTGAGCGCGAATGGGTGCACCGCGCCGCCAAAGGACATGACAATACAATTGCTTTTGGATCAACAAAACGTTTAACGCCTCCAGGTACAGTCATTTTTATTAATTGCCCTTTTCCAACATTAGAAAGTGATGCAGCAAAGACACAGCCTCTTCAAATTGGCCCTTATTGCAAAAAACCTTACATGGCAGGCTCCATTTTTAATATTTCAGGTATGAGTTATGGCGCCCTCTCCACACCCGCTGTACGTGCTTTATCGAAAGGTGCAAAAGCGGCTGGATGTTGGATGAATACTGGTGAAGGCGGTCTATCACCTTATCATTTAGAAGGCGGTGCAGATATCGTCATGCAAATTGGTACTGCAAAATACGGTGTCCGTGATGAAGAAGGCAATTTAAATGATGATAAATTAAAAGAAGTCGCCGCACATGAACAAGTTAAGATGTTTGAGTTGAAAATGAGCCAAGGTGCAAAACCTGGCAAAGGTGGAATCCTGCCAGCCATAAAAGTAACACCGCATATTGCAGAAATTCGTGGCATTCCAGAAGGTCAGGATTCTATTTCGCCCAACCGTCACCCAGAAATAGATAATGAGAGTGATATGCTGGATATGATCTCTCACATCCGTGACGTAACAGGCAAACCTGTTGGGTTTAAAGCCGTTTTAGGAGCATATGGTTGGCTGGAAAAAATGTGCGAAGAAATACAAAAGCGCGGCATTGAATCTGCTCCAGATTTTATCACAATCGACAGTGGCGATGGTGGAACAGGCGCAGCACCTATGCCGTTAATGGATAATGTAGGTCTTACAATAAAAGAATCTTTACCTATGGTTTCGGACATACTTCATAAATATGGGCTTCGTGAGAGAATACGTATTATTGCATCAGGTAAATTGATAACACCGACAGAGGTTGCTTGGGCCCTTGCGGCAGGTGCAGACTTTATTAACTCTGCTCGCGGCTTTATGTTCTCTCTAGGATGTATTCAGGCGCTAAAATGCAACAAGAACACCTGCCCTACAGGAATTACAACTCACAATAAACGTCTTCAAAAAGGTCTAAATCCAGAAGATAAAGCTGTTAAAGTTGCTAATTATTGTATGAACATGGTGCATGAAGTAGAAGTGATTGCACATTCATGTGGTGTGGCAGAACCACGACGTCTTCGTCGTTATCATGTGCGTATTGTTCAAGATAATGGCAAATCAGTTCCAATGGATGAGCTATATCCACGTCCTGACATTCTAACAAATAATAAAGAAGCCGTATCTGCTTAATTATTTAAAGTCTGTTTTATATCTTCGTAGATTTTTAAAGCTTCAGGGTTAGCCAAGGACTCCTTGTTCTTAAAACCACGTCCATGGATCACATCACGTACAGCAATTTCTGTTATCTTTCCGCTTTTCGTTCTAGGGATATCATCAACCTGCATAATGATTGCAGGAACATGCCGCGGTGAGGCCCCAATACGTATTGTTGTCTTAATAAGTTTCTTAAGATCATCATTTAAATGAACATCTTGCTGTAATTTTACAAATAATAAAATTCGCGTATCTTTTTTCCAATCCTGACCAACAGCAATACTCTCCAATACATCTGGAATTTTTTCAACTTGTCGGTAAATTTCCGACGTTCCTATTCTAACGCCACCAGGGTTCAACGTCGCATCTGAACGACCATGAATAATAAATCCATTCTTTTCTGTTTTCTCTACCCAATCACCATGCGACCAAGTATTTTCATATTCTTCAAAATAAGCAGATTTGTATTTCTTTTGATCAGGATCATTCCAAAAACTCACGGGCATAGAAGGGAAGGGTTTTGTACAAACAAGTTCGCCCGCCTCACCTTTATTGCAAGGTTGGCCTTCATGATTATAAGCATCAAGTGCCATACCAAGACCTGCTCCTTGAATTTCACCACGATATACCGAGGAAATAGGGTTTCCTAACATGAAACAAGAAACAATATCTGTTCCTCCTGATATAGACGCCAGATGAACATCTTTTTTTATTTTAGAATAAACAAAATCAAAACTTTCATGCACCAACGGCGACCCTGTTGATGTTATTGTTTTTAACGCCACTAAATCATGCGTTTCTTTTGGGTGAATTTTAAATTTATTGAGCGCATCAATATATTTTGCAGCTGTTCCAAATAGAGTTGCTTTATGCTTAGACGTAAAATCCCATAAAATATTCCTATTAGGGTAAAAAGGGCTCCCATCATATAAAAGAAGTGTTGCCCCTGTTGCCAAACCGCTCACAAGCCAGTTCCACATCATCCAACCACATGTCGTAAAATAGAAAATTCGATCTCCTTCTTTTACATTGCATTGCATTTGATGCTCTTTTAAATGTTGCAGTAAAGTTCCACCGTGCCCATGCACAATACATTTTGGAACACCTGTTGTTCCTGAGGAAAACATAATAAATAATGGATGATTAAAAGGGACTACATTAAAATCAATATCTTGAGGCTCAAAATCCTTGGTGAACTCACTAATTAGAATAGTATTCTTGAGGTTATCAATATCAGGAGCATCATCAACGAACGGAATAATAATAGTTTTTTCTAAGCTTGATATAGCTTGCTGAACTTCTTTAATCTTCTCTAAACAATCTATTTCTTTCCCACCATAAAAATAACCATCTACTGTAATTAAAATTTTAGGTTCAATTTGCCCAAAGCGATCAATAACGCCTTGTGCTCCGAAATCTGGTGAAGCAGAAGACCAGATCGCTCCTAAGGAAACTGTAGCAAGACACGCGATAATAGTTTCAGGAGTGTTAGGCATATATGCTGCCACACGATCCCCCTCTCTTACGCCTTGCCCCTTCAAAGCTTGGGCATATAAACTCACCTGATCATAGAGTTCTTGAAATGTTAGTGTTGTTGTCTTCCCTTTTTCACCCTCAAAAATAATAGCAAGATCAGTATCTCTTTTTCTAAGCATATTTTGTGCATAATTAATTTTACCTTGGGAAAAAAACTGCCCTCCAGTCATTTTTTGAGGGTTTTGAAGTATAATTTCTCCCTTGTCGCCAACAACATCACAAAAATCCCATAATTTTTCCCAAAACTCCTCTATGTTTTGGGTAGACCATTCCCAGAAGTCTTCATAGCCATTGCCTTCATAACCACAATCAGTCATGAATTTCATAAGTGTGGTTTTTTCTTTTTGGCTAGGTTTGGGTGTCCATAAAGGCGTATTTTTTGTCAAAGCTTATTACCTTTTATCAAAATATTGTTACAATATAAGAGTTGAGATTTGATTACACAGTAGCATTATCACATATCTTTGTTGAGGTTTAAGCAACAAAAAAGGACGCTTTGAGGCGTCCTTTTGTTATTCTTATATTTGCTTTATTTAAGATCCACAGCTTGCTTCGCTGTTTAGAAGGTCTTCTGCGCTTCCGCCGTAACTCAAGCTAACAGGCCCTGCTCCTGCTTGTGCTGTAGCATCGCCCCAACATCCTGCTTCTTCACCACCCGCGGCAGTTTCAATCGCATTCAAGCTTGCTGGATCAGTGGGGTCAAATTCACCACCTGCAGCCGGTGTAAGGTTATTTAATGCCACTGGTGTTCCACCTGGAATACCCGGCAGACCAAGAATTGTTACATTAAGGCCAGAAAGTGAAGCCGCATTAGGACCGAAGAATTGAAGAAGGTCTTCTTGATCAATTTCTGGCAATAACGGGAACACGAACAAGCCTGTATTTCCATTATCGTTGAAATGTACAAATTGACTTTCAAGGAAAGCAACAACATCAACAGGGAAACCATCAGCAAAATCAATATTTGGTGTGAACGTTCCAAAAGGTGTTCCTACATATGTGCTGTCTAGAGCGTTCAGTAATGTTGGTGTTCCTGGCTCGAAGAGAGCTCCATTTGCAAGTTCAACATAGCTTTCTGTTTGACCATCAAATGTTTGTGCACCAATTGTGTTATCAACAAGAGACAATCCTGTTGGCTCTATACTGAATATTGCGTTCTCTAAAATAGGGAAACCAACTTGTTCAGGGCTTTCGATAAAAGTATCTTCTTCCTCTATATCTAGAGGTTCAAAACGCATACCAACACGGCCACCATCAAAGGTATTACCATCACCCGTCAGGTCAATATCACCACTGACGAATAGTGCGCCAACATCATTGTTAGTAAATGTGTTACCAGATACTTCAACGTCACCATTGAAGCCACCTGAAACATTCAAGCCATTTTCAGTACTGTTAGAAGCATCATTTTCTTCCAAAAGAATTTCTTCAAATCCACCAACTTCAATACCATCGGTCCCAGATTCCGAAACAATATTATTTGTGATTAAGGCAATTGAAGGTCCAGCAAATTCAATCTTTTGCTGTTCGAAAAAGCCGTCTGTTCCAATAACACGAATTCCGTCGCTTACTGAGTTAGAAACTTGATTATTATCTACAGTAACATTCAAATTACCTTTAACGTCGATACCATCGTCTCCAGATTCATCAATAATGTTATTTGAAATTTCAATATCAAATCCGTCTTCAACATGGATACCATCTTCACCAGAAAATGAGATTTCATTATTTAAAATGCTTACAAAGTCAGATGGGTTTACGTAGATCCCGTTTTGCCCAACGAAAGAAATCACGTTCTCTTCGATCAACGTTTCATCACTATCAGAAACTTTTATACCATTGCCTAAAATAGCAGTTAAAGTATTTTCATTCACTTCAACGTCATCTGATTCATCGATATCGATACCATCTCCTAATGTCAGAGAGATATTGTTCATACGAACAATTGCATCATCACTATCATCAACTTCAATACCATCACTGCTCGTTAAGCTTATAATGTTATTGGTAATTTCTGCATCAGAGCTGTCAGAAACTTCTATACCGTTACCATCGCTGGAGCTTGATCCCGTTCCGCTAATCGTATTGCCAGTAATTTCAATATCTGAATTATCATCAACATCAATTCCATCATCACCAGATAGTGTGATTGTATTATCAAAGATATAAGCATCTGACCCACCTTCAACTTCGATACCATCATCCCCTGCGCGGCGGATGGTATTATTTGTGATTTGAACATCATCAGTATCTTCAACATCAATGCCGTCGACGCCAGTTTTTTCAATTATATTACCAGAAACGAGAGGGTCAGAGCCGAAGCGTCCTGCGCCGTTATCTTCGATATGGATACCGTCTGACCCAACACTGTCAGAACTGTGGAAAAAGCCACTATCTCCTAAGATGTTATTGTTTGTGACCTTCACACCACTTCCTAAGAAACGTGTATCACCACCAGAAACAAAAATGCCGTGACGTCCAGCGCCCAACCCATCTTTTCTGAAATTGGCACTGTCACCTTTGATTGTATTATCATCGATCACAACATTAGTGCTATTTTCCACGTGAATACCATCACGGCCTGCACCTTGTGTTGATTCTCCGCTTCGGCGGCTTGACGCATCAGCTTGACCATAAATCATGTTGTCTTTTATTTGAGCGCCTGCACTGCTATCGACATTGATACCATCATTCCCAGCACCTGTAATTTTGTTTTCGTTGACGTCAGCTGCTAAGCTGAGACCTACTTCAATTCCATTATCACCGGCGCCATCAATTTCATTATTTATAATGTCAACAAACTCATTAAGCGTTACATCAATTGCATCATATTCAACATCACTGATTTTATTATTAGTAATATCTGCAGCAAAACCTCTATTAACATTTATGCCATCAAAACCAGCGCCATTGATTTCATTGAGATCTATATTTGCACGGTTTGAGCGGGAAATCGCGATACCATGACCATCGACACGGTTAATAACATTTCCTTCAACATCAACATTATCATTTGAAGATACTTCGATACCGTTATCGCTCATATCCTGAACAGTGTTGCGACGAATATCAGCATTTGTACCACCATCAACAGAGATACCAGTACCACTATCCTTCACAAGGTTATCATCAATGTTCACAAACGTTGTATCATCGGCAGCGATACCTGCGACGGAAGCTTCTTCAACTTTGTTAAATTCAACATCAACGCTGTTTCCACCTTCGATTAAAATACCGTAATCAACAAAAGTTGACGCGCCATTATCATTAATAAAGTTGTTTGCCACTTCTGCGTTGTTACTGTTTTTCAACCAGATACCTGAGTTATCCGCATCGTCAACATCGTTATTTGTGACTTTTGCGTTTGCACTATTTGTGACACGGATACCGTTTTCTGCAACATCAACATCGTTACCATCAATTTCTGCACGGGCAGAATTGCTTACTGTGATACCGCTATCGGCAGAACGGATAACTTTGTTGTTATCTTCAATTTCAACATCAGCGTGTGATTTAACCTGAATACCATCATCAGACATATCGCGTGTTTCATTACGGCGAATATCCGCATGATCTCCCCCATCAACCAAAATACCGTCTTTACCATCTTTGATGAGGTTATCGTCAATATCGATGTAGGTTGTATTGTTCGCCGCGATACCAGCGATAGTTGTTTCTTCAATTTTGTTATCATCAACATCAACACTGTTCCCGCCTTCGACTAAGATACCGTATTCAGTGAATGTGGATGCGCCGTTATCATTGATTTCGTTGCCAACGATTTGTGCATCGTCACTGTTTGCAACAGAGATACCTGCCTCAGTAACATCATCAATTTCATTATTTGATACAGTCACATCGGCGCTGTCCGTTACACGGACACCGTTTGTGGCATTATCAATGTTGTTATCGTCCACAATAACATCGTCGCTGGTGATCACTTCAACACCACTACCGTCGCGCGTTACGTTTTCAATATCATTACCTGATACTGTTGCGCCCAATGTGTCTACGACATGAACACCTGCGCCAGTAGAACGGCTACCATTCAACCATGTTGTGTCAATTTCATTATTCGACACAGTTGAACCATCGGCTTGGTTAATCCAAACACCAGAACCACCAGTGTTTGAAATTTCATTGCCATCAACCAAGCTGTTTGTTGTTCTGTTTAAAGCAACACCTGCAGAAGACGTACCATCAATAGAGTTCATCATATTGACTGTCGCATTATCTGAATCAATAACAGCGATACCGTTATGTCCTGCGTTGGTGATATCGTTACCTTGAACAAAGCCATCATCTGAAGAAACAACTTTGATACCGTTATCATCTGTATTGGAAATAGTATTGTCTGTTACAGCGTAATTATCAGAACCATCAACAAGAATACCGTCTGTTGCAGTGTTGATTGTATTACCATCAACAACAACATCATTAATTTGTTCAATTTTAATACCTTCTAGACCAGCCGTAATATCCTGATTACCAGAAACGCTCACGGTTGCACCGCCAGCCGTATTATCACCTATCCAAACAGCTACGCCATTTGTTGCGGCAATTTTTGTATTGTTATCAATATTGATTGTCGTGCCATTTAAAATTTCAGCACCTGCAGCAACGATACCATTATCATTACCTTCAATCGTGCTGTCTTTGACATCAATGTCGGCACCATCAAGGTTACCTACAAATTCAATAGCATTTTGACCACCAGTGATATTAGAGCCATTTGAAACTGTTACGCTTCCTAGGACGTCACCTGTTTCAATACCGTCACCGTTCACACCTTCAACATTACTGTTGGATACGTCAAGCGAACCGTTAACGTTCATCAAACCATTGTCACTACCAATACCAGTATGGCCACCTTTAACTGTACTTTCAGTAACCACAACAGAACCATCAATTCTATTTCTCAAGATATTGATACCATAGCCATGCGAAGCATGATTACCTTCAACAATTGCACCATCTTTAATAACAAGTTCGCCGTTTCCGCCGATGAAGTTCGCTTCAAAACCGCTACCCGCACCGATTAAAGTACCGCCACTTATCGTGACTTGACCATCTACGTTACCGTTAAAGTCAGCGGCTTCGTCACCTGCTTCAATGTCTTGATTTGTTAAGTTTAAGGCTACATTTGAGCCAACGTTACCACCAGCGATTGCATCGCCTGATGTGTCCATTGAACCACCACTAACATTAATAGTTGCGTTACGTAAGCGGCCAAATTTTATACCATTTTGAACTGTATCGCTGTTTGTACCGATTACATTATCAGCAATATCAAGTGTGTACCCACCATCTAAATCACCTGTTTCAATACCGCGTGTTGAAGACCCTTCAAACGTGTTGTTGATGATAGAACCTGTACCAACACCATTTGCGGCAACAAAAACACCAGCTTTATTAAAGTTTTTGAAAGTGTTTCCATCAACAGTCAGGCCAATCGCGCCCAAGCCTGTTGCATTTACACCATAGTCAGCAAGGCCTAGGCCATCAAAAGTTAACGGGTCAATATTAACATTAGAAGCCGTTACCGTGATGAGGTTCACGCCACCCGCTGAATTAAGAACAGCGTCATAGCCTTTTAATTTTAATTCTTTATCAATGACTACATCTTCAGTGTAATTACCAGCCTGAACATGAACTGTTCCACCTACACTTGAAGCATCAACACCGCGTTGGATAGCTCCGCCTACAAAACTTGATGCTTGTGATACAAAAACGTTATCGTCTTGCCACGTTACAAGGCCTTGAGGAGCAAAATCTATTTTGTGAAAGATTTTATCTTCTACATCAAAGCTTTCTTCTACGGTTAGATCAGCCGCAACTATACCTTCAAATGTTGCCGCCGTTGCATCAATATTATTTGCTGTGACATATGTTGGAGGCGCAGGAAATGTAGACGCCGCATCTGTTCCCATTGAGATATATTGGCCATTCACAGAATCAAAATTAATATTACCAAGATCAATGTCACTTGTTCCTAAATTACTTACGAATAAGGAAGCCCAGCCAGCACTGTCTGTTCCAGCGTTCGTTTGACCACCAAGAGAAACATCAGTCATTGATAAATTATCAATTGCTAAATATTCTTGGATGCCAAGCAGTGCCGCACGGTAATTACCTGCAACTTTTACTTTATCTAAAGAAATTTCGCCCGCATTGCGTAAAGGAAGTGATGTTGGCTCACTTGGGTTAGATCCAATAATTTGAATACCGTAATCAGCTGTATCTGGCGCAGAATTATTTTGGATATCAATATTTGTTAATTCAATATCACCATTATGGAGATAGAAAAGGATATCTCCTTCGCCAGCAGACCCACCGCCAGCACCATTATCTATAAAGTTTGAATTTCTAATAATGGTTTTTCCAACACTGTCACCAAAAACTGAAACGCCATGCAATGCATTATTTTGCATTAAAGTGTTTGCAACAATTAATTTTTCAACATCTGCCGTATCATTAACGCGTACACCAGCTTTACCGCCTGTGACAGCTAATTTTTTAATTTCAACTTTACCGTTAATTGTTCCATCAATTGTGAAACCATTATTACCCGCGCCCGGTGTTACAATAGTGTCGTTACGCCCTGCGCCTTCAACTGTAACTGCTTTGTCAATACCAACTGATTCAACCCATGTCCCTGCCCCAACAAGAACAGTGCTTTCACCTGTACCGCTATTGTTAATAGCGTTGACTGCGTTTTGGATTGTCGCATCTGTTGTAGATGTGAAACCGTTTGCGTCTTTATTTTGATTGAGAGCAATCGTCCCTGTACCAGAGGTTTGAAGGCTGTCGGCAACCGCTTGGAATTGCTCTGCGTTATCGATTAAAATATCGCCGCCATTGGCATTGATCACGCCACCGTCAATAGTGACTTCATCACCAGTTGTAATTGTAACGTTACCGCCATTTGTGTTGATAGAATTATTCCCTGCATTCATGCGGAAATCGTCGCCCGCTTCAACAACAAAGTTACCCGCACCAGTTGCGTTAATTCCACCACCAACAGCACTTATGAAAACATCATCTGCTGCAACAAGTTTGAATGTTTTGTCTGTAGACCAATCAATAATTGCTTGCACGCCTATATCGCCTTCATCCGTTCCAGCGACTGGAGTCATCACAGTCATATCACCAACAGCCAATTGATTTTCAATATGAAGACTTAAAGCTTCATCAATTGTAATATCGGTTGGGTCCAATAACCATTCACGTGTCGCAAGAATACTTGCTCCTGCACTAATATTAGTTGTTGGTGCGGATGTTTCAATAAAGCCAGTATCTGCTAAACCTTGTGCAGAAACACGACCATTAATTGTCAATTTATTATCTGCAAGAAGATTAATGTCACCAGCTTCTGCTTCGTTTTGAGCATTCGCACGAACACGACCCGTACTTGTTACACGAACATCTTCACCCGTTACATCGATAGAACCAGCATTCTGATCGCCAACACCATTGGCATTTAAGGCACCTTTAACATTTACACGACCGCTTTTTCCACCTGAAAGAACAATCTTTCCGCCTTTAACAACAGCAGAGCTAACGGTTGTGACACCGTCCATGTTAATCACATTATCAACAGCATCTTTCGCAATGGCGGCAGATACTAAAACATTTCCGCCTTGTGCATTAATTGTACCATTTTGTCTGATAATACCGTCAGCTAGTTCACCATCGACAGCAACTTCAACAAGACCATCACCATACATATCTAATGTAACAGTCTCCCCCGCTGCCATAACAACATTACTTAAACGCGCATTAATCACGCCGTTATTGACAACTGTTGGTGCAACAAAAGCAGCTATACCGGCTTCTGCAACAGTAATTGTTCCGTTATTGATGATTTTACCGTCACCAAAATTCGTGAATGTATGGCTAGTTTTGCCCCCATCAACAGATGTAAAAGTTGTATTAGCTGCACTAGCAATAATAGAACCAACATCGACGCGTGAACCAACACCAAATACAACGCCATTCCTATCAAATATGTTTAACGCTCCGCCACGTTGATCAGTAAATTCACCTGAAGAATCTTTTATAACTGTTTTTAATACCCCTAGAATGCGCGTTGGATCATCATTTGCTCCATTCGCAATTGCGGTAAAACTTGAATTTGTTGTGTTTTGACCAATAATAACAGACTGGTTAGCCGCAATATCTAGATTTGCACTTGTTCCTACATAAGTGCCTGAAAGCTGGTTGATAAGTGTTGTATTGGCCTGAGATGTTGTATCCGTGATTGTTGAACCCTGCACATCATTAAAATCAGACCAAGCTGGATCAGCATGTGCAGTATTTGAGAAAGGAATAAGGCTGACAGCTGTCATTGCAGTTGTTGCCAGAAGCGCTTTACCTTTTTTTATAAAAGAACTTGATACACCATTTTGTTGGTTTAGCTTTCTCATTTTGGATTCCCCTTTTTTTGAAATTTAATGCATTACATTAAAAATAGTCATTCTTTGGACTACTGTTTATATGCTGCAAGGTGTCGCCCTCGTTTGTCAGCAATTATTTAAATTATGAATAAGGCACAAATTACACCTTTTACGTCAAATTGCAACAAAATATTAACGATTTGTTAACAATTTGGCAGAAAGCAACAATCTTACAAAGGTTAATATGTTAAACATTGTTCCATAGTAGGTTATAAGGTATCTTACTATTTAATAGCTAAGAGCTTAAAACATCTTATTGCTTGTACTTTAATCATTTCTTCGCTAAATCCTTTAAACAATAATTATAAAAATATGGGGCCGTTATGTTTTATTCATATAAGTTTATGAAAGATAAGTTTTTCACAATTTTTTGTATCGCAGGATTCTCACTTACAGGACTTGCCAATACATCACTCGCACAGCTTGAGCAACAAACAGGTATTGCAGACCCAGGACGTATTGAAGAGCAATTAACAAGTCAAAGACAAGCGCTCCAATTAGGCCCTAAAATTATTGTTGGAGAATTACAACTCGTTGAAGCGCCCGAAGGTGCAGATCAAATTAAATTTGATTTAAATGGTATTGAATTTGATGGTCTTACAACTTATAACCGCGAAGACCTCTCTTATATGTATTCAGGAATGATCGGCAGTGAAATTTCATTAACCGATATCTATGCATTGGCAAACCGCGCCACTTTAAAATATCGCGAAGACGGTTATGTTCTAACGCAAGTCGTTGTCCCTCCTCAAACTATTGAAAATGGGATTGTTATTCTTCAAGTTGTTGAAGGCTATATTGATAATGTCATTATTCAAGGTGGTGACCTTACAAAAAATGAACTTTCTCTTATACAAGATTATGCTGGTCGAATTGCAAAAGGCGGTGCCTTAAATATAGCCGAATTAGAGCGTAACCTTCTTCTTATCAACGATCTTCCTGGCGTCAACGCTAGAAGCGTTATACGCCCCTCCCCAACAACCCCTGGCGCAGCAGATATTGTTCTCATACCTGAACGTGATATGTTCGAAGCCATCGTTGGCGTGAACAACCACGGAAGCCGTTTCTTAGGCCCTATTCAATTTACAGGTGTTGGTATTGTTAATTCTGCTTTAGGATTAAATGAGCGTATAACAGCTCAAGCCGTAGTAGCACCCGATGCAGGAATAGAACTTGCCTTTGGCTCCTTGACTTATGATCAACCCGTTGGACCCTATGGAACAGTTTTAACAGCTTCTGGCAGTATTACAGATACAGATCCTGGATTTAGGTTAAGTGAATTTGATGTTAAAGGTAAATCTCGTTCACTGTCTCTTCAAGTCAGACATCCTTTGATCCGTTCTAGAAATACTAATATTTTTGGGCGTGCTCTATTTGATTACCGGAATGTGGACAGTAAAAATAATATTGAAACGACACGTAAAGATCATATTCGCGCACTACGTGCTGGCGTACAAGCCGACTTCTTAGATCGTTTATTTGGCGTTGCTGTAAACTCCGTTGATCTTCAACTCTCACATGGAATTAATGTATTTGGCGCCAGTGAAGAAAATGATGCAAACCTAACACGTGCGGCAGGTGATCCTCAATTCACCAAAGCCAATCTTCGTATTCAACGCCTTCAAAGACTCACAAGTAGTTTCAACCTTGTTCTTGAAGGACGCGCTCAACTTTCAAACAACCCGCTATTAAGTTCTGAAGAATTTGGTCTTGGCGGCATCAGCACCGTGAGGGGGTATGATCCTTCTGAAGTTGTTGGCGATGATGGTATTGCAGGTAAAGCAGAGCTTCAATGGAACTCACCTAGCCGCGCCATTCAGTTATTCGGTTTCCTTGATTCAGGTACAGTTTGGAATCAAGACGCGACCAATAATGATGATAAGCGTAATTCTCTTACGTCCACAGGTGGTGGTGTTCGTGCAGATCTTCCGATGGATATAAACGCAGAATTTGTTATGGCACTGCCTTTGAATGAAGATATTCAAACGCAAGGTGAGCATGATCCACAATTCTTCTTTAGCTTAAGCAAAAGCTTCTAATATAAATTATTAAACAAGCTTAATTTGATTTAAGCTTGTTTAACATTTCTTTAGCTACATAAACGCCACTGGATAAACACGCTTGAAGCAAATAGCCACCTGTTGGCGCTTCCCAATCCAGCATTTCACCAACAACAAAAACGTTGTTTTTATTCTTTAGCATGAAATGATCATCGATAGATTGAAAGCAAACGCCGCCTGCGGATGATATTGCTTTTTCTATTCCAAAATTCTCGGTCAATTTTATTTTATAGCTTTTAATTAATTTAACAAGTTGCTCAGGCGTGTAACTATTCAATTCTTTTCTAATCGATAGTTCCATGATTAAGCCAACCGCAACGCTCGATAAATTTAATGTCTTTTTTAAATAATTAGATATCGACATTTTTGCCCTCGGTTTTTGTAATCGTTCCACCATTTGTTCAATCGACAAATCTGGTTTTAAATCAATCATTAGATCCGCAAATCCATGCTCGATAATTTCATCTCTTAAATTTGCAGATAGGGCATAAACAGCGCCGCCCTCAATCCCTTTTTCCGAGATAATAAATTCACCACGAATTTTTTTATCTTTATATAATAAATCGACTGATTTAAGAGCATGCCCCGCATAACGATTTTTAAAAACATCCGACCATTTCGTTTTAAATCCACAGTTGGATGGGAGAAACGGAGCGACTTCAACGCCCTGCTTTTCTAAAAGATTTACCCATGAGCCATCTGATCCTAAACTTGGCCAAGACGCGCCGCCTAATGCCAACAACGTCATGTCACTTTTAATTAAAACCTGCCCCTCGTGCGTATCAAAGACAAGTTTATCATCTTCCCATCCCTGCCAATCATGCCTGAGTTTAAATTTTACGCCTTGCGTTTCTAAACGTTTCAACCAAGCACGCAATAAAGGTGATGCCTTAAAGCTTTTGGGGAATACGCGACCGCTTGAGCCTATAAATGTTTCTTCACCTAACTCTTTGCACCAAGCACGTGAATCTTCAGGCATAAATTGTTCTATAATATTTTTAAATCGTTTTTCTTGTTCATCATATTTTGTGACAAAGGACTCGATGTTTTCCGAGTGCGTAATATTTAAACCACCCCGCCCCGCCATCAAAAATTTACGCGCCATGGTTGGTTTACGCTCATAAACTGCTACGTCACAGCCGTTAGCAGATAGAATTTCTGCCGCCATTAAGCCTGATGGTCCACCACCTATAATCGCAATATTTTTCGTCATATCATCCTTGTATTAAAAAAGGCCGCTAAATTATTAGCGACCTTTAAGATATTTATTTCATCAGCGTAGCGCGTTTACGCGCCTGAGCTTTTTCTAATTAGGCGATGATTTTCGCAACAACACCCGCACCAACTGTACGACCACCTTCACGAATAGCGAAGCGTAGACCTTCGTTCATCGCGATCGGCGCAATCAACTTCACTTTGAAGTTTGTGTTATCACCAGGCATAACCATTTCTGTACCTTCTGGAAGAACAACTTCACCAGTCACGTCCGTTGTACGGAAATAGAACTGAGGACGGTAGTTCGCGAAGAATGGTGTGTGACGACCCCCTTCATCTTTAGAAAGAATGTATGCTTCTGCATCAAATTCAGTGTGAGGAGTGATTGAACCAGGCTTACATAGAACCTGACCACGCTCAACTTCTTCACGCTTCGTACCACGTAACAACGCACCAACATTGTCACCTGCTTGACCTGAATCAAGAAGCTTACGGAACATTTCAACACCAGTGATTGTTGTTTTTTGTGTATCTTTGATACCAACGATTTCAATTTCGTCACCAACATTCACAACACCTGTTTCAATACGGCCAGTACAAACAGTACCACGACCAGAAATTGAGAACACGTCTTCGATAGGCATTAGGAAAGCTTGATCAACTGGACGCTCAGGCTGTGGAATGTACTCATCAACAGCTTTCATCAATTCAGCAATCGCATCTTTACCAATAGCGGCATCACGATCTTCAACAGCTGCCAAAGCAGAACCTTTGATGATTGGAATATCATCGCCAGGGAAATCGTAAGATGAAAGAAGCTCACGAACTTCCATTTCAACTAATTCTAAAAGCTCTTCATCATCAACTTGATCAGCTTTGTTCAAGAAAACAACCAATGAAGGAACACCAACCTGACGTGCAAGCAAGATGTGCTCACGTGTTTGTGGCATTGGGCCGTCTGCTGCGTTCACAACAAGAATGGCACCATCCATTTGCGCCGCACCAGTGATCATGTTTTTCACATAGTCTGCGTGTCCTGGACAATCAACATGTGCATAGTGACGTGCATCTGTTTCATATTCAACGTGCGCTGTAGAGATCGTAATACCACGGGCTTTCTCTTCAGGCGCTTTGTCGATTTTATCAACAGACTCACCATTACCGTATTGCATAGCAATCGCGGCTGTTAGTGTTGTTTTACCATGGTCAACGTGACCAATTGTGCCGATGTTACAATGCGGCTTATTACGTTCGAACTTTTCCTTACTCATAAGGGTCTCCTTTAGTTTCTTTGCGTTATGGTTTATGGCTTTAAAAACAAATAGTTAGTTGTCTTAAAACCAGAAAGCTTCGCGTTTTTATCCATCAGTCCAACAAAATTGTCGTAACCGCCACGAATTCTAGTGCTTTTAATAGAAAACCCACGACCAAAAGTCAACGGGTTTTTGTAGAATAATTGGGAGCTTAGACGCTAATCAAAGATTTTTGAAAAAAATGGAGCGGGTGAAGGGAATCGAACCCTCGTGATCAGCTTGGAAGGCTGGAGCTTTACCATTAAGCTACACCCGCACTCTTAATTAAGACTTATCGAATATTCGCAGGAATTTGTCAAGCAAGGGCAAGATGAAAATTCTTAAATTACCTTATACCATTGAAATTAAATAGTTTTTCAAGATGAGTTGAAATCACTTTTCGAAATATTCTAATTTCCTTTTCATGTCTTCGAGCCAAACAAAATCTTATCAAATGATGCAAGCCATGTCGGCGGGCAAATTTCTTATGGGTAGCTTTGGCCGCGCCACACAAAACCCTATGGCGGCGAACAGTAATATTGCATTACGCTCTGCCCTTGCGCGTGCCGCTGACATGGATATGGCAGCAAACTCTAATAGAGTGCCGGCCTTGCGCGCCGCTTAAATTTCTTAATGGTGAATACCGCGCACAGTATGGCGGGGATCATCCGTGTCGCCAATGGGATCCATGTGAATGATGATTTCGGCATGGGGGTAATACTCTAAGATTGCATGATCCAAATCCCGCACAATGTCGTGGGCTTCTTTTAAGGAAAGCTCAGGATAAAGCTCTACATCAAAACTTATGTGCAGGCGCATCCCTGCTTGGCGGGTGCGAAGATCATGCATGCCGTGCACGTGAAGGTTTTGGCGAACAATCTCTTCAATATTCTTACGCACTTTTAAGGACATTTCTTTATCCATCAACATATCAACACTGCGCATGGATATTTTATAGGCGGTGAATAAGAAGTACGCCGCAATTAAAAGCGCAAAAGTCGGATCAATCCAAACCGCACCGCCATAGAGATCAATCGCCAAGGCACTGATGACGGCGACATTTAACATGATATCTGTTTTATAATGGGCGTGGTCAGCCTCTATCGCCAAAGACGGCGCACGTGATAAAGCAAATTTTTGAACAATGACCAAAATAAGCGTGAGTATGATTGCAATAGAGGCAACTACAATCGCAACATTATGATCCATCACTTGGGATGGATTAATATAACGCTCTGCCGCTTCAAAACACAGAAACACTCCTGCCCCCGCCATAAACGCCCCTTGCATGAGCGCGGCAATTCCTTCAATTTTACCATGTCCATGACGGTGATCTTTATCCGCAGGTTTTAAGGAATAGCGCACCGCAAAGAGCATCATGATTGAAATGGCGGCGTCCGTGATGGAGTCTGTGAGCGTTCCCAGCATCGCCGCAGAGCCTGAAACGCTGTAGGCATATGTTTTGATGGCAATGAGAATAAGAACAGTCCCGACCGCCCACATAGATGCCAAAAGCGCGAAACGCGGATTGATCTTATCAGCATCAGGAATGGGGGGATTTTTTTTCATGATTTAAATTAGGACAACTGGGGTCAATTTTTTACGTTGAACGCCATAAAGCTCATTCATACATGTTGAGACATAGAGCATATTATTATCAGGAGACGCGCTTACAGCATTGGTAATCGCATCGGGCAGTTGCGTATCAGCAACTATTTCTAAGCTATCAGGGTTTAGCTCAATTAAACGTCCACCGCCCGTGCCAAAAATAACATTGCCATCTATTAAGCGCGGTGATGAATAAACGCGCGCATAGCAATCTATTTTCTTAAGAATCTCAAACGTTGTCGTATCGATAATATAAAAAAAACGATCACCTGATCCTGCAAAAATTTTTCCATGGGTAATGAGCGGCGTCGTGTAACAAATATCATTGGTTGGAATGGCGGCCTTTTGCGCTCCCGTTTCAACATCTAGACAATAAATATTGCCATCAAAGGAAGTGGCAACGACAAGCTTTAAATTTTCATCTATCGCAGGCGGATATTTTGTTGAACGTTCTGTTTTATATTCCCAGACGACCTTCCCGCTTTTGGCCGCATAGGCAGTGACATCATGGTTTGCATTGCCAAACACGACCAAATCTTTGGGTTTATAATAGGTGGCTGATCCATGTTGGTATTTCTTTTGTGGGCGCTCCCATACACGCTCCCCTGTGTCCATATCAAAGGCGGCGTTACTGCCCATTTGGCGTGGGCGTTGGTGTTCTAAACCCAGATACATCATATTATGCTCAGGCACAAGTAACGGGGAAGAGCCGATAAATTCACAACATGGATTTTTCCAAATTTCTTCGCCGGTTTTCGCATCAAGACAATAAGCAATGCCGTTATATGCTCCAAAATATATACGCCCGTTATGATGGGCAGGCGATGACCAAATCCCTTTCGGATGGTGTGTCTTTACATCATACTTCCAAAGTGCTTTACCGTCTTTGGCATTCACACAAACCATTAAGCCTGCTTCAGTTCCCATGTAGATTTTATCACCAATCAAAAGCGGTGTTGATTTAGGAACGACGTTAAAAGGAAAGGCGCCCTTTTCTAAAAAACGCCATATGACTTTATACTCTATTGTAGGGGGAACGAATTTCTTTTGTTCATAATCAACGTCAAAATCATTGATAGTAAATAAGTTATTTACTGGAATTTTGTGCGTCTCTGCCCAATTTAAACCACGGTTGGCTTCATAATTAATGATTACAAAAATTTCACTAACTTTTTTACCTTCTTGTTCAATAAACACACGGGCCTTATCGAGGCTTGCGCCACTATTCATTATATCATCGACTAAAATGATTGGATCTTCTGTGACTGTACCTTCAATAATTTTGCCTAACCCTGATTTTTTACGTTCTTTACGGATCACAAAACCAGAGGTTTCAATACCGCGTTGTTTGGCCTTCATCAAAAGGGCTGTTACAAGCGGTACTGCCGCCACTTCCATCCCGCCAATTTGAAAGGGGAGTTTATCTTGGTAACGATCCCAAAACGTATCTGAAATAATGTCTAACGCATTAACGTTAAGCAAAACGGGTCTTAAATCAATCAACCAAGTCTGGCTTTGTCCCGTGGGCGACATAATTTTCAATGTATTGCTGCTATGGTGAATAGCCGTATCAGCGATAATTTTTTGTAAAGCAGTGAGGTTGGTATGATGATCTTGAGACATGAGCCAAGCTTATCGCGCCACGTTAAGAAAATAAAGATAAATTAGCCATAACCTATAATCTGCCTTTGGTTAAAACATTAAATCAGCTATAGTCCAAAGATGAGAAATTTTTGGATCAGCCTTATCAAACCTAAAGGCATATACGCAAAGTGGCTCCTTTTTATTAGTATGGCGGGTGTTTTATGGCTGTGGTCACAAGGACATTTTAGCGTTGCAAAAGAATACCTCGATACTGAAAAATTTACGCTTGCCTTTGGCGCTTACAAAGTTTCAGCTTATACCGCTTTAAAGACTCTATTTTCTGTGATCGTCATGATTTGGACGACGGCCATTCTGTCTGAATTTGTCGAAAAAAGAATTGGCAGCCTTCACAAAATTGAAATTGCCAACCGCGCATTATTTCAAAAATTTGCGCAAATTGGTATTTACCTTATTGCCTTTCTTTTTACCCTTAACATTTTGGGCATTAATTTAACCAGCCTTACTGTTTTAAGCGGTGCCGTTGGTATTGGTTTGGGGTTTGGTATGCAAAAAATTGCGGCCAACTTTATCAGTGGTATGATTTTACTGTTGGAAAAATCGATCAAACCTGGTGACTTACTTGAGCTTGAAGATGGCACATTTGGTTATGTTAAAAAATCATCTTCACGTGCTACGCTCATTGAAACAATTGATGGCAAAGAAGTGATTGTTCCAAATGAAGAATTTATTATTAAGCAAGTCGTCAACTGGACGCTCAATAATCCTAAAGCTAGAATCACTTTAAACTTTGGCGTGTCGTACAATTCAGATATTGATAAAGCACGTGACCTTGCCCTTAAAGCTGTTAGCGAACATAAACGTTGCGTTAAAACACCCGAGGCCGTTTGTTGGCTTGATAATTTTGGGGATAGCTCCGTCGATTTCATTCTATATTTTTGGATTGACGATATTAATGATGGTTTTCGTAATGTAAAAAGTGAAATTCTTTATAACATCTGGCATAAATTTAAAGATAACGGTATTGAAATTCCGTTCCCACAACGTGACCTGCATTTAAAAACACAACCCAATATCCAAATCACACAGAGGGAAAATAAATAAAGGATTTATTGATGGAAAATTCATCATGTATTTTACACGCTCACGCCATAGATGGTAAAGGCGGTGCCACTCCTCTTGAAGGTCAGGCGCTTAAAGATCATCTTAAAGGTGACGATTTGGCATGGGTACATTTAGATGCAACACATTCTGATACGCGCAAGTGGCTACGCGAAAATTTAAGCTATCTTGATCCTATTATTTTAAGCGCTCTTCTTGCAGATGAAACGCGCCCGCGCCTCATGGAAATAAATGACGGCCTATTAATGATTTTACGCGGTATGAATTTTAATGAAAACTCTGATCCAGAAGACATGGTGTCCGTGCGTGTTTGGGCAGACCCGCATCGCATTATAACATTACGTCGCCGCCGCTTGAAGGCCATCACAGATATCAAAGAAAACTTAGAAGAAGGAACAGGATTTAAAGATACAGGTTATTTTATTTCCCAACTCACCAGTCGATTATTTGAACGCATGGAGCCTGTTATGGCTGAGCTTGATGAACGCGTTGATTTGATAGAAGAAGCAATTTTAGAAAACCCTGACCCAAAAGAACGTGAAGAAATAATTGATATTCGCAAAAAAGCGATTATTTTTCGCCGCCACATTGCACCGCAAAAAGATGTGATGACGCATTTGCGTCTATCAGAGATGGCATTTATATCCACCCAAAATAAAAGACATCTTCAAGAATCTCTTGATCGTGTCACCCGCTATGTCGAAGACTTAGACGCTATCCGTGAACGAGCCCAAATTGTTAAGGATGAACTCGCGAATATGCTCTCCGATCGTTTGAATAAAAATCTTTATATACTTTCTATCGTATCCGCTATTTTCCTGCCTCTTGGATTTTTTACAGGCCTTATGGGCATCAATATTGGCGGCATGCCTGGCGTAGAGAACGATAATGCCTTTTGGATTTTCAGCGGTATCCTTACCGTACTTGTCGCTATTCAAATGGTTGTGTTTAAGAAATTAAAGTGGTTTTAGACATTATGAGCAACCTTTGGCAGAGAAAATAAAACAGTTGTCCCCTCGCCTAATTTTGACTTAATCCAAACACGCCCTTTGTGATCAATAATTTTTCTAACGATAGTCAATCCCGCCCCTACGCCACCTCCATAGTCATCTTGACCATGTAGCCGGCGAAACATATTAAATACAACCTCGCAAAAAGATGAATCAATACCGATACCATTATCGTTGATTTCAAAAATAATCTCACTTTCTCTTTCGTAACTTTGAATAACCACCTTTTGCTTTCCTTCTACAGATCCATATCTACAGGCGTTATCAATCAGGTGCGTAAAGAGAATCTCGACCATACGTTTAGATCCCAAAATATTATGCAACACTTCAACCTGAACATTAGGTTGCGTATCATAAGAAAGCATGTCGATGTTATTAATAATATTTTGGACGAAGCTATTCATTTTGATATGCTCATTTTTATCTTGACCAGATGTTAAGCGTGAAAGTGTTAGCAGTGCTGTCTGCATTTCTGACATACGCTTAAGGGCACTTTGTATGTAATTAATATAACCTCTTTTACCAAATCCGACTGTTCAAAAGAATCCTTTGCAAAAAAGTAATCGTCCCAATCATCTTCAACAAGAAAGACGGTGCAAGGTTTTATATCATCTAAATTTTCTTGTGCTTCTTTTTCTTCTGCCTGCCCATCAAAAGGGTCCGCAGGTGCGCGCAACATTGTTTCATTGTACCCAAAATCATCATTCATATTTTCTTGCCCCTAACTGTAAAAAACAAAACAGCAATCTCCTGCTGTTCAAACCAGTTTGAGATTAAAAAATTAATGATTGGTTAAATGGATACGCACGTATGCAAAAGGACTTAAATTTTAGTAATGTTTTTAAGATGTAATGCTTTTTCAGGAGAGAGAGGTTTAATAAAGTAATCTTTTACACAATTAAATCGACTAGTTTTCTCTTCATCTTTTTGTTGATCAGAGGAGGTTAGCATAACGACAACAGGAATTTCTTTACCGCTATCTTGATAATAATTCTCTAAAAATTCATGTCCGTTCATGCGGGGCATGTTTATATCAAGGAGAATCACATCAGGTTCAACACCTTGCTCGAGCAATTCAATAGCTTCTTTACCATCATAGGCTTTATAAATTTCTATTTCTTCATAGATAGCCTTTAAAACCGATTCATTGTAAAATTGATCCGCTTCGCTGTCTTCTATAATTAAAATTTTCTGCATATCAAACGCTCCTTACGGCCAACATAACACTATAATTTCATTATTTAAGACAAAAACGTCAAATAAATACGATGGAAGGCACATCAGGATATAAGCCGAAATTCTATAAAGTGAGCGTAAATTCTTCAATCTCTTTGATTTTATCGCGTAATTGCGCTGCCTTCTCAAAATCTAGATTTTCTGCAGCTTTAAGCATTTCACTACGCAACTCTTTCAGGTATTTCGCTGTTTTTACTGGGGATTCAATAACGTCCTGATCTATATCATGTAGGGTTGCTGGAACAGCTTCTGCTTGCGTCCACACAATATCACTC
>CAYGPG010000008.1:0-60189 GCA_964351905.1 uncultured Micavibrio sp.
CCACAGGCACATCCCCCACCCAGATTTTACGACTTTTCCGCCGCTGGATTAATCTCCACGGTCTGACAATATTTGGATCAATGCTCATGCCCCCTAAATGCCCTGTTTTTTGCTATTTTTCAAGACTATATGTTAATATTATATTTACCATATATCTGTAGCATTATTTACAAGAGAGGTATTACATAGATGGGACTAACTAGCATATTTGGAAATATGGCAGGTGATCTTGCTGGAGAAAGCTTCGTTAACTCAAAATTTGACGATTTAAGAACCTCTATGATTAATAAAATTGATGAAGTGTATGTACCGGGTCAAGATGAGGTCATGGGAAATTTTCTTGGAAAACATATTTTTAATCGTATTGTGCCTGGATCAGGGAGTACCATGACAAATATACGGGATGCTGAACAAAAGCACATCGCAGGTATAGAAGGTATGGAAGCCGGAGGAGTAGAAGGATTTGAAACACATGAAGTAGAAATTAATGGCCAAACTCTAAAAGTTTGGATTGATGCTTCTGACCCTGAAAATCCAATCGTATATGACAATGGTCAAGATATATTAGATAATGTGGACTCAAGAGAACGATCAAACATTAAGGGTGATATCAATAGGACTGTTCGTGGGTTAACAGGAAAAGCAGTTGAGGACACATCAAATTATATCCTTGAAAATGGTAAGGATGCATATCTTGATAAAGTAGAAAATTATATCGACAATAAATTACAAGACGCATATGAAAATAGACAGACTAGTTTCAATCAATCTCCGGTTATGGAACAAGAACAAGTGCGCCAAATAGCAGAATCTCCAACCGCTAACATCAACAGTAACTCTTTTACTTTCGGTTAAGTTTCTTTATCTAAAATTCTTCGCCTCAAGCTGAATATTGCGCCTTACTTCGGTGGGTTGACCAAGAGGGCCAATTTTTTTCCCTTTAACAAAGACGGTTACGCCACCGGCATTTCCAGTTGAAAGGGTTAGGCCTTTTTCATCTTCAGGGACGATATATTTATCACCAGGTTTTAATATCTGACTTAAGAGCGTTTCACCATCAGCATTCTTTATTTCTACCCAGCTATCTTGTGAGACAACCAACTCCATCGCATTTTGAGAGGATGGTTTTAGCATCTCCATCTCAGGTACATTTGCGCTGATTTGAACAACATCCTCTTGTTTTAAAAGCGGGACAGACCCTTGCTTTAATTCCTCAGGCACGGGCGGGATGATTTCAATATGGTTGGGTGGTTTGTACGTCATGCTGATGTAAGCGATGAGCAAAACGAGCCCCGCCAAACAGCCAAAAATGATATAAGCGCTCGGCGTTTTTGTGTCTTGATAGGTCACGGGGAATTGAAGGTTGGTTTTGTTCTCTTTGCCGATGGTTTGTGATTTGAACAAATGAACAATTTTATCGCCATCCAAGCCTAAATACTCGGCATAGGCACGCACAAAGCCAATGGCGTAAACGCGCCCCGGAAGATTGGCCACATCCCCCTGCTCTATCGCGTAAATATGATCACCGCGGATGCGTAAATTGACCTCAACTTGTGGGATGGTCTGGCCATAATGCTCCCGCGTGCGTTGCAAAATCTGCCCCACGCTTAAATCATGATAATGATCTAAATCAGGTTCAGGAGCATTTTGCGGTTGTGTGGCCTGTTGGTTCATGGGCGCAATATAGCGTAAAACAAGAAAATGTTGAAGTATTAAAAGGTTTTAAACGCGAAGAGCTGATCTACCTATTTCGTCATCCCCGCCCAACTCTCTTCTTGTCATCCCCGCCTTGAGCGGGGATCTATAGACTGTAAATTAAACATATAGGGCTCACCTATCTTTTAACATGGATCCCCTTACAATTTGCTACGCAAATTCAGGGGATGACGGCAGAGGGAAACAAAGACTTAGAAGAGAATGAGTGCTGGTGAAAAAATCTCAACATATGGGGTTAAAAATTAATCCTCGATATCCAACCCATAGGCTGTATGTAAAGCTCTCACGGCGAGCTCTAGATATTCTTTATCGATAATCACGCTGATTTTGATCTCACTGGTGGAGATGACTTGGATGTTGATGCCCTTTTCTGCCAAGGTAGAGAACATTGTTTGGGCTACACCTGCGTGGGAGACCATGCCGATCCCAACCACAGAAATTTTCACAACGTCTTTATTGTGACGCACAGTTGCACCTTTTAACTTATCGTTACTCTCAAGGCATTTAACCGCGGCATCTAACTCCCCTTCTGGCACGGTGAAGGTGATATCGGTCACGTTGCCGTCTTCGGATACGTTTTGGACAATCATGTCGACATTGACGTCACATTTTGTCAGCGGCCCGAATACTTCTGCGGCAATCCCTGGAATATCAGGCACGTTGAATAAAGTAATTTTGGCGGCATCTTTCGCATAGGCCACCCCGTTAACGACATGTTTCTCCATGATGTCTTCCTCTCTTGTTACTAAAGTCCCCGGCAGGTCACTGCCGATGGCCTCTTCAAAGCTTGATAATACTTGGATGGGAATATCACGCTTATAGGCCATCTCGACCGAGCGTGTTTGTAGAACTTTGGTACCGAGTGACGCGAGCTCTAACATTTCCTCATATGATATTTTTGAAATCTTTTTTGCCTTTTTGGCGATACGTGGATCAGTCGTATAAACCCCATCCACATCCGTATAGATATCACAACGGTCCGCATTGAGTGCCGCCGCCAAAGCCACCGCCGTGGTATCAGATCCCCCGCGCCCCAGGGTGGCAATACGGTGACGTTCGGTCACCCCTTGGAAGCCTGCAAGTACGGCAACCTGCCCACGCTCCAGATGGCGTGACATTTTGGAGCCATCAATATCTTCGATACGCGCCTTGCCATGCACTTCGGAACAGATGATCGGCACTTGCCAACCCTGCCAGCTTCGCGCTTCGATACCTAGTTTTTGGAGCGCAATCGCCATTAAACCTGCGGTGATGTTTTCCCCACTCGAAACAACAGCGTCATATTCACGCGCGTCATGAACGGGAGAAATTTTTGTACAATAATCGACTAAACGGTTGGTTACACCTGACATGGCCGACACAATCACCGCGACTTCATGGCCAAGTGCAACTTCACGCGCCACTTTCGCGGCGGCGTTCTGGATTTTATCTGTATCAGCGACGGACGTTCCGCCAAATTTCATAACAATTCTAGACATTTAAAAAAAAGCCGTCATGCGGGCAAGCCCGAGGACGATCTCCTCATAAAGTTACCTTGCCTCTTTGGCAGGGTTTAATTAAAACAGTGAATATGAATACAGTGAACCAAGCAGAAATTCAAAACTTTTCTAAAGATTCCAGTCATTGGTGGGATATTAATGGTCCGTTTAAGCCTTTGCACCGTTTAAATCCTGTGCGCCTTGACTACATTAAGCAACAAATCTGCGCCCATTTTGGCCGTGATTATAAAAGTCTGAAGACTTATGAGGGCTTAGATATCCTTGATATTGGCTGCGGTGGCGGGTTAGTTTGTGAGCCCATGGCACGCCTTGGCGGAAACGTTACAGGTATTGATGCGGATGAAAATGCGATTGCCGTGGCAACAGAGCATGCGGTAGAAAATAACTTAGAGATTAAATATCAAGCCACCTCTTCTGATGAATTGGTTAAATCAGGCAATAAATATGACGTTGTGCTTGTCCTCGAAATTATTGAACATGTTGATAACCAAGACTTATTCGTCAAGAATGTGATGGATTTATGCAAGCCTGATGGTCTTGTGATTTTTTCCACTCTCAACCGCAATCCAAAATCTTTTGCCCTCGGCATCGTTGCAGCGGAGTATATTTTACGATGGGTGCCCAAAGGCACACATAATTGGAAAAAATTCGTCAAACCGTCAGAGTTAAGCAAGATGGTGCGTCAACATGGCGGGAAACCCAATGATATTTGTGGCCTAGCCTATAATCCATTTAAAGATGAATTCCACCTCGCCCCGAAGGACTTGGATGTGAACTATTTGATGAGTGTGAAAAAGGCATTGTCATCCTGAGCGAAGCCGAAGGATCTTAACTGTTGCTAACTATCAAGATTCCTCCAATCGCTTCGCTCCGTCGGAATGACAACGTTTATGTTAACAATTATATTAACAATATTCACCCTAGTCACATCTGTCTGAAAATATTATAGTTTTATGCATGTCACGATTCTTTTTCATTTTAATGGTTATTGCGATGGTTTTGGTTCTTCTCTCCCTCATTGTGGGCATGGGGGCAATGGTCAAAGGCGGTGAGTTTAACAAGAAATATGGGAACAAAATGATGCGCTTGCGTGTTACATTGCAGGGTATCGCTCTCGCCCTTTTCGCGCTTGCTGTGGTCACACAAGAATAGGTAATTCAGGAGAATAATATGAAAGTTTTAGTCCCCGTTAAACGCGCCATTGATTACAACGTGAAAATACGCGTTAAAGGTGACGGTACTGGCGTTGAGCAAAATAATGTCAAAATGTCGATGAACCCATTCGATGAAATCGCCATTGAAGAAGCCACAAAGCTAAAAGAAGCTGGCACGGTTACAGAAATTATTGCCGTTTCTATCGGTTCCGACAAATGCCAAGAAACATTACGGACAGCGATGGCGATTGGTGCAGACCGCGGCATTTTGGTCGAAACGGATGCACCAACAGATATTGGCGGTGCGGAGCCTTTGGCGATTGCCAAAACGCTAAAAGCTATCGTGGATAAAGAAAGCCCTGATTTCATTATCATGGGTAAACAATCCATTGATGATGACAGCAACCAAACAGGTCAAATGCTTGCTGCTATGCTGGGGTGGGCGCAAGGAACATTTGCGTCAGATTTAGAAATTTCTGCTGATAAAGCAGTTGTCACCCGTGAAATTGATGGTGGTTTAGAAACGATTGAGCTTAAAATGCCAGCCATTATCACGACAGACTTAAGATTGAACGAGCCACGCTATGCGTCTTTGCCCAACATCATGAAAGCAAAGAAAAAGCCGCTTGATGTGATGAAGCCAGAAGATTTAGGCGTTGATTACACGCCACGCCTAAGCGTCGTCAAAGTAGCAGAACCCTTAGAGCGTGTCGGCGGCGGCAAAGTCGCCGATGTCGATGAACTCATTGATAAATTAAAAAACGAAGCGAAGGTGCTCTAATATGTCCGTACTTGTAATTGCAGAACATGATCATAAATCTATTAAGCCTGTAACGTTAAACACCGTTACGGCGGCGCGTAAGATTGATAGTGATGTCCACGTCTTTGTTGCGGGAACAGATTGTGGTCAAGCCGCAGAGGCCGCCGCAAAAATTCAGGGTGTGGCCAAGGTTTTAAAAACGGATGCGCCCGAGCTTTCCCATCGTTTGGCCGAAAATATGGCGCCGTTAATTGAAAGCATTGCAGGTCATTACACACATATCATGGCACCCGCCACGACCTTTGGTAAAAATGTGATGCCACGCGTTGCTGCAAAGTTAGACACACAGCAAATTTCAGATATTACAGCCGTGCATGACGCGGAAACATTTGATCGTCCAATTTATGCAGGAAATGCCATTGCAACGGTAAAATCATCTGACGAAAAGAAAATCATTACCGTGCGTGGGACAGCTTTTGATGCCGTAAACGCCGAAGGTGGAAGCGCCCCTATCGAAGATGTGGCGAGCACAGGCGATGCCGGTCTTTCAAGCTTTGTGAAGCAAGAGCTTTCCGAGAGCGATCGCCCAGAGTTAACAGCTGCCAGTGTTGTGGTATCTGGTGGACGCGGCGTTGGGTCAGGCGAAGATTTTGCCTTGCTTGAGAAATTAGCAGACAAGCTCGGCGCAGCCGTTGGTGCGTCCCGTGCCGCCGTGGATGCGGGCTATGTGCCGAATGATTACCAAGTTGGGCAAACAGGTAAAGTTGTTGCCCCTGATCTTTATATCGCGATTGGTATTTCAGGCGCCATTCAACATTTGGCGGGCATGAAAGGCTCAAAAACCATCGTCGCCATAAACAAAGACGAGGAAGCCCCCATCTTCAAAATTGCAGATTATGGTTTAGTTGGTGATTTATTTGACATTGTCCCTGAGCTAACGGAGAAGTTGTAAGCTTTACCGCAGAGACGCAGAGGACGCAGAGCTTTATAAATCCCGCATATCGTCATCCCCGCCTTGCGCGGGGATCTATTGATTATTCACAATACGCAATAATATTTTCCTGTTATCTAACCCGTATGGATCCCCGATCAAGTCGGGGATGACGGTGGAGAGAGTAAAATTTTAACAAGGAACAGGGCTAACGGAGAAGTTGTAACCCAATATCTTTTCTTACAAACAAGGACTGACCTTCAGCAGAAACAAAAATTCTTTTTTGACCTTTTTCTGGCGTAATTTGATCGTATTCAACCAAAGGCACGTCCTCTGCTGAAACACAATGTGCTGATTTCTCTCCAGCAACAGCGATAAACGCTGATCTGGATTGCAAAAATGCATTAGGCCATACATGAGCAGGAAATTGAGCAAACGTATCTACCCAAGATGAAAATAATAAATCAGAGTAAGGAGTATCCCTTATAAAATCGTCTTCATAAGTGTAGTCACAAAGTTTAATTTCAGGGTTATCTGACAACCTAACACCTAAGGGAATTAGCTCTGTAATTATCCATTGTAGCTGATGGTGCTCAAGCACTTTAATATTATTTAATGAATTGTCAAAATAAGCCTCTTTATTTTGAGGAACAGGACTTAATGAGTTCCGCCCTAAAACGCCTCCTAAAACAATAACACTACTTATAGTAAATATTGGATTTTCTGGCTGCGAAGGCCTTCCATCATCAAAGACTTTGGTTGCGTATTTCAACATAAGAAATTAATAACATCACATAGTTTGTTATGTCAATAAATTACTCACCCTCAGCCGCCTTCAGCTTAAAGATAGGGCCATCAGGCTTCATAGTAGATTCCGCCATGTTGGCATCGTCGAAGATGGCATTTTGGATTTTTGCGCCCGTAAAGTCAGCTTCGCGTAAATCACAACCTGTGAAATTCGTATAGGTTAAATCTGCATCCTTAAAATTCGCAGATTTCAGCTTACAGTTTGAAAAATCTGCATAAGACAATGATGCTCCTTCAAAATCTGAAGGGCTAAAACGTTTATTCGCCAGCGCATTACCAAACATAAGGGGTTCAAAATTTGCCCCCTTCACTTTTGCGTGGTTAAATCGTGCGCCTTTAAAACTGGAGCCACGAAGATCTGCGCCTTCCATATCGCAACGGCGGAAATCACATTCATCAAGCTCTGCGCTTTGAAGTTCGACTTGATACAGATTCATGCCAAAGAAGCGTGCTCCTTTCGCCTTAATCGCCGTTAATTTTTCTTGTTTCAAACTCTCGAGTGGGCGCATATCAACACCAGAAAGATCAAGCTGCTCACCTTCATTACCTTTGGTTTCGACCCAATTACGGTGTGTCTCAATTTTACTAACCAGTGGCGTATCCATATCCTTAACGGATAAACCAATATTTTCATCTGTGATAGCTTCAGAGAAATCCGCGTCATTCTCCGTCATGCCTGTTAGATCGACGCCTGTGAAAATTGTGGCTTTCATTTTTGCGCCGAGTAGATTTGCGCCAACAACCTTTGCGCCAGATAAATCCGCGCCGTCGAGGCTTGCATCACGAAGGTCCGCCCCCATGATATTAATACCAGTCATAATGGCATCAGAAAAATCAGCCTTACCCGCCATAGAGCCAGTCAATTGTGCTCCTGCCAAATTGGCGCCTTTAAAGTTCACACTATTAACGGCGCCATAACTCTCTCCATCTCTAGCGATGCCGCCAACACGTAAATCTGCTTTGTTTAGATTAACATTTTCAAGATTGGCAAATTCAATACGTGATCCGCGTAAATCAGCTCTCAGAAAGTTCACATTCGATAAATCTGATCCTGATAGATCACAGGCATAAAGTCTTGCTTCTTGAAAGTTCGCACCAGATAAATCCATATCCATCATGGTACAGCCACTAAAATCTACTTGACGCAGGTCTTTGCCTTTTAATGATAGTCCAGATATGTCCATATTTTGGAGTAAAGCACGCCTTCCACCCAAACGACCTACCAGAAAGCGCGAGTGTAAATCAATCAAGGCATCAAGTTGATCTTGAGTAAGTTTAGCTTGCTTCGTTGCTTCGTGGAGAGTTTTTTTGTTTTCCATGCTTTATTATGCCTCAAAAATGAGCAGAGATGGTTAAATAATTCATCATTATTATATATTTATTGTTCTTAAGATTGGGTTAGCAACGTATCAAAGAAGCGATAGGAAGAAGGTGAGCCCCAATTGGCGTCCCCTTCAAAGATATGAGTGATGTTCCCTGTAGGATCAAGAAGATAAGTCGTTGGAATACCACGCATTTTTATATTTCTTTGGATATTACTCTTTTTATCAAAATAAGCCGCAAATTGCCCTATATTTCGATAATCCAGAAAAGTTTTTATCTCCTCATGATCCCGCATCGTATCAATTGAAATAGCAATAACCTTAAGTCCTTTATTTTCGTACTTTTTTTGAAGTCTATTCAATGATGGTAGCTCCACCACGCAGGGGCTACACCACGTCGCCCAAAAATTAACCAACGTATATTGTCCGTTTAAATCTGCCCAATCTTTTGAATTACCCATAGGGTCTATAAAAGGCGAAGATGGCGGTTGCTGTGCACGGTTTTTCTTAATAACACGGCTAAATTGTCTGGCAAATTCTGCGGGGACGTCTGTTTGACTTTCGATGATTTCACCACGATTTTTATACTCGTTAAAATAAGACACACCCAAAAAGATAATAAAGCCCATTCCAAGGAGGCTTAAAACATTCATCGTTTTTTGTTGTTGTTTTTGATCCGCCATCGTTAAGAAATCCTTGCCTTTAGGCCGTAGTCATGGTTTTTGTTATACATGAAAAATAATTTGAAATTGCTCATATTACTCAGTGTTCTAATTCTGCCTGTGGCAGCTTGCGGGATCAAGCCTAATTCTGTCGATGCCCCTGCCGGCAGTGAAGAACCTGATAATTTCCCACGCACATACCCTTCTTATTAGAATAAGTTTACATCATGGACCTGTCTTTAGAAATTGAAAATAAAATTAGCGATCTTGCGCGCGGTGACCAAGCAGGTAAAAGCTTTTACCTTTATGATACGCGTCCAATGAAGGCAAAGATTGAGCGCCTCAAGGCACTCATGCCCGATAAGGTTGATATTTATTACGCGATGAAGGCCAACCCACATGAAGCGTTTCTATCCTGCGCCAAGGATGCCGATGCTAAAGGTATAGAAATTGCCAGTATGGGCGAAGGTGAAAAAGCCATTGCCGCAGGATGGACATATGATGACCTTCTTTTTACGGGTCCCGGCAAATCAGAAGAAGAATTGATTTGGAGCGTTGAAAACGGTCTTCACAAAATTCATATTGAATCCCTCACCGAAGCGCACCGTTTAAATAAAATTTGTGAAGAACGCGGCGTAATACAAGATATCCTTGTTCGTGTGAATCCCAATTTTGATATTCATGAATCAAGCACTAAATTTTCAGGTGATAGCTCAAAAATGGGAATTGATGAGAATATATTTCCTGAAATGTTAGATAAAATCTTAGATTTGTCGCGTTTAAATTTTCAAGGATTACATGTTTATGCTGCCTCTGGTGTTTTACAAGTTGAAAGTCTTTTAGAGAACTGCCGTAGAGTTTTTAATTTAGCACGTGAAATTGAAGCCCGCAAAAAAGGTTTAAAGTGCAACATCATTGATTTTGGTGGTGGCTTTGGGATTGATTATCTAGAAACTGGTGCAGAGTTTTCAGTAGAAACATATGCCTGTGAACTTGGTAAAATGATTGAAAATTATGGTTTTGAGGATCGTAAATTTGTCTTAGAGCTAGGACGTTACCTTACCGCCGATAGTGGTTGGTATGTCACAGAAATTATAGACATTAAAACCAGTCTGGGTAAAAAACAGGTTATATGCCAAGGTGGCGCGCATCAATTTAGACGCCCTGTAGCAAAGGGCAGTAATCATCCTTTATGCATTGTCCAAATGGGCAAGGAAAAAATTTTCGATGTCCAAGAATCTGTTAAAGATGAAATGGTGTTTATTGGTGGGCCGCTCTGTAATACGGCCGATAAATTAGCACCAAAAGATATCCATATTGAACAAGCAGAAATTGGCGATTTGGCGGTCTTATGTTTGGCTGGTGCCTATGGCTACAGCATGTCTCATTTGGACTTCTTGTCCCACGCCCACCCAGATGAAATAGTGATTTAGGTTCCTTCTATTTCAGGAGCAAAACTAAGGTTAATCGCCCCTATTCCACTTGGCACGCCTTCATATTCAGACGTAAAAGTGAAAGAAGCACCCGCTTCGACTTGATCAACAGGCGCATCAATGAGCCATTTCGTTTCAACAGCTCCCTCTTCATTACGAAGTAGCGCTATCATTTTGGGCACATCAATTGTATTTTCTGTCAAATTAATCACACGCCCCTTAACAACCAAGACTTCCGTTCCGCCTTCTTGAGGAAGTGCTTCGGCGCTCAATGTCTCCATTATAAGCTCTTCTCCCTTAAATGAAACGCCTACTCCCGCTAGCTCATAGATAGCGATTGAAGATGGCCATGCTTTGATGATGTCATTTTTGAAAATCAAACCTGATATTAAAATCAAAAGAAATATAAACAACGAAGCACCAAAGCCAGCCATCTTTGCCATTATTGGGACAGGTTGAGGCCGTTCTTTTATAAATGTAGGTTTTTCGTTAGGCGTTTCTTCAAAAGGGATATCTGGTTTGATACCTTGTGGAATATCTTGGCTTTCTTCCTCGCCTTCAGATTCTTCTTCTTGGTTTTCTTGGTCTCTCTCTAACTCTTGAGCGTCATCATCACGCATGAGCTCAGAGGCAATATCTTTAAGGCGTTCTTCAACGTCGATATCTTCTTCAAGGGGAGCGTCGTCATAATCAGCATTATCTTCTGGCAACACCTCATCTTGAAATTCTTCTAGGCTTTCATCAGGCTCTTGAAACCATTCATGCGCGCATTTTGCACAGCGCACATCTCGTCCCTCTGCACCAATAGCGGCGGCAGACATCATGTAGCGTGTATAACAATTGGGACACGATAAAATCATTGGTTGTGGTTGATTTCCTGTTATCTCTTTATGCGTGAATATCATTCATATATAAGATTTATATGGTTTGTACGCAACCAATTGCAAAGGAGTAACCACATGAAATTTATAGTATTTATGATTCTGGCCCTTATCGCCGCCCCTTTCACGGCAAAGGCCGCCTGTGAAAACGCAAATAAGTCCTGTATTATGGAAGAAATTAAAGCCAATGCGGTCTTAATTGAGAATAAAAGCTGGCGCGACACAACCTACCGCGAATTGGCAAAATCTTATACTTATGAAGGCCAAGAAGCCAAAGCCATCGCCCTGATTGACATGATTAAAACGCCTGATACGCAAGCTATGACCATTCGCGGCATTGGTTTTGCCGCCGCAGATGGTAAATGGAGCGATAAGGCGCGATATGATGCATTATTCACCGCCCTTGCAGAAAAAGCAAAATCCATAACGCATGAACCCTCCCAAGCGATTGCTTATACCTACATCGCCATGGCGCAGGCCTTTGCAGGTGATGATGAAGGTGCCTTTAACACGGCCAAGAGCATGGAAAACGAAGCTTTACGCAATAAAGCCTTTGGGGAAACTGCTGAAATTCAGGCCGAGCGAGGCGATTATAACGAGGCCATGAAATCTATTGAACAAATTGGATCTCTTGCCTTTAAAAACAAGGCCTATGGCATTATCGCGCACATATTCACCAAAGATGGTAAGTTAAACGAAGCCTATAAAGCGGCATCAAAAATTGATAATCCTTATGCCAAGGCGCAGGCCTATCAAGAAATTGTCAATCACGGCAATCCAGAAGAAGATTAAAATAATTTAATATGATTAAATTTGAACATGTGGGTTTGCGATACGGCGTTGGGCCAGAGGTATTGAGTGACGTCAATTTCACGCTTGAACCTGGCACGTTTCACTTTTTATCGGGGCCAAGCGGCGCGGGTAAAACATCACTCATGTCGCTCCTCTATTTAGGGCGTTACCCCACGCGCGGCCTCATGAGCATGTTCGGCAAAAATATTGGTCAAATGACGCGCGAAGAAATGAAATTGGTACGCCAACAAATTGGTGTTGTCTTCCAAGATTTTAGACTTCTTAATCATATGTCCGCATTTGATAACATCGCCCTGCCCCTTCGTATTTCGGGGCAAAAAGAACGCGAGATTAAAGAAAATGTTGAGGAACTCATGGAATGGGTTGGGCTGGGTGATCATCGCCATAAACTCCCCAATACGCTCTCTGGTGGACAGCAGCAACGTATCGCCATTGCGCGCGCCGTTATCACACGTCCGCGCCTTTTGCTCGCCGATGAGCCAACAGGAAATTTGGATGATGAAATTGGCTATCGTTTGATGAACCTCTTTGATCAACTAAACCGTATGGGCACGACGATTATCATTGCCTCCCACAACACAATGTTAATGGAAAAATTCTCACATCATAGCCGCCTTCTTTTGGATCAAGGGCGCGTACGTCTGATTGAGCCTAAAAAATCCATCAAAGATCGATTAGGGGGGATATTTTAATGTTTAAAATGAATAAATATGGCCGCTCCCTTGGTATTGCAAAAAAAACGCGACGTTATGATTTGCCTTTAAATAAAGGCTCTGGCGGGACTTACCTGATGGTGCTTATCGCGCTTATGTGCTTTTTGGCTGTGCTTGCGCTGTCGGCTTCTTTTGCGCTTTCTGAAATGACAGAGCGTTGGACATCAGGATTAGAAAACAAAGCGAGCATTGAAATTCCTGCCGAAGATGACAGTGGTAATTTATTGGATAAAAAAACGTTGGATGGTTTATCCAATAAAATTTCTGATTTTTTACAAAGTCATCCTGCCGTGCAAAATATTGAGATTATGAGCGAGGATGATATCTCAAAACTCGTCGCGCCATGGCTTGGCGAAGATATGGAATTGGGCAATATTCCCCTGCCCTCCATTCTTACCGTAGAATTTAAAGATAATGTTTCTTTTGATATGAATAACCTTCGCACTAATATTGAAGATATCACACCGCAAGCACGTCTTGATCTGCATGAAGGCTGGCTCGCCAATGTTTTAAAGTTTACAGGGGCGCTGAATTTTGCGTCTTTATTGGTGAGTTTGGTCATTGGTGTGACAACCGTCGTTGCCGTTGGTGGCGCGATACAATCACGCATGGCAACCTATAAAGAGGAATTGGAGTTGCTTCATCTTATGGGCGCGAGTGATCGTTATATCTCTAATCAACTGCAACGCTATGTGATTATTCTGTCCTTAAAAGGGGCCGCCATTGGGGTTGTGATCAGCCTTATTGCCTTGGCGATCATTGGGTGGTCGATGGGGCGTTTGGATATTAATTTGATCCCAGATTTTAGCCTAAGTAAGACGCAAATCCTTCTTTTGTTTATGCTCATTCCCTTCACCGCACTCATTAGTATGCTGACTGCGCGTCAAACGGTCTTGCATACGCTCAGGCAAATGCCTTAAAATGATGTCATCATGAAATTAATTTTAAGAGGCATCATAACGCTCGCCATGACAATCATTACCATCCTCATTATATGGGGGTTGGGGTATGTGTGGTTTGCAAGTGCCATTGCGTTTGGCAGCCAGAATGAACGAGCGCAACAATCCGAAGCGATTGTTGTTTTAACAGGTGGAAATGGGCGTTTAAACGCAGGGCTTGATTTACTTCATCAAAACGTGGCGCCCACACTTTTTATTTCTGGCGTTCATAAAGATACGACCAAAGAAGATATTTATAATAGTTGGAAGAATAAAAAAGCGGCGCACCCCTGTTGTCTTGTTTTAGGATACAAGGCCACCGATACAACGGGTAATGTTGCCGAAGTGTTAGAATGGGTTAATGATGAGGATATCGAGGATTTTATACTCGTAACCTCGCGCTATCACATGCCTCGGGCGTATATGCAGATATCAAATGCGCTACCGAATGTGCAAATATATAAGCACGTCACAGACTCTAGTGACTTTCAAGCATGGAAAGGGCGTTTTTGGAGCCTTACTTTTAGTGAATATAACAAAATGCTCATTGAATGGTTGCGCTTAACACAAAATAAATAACGGCTATTTAATGATTTTCATACGCTCCATTTTATTCAATATCGCTTTTTACGGATTTACAGCCATTGCTTGTATTCTCTTGGTGCCGACTTTATTATTGCCGCGCTCTGCCATTGTAAAAGTCACGCGGCTTTATTTGAATATTGTCGCGTGGATTGAAAAATATATTCTCGGTCTGACTTATGAGATACGTGGCGCACAGTTCAAGCCAGATCACGGCACTTACATTGTGGCGGCAAAGCATCAATCGGCTTATGAAACGCTTAAACTTTTCCACCTGTTCGGCGACCCGACAATTGTTTTAAAAAGAGAGCTTTTAGCTATTCCCATTTTTGGAACATTTTTAAAAAAGCTCGATGTCATCCCGATTGATCGACGCAACAAAGAAGAATCCATTGCCGCCATTATTGCGGGGGCAAAGCGGATGGAAAAACAAAACCGTCCTATCGTTATTTTCCCGCAAGGCACCAGAACCGCCGTGAATGCAACCGTAAAGGACAAACCATATAAAGGCGGTATTGTTAAAATGTACAGCAACGCGGATATCAAAATTGTGCCTTTGGCGTTGAACACGGGTCTGTTTTGGGCACGGAATAGTTTTATTAAAAAACCCGGCAAAGTTGTGTTTGAATTCCTTTCTCCTATTGAACCCGGCTTGCCTGACAAAAAAGTAATGAAGGCATTGGAGGATCGCCTAGAAGAAAAATCAATCCTTTTGATGCACGAGGCAAAACAGGAATTTCTTCATCTAAAAAAAGAGCGTATCCCGCAATTATTAGAAGATAAAAGCAATGAAAACGCTTAAAATTATTCTTTCTATTTTTGTTTTACTTGGAGCCGCCTATAGCGGCGCATGGTATTTTATGGCACGTGAAATTAACACGTATGTTAACCAATATTACAACATTAATGGTCCTGCCGAGGGGATATTATTTTATGGAGAGAAACCCGACTTAAGTGGATTCCCTTTTGCCCCAACGTTGACCTATAAAGATGGGCTTGAGAAAAATAATGTCCTTGTTTATTTTGATGAGTTGACGTTATCTGGTTTTCCTATTCCTCATGCGCCCATGACCATCAGGGCAAATGGCAATATCAAAATGGTCAATCAGAATATTAAAACGGATATTGAAGCCAATGAAATTAATTTAACTTTTTTAACGCCGAAGTCTTTTCCACAAAATACGATAAAAGAAAGCATCGCCGCGTGGCAAAAAGACGTTGGTAAAATCGAAATTACAGATATGAACTTTGTAACCGACACCGTTAATATTAACGGCAAAGGCTTTGTTGGCTTAGATGAAAATTTACAACTGCATAGCGGATTAAAAACGAAAACCTATGGCTATGAAGACGCCATTCAATTTTTTGTTGATGCGGGAACGGTAAAGCCTTTTGTTGGCTCTTTAACAATCGCAGGATTGAATTCTTTGGCTCAAGCAGACGAAGCAACTGGACGTCAATTTGTAGAATTGGATATCGCCGTTGCCAATCGTCGGATGTATTTTGGTCCCATCAAAATAGATGATTTACCGCCTATTACGTGGCGGTAAAATATCATCTGTCATCACCTGAATTTCTGAAAGAAATTCTAAGGTGATCTAAATGTTAAGAGATAGATTCCCTTAGAATTTGATAAATCAAATTCAGGGAACGACAAAATTAAATTAAGCAACTTTATCTGCTGCATCCGCATCTTCTTCTGGGTACACGTAATCTGCTTGCCCTGCATCGATAATGGCGTTTCTTAGGGCGCGCGTTTCGGTAAAGTGTTGATAAAGATATTCCCCGTTGCCCTTACGGATTGCTTTTTGAAGTGCGGTCAAATCTTCTGTAAAACGTTGGAGCATTTCCAGCACAGCGTTTTTGTTGTTCAAAAACACATCGCGCCACATGGTGGGGTCAGATGAAGCGATGCGGGTAAAATCACGAAAACCAGAGGCCGAAAATTTCACAACTTCTGATTTAATATCATCTTCTAAATCTGTTGCCGTGCCTACAATTGTGTAGGCAATTAAATGCGGCAAATGCGATGTAATACCCAAAACCAAATCATGATGTTCAGGGTCCATAATTTCAACATTGGAGCCAAAAGATTCCCAAAGTAAGGTTAGTTTCTCAATGGCTTTGAGTTCTGTGTGTGCCTGCGGCGTTAAAATACACCAACGGTTTATGAACAGCTCAGCAAAGCCATGCTCTGGCCCTGAAAATTCTGTTCCTGCAATGGGATGAGCCGGCACAAGATGAACATGTGAGGGTAGCAAGGGTTGGAGTGCTTTTATCACAGAATTTTTGACCGAGCCCACGTCTGATACAATCGCGCCTTTTTGGAGAACACGACCAATTTGTTGACCAATTTTTTCCATGGCACCAACGGGTGTACAAAGAATAACAAGGTCACTGCCCTCTACCCCCAACGCGGGGTCTGTGGTGGCATCATCTGCCAAGCCCATGGCGAGGACTTTGTTGCAGACCTCTTGATTTTGATCAACGCAGACAATGGTTTCTGCTTGTTTTTTCTCAATAATGGCTCTGGCAACTGACGATCCGATAAGACCAAAACCAATAATAGTAATTTGTTTAAACATAAGGATTTTCCCCTTTTTAAATACAGTAAGGATTATAAGTAAATAATGATGTGGTGTAAGTAATAAATATGTGTATCCCGCCTATTGGGGATAATAGGACGCTGTATAAAGGGTAAAACTGGTCAAAAACATATTCATAGTTATTTTATATAATCCTTTATGCCCTGCACTGCAAGCTTCATTTCATCTTCGGTGCCAATTGTGATGCGTAGGCAGGTTGGCAAGCCATAGCCTCCCACTTGGCGGACAAGGATTCCTTGGGCTTTTAGCGCAAGCCTTGTGCCTTCTGCTTTATCTTCGCTGCCAAAATCAACGAGCAGGAAATTTCCTGCACTTGGGTGAACAATTAGACCCGCATTTATTAATTCTTCAGCAGTGTAATCACGGCACTTTTTGTTAGACGCGATAGATTTTTGAAGGAATTCTTCATCCTTTAAGGCCACCAAGGCTGCTGCTTGCGCCACGTTACTCACATTAAAAGGGCCGCGCACACGGTTCATGATATCCACGATTGAATCAGAAGCATGTCCCCAACCAACCCGCATACCGCCTAAACCATAGGCTTTGGAAAAAGTGCGCGTTACAACAATATTATCATGTTTTTCGACTAAATCGTGCCCATCTGTATAATTTGGGTCGTCAACGTATTCGGCGTACGCTCCATCCAACACTAAAATAATATCTTTGGGCAAACGGCTGTGAAGTTCTTCAATTTTATCGCGTTTTAAATAACTACCTGTTGGGTTATTCGGGTTGGCGATAAATAAAATTTTTGTCCTATCATTGACCGCATTGATAAGCGCATCAACGTCGGCACAAAGATTTTTCTCTGGCGCGGCGATTGCCTTCCCCCCTGCGGTTTTTGCGTAAATGGCATACATTAAAAAACCATGCGCGGAATAGACAATGTTCTCGCCCTCCCCAACATAGGAATGACAAAGAAAAGAGATGATTTCATCTGACCCTGCGCCGCAAACAATATTATTGGCATTGATGCTGTTTTTCTCTGCCAAAGCCTGACGCAAGGCCGTACACCCACCATCAGGATAACGATGCATTTGATCTGTCATTTTGGCCACAGCTTCCATGGCTTTTGGTGATGGTCCGAATGGCCCTTCGTTCGATGATAATTTAATCACATAACCAAGCTCTGGATTAGGGACAGAATTACTCTCTCCCCCCACATAAGGCGAAATATAATAGATACTGTCTTTGGCTTTGATATTTTTAGTCATGTTTTATAGAGGGTGCCGTCGGCATTTCCTCGCCTTGCGGTAAAATTGTTTTGGAATAAATAGGCGGCACAGGATAACCACCGACACAGGATATTTTTGCGTCTTCATCAAATTGAGATTTAAACGCCGCAATGTGCTCACAATCATTTTTATGATGCCCATCAACTTCCAAAAGATGATTGCGGATAACACACCCCTCACTCAAAGATTTTGAAGACAGACCAACAGGTTTTAGATTTGCCTTCTCTGCCATATCAACAATCTTGCCTCGGCTGATTTCAGGATCAGATTGAATATAAATAAATGAATGATCTTCATCAGAATCATCAAACCCGCTTTTGGCCACGACAAGCGCGCGATAATCTGGATTTTTATTATTCGGATCATCACCATGCGGCAAGCGCACGATAATACTTAACGGGCTATCACCTTCAGGGTCCAGCATTTCCCACCACAACGTTTCAGTTGGCTCTTCCGCGCCTTCATTTGGATAAGGCACAACCGCAAAGGTCGCCCGCCCTTCCCGTACGGCATTCACGGCAGATAATGCAGAAACAGAACGCGACATCGGAAGACAACTGCCAAAATAATCTTTGGCTAAATCCCAATATTCTGGACAGTCGCCATCATCAGCCACAGTGACTTTTAAACCTGTTTGCAACAAAGAAACCGCGCCCACCAGCTCTCGCCAAATACGCACCACAGCCATTTCGGGTAAAACACCGTTATCTTTTGATAAAAGACGACGGATCATGCGGGCTTCGCGTGCAGGTTGCACCACTTCGATATTATTTTTACGCTTTTCCTCACCAATTTTGAGAACAAGCTCCGCCCGCTCCACCAAAGTGCTATGAATACGCTCATCAAGCGCATCAATTTTTTGGCGAATATTATCTAAGTTTTGCGAATGATAAGGTTTTTGTGTCATGAATTATTCTAGAATTTTTTAATAAATTTATCTAGACTATAAAAATGCCAATTGTCAAAAGATCTGATCTTCCTACTTATGATCGCCTTATCCGCGAAGGCCGCCCCGTTCTGCCGCCTGATCGCGCGGCAACACAAGATATTCGCGAGCTACATATTGGGTTTTGTAATCTTATGCCTGACGCAGCATTAGAAGCAACAGAGCGTCAATGGTTCCGCCTTATTGGGGAAAGTAACCGTATTGCCCAAATTTTTATCCATCCTTTCACATTGGATGTTTTTGAGCGTGGCAAAGATGCTAAAAATCACATTAATGCCTATTACGATAAATTTGAGGATTTAAAAGAATTAGGACTAGATGCTCTTATCGTGACAGGCGCAAATGAGGAAACAAATCCGCATGTGAGTGATATTGAAACATGGGCACCGTTGAAAGAATTGCTCGAATGGTCTTATGAGAATGTAACGTCGACAATTTGTTCCTGCCTCGCTAGTCATGCCCTCATGACATATTATCACGGACAAAAACCGTCTTGGCGCAAGAAAAAAATGTGGGGCGTGTTTCCACATAAGGTTTTGGATCGTAACCATCCGCTTATTCGTGGTATGAACACAAAATTTGATGTGCCGCACTCACGTTTCAGTGAAATTACACCAGAGCAATTTGATAAGGCAGGCATGACGACTTTAATTCAAAGCGATGAAGGCGGTGTTCACTTGGCCGTGAGCAAAGATGGCTTTCGCCAAATCTGTCTGCAAGGTCATCCTGAATATGATCGCGTTAGTTTGTTCAAAGAATATAAGCGTGATCTTCAATGGTTTGTGGAGGGAACGATTGATTATGAGCCGCCCTACCCAGCACATTATTTCAGTGATGAGATTAAAAATATTTTAGAAAATTATAAGAATAATCAAGATAAAGAATTTCCTGAAAAAGAAATTGAGGACTTACTCGATAATACATGGGCAGACAGTGCCCGCTCTTTTCTTAGCGGATGGATAGGTCATGTTTATCAAGTGACCAATGTCGATCGCGCCAAACAATTTATGGACGGGATTGATCCTGATAATCCTTTAGGTATGTAAATACTCCCCTTACTCACATCCCAGACTTGATCTGGGATCTTGTTCCTATTTTTAAAAAATCCCTGCCTTCGCAGGGATGTGTAATTAATTTAATCAGTGCTTAACACGCGAGGTCGGCACTGGCTTTGTGCTCACCGCTTTTTTTAGAGTTTTAGGTACTTTGGATGTAACGGCTTTTCCTTTGCCTGCGTAGAGTTGTTTTGAGGCTTCGATAATGGTTACACCCCCCAGAGCAGGATACAAATAACGCCCCATTTTTTCAAAAATATGGGCGGCGCGCAGAAGTAAGTTATTTTGAAAAGGTGGAGAGAAAAGCGCATAGCTGGTTTGTTCATGCACAAATAAATTATCTTTTAAGAATGTCTCCACTTGGCGGGCAGAATATGGTTTTCCCTGCCCAAAGGGGTTCCAATCTGCACGAGCCCACAAGCCCATACGGTTTGGAACAACAAGCACAATGCGACCTGAGCTTTTAAGCACACGCCATAATTCTTCAAAAGAGCTTTCGGGAAAATCTAGAAATTCTAACCCGTGCACCATGATGATACGATCGACTGAATTAGTCGGTAGCGGTAAGGCGTTTTCCTCGGATAGGCAGACAAGATTAGGCTCATTCGGTGGCCATTCATGCACACCAAGTTGGGCGGGCATAACATTATAAATTGTTTGTGATTCATCCATGTAGGGACGCAAATAAGGAAGCGCGTAGCCATAGCCCATGACATTGAGGTTCTTAGTTTCAGGCCAAAGGCCGCCAATATGCATGCGGAGTATTTTGCGGATCACGCGTCCGCTAAAGGCGTTGTAAAAACTTTTCAAATCATAAGCAGATAAAGGACGCATAATTAAACCTCAAAGCCGTCATTGCATGACTTGTTCATGCAATCCATACGATATAGATTACACGGACAAGCCGTGTAATGACGAATGATGGTAAAGAAAAAACTTTTTATCACAACCGATCCTGAATTTGATAAATTAGCGGAATATCCGCCGCGGGCATTTCATATTTTGCCAAATCATTTGGTGCAACCCATTCCAATTTTTGACCTTCTTGTGGTTTCGGTTCCCCTTTCCACATACGACAAACATATAGAGGCATCATAAGGTGAAAATCATAGTAGGAATGTGAGGCAAAACCAAGCGGCGCAAAGCAACATTCGCGTGTTTCAATGCCAAGCTCTTCTTCTAATTCACGGCAAAGGGCAAATTCTGGCGTTTCGCCTTCATCAATTTTACCACCTGGGAATTCCCACAGACCTGCCATGGATTTACCTTCTGGGCGTTGCGCCAAAAGAATGTGGCCTCTCGTATCTACGAGGGCCACAGCTACGACCAACAAAACAGGAAGTCCAGAGGGCGTTTTTGATCGAGGTTCGGATAATGCTTCAACACATCCCATAACGCCCTCCTTCTAAAATATTATTCAGCAGAAGGTGCGACTTGTTGAGGAACAAGACCTGTTGCGTTCGCGCCTTCTTTTAATGGCTTGCCATTAATATCAAACTGAACGATTTCTGCATCTTTACGCCATTCTTGAACCAATTCATCTAGAACACTACGGCGTAATTCAGCACGAATAGCAGGCTCTAGCTGCTCTTTAGTAGGCTTAGGACGTGTGCGTACGTCTTCAACTTTGATGACGTGCCAACCAAACTGTGTTTGAACAGGTGTTTCTGTCATGTCACCTTTTTCAAGTTCAAAAGCGGCATTTGCAAATTCAGGTACCATTTCAGTTTTTGCAAAGTAGCCTAAATCACCGCCTCTTGATGCCGTAGGCCCTGTTGATAATTCCGTTGCTACTTCCGCAAAATCACCGCCAGCATTTAAACGATCAATAACCGCTTTTGCTTTGGCTTCTGTTTCAAGGAGAATATGACGCGCACGGCGTTCTTCAACATCAGGTGTTTTAGAGATTAAATCCTTATAAGCTTTTTCAACTTTCTTATCATCGATTTCTTTATCGACTTCACGTTGTAAATAGAGGTTTCTTGCAATCTGCTGTCTTGCAATATCCATTTCAAGTTTAAATTGGTCTGTTTCTGTAATGTCAGCCGCATTAGCCTTATTTTGTACCAAACGCGTATTGATCACTTGGTCCACAGCGACAGGGTAAACATTCACAGCAGGTAATTGTTGCATGTTAGCAGGCATAGATTGAATAAAACGATATACTTCATCGCGCGTTACCTCGGTTCCATTAACTTTGGCAACAACAGGGTTTCCTGGTTCAACAACCATTTCTCCTTCAGCGGCTGGAGCGTCTTCAGATACGGCTTCTTCTACAGCCTCTTCACTTCCCGCAACAATTTCACCACTTGCTGTTTCCACTACGGCAACAGCTTCCTCTGTCGCGTTTTCAACACTCTCAGTGACTTGGTCAATAGAAGGGGCGGACTGATCATTTGTTACAAAAAATCCTACGGCACCTGCTGCAACGACAGCAACCAATAAAACTATAACAATCGTATTCTTATTCATTTTTAATAAAACCTCATTTTAAATAATTTATAATGGGAATCTGCACCTTTCGTCGCTTAAAGGCAAGAGGCAATATGAAGTTAACCATGACAATATTGTGGCAAACCCCTTCGTCTTATTGACCTTCCCCTATAAGGCGCTTATACAATATTGTCCTTGCGTTTACGCACATGACAACATAGATAAGCAGTCTTATTATTACAGGAATTTATAACGTGTTAAAAATCGCTCAAAAACTGTTCGGATCCAGCAATGACCGCGAGCTTAAAAAGCTTTCTGCCGCCGTTGCCCCTATTAATGAGATCGAGCCCGATTTTGAGAGTCTATCCGACGCCGAACTTCAGGGCAAAACTGATGAATTTCGTGAGCGTATTAAAAATGGTGAAAGCCTTGATGATCTTATGCCTGAAGCATTTGCCACAGTCCGTGAAGCCGCCAAACGAACCTTAGGCCAGCGTCATTTTGATGTACAGCTCATGGGTGGGTTATGTCTACACCAAGGAAAAATCGCCGAGATGCGTACGGGGGAAGGTAAAACGCTTGTCTCTACCCTCGCCGCCTATCTTAACGCGATTGAAGGTAAAGGCGTTCATGTTGTCACCGTCAATGATTACTTGGCCAGCCGTGATTCCGAATGGATGGGGCAAATTTATAATTTCCTAGGCCTTACTTGTGATTGTATCGTTGGTAATATGCCTGATAGCGAGCGTCAAAAGGCTTATGCTTGTGACATTACGTACGGCACAAACAATGAATTTGGCTTTGATTATCTGCGAGATAATATGAAGTTCAAATTAGAGAACATGGTCCAACGCCCCTTTAACTTCGCGATTGTCGATGAAGTTGACTCGATTTTGATTGATGAAGCGCGGACACCGCTTATTATTTCTGGCCCATCGGAAGGTCAAACAGACCTATATCATAAAGTGAATGTAATTATTCCTAAATTGGATAAGAGTCATTATGAACTTGATGAAAAAGCACGCACGGTCACCTTAAACGAAGATGGTAACGTCAAAGTTGAAGGATTATTAGAAGAACACGGCCTGATTGAAACAGGTAGCCTTTATGATCCACATAATATCTCCTTAGTCCATCACGTGGCACAAGCATTGCGCGCGCACAAACTCTTCTCCCTTGATACAGACTACATCGTTCAAGACGGCAAGGTCATCATCATTGATGAATTTACAGGCCGTATGATGGAAGGACGCCGTTATTCTGATGGTCTGCATCAAGCGTTAGAAGCTAAAGAAGGCGTGGCCATTCAAAACGAAAACCAGACGCTTGCCTCTATTACTTTCCAAAATTACTTCCGCCTTTATCCCAAACTTTCTGGGATGACGGGTACGGCCTTAACCGAAGCCGAAGAATTTGCCCAAATTTATGGCTTAGGTGTGATTGATCTGCCAACCAATGTTGAAATTCAACGTATTGATCATGACGATAAGATTTACAAATCTATCGAAGAAAAGTTTGAGGCCATCGCAAGCCTTATTCATGAATGTCAGGAACGTAATCAACCTGTTTTGGTGGGGACGGTTTCAATTGAAAAATCTGAAATGCTATCCGCGCTCCTCAAAAAGAAAAAAGTAAAACATAATGTTTTAAACGCGCGTTATCATGAACAAGAAGCCAGTATTATTGCCCAAGCAGGTGCGCCTGGTGCGGTGACAATTGCCACCAACATGGCGGGTCGCGGAACCGACATTCAATTGGGTGGTAATCTGGATATGCGTATCGCCAATGAGGTTGAAGAAGACTGGTCAGACGAAGGCAAGCGCGATGCGACGAAAAAAATTAAAGCCGAGATTAAAGAGAATAAAGAGATAGTGCATGAGGCAGGTGGTCTTTGTGTTATCGGGACAGAGCGTCATGAATCTCGCCGTATTGATAACCAATTGCGTGGTCGTTCAGGGCGTCAAGGAGACCCAGGGGCGACGATCTTCTTCCTCTCCGTTGAAGATGATTTGATGCGTATTTTTGCCGCCGATAAGATGGCGACATTGCTCCAGAGTAATATTGGTCTTAAAGAAGGTGAAGCCCTCACCCACCCTTGGTTATCAAAAGCACTCGAAAAAGCGCAAGCACGCGTGGAGCAACAAAATTTTGAAATTCGTAAGAACCTGTTGAAATACGACAACGTCATGAATGACCAGCGAAAAGTCATTTATGAACAACGTAAAGAAATTATGGATGCGGGCGATGATTTGGACGAACTGGTCGATGACATGCGTTATGATGTCATTGACGATATGGTCACGCGCGCCATTCCTGAAAATGCCTATGCAGAACAATGGGATGTCGAAACATTGCAAAATGATGCACAGCGTCTATTAAATCTCGACCTGCCCATCAAAGACTGGGCGAAAGAAGAAGGCATTGCGGAGAATGAAATTTACGACCGCATAAAAGAAGCGTCTGACAAACAATTTAAAGAAAAAATTAAAGCGGCGGGCATTGATACCTTTCGTCATTTGCAAAAATCTTTTGTTCTTCAAATTTTGGATCAAAACTGGAAAGAACATTTGCTTGCGCTCGATCATTTACGCCAAGGAATTAACCTGCGCGCAATCGCGCAGCGTGATCCCTTAAACGAATATAAATCCGAAGCTTTTGGCTTATTTGAAAACATGCTCAACAAAATGCGCGAAAGCGTGACACAGACCTTAAGCCTTGTTGAGATTAACGTGGATGAAAAAATCATGCGCGCGTTGGATGAACAAGTCGCACAAGATGGCGATGTCAAAACCAATGAAAGCCGAATGGACCCTGCCTTAATGGGTACGCCCCGTGCAGGCTATGGCGCAGGTAAAGGCGGCAACGTTGTTAAACCCATGCCACAAAAAATGGAGTTTGATAAAAACAATCCAGAAAGCTGGGGCAAAGTCGCCCGAAACGCCCCCTGCCCTTGCGGCTCAGGCAAAAAGTTTAAACAATGCCATGGTAAGGTTTCTTAATACTTCCCTCTCCCTATGGGAGAGGGTTGTGCAAACTTAACGAATGAAATGAGTTTAGTTGAAGCTGGGTGAGGGTTTAAAATCTACTCTTTAAGCAAATATCTGACACCCTCCCCTACGCCCCTCCCTTAAGGGAGGGGGATTATTTCATAAAGAAATTCAAATTAGATTCCGTTCTTCAACGGGATGACGATGAGTATATTATTCGCCTTTAGGCACAGTCACCCTAATCAGCCCCAACTGATTACGCTGCCTTTTGACGATATCAAAGCGGAAATCGTAGAAGGTGAAGGTTTGGCCGGCTTCGGGGACGGTTTGGGCTTCGTGGATGATGAGACCAGCGATGGTGGAATAATCTTCATCATCAGGCAAATCCCAGTCAAATTCACGGTTGAGGTCACGGATGGTCACATCCCCTTCTACCAAAAACGTGCCATTAGCTTGTTTACGCACCCCAACGAAAGCTTCGTCATGCTCATCATCAATCTCACCGACGATTTCTTCCAAAATATCTTCGAGCGTGACAATCCCCATGAAGGAGCCATATTCATCCACCACAGCCGCAAAATGCTCACGACGGCTACGGAACGCTTGGAGTTGTTCATATAAGGTCGTGTTTTCAGGCACAAACCACGGGTCAGTAGCAAGCTCTTCAATATCCAAATCCTCTAACCCCTGATTATTTTTCTCACGGGTTTTAAGCTCGCGCATCAAGGCCTTTGAATGCAAAATGCCAACAATATTATCACTGTCATCGCGCATGATTGGCATACGGGTAAACGGACTATCGAGGGCTTCTTCAATAATTTTTTCAATGGGGTCATTTGCATCCAACATCACCACGTTCTTACGGTGAGTCATAATCTCTTCGATATCGACTTCAAACAAATCTAAAACGGAGCGTAACATGGCGCGTTGTTCTTGGGTTTCAGTATCGGCGCCTTCGTGCAATTCAATCACGCCGCGCAAGACTTCCATGTGGGAATTTTCGCCAATTTTATCCATATCCGCGCCAAATAATTTTAAGGTAAAACGCACGATAAAGTTGACAGCCTCTGCCACAGGGAAAAACAACCAAATGACAAAACGGATGATTGGCGCGATGGCCACAGACATTTTATCAGCATGCGTTAAGGCATAAGTTTTGGGCAGAACTTCCGCAAAAATCAAGACCAACAAAGTCATGATCATAGTGGCGTAAACAACACCGACTTCACCAAAAATTTTGATCAAGACGCTTGTTGCCAATGCCGACGCCATAATATTGACGAGGTTATTACCAAGCAGAAGCGCGCCAATCATACGGTCTTTGCGCTCGCGAATTTTATTGACGATGGCCGCGCCTTTATTGCCTTCTTTTTCCCAATTATGCAGACGCGACTTTGACGCCGCGGTAAGTGCGGTTTCTGAACCTGAGAAAAACCCAGACAGGAATAGCAATACAAATACAATAAGAGCCGATATCCAATAATCCATTACAGTCCCCTCATAATGTCATCCTTCGGCTTGACCGAAGGATCCAGACTTAAAGTAAAAATGGATCCTGCGATCAAGTCGCAGGATGACGCTGTTAAAACGTCCCAGCGTCCCTGTGTTGAGACGCCGAGGGACGACGAATTATGAGTTGATACGGTGTTTATTCTATCCATTACGACATACTTTCTTTTAAGACGGCGATGACTTCCTCACGCGGAACTTCCCTTGTTTGAAACGCCTGACCAATACCGCGGGTTAGGATAAAGCCAATCTCATCCCCCTCCGCTTTTTTGTCCCCTAACATTAAATCATAAAGCTCTTCCCCGCTTACTTGCAGCTCAGGAGCGATGTGTTTAATCCGTGTTTTAAGATCAAGTGATTTTAAATGCGCGCGGACACGGTCGCAATCTTCATTGGTGCAATGCCCCAAACGGCGCGACAGGCTGTGTGCCATCATCATACCGATGGAGACGGCTTCGCCGTGGATAAGGCGGCCATCATATTTTGCCGCGGCTTCCAAAGCATGACCAAAAGTATGCCCTAAATTTAGCAACGCGCGTTGTCCCTTTTCATGTTCGTCTGCGGCGACTGTCGCGGCTTTTGATAAGCATGATTTTTCAATCGCATAAGTGAGTTGCTCGGCTTTTAAATGAATAACAGCTTCGCCATTTTCATTGAGCCAATTAAAAAATTCTTCGTCATTGATAAGACCGTATTTTACAATTTCTGCATAGCCTGCACGCACTTCACGCTCAGGTAGTGTGCCAAGCGTGCCGATATCACAAAGCACAGCGAGCGGTTGATAAAAACTACCCACTAAATTTTTGCCCTGTGCGGTGTTAATGCCTGTTTTTCCACCAACAGAACTATCGACTTGTGACAGCAATGTTGTAGGTACTTGAACAAACGGAATACCACGCATAACGATAGAGGCGGCAAATCCACCGAGATCACCAATCACGCCACCGCCGACAACAATCATAAGGCTGTTGCGGTTCACTTTATTATCGAGCAACCAATCGAGCGTTTGTTGTAGGCCGTCATAAGATTTTGTTGGCTCGCCGCCTTGAAGGCCTAGCGATTTACTTTCTGAAACTTTACCCGCCAAGGCCTCTTCCAAAACCTGAACGTAAGGGTAAGTATTTTTATCGTAGAGAATAAAAACTTTAGTGTTTTTGAGATCACTTGGGATAAGGTCAGCAACCTGTTCCAACAAGCCCTTACCAATATGGATATCATAAGAGCGCGCGCCCAAATCCACCTTTACAATTTTTGTGTCAGTCATGTGAGTGATATTACGAAGGATCTCTATACATGTACAGCGTTGATAATGCATGACCAGCAACTTGTTCAGCATTCCCGTTCTCTGCATCAACTTGCGTAGAGATCATGCCGTAAATTGGGTTTCTTTCTGCCAATTTATCTCTGATAATTCTTTGTTGAGTTGAACGTGAATTGGTCGGCCTGCCTGTTTTTGCAGCATCATCCCCATGAACGACAGGTCTTATAAGCTTTTTAGTTCTCCAATCCGCGTCAATGCGGTTAAAAGCTTCTTCTGCAGAAATTTGCAACCAGACAGGATTAGATTTTTCTAAAATCAACTTACGCGTATCTTCATTCATAAAAGCACCGCCGCCCGTGGATAGAATCACTGGTGTATCACCTTCTAAATATCTTTGAATAGTTTGACGTTCTAATTCACGGAAATATTCTTCGCCTTTATCTGGATCTGCAAAAATCTCAGCAATTGTCATGCCTTCTGCTTTTTCAATCTCGGCATCAGTATCAACAATAGGTGCATCAATAATATTGTGCATTTGTTCGGCCACAGCACTTTTACCTGCCCCCATAAAACCAATAAGGACAATGGACTTACCTGCTTTTTTAAACTCTGCTTTTAATTCTTCATCGTATTTCATACTCACCTTCTACATAATTATGTCTAAAAAATCCACTAAAATCTTCATTTGCTTTCTATAGTTGTGCTTATTAGTATCGCAATAATTCATGATTCATTGAGGTTTTATAGATGTTCGCCAAAATAATTTTATCTGCTGTTCTTCTTATTCTTATTGGGGGAGTCGCGTTTTTTGCCCTAAACGATCCTCAAATCGTGCAAAAGAACGTTTCTAAAACCGTGACAGCGGCAGATATACAAGGTCTTTCAGCCCAATAATGCGTTATTTCTTCTTAATACTCTTATGCTTTTTAAGCTTCGCCCCGTCTGTTCAGGCGGCGGATGAAGGCGCAGGCCTTATCCGAAGTGATCTTAATGGTGCACTTCCCAAAGGATTATGGCGCAATCAAAACCGTTCTGAAATTGCTTACCTTATTCAAAACATGCCAGATCATGCGCCATCCCGCGCGATGCAAACCATCAAGCGCAATATGCTGGTTTCTGTCTATGATACGCGCGGCATTATTAATGATGTCAGTGCAGAGGATGGTAGAGATTTATTAAGCCTACGACTAAAAGCGCTTTTAAAAAATGGTTTTTGGGAAGATGCCTTTAAACTTTATACCAATTCTACTGATGATCCCGGCACGAACAGTGCCTTGGCCGAGATAGGATTACTGCTTATTTTGAACAAACAAGGGTTGTCCACGGCTTGTTTAGAAGAAAAAGTGCTGTTTGAACGCTATTCAAGCGAGCCGTTTTGGCAGCAGTTGGATAAGGTGTGTTCCATTGAAATGGGTATGGGCGATAAAACAGAAATACAATTTCCCAATAGCAGCGTTCTTCAAGGGTTATACTTCGATTCAAATTTTAAGATCGCCGCAAATGATATTAATTTACTGGAAAAATTAGAGCCTTTGGAATTGTCTTTATTGGCGCAAAAAGGCCGTATTGATTATACAAGCTTGGACTTATCACAAAGCATATCACCGATTCTTACTAAAACATTTTTAAATGATGAAAAATTCCCTGCCGCACAAAAAGGGAAATTAGAGAATTTAGCCCTCTTCCAAGCTTTATTACCATTTGAAGAGTTATCAAAGGCACAAAAAGAGAAGTTGGAAGATCCATCCACCCTACCCCAATCAGAATTATTACCTCTTATAATCACGCAATTGCGACTCGGACAGAAAATTTCTGAAGAATCGGGTAAAAGATTGATGGAATTAGCCCCTAACAATCCAGAAAATTACTTTTTCACCAAAGTTCTTCAAGACACACAGAATATTTATGGAAATTATGGCCTCGAGAAGGATAATATTAACCTTGCTATAGAGGAACTAGGGAAAAAACATCCACAAGACGAAATTTTATTGCTTTCTTCTCTTGACAAACCTGTTTTATTTTCCAATAATCCAAAAACAGTTTATGAAAAACAAATAAGCTTGACACCAGATGACGGTTATGTAATGTCTAATACTACTCCTAGCGAATGGTTAGAACTTACAACAAAGAGCCAATTTGCTGGGCTGAGTTTACTTATTGTTTTGAGTAATATTGAAAATAATGCGAACGGCATAAACGATAATAACGTTATAAAAAGCCTGAGCACTGTGGGGTTAATTAATCAAGCCCATCTTATCGCCAAGGAAAAATTGGTCGAAATGATGAAGGCTTCAATTTAAATAGGAGAACTAAAATGGCACGTCCAGGTCGACCAAAAATGCCGAAACCAGATTTACATCCAACAGTGGATGCATTTCTAGATATGCTCACATCAGAACGTGGTGCAGCAATGAACACGCGCCAAGCTTATTGGCGTGATCTTGCAGACGTAAGTGCATATCTTAAATCAGAAAAAAGCTCTGATCTTGATCGTGCATCAACGGCAGAACTTAAGGATTATTTAGAAGATCTTACAAATAAGATTCACACTAAAGGTGAAAATAAAGCTCAAATCGCTGTGCGTACTGTTGCCCGTCGCCTTTCAGCAATGCGTCAATATTACCGCTACCTTGTGTCTGAAGATGTTCGTGGTGATGATCCAACAACAACAATCGATAGCCCGAAGCAAGGCCGTACATTGCCAAAAACTTTGAGCGAAGCCGAAGTCAGCCAGTTGATCAAAACTGCTGGTGAAGGCGGCGGCGCGGACAGCGTTCGTTTAGTTTGTTTGCTTGAACTTTTATATGCAACAGGTCTTCGTGTTTCTGAACTTGTTGGTTTGCAAATGGCAGCCATCGCAGAAAACGCAGAATTCCTAACAGTTGAAGGTAAAGGCGGTCGTGAGCGTATGATCCCTCTTTCTGAGCCAGCACAAAATGCTATTGCAAAATATCTTGCTGTTCGTGAATCATTTATTGGTAACGAAAACCGCGCAGCACAGGAAAAATCTTTCTTCCCGTCTAAAACGTCACAAAGTGGTCATTTGACCCGTCAACGTTTTGCACAATTATTGAAAGACTTGGCGCGTGATGCAGAAGTTGAAGAAGGTCGCGTTAGCCCGCATATCCTTCGTCACGCTTTTGCAACACATCTTTTAAGCCGTGGTGCAGATTTACGTTCGGTTCAGAAAATGCTGGGTCATGCTGACATTGCAACGACACAAATTTATACGCACATGATTGGTGAAGACTTGAAAAAAACAGTCGAAGAAAAACACCCAATGAGTGCTTCAGGTAGTAAAGAAGGCAAGAAGTAAAACGCCGTTTTACAGACACAAAATTTAAAATCAGGCGACTGGATATTGTATCTAGTCGCCTGATTTGCTATTAAAAACATTCAACAAATAAATGAGAGCCCTTATGAGCCAATTAGATTTTGAAAAACCAGTTTTAGACCTTGAAAGCAAAATTGCCGAGCTTCGCCAAGTTGACGGTGATGGTGATATTGTTGCCGAAGTTGAGCGCATGGAAAAGAAGGTCGATAAGCTTCTCAACCAAACTTACAGTAAACTGACCCCTGCCCAAAAAGTGCAAGTAGCGCGTCATCAAAACCGCCCGCATTTCATGGATTACGTGAAGGGCATGATTGATGATTATACACCGCTTGCAGGCGATCGTAATTTTGCCGATGATACCGCCCTTCTTGGTGGATTGGGTCGTTTCCAAGGACAAGCCTGTGTGATCATGGGTCAAGAACGTGGCCACGACACAGAAACACGCCTTTATCACAATTTTGGTATGGCACGTCCAGAAGGATACCGTAAAGCGCAACGTCTTATTAAAATGGCGGAGCGTTTTCAATTGCCTGTTTTGACCTTGGTTGATACAGCTGGCGCCTACCCAGGCATGGGCGCCGAAGAACGTGGGCAGGCCGAAGCGATTGCAAAATCTATAGAAACTTGCCTTAACGCCACAGTGCCCATTATCTCAACCGTAATCGGCGAAGGGGGATCTGGAGGTGCGATTGCGATTGCCGCGGCAGACCGTATTTATATGCTGGAGCATTCCATCTATTCTGTGATTTCTCCTGAAGGGTGTGCGTCTATCCTTTGGCGGAGCGCGGATCACGCCTCCGAAGCAGCAGCAGCCTTGAAGATAACCGCACAAGACATCCAAGATTTAGGCTTGATTGATGCGATTATCCAAGAGCCTGTCGGCGGCGCCCATCGTGCGAAAAAGCAAACGATTGATAATGTTGCCGCGCAAATTTCCAAGGTTTAAAAAGAAGTTACACCGTGGAAAGCCGACAAACTGAAAAAAGCACGCCGCGAAAAATTCTTAGCTTTTGGTCGTAAGGCTTAAAAAACTTTTCGCGACAACGTCGTCAAGCAAATCGTCATTGCGAAGGAGCATTAGCGACTGCAGCAATCCAGAGCTTAGCAAAATTCTGGATTGCTTCGTCATTACATTCCTCGCAATGACGAAAAAAGGTTTTATTTATGTAAGGCTATTATTGAAAAAACTTTTTTACCCCGTCGCACTTTCTGATTGTTGCTCTGCGTTAATATGTGGGGCGAATCTTTTTTGCATTTCATCGCTTACGTCATTTTCTCTTAAATTATCCTGTACAGCTTTGCTCTTTTTATGATTGAGCGCAGTCCAATTTGATGATACTCCTGCGCGGCGTTTCATATTTTCAAAATCACCATGCCCTACTTTCTTATGTCCTTCTTCTGTCGCGGCAGAGCGAAAATAAAGCATGAGGAAAACACGAATGGCCGCGGTCAAAGACGTGCGCTCGTTCTTCCGAAGCGAGATAAGTGAACATAAATCATGGATCGTGCAATTTTCGCGCACTGAAATATTTTTGATTTCACGCCACATTTCAGGTTCCAACCGAACCGATGTGCGTTTGCCTAAAACAGTAATATTACGAGAGATGAGTGAGCTTTTATATTCAAGATCAGAATAAGATTGTGACATAAAGATACCTTTGCGATTAATTATTTTAAAATCAGAGATACACAAAATCACGCCGTATAAACGAAGCAAAAGACCAAGTCGTTTTTTGATTCTGTTTAATAAATATCACACACAATGGTGATCATTATACAACCTGAGGATGTATGATTGTGAAAAAATACCTATGTATGCAAAAGGCTAACTTACTGAACTTTAATAGAAAGCGCGTGGATGATTTTCATTTCATCGGCGAGAATCTGAAAAATCTCGCGTTGCTGTGCCACACGATTATTCTCTTTAAAGTTGTGTGATTTTATCACGAGGCGAAAATGACTTTCTCCGCTCCCATCATCGCCTGAGTGCCCTGCATGAAGGTGACTTTCATTTGTGAGCTCCAAAATTTCGGGCTGAAGCGCGTTTTTGAGCTTTTCTTCAATTTTTTGCTGAATATTCATGAAAATGACCTTTTATTGCGCCTGTAATGCTTGTTTTACACCTTACGAAAATCTTATAATAGTAAGGATATGCCAAAGATCAATTTAAAACCAAATTCGCCTGATTATCAGGACCCACATAAGCCCAAGACGTCTTATAAGCCTTGTGAAATGCCTGGCTGTCCCGGTGAAGGCACTTTTCGTGCGCCGCGTGACAGATCCCTAACCAACCATTATTGGTTTTGCCAAGATCACATCACAGAATATAACCGCGCATGGAACTTCTTTGATGGGATGAATCAACGCGAGGTTGAAGAGCAAATTCTTAAGAGCATGTTTGGGGATCGTCCAACATGGCGTTATGACGCAGATAGTATGTCGGAAGAAAATTTGCGCCGTCAGGCATGGGATTTTCATGGCACTGGTCAAACTGATGATCGCTCTTCACGCGCGTGGCAAGAATACCAAGAAAATCAAAACAAGGTTGATAGCAGCAGCGCGGAATTTGAAGCGCTTGCTATCTTTGGTTTAGAACCACCGTTGGATTTAGAAGATATAAAAACGCAGTATAAAAAACTTGCCAAAAAATATCATCCTGACCTCAACCAAAATGATCCAAACGCCGAAGAACAATTGAAAAAAATAAACATGTCCTATACGGTTTTAAAACTAGCCTTTCAAAAATTTGATCAAATGGAAAAGGCGTGAGAATTATTAAACCGTCATTGCGAGGAACGAAGTGACGCGGCAATCCAGAAAAATAACTATTAAACACTGGATTGCTTCGTCGGCTCCGCCTTCTCGCAATGGCGTGAATGAATAGAAAGAATATAAATGTCAGAAATTGCCAAAAACGAACATGAGATGAACTCTGCCTCTTTTGACATGACAAAAGTCAAAAATAGAGACGGAAAATACACCTCTATCCCCGATACAAAATACGATGTGCGTGAAACATTTGGGCTGGATATTGACTGGCAAGTGCCGGGCTTTAAAGAAGATGGACCGAATGTTCCTGCTGTTGACCCAACCTATCAATTTGACCATAACACGACCATGGCTATTTTGGCAGGCTTCGCGCACAACCGCCGCGTGATGGTTCAGGGATATCATGGAACGGGTAAATCAACGCACATCGAACAAGTCGCCGCGCGCCTAAACTGGCCGTGTGTGCGTATCAACATGGACAGCCACGTATCGCGTATCGACCTGCTCGGCAAAGACATGATCGTGTTGCAAGAGGGCAAGCAAATTACGCGGTTCCAAGAAGGTTTATTGCCATGGGCAATTCAAAATAATGTCGCGCTCGTCTTTGATGAATATGATGCAGGGCGTCCTGATGTGATGTTCGTTATTCAACGTGTCTTGGAAGCCGAAGGAAAATTAACACTTCTGGATCAAAATGTGGTTATTCGCCCCCACCCCGCCTTTAGATTATTCGCCACGGCAAACACGGTCGGGCTAGGCGACACCACAGGGCTTTATCACGGCACACAACAGGTCAACCAAGCGCAAATGGACAGATGGAACATTGTCGCGCAGTTAAACTATCTTGAACATGACAAAGAAATGGACATCATCACCGCCAAAATGCCAGAGATGGATAATGCCGAGGGCAAAGACACCATCGATAAAATGGTGCGAATGGCATCGCTCACCCGCCAAGGATTTATCAACGGCGATCTATCGACACTCATGAGTCCGCGTACCGTGATTAGTTGGGCCGAAAATTACCAAATTTTTGGCGACCGCGACCTCTCCTTCCGCTACGCCTTCATGAACAAATGCGACGAAATGGAATGGCCAACTATAGCGGAGTATTACCAACGATGTTTTGGGGTGGAGTTATTAGGCAGTAACTAATGCCCATTAAAAAAGACAAATTAGAGAATTTCAAGGGCGCGACCGCCGCAACTCTACGTGCGATGGCTGGGAAGAAGGCTATGGCAGTAAACTTCTCGGCGCAGGAGCGGCTAGATCGTCCCACAAATTCATTGGAGGAAAGCACGTCCCTTCCCTTGCCTGATCAAGAAATGACGCTTGAGCAGCAAAAATTATTGCGGGGCGCATCAGATGCGAAAGCTCTTAAACTTCAACACCACAAAACCGATATTCATCGTCAAAATGCCCCTATGGATTTAACCGCGCGCGCCGTCTTTGATGCGTTGGAGCAAGCACGCGTGGAAGCCATTGGTGCCAATCAAATGCCTGGCGTGCGGGATAACCTCAACCAAACCCTCAATGAAAAATGCGAGCGTTTGGGTTATACCCACCTGCAAAATCGTGAAGACAGCAATATGGCGGACGCCATTCATGCCTATGCGCGGCTGGCGTTCACAAACGAACCAATACCGCCAAATGCCAAAAAACTAATAGAGCTGTGGAAACCACATATTGAAAAACAATTGGGGGGCGATATACATTCTTACTTTCTGTCATCCCTTACCCCACCCGCGTCATCCCGACGAAGGTCGGGATCTTTTGAGGATACGACAATAGATTCCGACCTTCGTCGGAATGACGATGGATTTTTAAATGATCAAGGTGCTTATGCACGCGCGTCGCGTGACTTCATGGCGGCGATGGACTTAATCGCAGGAGATGCGGACGATAATGCGTCGCCAGAAGATGAGTCTACGGAGAATCAAAACGAAACCGCGTCTGATGAAAGTCAGGAAGAAAGCGCGGAAGAATCATCCGCCGAAGAGCAAGGCGCCGCCCAAGCCGAAGACGGTTCAGAGCAAGATGAAGAAGAAGCCCAAGCCGGCATAGACGAAGAGTCGGATTTTGACCAAGATGCCGAGAGCGAGATGAGCGGCGAAAACATGGACGACCAAGGCGGTAATCCAGACATGCGCCGCCCTTCGAGTTTACTAAGCGATAATGATGGGCATTACAAAGTTTACACCCGCCAGTTTGACGAGATTGTTCCCGCCGAGGAATTGGCCGACCCCGAAGAATTAGAACGTCTGCGTACGTTGCTCGATCAACAATTGAAAAACCAACAAGGGATTATTAGTAAGCTCGCCAATCGCCTGCAACGCAAATTGCTCGCGCAACAACGTCGTTCGTGGGAATTTGATTTGGAAGAAGGTGTTTTGGATGGCGCAAAGCTGACCCGCATTATCACAGGCGCAGATGTCCCCCGCGCGTTTAAGGCCGAAAAACAAACTGAATTTCGTGACACCGTTGTGACAATTTTAATTGATAATTCTGGCTCCATGCGCGGTCGCCCCATCGCCATTGCCGCTACCTGCGCCGATATTTTGGCACGCACGCTGGAACGATGCGGTGTAAAGGTCGAGATTTTAGGCTTTACCACCCGTGCATGGAAAGGCGGAAAGTCCCGTGATTTGTGGATTGAGAATGCGCGCCCCGCTCATCCGGGTCGCCTTAATGACATTCGTCATATTGTTTACAAAAATGCCGATAGCCCGCTGCGCCGATGTCGCAAAAACCTTGGGTTGATGCTCAAAGAAGGTATTTTGAAGGAAAACATTGATGGCGAAGCCCTCGTCTGGGCACATAACCGCCTCTCCCGCCGTCCTGAACAACGCAAAATCATGATGGTCATTTCTGATGGCGCGCCTGTGGATGACAGCACATTATCAGTTAATCCTGCCAATGTTTTGGAAACGGATCTTCATCACGTCATTGGCTGGATTGAAGGACTGCGCCAAGTCGAACTCACTGCCATCGGTATTGGCCACGATGTTACCCGTTATTATTCCCGCGCCATGAAAGTCAGCGACGCCGATGAACTTGCAAATGCCCTCGTCAGCCGTTTAGAAAAATTATTTCAATTGTAAAATCTTCTTGTCATCCCGAGTGTGTCGAGGGATCTTCAATATATGAATAACTACTATGTTTATATTTTGGGAAACTGGACAGGCGATGTGTTTTACATCGGAATGACCAACAACCTTCAACGCCGTGTTTATGAACACAAACAAAAGCTTGTGAAGGGTTTTACGAGTAAATATAGTGTTGATAAATTGTTGTATCATGAAATGTATGAGACAGCAGAAGATGCTATAAATAGAGAAAAACAGCTCAAGAAATGGCGGAGAGATAAAAAGGTTCACCTCATTGAAAAAATGAACCCAACATGGAAAGATTTGAGCGAAGACTAGGATTGAAGATCCTTCGACATACTCGGGATGACAATAAAACTATGACTGAAAAACAAAAGATATATAAACCAAAACCTATAAGTGGCTTTCCTGAGTGGTTGCCGGAAGAGCGTCTTGTTGAGCAACGATGGTTGGACCATATTCGCCGCACATTTGAATCTTATGGGTTTTGCTCTATTGAAACGCCGAGCGTCGAGGAAATTGATGTCCTCCTCGCCAAAGGTGAAGTCGATAAAGAAATTTATACTTTAGAACGCCTTCATCAAGATGAAGATGACAGTAAAGAAGCACGACTTGCGCTTCATTTTGATCAAACGGTGCCTTTTGCGCGTTATACGGCGCAGCATTTTAATGAGCTTGTGTTTCCGTTTAAACGTTATCAAATGCAACGTGTCTGGCGCGGTGAACGCCCACAAATGGGACGTATGCGCGAATTTATGCAATGCGATATTGATGTCATCAATGTTGACAACCTCCCCCTCGCCTTTGACGCCGATGTGGCCGCCATGGCCTATGAAGCGCTTGAAGGATTAGATATTGGTAAGGTGCAATTACGCATCTCAAACCGTAAAATTCTTTTGGGTATGTTAAGTGCAATGGGTTTTGACGATGCCACGCCTGTTACACGCATCATTGATAAAATTGAAAAACTACCGCTTGAAGAAATTGAAAAATTACTCGCCGAAGAAAATTTAAGCAAAGAGCAAATTAATAAAATTATCAATCTAGCCAAAACAAAGGGCAATGGAGATCATGTTCGTGCGATAGAAGCAGAAAATGATTTAATGCGTGAGGGCATTGAAGAACTTTCTAGTGTTTTAGATAACTTATCCCACCTTCCCAACCATGCCGTGGTGGCTGACCTCTCCATCGTGCGTGGCCTTGATTACTACACGGGCACAGTTTACGAGACGCAGCTTTTGGATGTGCCTGAATTTATTGGGTCTGTGTGTTCTGGTGGACGGTATGATGACCTTGCCAGTCAGTATATTAATAAAAAATTGCCAGGGGTTGGAATCTCCATTGGCTTCTCGCGTCTGTTTGATGTCATTCGTCAATCACGTCCTGATCTGATGGAGATTGGCGCAAAATCACCAACGGATATTTTGATTTATACCGAAGATACCGCCTTCGCCCAAGACGCCGTAAAAACGGCGCAAACACTTCGTAAACGTGGATTAAATGTTGAGACCTATCACACGGTTAAAAAATGGGATAAGCATTTCAAATATGCGGAGAAGAAAATGATTCCTTATATTTGGTATGTGCAAAAAGATGGTTCGCACGAGATCAAAGATATGAGTTCAGGTGAGCAAACTTCTGCACATCCAGAAACTTGGAATAAAGCATGAGCCGCGTAAAGTCACATCCCATCAAAAGATGGGATCTAGATACCAGCCTGCGCTGGTATGTGACGCGAACGGTGTTTTTACTCCTCGCAATGACGCTATTTATGTCTTCAACGTACGCCAACGATGAAGAGCTCAAAGAAATTCTGGCTGAAAATGCGCCGCCGCCTGCAGGGTATTATTCGCCTGAGTTTTGCGAATTTGAAATGACGTTTCCTGAACAACCCATAACATTACGTAGTTGCGCGAATGGCAATTCTGACTGCTTTAACCTTCAAAGTTTTACGTATGTTTATGATATGCAAACGACTTTAGAGGTCACCGCACAATGCACAAAATCAACGCCTGAAAGCTATGGTCAATATAGTGAGACCGTGATTAAAACTGTTCTAAACGGCATGGTCAAACGGGCGAACGTGAATGAATTTGAATTGAATGTTCAGGAAATGGAAGATCAAAAAACACGTCAAGGCTCCCTTTTGGGAACAGGTCGATCCAACGGACAAGATAAAATTTACAACGCCCAAATCTGGATAGGGCAAAATTCAATTATGACCATCGAAGGTCACACGATAGGCCTTAGCAATGAAAAAGCCGATGAAGCCTTTGCCGATATTTTGGCGAGTGTTGGGGTTAAGAATTAGAGTGTTTTAGTAAACAGTGAATTCTTTTTTAATTCTTCTGCAACAAGCGCAGCATAATCATAAGATTTTTTAGGAACATCAATATCTGATAGTGCCGTAAAGTCAGTATCATACTCTTCGCCAGCAAAACAATCAATTGCTTCTGATAAAGCTGCTTCTATTGCGCTTAAATCATCACTGTTAGTTTTAGAAAAGTATTCAGGCAATTGAATTTGTCTTTGTTTCAATGCTTGAAAGTCAGTTATTTCAGACATTTTCTCAAAAACATACTTAGAGTTTGTTTCATTATTTAATTTTGCATCTTCGATTGAGGCGCGTGCCACCTCATGAAAAGCATACCTTAAAACTGCAACACCTAAATCGTTCAAATGCTCCTGATTATCTTCAATTAGTTCATCAAGCATCGTTATTGGCGCAGTCATTATAATATCCCTCATTAATACTTAATAAAGTAATACCAACGGATTAAAATTATGTCAATAAAATACATCTGTCATTGCGAGGAACAAAGTGACGCGGCAATCCAGAAATTTAACGTATGGCTCTGGATTGCTTCGCTTTGCTCGCAATGACGAAAAGCTAGTTTTGTGCCAAAGCCCTTACCCGCTCCACCATCGCGAAGAAACCGTTGCGGCGGTTGGGGGACAGGTGTTGACTTAAGCCGATATCGGTGAATTTTTGGTCTATATCGATGTCTTTGATTTGCGCGGCTGTTTTACCCTCGTACGCGCTTAAAAGGATGGCGATAAGCCCTCTTACAATGTGAGCGTCGCTGTCAGCGGTGAAATGGTATGCGCCATTATCATCTGCTGTGGCAACCAACCAGACACGTGAAGTACATCCTTTGACGATTGTGACCTCTGTTTTGAGCGCTTCATCCATCGGTTCGAGGTTTTTCCCCAAATCGATCAAATATTTATAACGATCCTCCCAATCATCAAAAAGGGCGAAATTTTCGGCTAATTCTTCTAAAGTTGGTTTAGGCATCGTCTTTAAGTACTTGGTGTTATTAATAAGTTATTCATCTTCTTAGTCTAAAGATAAGATGTAGAGTAGTAATTTTTAAATGATTTAAACGAATAAATACATGTAATTATGCTCTTGCGCCTCGCGCCTTGGCTAGTTACTTTGGAAAGAATTGATTCATTTGAATAATATTGGGTTAATGAACAAAAAAAGCCTTATCGCGCCTCAGTAAATTTATATGCGCGTATGAGGGCTCTATAAAAACTAAAAGGCAGATCATGGCTAAGTCATCCGACGACGATAACGACACAAAAAACACACTCTATTGTTCTTTCTGCGGGAAGAGCCAACATGAAGTGCGTAAACTGATTGCAGGACCAAATGTGTTTGTCTGTAATGAATGTGTCGAGCTTTGCATGGATATCATCCGTGAAGAAGATAAATCACAGCTTGTGCGTGGTGACGATGATGGTGTGCCTAGCCCTAGCGAGATTAATGGATTTTTAGATGATTATGTGATTGGTCAAGCGCACGCAAAACGTATTTTGTCCGTTGCGGTTCATAACCACTATAAACGCTTAGAACATGGTAGTTCTAGTTCAGGTGAGCAGCTTGAATTAGCAAAATCAAACATTCTTATTTTAGGGCCAACGGGGTGTGGTAAAACACTCCTCGCGCAAACTTTAGCGCGTGTGATTGATGTTCCGTTCACGATGGCGGATGCAACTACCCTGACCGAAGCCGGTTATGTTGGTGAAGACGTTGAGAACATTGTTCTGAAACTCCTTCAAGCTTCTGATTACAATGTAGAACGCGCACAACGCGGTATCGTTTATATTGATGAAATTGATAAGATTAGCCGTAAGGGTGACAACCCCTCCATAACCCGTGATGTATCTGGTGAAGGCGTGCAACAAGCGCTTTTAAAATTAATGGAAGGAACGGTTGCCTCTGTACCTCCCCAAGGGGGGCGTAAGCATCCGCAACAAGAATTCCTTCAAGTTGATACCGCAAACATTCTGTTTATTTGTGGTGGTGCGTTTGCAGGGATTGAAAAAATCTTAGCGAACAAAGACCGTGGTCAAACATTGGGTTTTGGCGCGGATGTAAAGCCACCCGAAGAAGGTGATGCAGGAACATTATTGAAAAAATTAGAACCAGAAGATTTGGTCAAATATGGCCTCATCCCTGAATTTATTGGTCGTTTGCCATTAATTGCAACGCTCGAAAATCTAGATGAAGATGCATTAATCACTATTTTGACAGAGCCTAAGAATGCGTTGATCAAGCAATATAAGAAGCTTTTTGAAATGGAAAATGCCGAGCTAGAATTTACCGATGACGCTTTGAAAGAAGTGGCAAAACAAGCCATCGCTCGTAAAACGGGCGCACGTGGTCTTCGCTCAATTTTGGAAAACATGCTACTTGATACGATGTACGAATTACCAGACATGGATGATATGGAAAAAGTCATTATCAATGAGGCTGTTGTCAAAGGCGAGGAAGAGCCTGAATTTATAAAGTCGACGAAAAAAAAGAAAAAAGCATCTAAAAAAGATGACGACGACGAAGAAAAAGAAGCCGCCGCTTCCTAACCCTTCACTCTCCAGCGAAAGCTGGAGTCTATATATATCCCAGCCTCCGCTGGGATGTGATAATGAAAAACTTGAGGAGCCTTTCTTTCATGTCCAATACTGCAAAAATTCAGCCTGAAGAAAATAAAAAATACCGCCTTATTACGCGTTCTGATATGGACGGTTTGGTCTGCGCGGTTTTGCTAAAAGATTTAGGCGTTGTTGATGAAGTGACTTTTGCCCACCCAAAAGATATGCAGGACGGAAAAATTGCAGTGAGTGACAGTGACATCACCACCAATCTTCCTTACGTCGAAGGCGTGCATATATCTTTTGACCATCATTCAAGTGAAGTTGAACGCACAGGCGGTCAAAAAGACAATCATATTATTGATGCGGATGCAAAATCTGCCGCGCGCGTTGTTTATGATTATTTTGGCGGTGCAGAAAAATTTCCTAATGTTAGTGAAGAAATGATGAACGCCGTTGATAAAGCAGACTCGGCCGGATTTACACGTGAAGACATTATGGACCCACAAGGATGGGAATTATTGAGCTTCATTATGGATGCGCGTACCGGGTTGGGACGTTTTCGTGAATTTAATATCTCGAACTATCAATTGATGATGGATCTCATTGATGTCTGTCGTGAAAAACAAAATATTGCCGAGATTTTGGAAATGCCTGACGTTGCAGAACGCGTTGAGCTTTTCCGTTCTCACCTCCCTAAATTTAAAGAACAGATCGAGCGCTGCTCTCGCATTCATGAAAATGTGATTGTTTTGGAATTGCGTAATGAAGAAACCATTTGGGCGGGTAATCGCTTTATGATTTACGCCCTCTTCCCCCAAGCATCTGTTTCTATTCATGTCATTTGGGGTAAGAATAAACAGAACACCGTTCTGGCCGTTGGAAAATCTATTCTCAACAAAACCAGCAAAACAAAAATTGGTGAACTTATGTTGACCTATGGTGGTGGCGGTCATAACGCCGCAGGCACCTGCCAAGTGAGCAACCTCAAAGCCAATGAAGTACTTGATGAGATCGTTGAAAAAATTAACGCGACGAGTTAATAAACGCACATGTCATTCCGACAGAGCGAAGCGACGAGGAATCTCCTGCGGGTAATGAAATTTCTCTCTACGTTCGAAATGACAATACTGTGATTATCTCTTGAAACTTTATAGGCAGTCTGTTCGTATATAAACCATGAGCAAAAAACCTATTATCGTCTGGTTCAGACAAGATTTACGTCTTGGAGATAACCCTGCCCTTCATGCCGCCTATGAAAAAGGCCATCCAATTATTCCGCTTTATATTCTTGATGATATAAATTCAGAAGAATGGAAAATGGGAGCAGCGTCACGTGTTTGGCTCCATCATGGACTAGATGCGCTCAATAAAGATTTGTCTAATCACTTAGTAATTGAAAAAGGTGACGCGACAGAAATTATCCCTGACCTCATAAACAAAACAGATGCGGCGGGCATTTATTGGAACCGTTGTTACGAGCCGTGGCGCATTAAACGCGACGAGAGCATTAAGTCCTTCATTAAAGACAATACGGATAACGTCGAGGTCAAAAGCTTTCAAGGCTCGCTTCTATGGGAGCCATGGACGATCAGCACGCAAGGCGGCACACCCTATAAAGTTTTCACACCTTTCTATCGTAAAGGATGTTTAAATTCGGACGCGCCAAGAAAACCGCTCCCCAGACCTGAGCACATAGCCTATGGCGACACAGATGGTTTAAGCTTAAAAATAGAAGAGCTAGATCTCCTCCCCAAAGGTGAAGGGCAATGGCATAAGAACTTAGCGTCTTATTGGACAATATCTGAAGATGGCGCGAATAAACGCCTTCAAGATTTTCTTGATGATGGTCTCAATAATTATAAGAAAGGCCGCGATCATCCCGCCGATGAGAACACATCACGCCTTTCCCCTTACCTGCATTATGGTCAGATAAGCCCAAATACAGCATGGTATGCCGCGAAAGAACGTGGCGAAACCGAGGGATGGGACAAAGATATGGGACATTTCCTAAGCGAGCTTGGCTGGCGCGAATTTTCTTATAATTTGCTTTACCATTTCCCGAAAATCACATGGGAAAACCTTAATGAAAAATTTAATGACTTCCCATGGAATTCTCAAGACAGCGAGGATCTAGAAGCATGGCGACGCGGCAAAACAGGCTACCCTATCGTTGATGCAGGAATGCGCCAACTTTATGAAACGGGGTATATGCATAACCGCGTGCGGATGATTGTTGGCTCTTTTTTGGTGAAAAATATGCTCACCCATTGGCATCGCGGCGAAGAATGGTTTTGGGATTGTCTTGTGGATGCCGACCTCGCCAGTAATTCTGCCTCATGGCAATGGATTGCGGGATGCGGCGCGGATGCCGCCCCCTATTTCCGAATTTTCAATCCTATCTTACAAAGTAAGAAATTTGATACCGAAGGCGACTATATCCGCCAATTCGTGCCCGAACTTAAAGAACTGAGCAATGACGACATCCACACCCCGTGGGAAGCCCCCGAAAGCGTGTTAAGAGCCGCCAACATAGAACTCGGCAACACGTACCCCAAACCCATGATGATGCACAGCGACGCCCGCGACCGTGCGTTAGAAGCTTATAAGTCGACTAAGAAAGAAGAAGATTGATTTTGTCATTACGAGCGTAGCGCGGCAATCCAGAGTCTTACGAAAAACATTCTGGATTGCTTCGTCATTTCATTCCTCGCAATGACGGTATATATTAATTGAATGACTCGCCCCGCCCCCATATACCCCAAAGCTTTAAAACATGGTGACACCATTGGTGTTGTTGCACCTTGCGGTATTTATGACCTTAAAAAACTGAGTATGGCGGTGGAGTTTTTAGAAAAAAACGGCTTTAACGTCCTTTTTCATCCTCAAACGCAAGAAAAATACGGTTTAATGGCAGGAACGCCGCAAATGCGTGCGGATGCTATTAATGATTACTTCAAAAACTCTGAAATTGACGCTATTTTTTGCACTTGTGGGGGGAATGGTGCCATTCACCTTCTTGATTTGCTCGATTATGACGCAATTCAGCAAAATCCAAAGATTTTTATAGGGTTTAGTGATATTACCATCCTGCTAAACGCTATTCATGCCAGAACAGGGCTCATTACCTTCCATGGCCCGACATTATCGCGCATTAAAAAGCTTCAACCACATTGGAATAACCAAATGTTGCAGATTTTAATGGGTGAAATAGATCATATTGGCCTGCCAGGCGAAGACCATAAAGATGTCCACGCTGCAGGATTTTTGTTCGGTGGAAATTTAAGCGCAATGCAAACCCTCATCGGCACACCTTACGCACCTGACATGAGCGATTCGGTTTTGATACTCGAAGATATCAATGATCACCTTAGTCGTTATGATAGAATGCTCGGTCACATGCGCCAATCTAACTGGTTAAAATTATGCAATATCATAATCTTAGGCAAATTTCTTAAATCTTTAGATAATCATGACCGTCCGTTTGGTTTTGATATTGAAGAGATCGTTGAAAACAATGCCCCCAGCACCCCTATCGTTAAAAACGCCCCCATCGGTCATGGCGAACGTCTCTGCACCCTGCCCATTGGCGCAGAAGTAGTCTTGAAAAATAACAAACTTTCTTTTAAAAGCCTCTCATGACTTTTGTAGTGACTGATGTCTGTATCATGTGCAAACACACAACTTGTGTGGAGGTTTGCCCCGTCGATTGCTTTTATGAAGGCGAAAATACGCTCGTCATTCACCCTGACGAGTGCATTGATTGTGGCGTTTGCGAACCAGAATGCCCGATTGAGGCAATTATTCCCGACACAGACGAAGAAGGCGAGAAGTGGGTGGAGTTTAATCGCACCTATTCCGAACAATGGCCCGTCATCACAAAACAAAAAGATCCACTGCCCAAAGCAGAGAAGTTCAAAGACGTAAAAAACAAGTTAGAAGAATACTTTAGCGAGCGTCCTGGAGACGGTGATTGAAGTAGTATTTTACTGTCTTATTGAAAATTTTCTTGCATTTTAACGAATTGTTAAGTATATTCTTTTCATGGCTTAACGATAAGCGGTTGAAGAGCGCGTTTCCCTCGACAGAATGAAGGGATGAGAAAACGATGCAGTGTCAAAAGACAATCACCCAACGTTTCCATTATATTGACGACATACAATAACCGTATTTTGCGGATAATTTTTGTGTCGTTAAAAAATGAAAATAACTATTGAACATGGAAAGGCACTAACTTTATGGCTGATAATGATAATTTCGCAAAAGGTGATTACGTAGTATACCCCGCTCACGGCGTGGGTCTGATTGAAGGCGTGGAAACACAGACCATCTCAGGCATGGAAATCAAACTTTATGCCATTAGCTTTGAAAAAGAGCGTATGCGCCTTAAAATCCCGATGATGAAAGCAAAAGAAGCGGGTCTTCGTAAGCTTTGTACAACATCACGCATGAAAGACGCGTTGAAAACGCTTAAAGGCAAAGCCCGCATTCGTCGTACGATGTGGAGCCGTCGCGCCCAAGAATATGAAACAAAGATCAATTCTGGTGACCCAGTGATGATTGCAGAGGTTCTTCGTGACCTGAAACGTAGCAATGATGACACAGAACAATCTTACTCTGAGCGTCAAATCTACCAATCAGCGTTGGAGCGTTTAGCGCGTGAAGTGGCTGCGGTTGAGCAAACATCAGAAGAAACAGCGACAATGCGCCTAGAAAAAATCATGGGCACAGAAGGCAACGCCAAATCCGTTGTCGCCAACGACGTGATCACAAAAAAAGCAGCGTAAGCTTCTTCTTAATCAAAAAATTCAAAAAAGCGGGTCAAATGATCCGCTTTTTTATTGCGCCCCTCCTCAGTCATCCTGCGACTTGATCGCAGGATCCATCTAACTCTTGAAAGTGAGCCCTTCAATTAAATCGAAGAGTGACATTTAAAAAATTATCGATTACTTTTAAACATGATTTTTTCTATAGAATACGCGCATTATGACGGTTCATCACCTATTCAGGATGTGATTGATTATACCAATCAGCATATTGGTCCTTATCTAGACTTACATCCTAAAGCCCAAAAAATCATTATGTATGACGACATACATTCTGAAATATCGGAAACTGTTTTCTTGAAATATATGAAAGAGTTAAAACACCAACCTGATTGTGTTTATCTAGAATCCTCTTTTGCTCCATTAATGGAAAAACTCTATAAAGATTTAGAAGGCCAAGGCTACACTTACGCCCAAGAAGATGGCAAAGATTACTTACGTAAAGATGAAAAGCGTTATAATCAATTTACGACGTTCATTCTGCGTTCAGAATCAAAGAATGGAAAAATATTCTCCTGCCCTGCCCTTGTTGCGGCATCTTACTTATACAAATTAGGGTATTTTGACGAAGAAATTATTGGCCTACATAATGTAAAACTTCAAAGCTCGAAAGAAGATGAAATTTTAACAATCCTTCCTTCGCGTTATTTACAGGTCGAAGCAAACGCACGAAGTATTATTGAGCTTATTTCACCCAATTATCTAAAACGCTTAAACTATATTTTTTATTAAAATCCGCGTTAAAAATTCACAATAGCCATAATTTTTGAATAAACATCTGGAATCATTACAAATCCATGATATAATTTAATGATTCTGGGAAACTCCTCCCGCCTTTTCAAAATTCTTATATAGGTCTTTCGACACGCATGTGCCAAAAAACCACAGATAACAGATTCATGAATCTAAAAAACCCGAACAAGGTTTGGGCTATTTCTTCTATTCATGCAGATTTGGATCGCCTGATACAGCTTCACGATGCCATCCTAGAGCGCTTTTGCATTGGTGATCGCCTTGTCTATCTCGGTAATTATACGGGCTATGGCACGCAGTCCCGTGAGACAATTGACGAGCTTTTAACTTTCCGCCGCCTTCTGCTTGCCCAACCGGGCATGAAACCGAGCGATATTACCTATTTACGAGGTTCCCAAGAAGAACTTTGGAACAAACTAACCCAACTCCATTTTGCGCCAAACCCCACAGACACGTTGCTTTGGATGATGGGCAGCGGTATGAACAACACCATGCAAAGCTATGGTATTTGCCCACATGAAGGCATTATGGCGACCCGTGAGGGCACGGTATCATTGACAAAATGGACGCATAAAGTACGCGAAACCTTACGCCAAAACGCAGGCCATGATTGTTTCATGACACAAGGCAAGCGCGCGGCTTATACTGAATTTGAAGGGCGCACCCCTATTCTGTTCGTCAATGCAGGGCTTGATCCTAATCGCTCCTTAGAACAACAAGATGATAATCTATGGTGGGCCGGTGAAACATTCTCAGATATGAACGAAAGCTACGCTCCGTTTGAAAAAGTCGTTCGTGGCTTTGACCCCCGTCATGAAGGCGTGCATTTAAATTGCGTCACCGCAACCTTAGATGGCGGTTGCGGCTTCGGCGGCTCCCTCGTCGCCGCCAGCATGACCGCCCACGGCGAAATGATGGAATTATTGGAAGTTTAGTATTAATTCTTAGAATGCAAAATATATAACGTTCTTTAACGCTTCTGGATCAGGTTTTTGACCCGAAGGTATCATCGCTCTACATTTAGAGGATTTATCAATTGTTTTACCATGTCTGTGTAAATCGTCTTGAGTACTCAAAAGCCAATCGCCTAACATAGATAGTTGACTGGCACGAGTTGCAATATCAGTTAATCTGGTAACTTGCGTTTGAACTAAAGCATCACGGTTTCTTATGAATTGCCCTACTGGCATCATATCTTGATAAGAAGCGTCAACTTCAATAAAAACATTCGCAACATTAAAAGACCTAGCTATTTTATCTGCTGCCGCTTGGAATGATTGAATATCCAATCTTGAGATAGAATTATTAGCTCTAATTTCACTAGTAACGCGAACAATCTCTCTAGCGTGTGGATAAAGTTCTTGCCTTTCTTTTAAATTGTATACCATGCAAGAAAATTCAATTTCAAATTCATCTTGTGCGGACACAGCATAAGAAGATCGCCCATCTTGGATTGCTTCTAAAGCGTCCCTGAAATCTCTGATAAAATGATCTGCGGCTTCAGCTAAACGATGACGTTGATCTCGTTCACTCAAACGACGAGAACGAAAACCATACCTCTCAGGAGTTTTCTTTTTTTTCTTCTTGAGCGTTCCTATTACTTCTTTACCATCTAAAGATATAAGTTCTTGAGGCTCCTCCCAAGAAAGAGGCTCTGGTTCTCGGGTCACAACAGATCGAATTGCATCAGTAATTAATTTATGTCGTTTCGCTCGTGGATCATCTTCATGGTACAAAATTTCGGGTAAATCAAAGCGCTGTTCACTTAGTGCAGGCTCATTAGCAGAGCTAGCTACAGCAGAAACCTTTTGTCTTTGAGCTATGGCGCGTTGAACAAGCTCTGAAATACGCGCCCTTTCAACTTCATCTGCATAATCGTCATTTAAATCATGAATCATAAGGCTTAATACCTATAAAAAACAAAAAAATCAAGTTATTTTTATGTAAATCAATCCACTACAATCTTGTAAGGCTGTCCTGCGATGATGCGGTCATTGGATGTCATGCCGTTTAGGACTAAAAATTTCTCTGTCTTGTTTCCATCCACATCCATTTTATTCGCCATGCTTGCCACTGTCGCGCCTGAAGGAGCTTGAAGAACATATAGCTTTTTCGGTTGGATCGTTTTCTTCTCACTGTCGCTTAAACGGCGGAAACTGTAAGTCGCCTTTTTAAGCTCGCTCATAAAAGCATTGCTAACACCCTTTGGTATGGCCATTTGAAAACGGAAAAATTCGCCCGGTTTCCATTCAATTGTAACAAGTCTAATGGTAACGGCCTTGCCCTGAACATTACCGCTAAAGCTTGCGGTGGCGGCGCGCATATTATTGATGGTGATGCTTTCCGCATCGTGTGAGCCTTCATTACGCAACCATGATTGTTTTAAATAAGATAACGGATCTGGGCTACCTTGTACTTTGGCTGTATCAAACAAAATCACCGTGCCATTTGGATGATTGGCGGCAACTTGGCTCGTTCCATTTTGTATTTTTGATCCTTGTGGCACGCTGAACGCAAAACCAATTTCAGGGTGATAGAATGTGTTACCACGCGCAAACCCTTGTGCGGCACTATCCCCATACGTCATACCATTAATTTTTGAAAGATATCGCGCGCGGTTTTCTTTATCACTCGCGGCAAATTTTGTGGCTTCTGCGCCTGCTTGTTGCACACGTTGTGCCGTTAAAGGGTGGGTTGAGAAGTAGTTAAACCCTGAACCATTACGCCCTGCTTCACGGGCATCTAATTTTGATTGCGCATCTAAACTACGTAAGAAATCTGACATCGCTTTTGGGTTGTAGCCAGCACGCGCAAGATAACGCACGCCCAATTCATCAGATTCTGTTTCCTGACCACGGGAATATGAAGATATGTATAGGTTTGACCCAACACTCGCTGCTTGGGCTACGCCAGAACTGCCAGAAGCCGCTCCTAAGACGGCGGCGCCTAAACCAACAACAAAGCCTTGAGACATACGCTCTGCCGCGTGACGCGCTGTGACGTGACCAATTTCATGACCGATAACTGCCGCCAATTCTGCTTCACTATTTGCCAAAGTTAAAAGTCCGCGTGAGACATAAATATAGCCACCTGGTAAAGCAAACGCATTTACCTCTGCACTATCCACAACATAGAATTTATATTGCACGTCTTTACGTTCCGTGTTCGCCGCAATTTTACGTCCAATTTCAGAAACATATTCCGCAATAGGACCCGTCATGAATTTACCATAGGCTTGTTCAACCTTGGCATGCTCTTGAGCACCAACTTGCGCTTCATTTGCCGCGGGAAGAAGCGCCGTAAACTGACGATCCCCCGTTGCGGGGTTCACGCTACACGCGGCAACACCTAACAAACCTACAATGAGGCCTGCCTTAATTGTTTGCTTGCTAAAAATTCTATTTTTCGTCAATTTTAATGCCATGCGATTATTATCTTTCTTTTTAGTTTGGCCTCAGGCGTTTAAAAACGCTACGGCAATCTTAATTATACTATTTGCTCTGCCCGTTTATGCTCAAGACAACGAACCAAAGTCGTTAAATGTTCCAACACCTGATTATAAAGTTCTTAAAGATACCCAATCTGGACGAGTTGACAAGATTATTGATAGCCTCACTATTCTTTTAAAAGATGACACAATCATTCGCCTCGCCTCGCTCGATATTCCTGACTTTAATGATCAAGACGCGCCCATATCTGAAAACGCCCTAATGTTCTTACAAAAAACATTACCCGAAGGCACTGAAATAAAGCTTTATCAAACGCGTATGGCGAAAAAAGGGCGCGTAAACCGTATGAATCACCAACTTGGTCACATTGTGACCAAAAGGGATGAGCTTTGGGTCAATGGCGCCCTCCTCACCCAAGGATTAACACGCGTTTATACGGCTCCTAACGCCCCTGAACTAATTAATGAAATGTATGAAGCTGAAAACCTAGCACGGCAGGCTCAATTAGGATTATGGGCGAGTAGTGCTGTTTTAACACCGGAACAAACCAATGAAGCCATTGGTAAGCTAGTGATCGTTGAAGGCATTGTTGAAAAAACCGCGAGTGTTAAAAATAATGTTTATCTAAACTTTGGTGAGAATTGGAAAACAGATTTTACCATTATGATCACACCTGCCTTACGGAAAAAACTGGCGCGGCGTGGCGTTGATCCCTTGAGCTTATCAGGCAAAAATTTACGCGTCAGAGGGTATTTACGGGAATATAATGGACCTTTGATAGAGTTAGAAGCCGCGGAACATTTGGAATATCCGCTCTTGCAAGATGGGTCTTAAGACTTTAGTTTTAGGGCAAATAATTAACAAGCTGGGTTAAACCATGCCCCATAAAGATAAAGCTCCACGCAAAAGCCCCCTACTGGATTTATTTCCAGAGATCACCCCCTATTCTAGCGGGTATCTTTCCGTCGACGACCCGCACGAAATTTATTGGGAGCAATGTGGAAATCCAGACGGTGTACCGATTGTGTTTTTACACGGTGGTCCTGGCGCGGGATGTTCAGATATTTTAAGACGTTTTTTTGATCCTGATTCTTTTCGTATCATTTTATTTGATCAACGTGGCGCAGGACGCTCCTCGCCCTTTGCTTCGACAGAAAAAAATACGATACCTCACTTGCTTCAAGATATTGAACAATTACGAGAGCATTTATCAATCGATAAATGGCATGTTTTTGGCGGATCATGGGGATCAACCTTGGCTTTATCCTACGCCGCAAAACATCCTGAACAAATTTTAAGCATGATACTGCGTGGTGTTTTCTTAATGGAACAGGCAGACATTCAATGGTTTATGTACACGAACCAAAATGTTTTTCCAGAAGCGTGGGAGCAGTTTGCAGGGTTCATCCCCGAAGACCGCCAAAATGATTTACTAGAAGCCTATTACGAAATTTTAATGGGTGATGATGGAAAGAAAAAAATGGAAGCGGCTATAAATTGGAGCCTATATGAAGGGGCGTGTTCCCTTCTCATCCCCAATTATGAAACCATTACCAATGAAGATCAAAAAAACCGTGCGTTATCTCTGGCTGTTTTAGAATGTCATTACTTTAGAAATAATTATATTAAAGAAGAAGATAGCCTTCTTAAAAAAGTAAACCGCTTTCGCCATATTCCAACAACCATTATTCAAGGGCGTTACGATATGATCTGCCCGATTATTTCAGCGCATAAATTGCATGATGCATGGCCAGAAGCAGATTATATCATTGTACCGAATGCCGGTCACTCCGCCATGGATCCAGCCATTCGCTCACGACTTATTGAGGCGACTGAAAATTTAAAAACATTATAACTCAGGAAATCTATAAATGACTTATAAAACACTTCGTGATTTTAACTTAAAAAATAAAACTGTCTTGTTACGCGCGGATTTAAACGTGCCAGTTCAAGAAGGTCAGGTTACGGATTTTACCCGCATTGATCGTTTAAAGCCGACAATAGATTATCTTAAAGATCATGCAGAGCGCGTCATTATTCTCTCACATTACGGTCGCCCTAAAGGCCAAGAGAACATGGAGTATTCTCTAAACTTTCTCCCTCCCGTTTTAAAACAACAATGGGGCGTTGATGTTGGTTTTGGAATAGAAGCAGCAGATCAAATCACATTATTAGAAAATTTACGTTTTAATGCTGGCGAAGAAGCCAATGATCCAAACTTTGCCAAAGAGCTTGCAAGCCTTGGCGACATTTTCATCAATGATGCTTTTTCAGCCGCACACCGTGCGCACGCGTCTACTGAAGGCATTACGCATTATCTCCCAAGCGGGGCAGGCTTGCTCATGGAAGCGGAAGTGGACGCCCTCACCAAAGCCTTAGAAGCCCCAACCAAACCTGTCATGGCGGTTGTCGGTGGCGCAAAGGTTTCTACAAAATTAAGCGTGCTCAACAACTTGTCGAAAAAAGTAGATTATCTCGTTCTAGGCGGCGGCATGGCCAATACATTTTTATACGCCAAAGCCCACGCGGATGCAAAATCATTCTCCGAAAAAGATATGGCCGATGAAGCAAATAAAATCATGAACAATGCACAAAAAGCAGAGTGCAAAATTATTTTGCCAAAAGATCAAATCGTCGTTCGCGACTTTAAAGAAAATGCCGATCATGAAATTATTCAAGTTGGAAATATAAAAGACGATCAAGAATCTATTGATATTGGCCCCGCCTCTATTCAAGAAATTGAACAATTGGCCGAAGATTGTAAAACTGTTTTATGGAACGGCCCAATGGGCGTTTTTGAAATGAAACCATTTGATAATGGAACAAACAAAGTCGCGCAAAAAGTGGCAGAATTAACGAAATCAGGAAAACTTATAAGTGTTGCAGGAGGTGGAGATACTGTATCCGCACTTGACAATGCAGGCGTTGTTCAAGATTTCAGTTATATCTCAACAGCAGGTGGCGCATTCCTTGAATGGATTGAAGGCAAAGAATTACCTGGCGTAAAAGCATTAGAAGAAAGCACAGTCAAAGCTGCTTAAATTCTAATGTCTGCTTTCTTTAAGAATGCTGAGCGCATCAGCTTGATTAATTTTATCATAGTAACTTAACGCTCTGTTCAGATTGCTATTCTTAATAATAGCATTTTTACGCAACCGAGCCGTCATCAAGAAGATATTAACGAAATCTGCTTTTGAAATATCCATTGCCTTACAGGCGACCGCTAACCCCTGACCATGTTCTTGCTTTAAAATATCAGCTATTGTTGATTTTGGTAAAGAACAATAAACGGCAAACATAGCCATAAATTCTGCTATTTGCCCGCGACGTAAATTATCAGTGATAATCGTAATATTAAGATTACCTCTTGCTAACAGAAGTTCTGCATGTGTCATCATTTGCGATGTTGGAGTAAAATCTCCTCTTAAGTTTTTGGATATTCCATCAATAACATCTTCAACAACATGTAAAAATTTTGTGTGCAGTGTTGGTTTTATAGAATTTAAAGCATGTTCTTTAATATCTTCACCAACTAGATCATAAAGTTTTTCTAACATTTCATTTGAAAGTTCCTCGCGAAGACTGAGGGGCTTCGCCAAAACTTCAGATTGCTCAGCCATCTCCATGAATCTAGATAGCGCTTTATCACCAATGGTAATACTTTTATTTTTCGTTAAATTTACAGCTATTGGAATATCTTGTTCATCTAATAAAATTTCAATTAGTTGCTCTGACAATTGTGGACGTGTTGCAATTGAACGCCCATGCTCAGCCCCTTTTGCTTTAACGATATATATAAGATCCATATCACTCAGAATGCGGCTGCGACGCAGAACAGGATCAGCAACTTCTATTTTATCATTGGCCAAATTTAAAATCATACGAAGCGGGATATCCTCCATGACGCTGAGACGTTCGGCAACAGCACGACGTAGTTCAATTTCAGCCTGCTTTAAAATACTCATCATGACATCTGTAATGAGCTCGTGCTCAGCAACACTTAAATTAATAGTGAGCAGATCGCTCATTATGGATGCGAGCTCCGCGCGCGCTTCCCCTTCCGGGTTTTGCGCAAGCGAATACAAGCGATGCCTATCATGAAGCTTCACAAGTAATTTCTCAGCTTCTGGTGATGTATGAAGCAATTTCATTTTTCCCCTAAATTTGTCCCGTGCACAAAAACTGCGCCTATTATTATAGTTTATATTGCTTTATTTTCACAAATTTCAGTAACCCGTAACCCTTTATATTTACTGACTTTGCTTTAAACCTACCTCTCTTATATAGAAAAAAGATTTATGATTAGTTAACATATTTGTTAATTTTACTTAGAAACGTATTTTATTTCCTAATAAATTCTTAAGGCTTTAATGATATAGTTAATATTCGTTTTTTCTATTTTCGAGGGTATCTTTATGATCGGACCAGTTAATAATGGCGTACAAACACAAATTCAGGGTGCGGGTTCTTTTCGCCCCGATCAAACATCACAACCCTCTCCTTTAGACACATTTGAGCAAAACTCGTCAGGGCGTGTCGGCGTCAACGGCGCAACGCAAACAACACTGGCCCCAAGTAAAACCGAAGAGGTTGCCAGTCAAACCGCGCTAAATAGAAACAACACCCGTCCTGCACCAAGCGATCCATTCGCAAGCAACAACGCCCGCGGATCACAGTTAGACATCAGGGTTTAATATTCTCATTATTTTTATTTACGAGGCCATAGCGTGTTTACACGCCTGAGGCAAAATAAAAACTACTGAAACGCGACCTCATTAAATGAACGCAGTTTTCGGCTGTGCAAATGCTCTGGGCCAATATCTCTTAAAATTTCCATGGTGCGTAAGCCAATCAATAAATGCTGGTTCACGCGTTGGCGGTAAAAACTATCCGCCATGCCTGGTAATTTTAACTGCCCATGAAGGGGTTTGTCCGAAACACAAAGAAGCGTTCCATAAGGCACACGAAAACGAAAACCGTTGGCGGCGATTGTGCCTGACTCCATATCCAATGCAATCGCACGGCTTTGTGAAAATCTTTGATTGGTGCGAATAGACGGACGTAATTCCCAGTTACGGTCATCAACCGTGGCAACTGTTCCTGTTCGCATCACTTTCTTGACGTCAAAGCCTTCATTGCTCGTGATCTCCCCCACTGCTTTTTCCAGCGCAAGTTGAATTTCCGCCAACGCAGGGATAGGGATGCTCGGATGTAAATCACGATAGAGCACATTATCTTCCCGTAAATACCCATGCGCCAAAACATAATCACCAAGTTCTTGCGAATTTCGAAGCCCCGCACAATGTCCCAACATCAACCACGCATGCGGGCGAAGCACCGCAATATGATCTGTAATTGTTTTTGCATTAGATGGCCCCACACCAATATTCACCATGGTGATCCCTGTGCCACATTCACGCTTCAAATGATAAGCCGGCATTTGCGGTAGGCGCGCGCCTTCTTCAGGTTGAATAAAGTCAGTATAGCCGTCTTGGCCGACCTGACCTGTACCAATACGAATAAATTCATCGATATAAAATTGGTAATTGGTAAAGATAACAAAATTTTGAAAATGCTCCGCCTTCGTGCCCGTGTAATGTTTCAAGCGCATCAAACTTAAATCTGTCCGCGAAGCAGAAAACAAAGCCAAAGGACTCGCCTGTCCCTCTCCCACCAAATAAGTGGCATTAGAGATTTGATCGTCCATATCATCTAACATGGGTTGGTCAAATAAACGTGGCATCGCCTCCATTTGTTCAGGCGTTAAATCGCCTTCTAAATGAAAATCTTCGCCTAACGCAAAATGGATAGGAATGGGTAAATCACTCACCCCTACCTCAATTTCAATACCAGCATGATTATTCATCAAATGCGACATCATGTTTTTAAAATAGCTCGCGAAAATATCAGGACGCGTCACCGTGGTTTCGTACACGCCCGCCTTGGACACAAACCCATAAGCATGACGATTATCATCAGGCATAGCTCTGATTTGCTCTTCCGTCACATCAATGCGGATATAAGGATAAAAACCAGAGACTTTATCTTTAGGCATTTTACCATTCGAAAAATCATCAAACGCCCCCCGCAAAAACGCGACGTGGGTATCATAAAGCTTTTCAATTGCCTTCAATGCGGCGTTAGGATCAGTAAATTTCTTAGATTTGATATTCTTAGGTGTCATTATTTTTGATTGGGTCATGGCATCATTATCGCCTAAAATAGTGAAAAAACAATGAATTATCTCCCATTTTGTCATCCCCGCGGCTTTGCAACGCAAAGCTTAAACAGCGGGGATCCATAATGTGAACAGCAAAGCTGTTCTCTTTATCCAGATCCCGTTCGTGTAATATTCGCTTCGCTCATACCAACGGGATGACGAGAAGGTAGAGTTAGCAAGATAACCCCATCAATGCTTTCGCAAAATCTTCGGCTTGGAACGGGCTTAAATCTTCAATTTTCTCACCCACGCCCACGGCATGAATGGGCAAGCCAAATTCTTGTGCGAGGGATACAACCACGCCGCCCTTAGAGGAACCATCAAGTTTGGTCACAACCAACCCCGTCACATCAACAACATCTTTAAAATTTTGTACTTGGCTGTGCGCGTTTTGACCCGTGGTGGAATCGAGGACGAGCACAACCGCGTGCGGTGCGCTTTCATCTTGCTTCTTAATCACACGGATCATCTTGGCAAGCTCTTCCATCAGGTTCGCTTTATTTTGCAAACGCCCCGCCGTATCAATCATCAATAAATCAACGCCGTCGGCTTTGGCTTTCTCATAAGCTTCATACGCCACCGCCGCGCTGTCCGCGCCAATATCTTTTTTTATCATAGGCACGTGGGCACGTTGCGCCCAAACATCCAATTGCTCCACCGCCGCCGCACGGAAAGTATCGCCCGCGGCAATCATCACATTTTTGTGTTGCTTCATGTGATATTCATACGCCATCTTGCCGATGGTCGTGGTCTTGCCCGCGCCATTCACGCCGCACACCAACATCACGAAGGGTTTGTTTTCAACGGCATCTATATCCAACGGCACCGCCACAGGATTTAAAATTTCCGTCATACTATCGGCCAAAGCTTTTTTAACTTCAAAATCTTCGACTTCTTTATCAAAACGGTTTTCGGCAAACTGCGCCACCAAAGCCGCCGCCGTTTTCGGGCCCATATCCGCCGTGATAAGAATTTCTTCTAATTCTTCCAGCGCCTCGTCATCCAATTTACGCTTGGTAAAAACATCCGTAATGCCCCGTCCCAATTTATTGGTGGATTTGGACAAGCCTTTGGTCATGCGGGATAGCCATCCGCCCTCTTGGCTATGATCGCTTAAATCTTCTTGTTCTTGGGAATCACTAACGGGCGTATGCTCTGGCACAGGAGAGGTTTTCATTTCCTCAATAATATCATCTTCGGATTTATTCAGGCGCGCCTTCGTGCCTTCATCCATGTCAGAATCATATTCCGTCGCAGGCTCTAAATCAGGATCGCTTTTATGATGCAACAGCTCATCATCACGCTGATCCCGCTCCTGCTCGCCCTCATTCTTTTTCTTACGCCAAAAAACCATGGTCTGACCTGTAAATATTAAGTGATGATTTTTTATAGCATGGTAGGAAGAGCGGTGCAAAGTTCAATCCACGTCTCCTTAAATCTTAAAATTCATTAAACTAAGCTTAAATAACTCTTGCCATAACTAAAGCTTATGGTAAAAAAACTTATGAAAGAAATTTATAACCTCCCCAACAGACACGGCAAAGCGATTGAAGTCATAACCAATAGAGTTCCCTCCCCCAAGGGAACTGTCTTTATTCATCATGGTTATCCTGGTGCCGCTCACAGCCCAACAATTCAACTAATGCGTAAAACTTTTAATGCATTAGGACTTAATACCATCACCCCTAATACAACCAATAATTATAACAATGCCGCAGGAGAGCTTGAAGATATGACACTTGCTGGTCATTGTGATGATTTAGAAGATGTTATTCGCCATGCAATCGCACAAGACAGCTTTACAGGCCCTTATGTTGTTTCAGGACATAGCGCAGGCGGGCACAGCGCTCTTGTTGTTTCTTCACGTTTAACTGACATTGAACGCCCTTTACTTACGATTGCTTCCGCTCCTGTTATTTCAGGACAAAGCTTTATTGATGCTTGGGGAGAGTTAATAGGCGAAGAAAGAATGTCAGCATGGAAAACAGAGGGTTTCCAATATGGCTATAGCGATGCGGGTTCAGATAGATTAAAAATGCATTGGCCTGTTATGAAAGAATGGGCTGAGCATGACTTAACGCGCGATAAAGTACGGCCTGATAATTACACAGCTGTTATTCATCCCAACGATGATCCCTTTATTCCTGAATCCAATGTCATGCCTTATGTTATGGGCAATGATATAGAGGCATTTCACTCCATTAGGAGGGCTGACCATTGCTACACAGGAAGAGAGGAGGCGTTTGCCGCTAAGCTAACCCTCGTTACTCAACGCCGTTTAGGTTTATAACACCATCAAACACATACGCTACTGGCCCCGTCATGGACACGGGGGCGTCATCGTTTGGCCAGTCGATGATGAGGTCGCCGCCGTCTAGGGTGACGGTGACTTTGCGTTCTGTTAGGCCGCGTTTGATGGCCGCCACAACGATGGCGCACGCGCCTGAGCCGCAGGCTTCGGTAATGCCACAGCCACGCTCCCAAATCCTCATGCGTAAATGCGTAGGCGATAGCACTTCGACGAATTCGACATTGGTTTTATTGGGGAACATGGGATGAATTTCGATCGCGGAACCAATTTCTTGGACTAATTTATCTGGCCAATCA
>CAYGPG010000009.1:0-2252 GCA_964351905.1 uncultured Micavibrio sp.
ATTTTAAGATGGGAAACCGTACTTTCGAAAAACCACAAGATATGGAGGCCGAGCCTTTTGAAGAGTGGGATATGCAGCGCATTATCCTCGGCCTGCCAGATGGATCGCGGGATATGGAAGTGGAGCGCTCCACCTTATTAGAATGTAGCATTGATAAAGCGGGCGGTATTGATTTTGATAAGGGCTGTTATGTGGGGCAAGAGCTGACGGCGCGGATGCATTATCGCGGGCTGGGTAAGAAGCATTTGCGTGCCTTAAAATTTGAAGGTACTGCGCCCCCTGCCCCGTTTAGTGATTTAGAAATGAATGGCAAAGTGATAGGCTCCATGCGCTCGTCCTGCCGCAATATTGGTCTTGCCGTTATTAGAGATGAAAATTTAGAAAGTTTAAAAGATGACAAAAGTTCAGTACGTATTTTGGGATTGTGATAACACGCTGGTTCATACGGCGGAGCATCATTGGCTCAAAAACCTAAACGTCTTGCGTCGTTATGGCATAGAACTACCCGAAGAGCACAAACATCGCGTGTTCTTGCAAGGCAGCCCACAAAATTTTAAATGGTTTAAAGACGAGCTTGGCTTTACCGCAAAAAAAGAAGATTACTTGCGCGAAGTCGATGAATGGTTCACCGAAAATGCCACACAAATCAAAATCCGCGAGGGCGTGAAAGAAGCCTTAGAATACTTCAAAGCCAACAATATGCCCCAAGCCGTCGTATCCAATGGCCGCACCCATTCTGTGCGCACCGTTTTAGACGCAGTGAACTTAAGCCCCTATTTCGATGCCATGTTATGCAAGGAAGATTATGAAGGCCGTAAGCCTGACCCTGAACCTTATTTAGCTGGCATCCGCGCGTTAGAGAAAATTCACAACATCAAAATTGATCCCGCCACCTGCCTCGCCATCGAAGACGAAGAAAAAGGCGTACAATCCGCCGAAGCCGCAGGCATGGCAGTGCTTTATCGCCCATTGGGTGACGATAAACCGTTTGATATGTTGATTAGTTAGGTTAAAGGATATGTGGAAACTCAGAAACAGGCTGAGGAGATGTTGGAACATTACAAAACGAGACACATTTTCTCCTATTTTTGATAAAAATTAATTTTTCAATTTACTGACCATTCCTATTTTTCTTCTCTTATCATTCGCAGTTGGTGATATTGAAGAGGATATTGTTAGCTTTAGTAAAACAGGAATGGCAATAATATTAACATTGCCAATTTGGTTTGCTGTTAATTTGATATTAAGCCCGTTCAGGGCACACAAAGAAGAAAAAGAAAAAGGATCATGGTCTGGTAATAGATTTAATTATAACAGCCCTCTTTTAATACATACGCATCATATTACTCCCAGCGATAATGAAGCCTTCAAGACAATCAAAATAAGAGAAGCAGAAAAAAATTCTTTTTGTTTATTTAAGTTTGAATATGATGGAGGAATAGCAGAAGCTACTGTTAATATTCACCAAAACAACTTTTGCTTTTGGGAAATGTTTGATAAAAACAATCAACAGGTTGGCGTAAGAATAACTAAAAATAAAGAAACAAAAATGATCTTCAAATGTCCTCAAGACTCAGATCAAACGACTGTCAGATTATATTTATTGTACTGGGAAAAATAAGCCTTATGCTGCCTTTTTAAGTGACGCTTTCTTTCCTTGCTTGATCGCTTCTTGCGCCGCCGCGAGACGTGCAATTGGCACACGGTATGGTGAGCAAGAAACGTAATCCAAACCACATTGTTCGAAGAATGCGATAGAGGCAGGGTCACCGCCATGCTCTCCGCAGACGCCGAGCTTGATATCGGGGCGTGTAGAGCGACCGCGTTGGCATGCCATATCAACCAGTTGCCCTACGCCTGATTTATCAAGCGTTTGGAATGGGTCTTTTTCTAAAATTCCTTGCTCCACATATTCAGGTAGGAATTTTGCCGCATCATCACGGCTCATACCCATCGTGGTTTGCGTCAGGTCATTGGTGCCAAAGCTGAAAAATTCTGCTTCCGTTGCGACATCATCTGCAAGCAAGGCCGCACGAGGCATTTCGATCATTGTACCAACCAGATAATCTACCTTTTTACCTTTTTCGGCAAAGACGGCTTCGGCTTGTTCAATCACGATATCTTTGAGGATTTTGAGTTCTTCTTTCCCAATGATCAACGGGATCATGACTTCAGGGATAGCACCCGTCTCCACCGCTGCCTCAAAAATGGCGCGCGCCTGCATGGCGCAAATTTCAGGATACGTAATCGCC
>CAYGPG010000009.1:2262-58052 GCA_964351905.1 uncultured Micavibrio sp.
ATTCTGACTGACGACGTGCAACATACGCCGCATCTAAACCTGCGCTTTTTGTAAACGCCGCAACATCTTCATCGCTATGCGGTAAAAATTCATGCAATGGCGGATCAAGTAAGCGGATCGTAATCGGGCGTTCCCCCATAATTTTAAACAGCTCTGTGAAGTCACTGCGTTGTTCAGGCAATAATTTGGCCAGTGCTTTTTCACGTCCCGCTTTATCATCCGCAAAGATCATCTCACGCACATGTTGAATACGATCAGGGTCAAAGAACATATGTTCGGTACGGCAAAGCCCAATGCCTTCCGCGCCAAAATCCACGGCGGTTTGGGCATCCAAAGGCGTTTCCGCATTGGTCCGAATTTTCATACGACGCGCCGCATCTGCCCACCCCATGACTTTACCAAAATCACCAGAAAGCTCAGGCTTAATTGTGTCCACTTCACCGAGCATGACTTCGCCCGTTGAGCCATCAATGGTGACAATATCACCTTCTTTAATGACATGACCTGACACGGTCATGCTTTTGGCTTTGTAATCAATGGAAATGGCTCCCGCACCAGCAACACAGGCACGTCCCATGCCCCGCGCCACAACGGCCGCGTGCGATGTCATCCCGCCACGCGTGGTCAAAATTCCTGCCGCCGCATGCATCCCATGAATATCTTCTGGGGAGGTTTCCACACGACACAACATGACACTCTCGCCCGCATGCGCCTTAGTTTCTGCATCATCCGCGTTAAACACAACAATACCGCACGCCGCGCCCGGTGACGCTGGCAACCCTTTGGTCAAGATATTTTTCTCTGCTTTGGGATCCAAGGTGGGGTGGAGCAATTGATCCAGCGAAGAAGGATTAAGGCTTAAAAGTGCTTCTTCTTGATTAATCACACCCTCTTCCACCATATCCACGGCAATTTTAAGCGCGGCGGCGGCGGTACGTTTACCACTACGCGTTTGCAACATATAAAGTTTACCTTGCTGAACCGTAAATTCAATGTCCTGCATATCACGATAATGCCCTTCGAGCTTCAAGCGCACATCATTAAGTTGATTAAACACCTCTGGCATCACCTCTTCCATCGCAGGAAGGTCGGAGCCTTCTTTTTCTTTGCCCTGAATAGTCAGTGATTGCGGCGTACGAATACCCGCCACCACGTCCTCGCCTTGCGCATTCACAAGATATTCGCCATAGAAGAAATTCTCACCTGTTGCTGGGTCACGCGTAAACGCCACGCCAGTCGCGCAATCATCACCCATATTGCCAAATACCATCGCCTGAACATTCACGGCCGTTCCCCAATCGCTCGGGATATCATTGATATTTCTGTAAGTAATGGCGCGCGGCACCATCCAAGAGCTAAACACCGCGCCAATTGCGCCCCAAAGCTGTTCTTGCGGATCTTCAGGAAACGGCTTACCTAATTGGCGTTGCACCATTTCTTTAAATTGAGCCACAACCTTTTTCCATCCCTCTGCCGTGATATCTGTATCTTCGGTGATATCCATGTCGCGTTTATGTTGATCCATGATGTCTTCAAAATCATGATGTTCTAATCCCATCACAACGTCGCCGTACATTTGCACAAAACGACGATATGAATCCCAAGCAAAGCGCTCATCCCCTGATTTTTTAGCAAGGCCTTCAACAGTTTTATCATTCAAACCAAGGTTCAAAACCGTGTCCATCATGCCCGGCATGGACACACGCGCTCCTGAGCGCACCGACACCAAAAGCGGGTTTTGTGCATCGCCAAATTTCATTTCTGTTTGGTTTTCAATCGCCGCGAGTGCTTCAAGCACTTGAGGCTTTAATTCTTCAGGGTATTTCTTGTCATTTTCGTAATACGCCGTGCAGACTTCGGTGGTGATCGTAAATCCTGGTGGAACGGGAAGCCCAAGGCTCGACATCTCTGCCAAATTCGCGCCCTTCCCGCCCAAAAGATTACGCATTTCTGCTTTGCCGTCCGTCGTTTTACCAAAGCCATAAACCCATTTCGTCATTTTTGAGAACCCTCTTATCTCTAGTGAAGTATGAATGGCTCAAATATAGCGGGTTTCCGCCAAAAATCTAGATGCTTTAAGAAGATCATCCCCGAATTATTTTATTGACATAATTATAAATATAGGTATATTTCGACCAACATTAAGGATTAGATATGGTAAAAACTATTCACCCAGAAAAACGAGCAGCTTCGAGATTTTCAAGAAGAGCTGCTGAAGTTTGGGGTTCTCCACCGATTGAAGAACGAGAGAATCCCTACAACTTCATTGTTAGAGCGTCCAGAAAAGTAAGGGGCAACCGATCATTCATTGATCCTCATTTTGAAAGTTCTACAACTTATGAAACAGTACAAGAAACTGTAATAGATAATGCGGGGAAAAAGACACTTGTTGATAAATTAATAGATAGGCCGGTTAGTTATTTAGCCTTATCTGTGAAACTTCCTGCTGAACTCACAGAAGATGATGTTGAAATTATTAAACTGTTTATTGAAAAAAACGGCGCAAATAAATTATTACAAGATAGCAATATAGATGACGAGGATAATACAGAAGTTGAATTAGATGAAAATGCTCCTGTGATTGAGGGTGTTTCAACACCTTACAGAGATCCAACAACAGAAGAATGGCGAATAGACACAGTATTAAGAACAACGGTTTCAAGAAATAAGGCAATGGATCGTTATCAAACCTTTCTGGCGCAAGGGGAATATGGGCGCTATATGGGAAAACACTATTTTGATGCCGCTGAGACAATTACATGGTTTGCCAAAGTGGAAATGACAACATTGTTAGAGAACGTTTTAACGCTCAATGGATGTCATGATTGGGACTTAATCCCTGCAGATTTATCCGAAGCAAGAAAAAGGGTAAACCCAGAAGAGAGTGCTGAGCGTTCTCTTACTGGTGGAACGGGTTATGGTATGCATGCATTACAAATGACTAGGAAAAGATAATGACTGAAACTGCAAAACTTATTGAAGCATTTGAAAAAGAAAAAGGTGAGATTTTTGAACTTTACCTTGCAGAACCTAAAAAAGGTGAAACACCTGATGACTCAGTTGCCTTAATGCTTGCTAAAACGTATCTAGGAGTTTTGATCGACACTGCTATTGAACAATTACAAGACACTGGTGATATTACAGATTTTCTAAAAAGATCATTTACCTTAGTAATTAGAAATAAACCAGTCGATGAATATGGCCTCGGTGGTAATCGCACGGCAACTTATCATGAAAGATTCAAGAATATCATATCACCAATCTTGATCAACGTCCCTGTTGCTGCTCCTGATAAACTATAACTCTTTCACCATCATAAGAGCGAGATCGTCGTCCAACGCGTACCTCTGCCCCTTCTCGACGACCTGTCGGTCATGGGTGACACCATACCCGTCTGGAATATAACCTTGTTTGACATACAGCCTTTGCGCTGCGCCGTAGTCTTTAGTTAAACCTACGGAAATGCCGATTTCTTGTTTGCCTTGATCACGGGCTAAATTTTCAAAAGCGTTCAGTAATGCTGTCGCCACGCCCTGCTCTCTCGCTTGAGGAATAACGTTTAAATCTTGAATTTCTGGGATGTCTAATTTTTGATACAAACGGTATTTAGGTTCAAAATTAAGGATGCCAAAACCAACATCTATGTAGCCATCCGCTTCGCAGCTGGCAAATGGATCCCCGCTGTTGGTTCTCGCTTCGCTCACCGCGGGGATGACGCTTTGCGGAAGAGACGCTATTATAATAACGCAGTCTTTTTCAAAGCAGTCTTCAAAATAACCTTCATCTTTATGGCCTATTTTATCATAAAGCGCATAGAGGGCGTCTATATCGCCCTCTTCCGCTTGTCTTATATCAGATGTTATTTTGGCTGACGGCATTGGCTGTAATTTTCATTACTCACGCGTGTCCATGTTTGCGTTTTACCCAGCAAAGAAATACCAACATAGCCGCGCAATTTCATTTTATCTTCAGATAAAACCGTCAAATTTGCATTATATGTATCCCCTTCATCTGCCTTATAGATTTCTCCACCACCCCATTTATTTGGGTTTTGGGCATTTTGGGAAAATCCTGACATGATTTGACGACGACAAAGCGGATCTTTTTGACGGTTAATATCTGGGTTAAATTTATCAAACTGCATCCCGCCTTCGATGATCCAGTGAATACTGCCACAGAGGCCTGCGTCACATTCTTTGACATATATAACGGCGCGCTCATTTTCCGTTAGCCAATAGCCTGTTGGATTATAAACTTCTTGCGCGTTTGCTTGAGATGTTAGGGATAACATACTCAAAAATAATAAAAAATATTTCATTTTCTTTCCTTTTCTAGTCAATGAGTAACGGGGTTAAATCTCTAAAAATTTTATTTGCTTGCAGGGTATAATCGCCATTTTCTTGATGAAGCACAAGCCCTGCATGCAAAGTCATAGGAGAACGACGATCTTTAATCGCCCGCACGATAACGCGTTTGGCGTTTACGCCCGCTTTAGGCCATAAAGGAATAATTTCTAAGGCGCCAAAACGCTCTCCCATATCTTGAATAATTTTATCCATGTGATCTGCGCGGTGAATCATGGTGAGTGATCCATTTGGCCTTAATCGACGATAAGCAATATCTATCCATTCTTTTAAAACCGCTTCTTCATGCCCCATAGCTTTCGCCTTTTCGATTGAGGGGGATTTTAAATGCTTGCCCGCTTCAAGATAGGGAGGATTGCAAATTACATGATCAAAGCTTATATCGCTTTTATATTGTGTAATATCGTGATGAATGAAATCACACTGATCCGCAAAACCATTGGCCTTGGCATTCTTTTTGGCCAAATCAACATGATCGGCCTGAATTTCAACACCCGTTAGTTTAACATTCTGTACACGCGTTAAAACACATAAGCCCGCCCCACCGACACCACAGCCCATATCCAAGATATGTTCCCCTGCCTTGGCTTTACAAGGAGATGCCAAAAGAACGGAATCAATAGACGTCTTAAACCCTTCCGCTGTATGCAAAAGTTTTAAACGTTTATTCAGAACATAAATCTCTTGAGTTGCCATGCGTCCTCCATTAAACCAACATTATGAGTGCAGTACAGCAAAAAGTGAAAAATCAAAGCCCGTTAGATATCTTACAGGCCGAAATGGCAGTCGATATGAAAGCAGTGAATGCGATGATTCTTGATCATATGCAATCAGACGTACCGCTCATCCCGCATTTGGCAAGCTACCTCATTGCTGCTGGCGGCAAACGTATTCGTCCGCTTTTAACGCTCGCTAGTACGGCTTTATTCAATGGCGATATGCTGCGCGCTCATCGTTTGGCGGCCTCGGTTGAATTTATTCATACCGCCACCCTTCTTCATGATGATGTTGTCGATGACAGTGACACCCGCCGTGGCAAGGATTCTGCCAATATTATTTTTGGTAATGAAGCCAGTGTTTTGGTGGGCGATTTTCTCTTCTCCCGTGCCTTTCAATTGATGGTGGCAGATGGGTCGTTAGAAGTGCTTCGTATTCTCTCCACCGCCTCTGCCGTCATTGCCGAAGGTGAAGTCTTACAATTGAGCGTTCAAAACAATCTTGATACCACGATGGCAGATTACGTGAATGTGATTGAAGGTAAAACCGCCTCCCTCTTCGCGGCGGCTTGTGAAGTGGGTCCCGTGATCGCCGAACAAGACGAAGAAACAATCAAAGCCATGCGTGAGTACGGCATGTATCTCGGCACCGCCTTTCAAATTGTCGATGACGTTTTGGATTATAACGCGGAACGCACCAAGCTCGGCAAAACTGTTGGGGATGATTTCCGCGAAGGAAAAATGACCGCGCCGATTATCTTGGCTATTGAACAAGCCACAGCGCAAGAACGTGAATTTTGGCAACGTACTTTGGGCGACAAAGATCAAAAAGACGGTGATTTAGACACAGCGATCGAGCTTATGATCAAGTACGATACGTTTAACCAAGGAATGAAAATGGCACGCGATTATGGCGACAAAGCCATTGAATCATTAAGCCAAATACCGAACACCGAATTAAAGTTAACGTTAGAAAACCTCATTAAATTTATCATCGAACGTGAATTTTAAATGTAACAAAACTGCAAATATAGGCGAATATACAACATGAAATATTACTTGCTAATATTGCTGATTTTATTTCCATTAAACAGTATTGAAGCACGTCCTGTGTCTTACCCCGGGGGATGGACGGCGATGTTCATGAATGACAAAGATTCTAATTCTTCACATATCCATTATTCCCCTAGTGCAAAATATTCTGTTGGCTGGCGGCACGATTATTTACGCGATACAAAAGCAAATATTGATTCCATTCAATTAAACAATCTTTTGAAACGCTGGAACAAACCGCAACAACAGGCAAATTTTTATTTAAAATCTGGTTTAGGCGTTGCTTATGACGATGATGATTTTGAACCGTCTGCTTTCACAGGCATTGCGCTTGATTGGGAAACACGTCGATATTTCACATCTTACGAAAACCATCTGCTTTATGCAGGTGATATTGAAAAACATATCCTCCATAAAGCACGTGTTGGTATTGCGCCCTATATTGGTGATTATGGTGACTTGCATACATGGTTGATGTTTCAGGTTGATTATGACGCAGGGGCAAATGATAGCTTTTCACCCACGCCACTTGTTCGGCTTTTCAAAGGCTCTAGTTTATTAGAAGCTGGATATAATTTTGATGAAGGTCTTTTATTTAATTTTGTTCAACGATTTTAAGGAGTTTAAAATGAAGTTTTTTGCAGTATTTTTGGTAGCGATTTTCTTGACAATCACGCCCGTAATAGCACAAGAAAAAACAGATGATGTTATTGTTAAAGTTGATGGCATGGTTTGTGATTTTTGCGCGCAATCCTTACAGAAAGTTTTTGGCAAAGAAGATAGCGTCAACGGCATAGATGTCAGCCTTGATGATCAAACGGTCACGATTGACACCAAAGAAGGACAAGACATTACAGACGAAAAAGTTAAAGAGCTGATTGAGTGGGGTGGATACGACCTTGTTTCAATAGACCGCCCTGAATAATAATTAACAGCCCCTAACCGTCATTACACGGCTTGTCCGTGTAATTCACTTCCTCTTAAATTGCATGGATAAACCATGCAATGACGAGGAGGTTTCAGCTATCTCTTCTTACACGGAAAAACTTGCGCGAGGGCTAGCGTTATTGTCGGTGCGCCTGCAAACGCATCATGCTGTGCATTGCGGTCGATGTACTTCCAGACAATATCTTGTAGATCACTAGGCTTTGCAGAATTAGTAATACAAATCTTTATACTTGGTTCCGTACCGAGGCTTTTGAGTAAGTTGTGATAATCAATGACGCCTGCGATATAAGCCTGACAGGCCGTATGTCCACCTTTTACAACCTCTCCGCCCTCATCGTTGCGCGCACAAATTTTATGCAAGTAGGCCGAAGAAACAAACACACGGCTATCTTGCGCGTTCACATCAACGGGCTTAAAAAAAACAAAAGAGATTAAAAAGAGAAATAAAATACGCGGCATAAGAATAAAGTGATTACTCTTTCCCACTAGATTTCAACTGCTGTAAAATCGCAAAAGGATTATCTTCAGGTTTGCTTTCGGCTTCGGCTTTGTAAACGCGTTGCCCTTGTGGTTTTTTGTCCGCAGGTTTTTTACCCTTTGGCTTAAATTTCTTTTTATCAGACGAAAATTTCTTAGCATCTTTTGACTTCGTAGAGTGGCTTGCTGATTGTGATTTGATCGCTTTGCCTTTTTTCAAACGGAATGTCGCTAAATCTGGTTTAACCTGTTCTTTCTTCTCCATTGAAATCACAACAGGTTCTGGTCTTTTATCCTCTGCCTTAACCTCAACTTCCTGCACCGTTTCCGCAGGTGTTTCAATTTTTTTATCAACCGTTTCATTATCTAACGGCTTGGCATTTTCTTCGGCCTGTGACTCTTCTTTAATCTCATCGGCAGGATCATATTCTTTGGTATGCCCCATCGCTTCCAGAACCGCATAAAGGTCAGCAATATTACTCCCCAACCATTCCGCCATTTGGTGTTGCGCCATAAACTTTCCATCCTTGGCCGTGTCATAAACCGCGCACACAACGCGGTCTAACATATCAACACGGATAGAACGCGGACCATAAACAGGATACCCAATAGAACGATAATAAGTGGCATCAATATCTTTATCCGCAACGACAAAAGACACAATGCCATCAACAGGAACTTCGGCAGGTAAATCTTTATCATTCCACAGGCTTAATAAAAGCGCGCGCAATCGAATGCTCGCAGGCTTATTTAACTCTGGAAGATACACAAGCAACGGGCCAAAACGAATTTTTTTAGAGCGCAATGTCGCCCGACCCTCTTCATCCATTTTTGCAATTAAATCTTCCAACTCTTCACGCGGTAAAATCCCCATGGCATCAAAAAGCTTCGCAGCAATATCTTTTGGCGCGCCATCGGCAATATCGTCTTCTTGCAATTTGAATAACGGCTCTAACGCTGTTTTTAAATGCTGATCTAGCCAGTTTTGCGTGAACTCTTGCACCGCACTCGCATCCTGATCTGCCAATACAGGCGTATCAATCATCTTCACCTTCGGCGCCAAAACTGCGTCACCCCTTACAATAGTCGCAATCACTTCACCGGGGCGCGGATCTGTAAGATCTTTTTGCCATGAAATCTGGCCGTCTTCAGCCAATTTCAACTGTTTATCTATAGAATTTAATATCATGTCGTCTTCTTACCTTAACTTTGCCGTATTATAAAGGGAAAATAAGGAAAATATGCTGTTTTAGGTAGCGATAAAGATTGCTATGCTCCGCATTAACGACAATTTGACTATTATTAAAGGATATCCAATGTTCCGTACTCTTTTCATGACGATTACAGCTTTTACGCTCATGACCTTTCCAGCCTATGCTGTTGATATTAATGATGAAGGTGAAGCGCAACTGAGAACTATTTTTTCAGACCTTATCGAAGATCAAAAGACAGCCTTTAATACTGAGACGGAAGAGCTAAAAGTAGAAGGAGATATCGTTATCGAACAAGCAGAGGACTATTACGCTGTAACGCTCCCCAAATTAACTTACTTAACAGAAGATAAAAAACAAATCGCTCTTGGATTTATATCCGTCAATGCGGTTCCTACCGAAAGTGTAGATAATTGGAAGATGTCGGTCACGATGCCTTCAGCTATTCATTTTATAAATAAGGATGGAGAAAAAGAAGCCGAAATCACACTTGGCAAACAAAAGATGCAAGGTGTTTGGAATACCGACTTGAATTCATTTTCTAAATTTAAAGCACAATACAACGATATTATTATCGACGATCAGAAGAAAAAAGGCCGCGGCGTCATTGATGAATTCCAAATGATGGGCGAATTAAAAGAAAAAGATGGCAAATGGTCCGGTCCTTCCAAAGCAATCATTCAAGGCTTTAGAATTGAAAAAGATGGACAATCATATTTGTCCATTGAAGATATTCGCACCAATATACAACTTGTAGATTACAACTCCCAAAATAGAAAAATTATGCTTCAAAAAATGAAAGAAGCAAACGCACAAAACAAAGAAATAGACCCATCAGAAATCATGGAACTTTATGGTTCTGATTACACCATGTCTGTGAATATTAACAATATCAACGGCGATCTACCGGCAAGTAAAAATAGGAAAAAGCCGGTTAAGTTTTCTATGCAGGACGCTTCTTTTAAAATGCAATCAGAGTCTGTGGAGGATAATAAAATCAATCACCAATTACAATTTGGATATGACGACCTGGCAGCAAGCGATATGGGGGAATATGTTCCTTCAAAACTTAATTTTGAGTTATCTTTGGCCGGCCTTCCCGCAAAAGAAATCTTTAATATGGCGTCAAGTATGAACATATCACGAAACAATCCCAACTCCGCAAAAGTAGCAGCATTACAGGGGATGATGACGTTACCACAAATTTTATCGAAGGCACAAACCACCCTTAAAATTAAAGATACAGGTTTTAGCAACGACAATTATAAAGTCGATATGGGCGGCGATTTTAAAGCCACACCTTCTTCGCCCTTTGGTGTCATTGGTGATATGAAATTGAACATTTCTGGCCTAGATAAAATTGTTGAAAATCTAGAAAGTGAAAAAGAGGGAGCCGACCCTTCAAAAGTTTCTAAAATCAATTCAACGTTAAAAAATATTCAGGCCATACAATTATTTTCTGAGAAAAAAGAAAATACAGATTTGCTTCATTTAACCATGGACGAAGATGGAAAAATCTTAATCAATGGAAAAGACATCAGCCTGCTTATGGGGCAAAGATAATTAAACCAACAGGTAGGCCAGCAGACTATTAAGGCGTTGCATACCCTCACGTGTTGGTTTGATATGTGTCGGTGTAATCTCTAACATATTTTCATCAACTAAATATTGTGCCTTATCTTGACGGATCAGCATACGCCAATCTTGTCCTGTTTCGGTTTCAATATCCTTAAAGGCAACGCCGTCTTTTAAACGTAAGCCCATCATCATCATTTCGGTAAAACGTTCTTCCGCACTTACTTCTTCAAACGGATGATATCCGTGACTGTCTTGATCAACTTTATCTAACCAAATATCAGGCGCGCGATGCGTGCGTGTTGCAAATTTTTGGCCCTCAATCGTAAGGCGTCCATGTGCGCCAGGGCCAAACCCTGAATAGTCCGCATATTTCCAATAGGTTAGATTATGCGCGGATTCTTGTCCTTCAATCGCATGATTAGAAATTTCATAGGCGGGCATGCCTGCGGCTTCGCAAATTTCTTGCGTCACCTCATAAAATTCACCGGCCTGATCTGATTCAGGAACGCGAAAATCACCGCGTTTTGCTTGCGTATAAAACGGCGTGCCTTTTTCGATTGTCAGTTGATAGATTGAAAGATGCCCCGTTGATAGTTCCAGCGCCTCTTTTAACTCGGCCTTCCATGCCTCAATAGTTTGTTCTGGCCTTGCGTAAATCAGATCAAAGCTCACGCGGTCAAAAACTTTATTTGCGACTTCTAAGGCCTTTATCGCCTCTTTCGTGGAATGCTCACGTCCTAAAAATTTTAAATCCTCATCCCGTAAAGATTGCACACCGACTGACACACGGTTTACGCCCGCCGCTCTAAAATCTTCAAACTTTTGCGCTTCAATAGAGGTTGGATTTGCTTCTAACGTAATTTCAATTTCGTTCTTTAAATTCCAATATTTACGAATACTCGCCAAAACAGAGTCAACCGTTTCTGGTTTCATCAGAGACGGCGTGCCGCCCCCAAAAAAGATAGACGACACCTTTCGTCCTTTGGTCATGTCGGCAACATACGCCATTTCTGTATCGTAGCACTTAGCCCAGCGTGCATAATCTACACTGTCACTGACATGGGAATTAAAATCACAATACGGACATTTAGATTTACAAAATGGCCAGTGAACGTAAATGCCGAATAGCTCAGACTTGCCCCCCTCTGTCATCTCGACCGAAGCATCGCGAAGTGGAGAGATCTTTTTGTTTGCCATTTTATAAGATCCCTCGGCTACGCTCGGGATGACAGGTAATTAACAAATCTCGCAACCGCTTTGGCGCGGTGACTGGTTGCATTTTTGTCCGATGGTTCCATTTCCGCCGCGGTCATGTCATAGCCGTTGGGTACAAAAATAGGATCATATCCATGCCCCTTATCCCCACGCATCGGCCACGTTAATGTGCCGTCAAAACGCCCTTCAAAAGTTTCCTCGCATAACGTCCCATTGGCGTCAGGATAAACCAGCGCAAGAACGGCAATAAAATGCGCCGTTTCATCACCTTTGATATCACCTAATTCACGATGAACACGCTCCATCGCGATATTAAAATCACGCCCTGATTGCCCATGTCCTTCGGTTTCCGCCCAATCCGCCGTGTAAACACCAGGCGCGCCATTTAACGCGTCAATACAAAGGCCACTATCATCCGCAAGGCTCGGCAAGCCTGTTGCTTCACAAGCCGCACGCGCCTTTATCAACGCATTCCCAACGAACGTGCTTTCGGTTTCATTAGGCTCTGCCAGATCAAAATCAGCCGCCGATTTAACCTCAATATCCAGCACGCTAAACATCTCCCGAAACTCTTCCACTTTACCTTCATTATGCGTCGCTAATAATAATGTTTTCATTTTAAATATTGTCCATTCTCATCCGATTGCCCTATCTCAAACGACCAACCTTTTGTTTCTTTTATAAAGCCAATAACGTCTTTATTAAATTCTATATTTTCTTTTGTTCTGCAAAACGTAACATGGGGATTATATAAATCGCCTGTTTGCGTTTTTACTGAACACCCTAATTTTTCTAATTGCGAATAAACACTCTTTTGTAGATCAACCAGCCAATCTTCTTTCTCAACAATGAGCGACAGCCAATAATATCCTTCATGAATATCTGTTCCTTTACGGATATCAGTTGACAAAACATAGATAGGCTTTATGAACTCGTTCGCAATGTCTATATGCGGAATCTCCTCAGCTTCAAATTGGCACAAGGTAATATGCGGGCAGACTGTATCAGACAAACAATATCCATCGGCTATTGTGGCAAAATGATTCTGGGCATAGGCAACCAATTCTTTTGCAAGATCATTTGGCGGCACTAAAACAGCGTTAAAGTAATTCAAACTTAAAGCCCCAAAACTTTCCTTTGATGATTTGTTAAATCCTGACATCCTGATTTTGCCAACGCCAAGAGTTGATGAAATTCTTCTTCGCTAAAAGGTTCTTGTTCGGCCGTTCCTTGAATTTCAACAATGCCGCCCTTGCCTGTAATGACAAAATTTGCGTCTGTTTCAGCATTTGAATCTTCATCATAATCCAAATCCAAAACAGGTGTAGATTTATAAATCCCGCATGAAATGGCAGAAATTGTATCACTTAATGGCATTTCTTTGATCAGTTTTAAATCCACCAAATGTTGCATCGCCATGTGCATGGCCACATACGCTCCTGTTACGGACGCAGTTCTCGTGCCGCCATCGGCCTGTATCACATCACAATCGACTTTAATTTGACGCTCGCCCAAGGCTTTCATATCCACCACGGCGCGTAAAGCACGACCAATAAGGCGTTGAATTTCTTGCGTGCGACCAGACTGCTTGCCCTTTGCCGCTTCACGATCCATACGTGATCCCGTGGAGCGCGGCAACATCCCATATTCTGCCGTGACCCACCCCTTACCAAGGCCGCGCATCCATCCTGGCACACGCTCATCAACACTTGCCGTACAAAGCACGTGCGTATCACCGCATTTAATCATGCATGATCCTTCGGCATATTTTGAAACATCTTTGATAATTTCAACGGATCTAAGGTCTGCGGGTTGGCGGCCTGATGGGCGGTTCATGATTTTGTCCTTTTCTATTATGGCGTCGTCATCCTGAATTTATTTCAGGATCTAATGACTTAATTATAAGATCCCGAAACAAGTTCGGGATGACAATGAAAGCTGTTTGCACCATAAAAGGTTCAGCGTGATTGTCAATTTCTTAGAAAATCCTTATGGTAGTATTAAGCGTCATGTGATTTAGCTTTATTTCCTGACGAGGCATAAGTGACGACGAAGTGTTTACTACTTTTAGGAACGCAATAACGACGTCAGGGAGTAAAGATAGATGACAAGCCCTTTTAACAAATTAGATGAACGTGCCCGCGCCGTATTCTCTCACATTGTGGAGAGTTTTATGCGTGATGGCTCGCCTGTGGGTTCGCGCACTTTATCACGCAGCATTACCGCCTCTCCCGCGACAATTCGCAATGTCATGTCAGATTTAGAATTTTTAGGGCTGCTCCAAGCCCCTCATACATCAGCGGGACGCCTCCCTACAGATTTAGGACTGCGTTATTTCGTTGATGGTATCTTGGAAAAAGGCGCGTTGAGCCAAACAGATCGTGCCGCGCTTGAGGCCGAATGCGCCAATAAAGACCTGTCCATGAATGATGCGTTGGAAAAAGCAAGCTCCGCACTTTCTGGATTATCCGCCAGCGCGGGTTTAGTCGTTGCACCAAAACAAACGAGTAAAGCCATTCACCACATAGAATTTGTTTCCCTTTCGACTGAAAAAACCATGGTAATTTTGGTGCATGCCGACGGCAGTGTAGAGAACAGAATTCTTGACCACCCCCAAGGCATTACAACAGATATGCTGCGCCAAACAGGGCAATTTTTGTCAGAACGCTTGCACGGGCGCACGATTACCGAAATGCAAGACAATATCTTAAAAGAGATCAAAGAACGTAAATCAGAATTAGAGCCCCTCATCACCAAAGTTGTCGAAGCAGGCCTCGCGACCAAACTCAATGATGGGCGCCTGATCGTACGGGGATATTCCCAATTGGTCGATAGTGCGTTTGAAAAAGATTTAGACCGCGTCCGCACGCTTATGGAACAACTCGAGTCTCAAGAAACCGCGTCAAAATTGCTCGAAGGCGCTTCGGGCGCAGATGGTGTCAAAATCTATATCGGTTCTGAAAATTCAATTTTTGAAGGCAGTGGCACCTCCCTCGTCATCAGCCCCTATCATGATGCAGACCACCAGATTGTCGGCGCGATTGGCGTGATTGGCCCGACGCACCTCAATTACGCCAAAATCATTCCCAGCGTGAATTACATGGCCGAAATCCTCTCCCGCCGCTTCAAGGGCCTCGATTAGGTATAAGCCAAAGAGACAATTTGCCCCCGCCACATGAAAGCGTTATATTGCACACATGATTAGATTATTAGCCATCCTGACCCTCATCGTTCTACCCTCCCTGTCTTTGGCAGAAGAGACAGGAGAGTTAATTTTACCGCGCATTACCAATGTCTCAATTGTGCATCACACCTACATGGAGCCAGAGCAATTTGGCATTTTGATGAAAATACCGAACGCCGTCAGTGGTTGTTATGATGTTAGTTCTATTGGATATAAAACCACCTTCATTGAAAAAAATTATTTGGATATTGAAGTGACGGGGTACAAACGCACCCCAATAAAAACAAAAAATGTTTCTTATGATTGTAGCGTCGGCACAAAAGTTGTCACCGCAACTATTCCTTTAAATACCAATGATTTACGTGAACGAAATATTCGCCAAATTCGTTTTAAACGCGGCGTGATCGAAGATGCTTATAATGTTGAGCTTTTAGACAATGCCGTTACGTTGTCCCCTGTTCGTACAACATCGTTCAAACCCTTGGGTTCACTAACGCATAACATCTCTGGTGGTGGGCTTGTTAAATTAAGCGTTCCGATGCTTCAAAAAGGCGAAGATGTTTCAACATTGTTAAAAAACTTTGCCTATGGTCGTGCACTTGAAACTTCAGATAAAGGCTCGCACATTTTCATGGATCAAAGCGGGGAAACCATAGCCAAGATCGGCGAAAATGGCTATGCGGAGCTTGGAACTATTCAAGTTCCCCGTCCCTTTAACAACGGAAACGGCGTTCAAATGACAAAGGCACCTTTGAAAGTATTTGCCAGCCGTCCCTAACCTGCGTTATAAAACGTCAAATTTTAATATTAGTTAAGAAGAGATCATGAGCACAGAAGACAATAAAAACAACGAAGACAATCTTAACCCAACGAACATCGAAGAAGGTGCGGAAGAAAATGTTGTGAACATGCCAGGCGCAGGCGCAGAAAATGCAACTCTTTCGCCTGACGATCAAATCGCAAAATTACAAAATGAACTATTAGAAGCCCGCGACCGTACCATGCGTGCGTTGGCTGATGCGGAGAATACCCGCAAACGCGCCATGAAAGACCGCGATGATGCGGGTAAATATGCCGTTTCAAACTTTGCCCGCGACCTGCTTGATTTTAGTGATAATTTCAAACGCGCCCTTGATGCGATGCCTGACGATGCACCGCCTGCCGTAGCAGAAGGTCTAACGGCCATGCGTAATGAACTCCAAAACACTTTTGAGCGTCATGGTATCCGTAAAATTGAACCACTGGATGAGATGTTCGACGCCAACTTCCACGAAGTCATGTTCGAAGCCCCGTCTGAGAAGGCCCCCGGCACCATCACCCAAGTCATCGAAGCCGGCTACGTCCTAAACGACCGCCTCCTACGCGCCGCCAAAGTAGGCATCGCCAAAGCCGGCGATCAAAACACCGAAGCTGGTGCGAAAGTTGATATTAAAGGTTAGTAAACTATCAACTTTGGCACATCCCAGTGAAAACTGGGATATAGATGCCAGCCTGCGATGGCATGTGAAAATAGGAAAACATTTAAATTAAGCAGCCTTCGATTGGTCGCTTAATTTTTTTAAGCTTTTGATCACACGCTGTTCTGGGTTCTCGCCCGCTGTGCTCATATCAAATTTTTGACCTGTTATTTTCTCGTAAACGCTGATGTAGGTTTCTGCAGTTGAGATACGCAAGTCATTTGGAATTTTGGGAATATCATCTTTGTACGCATCCACGCGTGCCACAACCCAGCGGCGGATTTGATCTTTATCAAGCGTGGTTGGCGCTTCGCCCTTTTCAATTGATGCGTCATACGTATCCGCCATCCAATAACGGCTGCTATCTGGTGTATGAATTTCATCGCCAAGCGTGAGAACACCGTCTTTATCAAAACCAAATTCGTACTTGGTATCGACCAAAATCAAGCCTGCTTTTGCGGCAATTTCTTGACCACGCGCAAACAGCGCTAATGCATAAGCACCCACCTGCTCCCAAACATCCTTGGGCAAAATGCCTTGCTCGACAATTTGCGCCGCCGATAACGGTGCATCATGGTCACCTGTTGCGGCCTTGGTGGTCGGCGTAATAATTGGCGTGTCTAATTTCTGGTTATCGACCATACCATCAGGGAACGTCATACCGTACATCTCGCGCTCGCCACGCTTATACATGGTAAGCAAGGACGTCCCTGTTGAGCCTGCCAAATATCCACGCACCACCAATTCCACAGGCAACATTTCCAAATTCTTACAAACAACAATGCTAGGGTCTGGATAATCAATCACATGGTTCGGACAAATATCTTGGGTCTGTTCAAACCAAAAACGCGAGAGCTGCGTGAGCACCTGCCCTTTAAACGGTATCGTCGTAATTTGACGATCAAACGCACTTAAACGGTCAGAGGTAACCAACATCTTATGCCCATCAGGCGTATCATAAACATGGCGCACCTTGCCAATATAAGGATTAATCCCTTCCGCAAAGTCGATATTCTTAATGGTTTTGTTTAAATAATCTTTGATCATTTCTTTGCCCTAGAAAATTACGCTTATAATTAAATACAATGAAACATATGACACTGCTGATAAATAGATCAAGCTATTAAACTAGGCGGTTTCCTTTTAGCCTCTAAATGAGCGCGCCTTTTTATGGCTTGTTCTGCTTTGGCAGACATAGTATCTTGAAGATCAACCATCAGCAATGTGATACTATGAAAAAAAGGATTTGCTGCAAATCGGCTTAAATCATCTGTTATAAGAGGTTCTAACTTTCTATCTTTAGGAACACGATGTCCTCGTACGCTAAAACTCATACTTACTTCATCATTTTCACGATTGAAATCAATATGTAAGTAATAATCGCCTGTTTTCTTTCGCGGTTTAACAATACCTTTTTCAGTCAATCTTTGCGCATTAAAAGTTCCTGCAAGCAAGCTGGCATTTGCGTAACGAACTGCGCTTTCAGGTCCATCTATTTTAAATACATAGCGTTTTGACTTTTTTCCACCACCTATGTAATGCCCCTCGTAACTATCAATTAGAGATGCATTTCTGGTCTGCTTTAAAAATGTTTCACTCTGACGAATTGCGGTATGAAACAACACGTCTTCCAAACGTGATTGCTCAAAAGCACCTCTTATTACTTTCTGATAAGTCATTTTTCGCCAAAGCTAATAATTAAAATTATTTTTTACATAATTTAAAAACTCTATTTGGTCAACCATTTTGTAACAATATTACAAAAAAGTCTTGATCTTTTAGGAACATATTTGATATATTGAGGTTAGTAAAGGTGCTGTGTGAAACGGGCTTTTATTATATAAATGTTGCCAAATGTTTGAAAAATAACAGGGACATGATTTGATAAAGAGAAACGAGACCACTTCTTGTGAGTCGTTATAACTCTATCCTTTTATTCTCCCTTATTATTTTATACGACATTAGGCATAAATTTATTTTATACGACATTAGGCATAAATTATTCGGCTTTTACGGTTGGAATTGCTCAACGTAATCGCTATAACTCGCTTTAGAAAAAGGAGAAAAGCATGTCAAAAGTAATCGGTATCGATTTAGGAACTACAAACTCTTGTGTGGCCGTCATGGACGGTAAAGAGCCCCGCGTGATTGAAAACGCAGAAGGCGCGCGCACAACCCCCTCCATGGTGGGTTTTACAAAGGATGATGAACGCCTTGTGGGTCAACCTGCAAAACGTCAGGCGGTCACAAACCCTGAAAATACAGTCTTTGCGATTAAACGCCTGATTGGTCGTCGTTTTAAGGACAAAGATGTTCAAGAAATGAAGAAAAAAGCACCTTTCAAAATTGTTGAAGGTGATAACGGCGATGCATGGGTTGAGATTGATGGTGAGAAAATGGCACCGTCACAAATCTCTGCCATGATTTTGCAAAAGATGAAAGAAACAGCCGAAAGCTATTTAGGCGAGAACGTGACCCAAGCGGTTATTACAGTTCCTGCTTATTTCAATGACTCTCAACGTCAAGCGACAAAAGACGCGGGTAAAATTGCCGGCCTTGAAGTGCTTCGTATTATTAACGAGCCAACAGCCGCCGCACTTGCGTACGGTTTAGATAAAAAATCTACGGGGACTATCATTGTTTATGACTTGGGTGGTGGTACGTTCGACGTGTCCGTCCTTGAAATTGGCGATGGTGTGTTTGAAGTAAAATCCACAAACGGAGATACGTTCCTTGGTGGTGAAGACTTTGATACCCGTATTATCGAATATTTAGCCGATGAGTTCAAAAAAGAACAAGGTATTGATCTGCGTGAAGACAAGCTTGCGCTTCAACGTCTAAAAGAAGCCGCAGAAAAAGCCAAGATTGAGCTTTCAAGCGCGTCACAAACAGAAGTGAACTTGCCGTTCGTGACCGCAGATGCGTCAGGCCCTAAACACTTAAACGTGAAGCTCTCCCGTGCGAAGTTGGAAAGCCTTGTTGATGACCTTGTGAAACGTACGCTTGATCCTGTGAAAGCAGCGCTCAAAGATGCTGGTCTAAAAGCTTCCGACATTGATGATGTCATCATGGTTGGTGGTATGACCCGTATGCCAAAAATCTTGGAAACGGTTAAGGATTACTTTGGTAAAGACCCGCATAAAGGTGTAAATCCTGATGAAGTGGTTGCAATCGGTGCGGCAATCCAAGGGGGTGTTTTACAAGGGGACGTGAAAGACGTTCTTCTTCTTGATGTAACACCGCTTTCACTTGGTATCGAAACGCTTGGTGGTGTGTTCACGCGTTTGATTGACCGCAACACAACAATCCCAACGAAGAAATCACAAGTGTTCTCAACAGCAGAAGATAATCAATCTGCTGTGACCATTCGTGTGTTCCAAGGGGAGCGTGAAATGGCGGCGGATAACAAGCCGCTCGGTCAATTTGACCTTGTTGGTATTCCCTCTGCCCCGCGCGGTATGCCACAAATTGAAGTGACTTTTGACATTGATGCCAACGGTATCGTCAACGTGTCTGCCAAAGATAAGGCGACGAATAAGGAACAACAAATCCGTATTCAGGCTTCTGGCGGTCTATCTGATGATGATATCGAGCAAATGGTTAAGGATGCCGAAGCCAACGCCGACAGTGATAAAGCCAAACGCGCCTCCGTTGAAGCACGCAACAGCGCCGAAAGTCTGATCCATCAGACTGAAAGCACTATTAAAGACCTTGGCGATGATGTTCCTGCGGAAGAAAAAGCAGAAATTGACACCGCGATGGAAGAGCTGAAAGCATTATTAGAAGATGATGCGTCAACAAGCGAAGATATCAAGGCCAAAACAGAAACCTTGATGACGGCGTCCATGAAGCTTGGTGAACTTGTTTATAAGAAAAAACAAGAAGAGGAAGCCGCCGAAGCAGGTAATTCAGAAGAAGCAAACGCAGAAAATGCAAACGCTTCTGATGATGACATCATTGATGCAGAAGTTGTTGAAGAAGACGATAACGCCGAAAAAGACGACAAAAAATCTGCTTAATTAACCTAACAACCGTCATTGCGAGGAACAAAGCGATCTAGAAGTTATCTACACACACATCCCATCGAAAGATGGGATCTAGATGCCAGCTTACGCTGGCATGTGTGAGATTTTCTTTTTATTGCAACGTCCTACTCGCAATGACGAAATAGGCAATCAATGTCATATGGAATAGCCTACTTAGCAGACCACCCGAACCATCTGGGCACTATTGCCCAATGGTACTGGAATGAATGGGATAGACACGAAGGCTGGGAATTATCTCGCTCATTTGAATTTGCTAAAAATGGATGTAACAAAGATAAATTAGACATTATTTTAATTGCTATTAATGAACAAAAAGAATGTATAGGAACAATACAGCTTCGTAAGAAATGGGGATTAGGCGCAGAAATACCTGAACATTTAAAGCAATATTCACCTTGGCTCGGCAGCTTATATGTACACCCTGATCATCGCGGCGGAAGAATAGGGTTTGATTTATGTGAGGCGCTAAAAGAAGCGGCTTTGAACATCGGAATTAAAAAATGCTATGCAGCGACATCGCATTTGGATAAATTTTTTAAATTAAAAAATGGCGTTGTCGTTGATGAAACCCATTTTGCAAACGAAGATATGAGAATTTATGAATTCTCTTTAGGATAATATAATGGCTCAAGACTATTACAAAACATTAGGCGTTGATAAAAACTCGGACGCGGCGGAGATTAAAAAAGCTTATCGTAAGATGGCGATGAAATATCATCCTGACCAAAATAAAGATAACAAAGAAGCCGAAGCAAAATTTAAAGAAATCAACGCGGCCTACGATGTTTTAAAAGACGAGCAAAAACGCGCGGCTTATGATCAATTTGGCGATGCGGCCTTTGATGGCTCCCAAGGACCTTTTGGGGGCGGTGGCGGTCAACGTGGCGGCAATCCGTTTGGCGGCGGCGGCTTCGGCGGTGCAAACTTCTCTGACATATTCGAAGATATGTTTGGCGGCGGCGGTTTTGGCGGACAGGCGCGTAACCCCAACGGCGCACAACGCGGCGCAGACCTGCAATACGCCATGGATATAACGCTCGAAGATGCCTATAACGGCAAACAAGAAACAATCACCGTGCCCATCAATGACACCTGTGATCAATGTAAAGGTTCTGGCGCAGAAAAAGGGCAAAAGGCTGAAGACTGCTCCACCTGTCATGGCGCGGGACGTGTGCGCGCCCAACAAGGATTTTTCACGATTGAGCGTACCTGCTCCACCTGTGGCGGTGACGGTAAAGTCATTAAAAACCCTTGTAAAAAATGTTCTGGTGCAGGACGTGTACGCCGCGAAAAAACATTAAAAGTAAATATCCCTAAAGGTATCGAAGGCGGTCGCCGTATTCGTTTAACCGGCGAAGGTGAGGCTGGCGTGCGCGGTGGACCTTCTGGTGATCTTTATATTCTCATCGGTGTAAAATCACACAAATTCTTTAAACGTGATGGCGCCAATTTATATGGTCGCGTGCCTATCGCCATGACAACCGCGTCCTTGGGCGGTGAAGTCGAAGTACCCACCATTGCAGGCAAGCGCACAAAAGTAAAAATTCCAAACGGTACCCAAACGGGTCAGCAATTTAGGTTGCGTGAAAAAGGGATGCCCGTCATGAATTCGTCAACCCATGGTGATATGTACATTGAAATTTTTGTTGAAACCCCCGTCAACCTCAACAAAAAACAAAAACAAATGTTCGAAGAACTAGACAAAGACCTCAGCGGTAAGGACGGGAAAAAGCATTCGCCAGAATCTAGCGGTTTCTTTGACCGAATGAAAGACCTTTGGACGGACTTAACTGAATAGACTCCAAATCTGTTATTGCTACAAAACAACTCAGAAAATGTCATCCCGACCAACGTGGAGGGATCTTAGCAGGTCAAAACAGATAAGATCCTTCGACTTCGCTCAGGATGACAAAAGAGTAAAAAAATTCTCCGTGCAACTCTTTGTTCTCCATGGTAAAAACCTACTATGACAAAAATTTGGTTTGAAGATTACGACTTAGAGATGCTGAATGGCCTACGCAACGCCAATATGGCGGGGCATTTGGGTATTGAATTTCTTGAAATTGGCGATGATTACCTCAAAGCCCGTATGCCCGTGGACGAGCGCACAAAACAAGCCTTTGGCATTCTTCACGGCGGGGCGAGCTGCGTTCTGTCCGAAACACTCGGCTCTGTCGCCGCATGGATGTGCATTGATCCTACCAAACAAATGGCGGTCGGCATTGAAATCAACGCCAATCATATTCGCTCTGCCACCGATGGATACGTCACGGGCATTTGTAAACCCGTTCAAGTTGGGCGCACCATTCACGTATGGAACACAGAAATTTTCAAAGATGATGGCAAGATGTCATGTGTCTCTCGCCTCACCTGCGCCATTAAGGATAAGAAATAATGTCTCTAAATATGAGGCAACTTTTAAGCGACTACCTTAAAAAATGGAACTGTTCCAAAGCAGTTTTGATTGAGGAAACACCCACCAGTCACGTATATAAAGTTAAGTATCGAAATCAATTTGCTGTTCTAAAAATATATACCGTGGTTGGTAGAAAATTTGAAAGCCAAGGCCCTTTCTGGTTAAAAGCATGCTCTGGCAGTGCCGTCATTGACGTTTACAAACATGACGAAGGAGCATGTCTTTTGGAATACATAGATGGTGAAGAGCTGATTCAACTGACTAAGATTGGAAGAGATGAAGAAGCAACGCTTATTATTGCAAAAACACTAAATTCAATTCACAAATCTCCTATCCCTAAAGAACATAAATTTAAAACCTTTGAAGAACAATTTTCTGCTCTTATAGACCATAAAAATGATGCGCCTAACATTATTCACCGTGTAGCAAAATTTGCAAAAAGAAAGCTTAATAAAAGCTATAAACCCTACCTTTTACATGGAGATATGCATCATAAAAATATTATGAACCATTCAACAAAAGGCTGGCTCGCCTTTGATCCTCAATGCCTAGTTGGAGATCGTTCTTATGACTGCGCCAATACACTTCACAACCCACATCAGATGCCTGAACTAACAGAAAATAAAGATCGGCTATTGAAGCAAGTAGAAATATTATCTTCTCATATGGATATAAATTCTCAAGATATTATAGATTATGCTTACATTCACGGTTGCCTCTCATCATGCTGGACAAAAATGGATGAAGGTCACTATTGCCAGCTTTCTTTAAATACAAGTATGATATTAGAAGAATTTATAAATCAGGAAGTAAAAAAATGATTAAAGTTGGAGTCACTGGATATAAAGGCCGCGTGGGTCAAATATTGGTTAAAGAGATTGAAGCCTCAAATATGCTCGATTACGCAGGTGGTATTGATCAAGGCGATGATGCCGACGCGCTTTTCGAGGCCGCGGATGTCGTGATTGATTTCACCCGCCCCGAAGCGACCATTAAGCACGCCGCCCTCGCCGCCGCGCATAATACTGCGCTTGTTATCGGCACAACGGGTCTTGATGACGCTCAAGAACAACAATTAAACGATGCTGCAAAAGATACGGCAATTGTCTACGCCGCGAATATGAGCGTTGGCGTGAACATGCTCCTCGCACTTGTTGAGCAAGCCGCTTCACGCCTCGGCATTGATTGGGACATCGAAGTCTTCGAAACGCACCATAACCAAAAAATTGATAGCCCCTCTGGCACCGCCCTCGCGCTCGGTAAAGCTGCACTTGAAGGACGCTCTAAAGTGATAGAGGGGGGAGGCGACTTCGTGACCGACCGTGAAGGTAAGCGCAAGCAAGGTGATATTGGTTATGCCGTACAACGCGGCGGCGATGTTGTTGGTGAGCATGACGTGACTTTCTTTTCCCAAGGGGAGCGTGTTGTCCTCGGTCATAAAGCTACAGACCGCAGCCTGTTTGCCAAAGGCGCTCTCCGCGCCGCTGAATGGGTCGAAGGTAAAGATAATGGCCTTTATTCCATGAAAGACGTATTGGATTTATAAAAATGGGAAAAGGACTTCTAAGATTTTTAATCGGTATCGCCATCACTTACGGCGCATGGTATTGGTATAATGAAAATATATTATCAAAACTAGATATCGAAGGCCAATTGGCAGAGATTGAATACGAACATTATGATAGTGAGTATGAAGAAGAAGACGATGACGAAGGTGACTATGCTTATGATGATTACGACACAGAGTCAGACTGGTAAAAACCTAAACCGTTTGTCATTCCGAACTTGTTTCGGAATCTTTTAACACCTCAGAATATCCTGAAACAAGTTCAGGATGACTTGAAAAGTCAAATGACGCCTTCGGCTTTTAAGATTTTCTTTTTAAGTGGTACACCCCATCCATAATTTCCCAAACCACCAGATGATTGCACCACACGGTGACACGGCACGATAAGAGAAACAGGATTTTCACCAACAGCCGAACCCACCGCACGCGACGCCTTTGGCTTGCCAATATCATTGGCTACCTCGCCATAGCTAATCACTTGCCCTTTAGGAATATCAAGCAACGCTTTCCACACAGAACATTGAAAATAAGTGCCGCGCAAATCTAAATCCAATGATTTAAGCGTATCTTGATCCCATGCCTTCATGATGGTCATCATCAAAGCTGCCGTCCTTTTATCATCTCTAATCATTTCAGAATTTGGAAAATATTCTTGCATGCGCGTAAAGCCATCGCCCTTATACGCGCCCTCTTCTTTGCTCACCATAAAACCTAGCCAACATATCCCCTTGCAACTTTGTGCAATAACGACCTCGCCCAATGGCGTATCGTGAATTCCATAGGTAATTGTTTCTGGGGTGCTTTTCTCCATAAAATTAAGTATAAAGAGAGTCTATTAAAAAGATCAAGAGGACTTAAATGACTGATAAACAACAAAATATCCACATCATCGCCACAGGCGGCACAATAGACGCACACTTTTCACCTAAAGAATACAAACCCGTTCCTAACGATGAAAGCTATATAAAAGAATTTATCACAAATTATATTAAACCACATTTCAAAGTACATCATACAACCGCGTCAATGATCGATAGCTTATATATGAACGACGATATTAGAGAAAAAATTTATGATGAGATCGCACAATCATCGCATGATAAAATTTTGATTACTCACGGCACTGATGGGATGATCAAAACTGCTCAGTTTTTAAGCAACAAAATTAATGACAAGTCTATTGTCTTAGTAGGATCAATGATTCCGTTAAAAGGATTTAGCCCTTCTGATGGAGGCTTTAGCCTAGGGTTTGCAATCGGTAACTTGTTACACCTTCCCTTTGGTGTTTACATCTCCATGAATGGACAAATATTCACGGCAGACAATGTTCAAAAAAATATTGAAAAATCTCGTTTTGAATTCAAAGAATCTTCATGAAAAAATCGGACGTTATCGAATTCTTTACGCGCCTTCACGCGATTGAGCCTGAGCCGAAAGGGGAGTTGGACTATGTTAATCCGTTTACGCTGCTCGTCGCGGTTGTATTGTCCGCACAGGCCACGGATGTGGGTGTGAATAAAGCCACCCCAGCCCTGTTTGCCGCCGCTGACACACCAGAAAAGATGGTGGCGTTGGGCGAGGATAAAATTCGTGATTACATCAAAACTATTGGATTGTTTAACGCCAAGGCGAAGAACGTCTATAAGCTCTCCCAAATCCTCATTAGTGAGCATAACAGCGAAGTACCGCAAGATCGTGACGCGCTTGTAAAGCTCCCTGGTGTGGGACGTAAAACCGCCAACGTGGTTTTGAGCATGGCGTTTGGCATTCCGACAATCGCCGTGGACACGCACATTTTTCGCGTGTCAAACCGTACTGGATTGGCGAAGGGAAAAAATGTTGATCAAGTGGAGGCGAAATTGGAAAAAGTTGTGCCTGACAACTTTAAATTTCACGCGCATCATTGGATGATTTTACACGGGCGTTATATTTGCAAAGCGCGAAAGCCTGATTGCGGACAGTGCCCTGTTTATGATCTTTGCGCGTTTAAAGGTAAAACAGCGTAGGTTTCAGACAGGCTTTCCTCAAACGCGGCGCGGCGGGTTTGGATAATATTTTGCAAGCAATTCCATTGTTGAGGTTCTGGATTATCAGTCGTTGAATATGGTGATAAGCTTTGCGTCGCACGCATTTCATAATGCGCGATATCTACGTTCTTACCTTCCATGAAATGAATATCAAGCACGCATGTCGCATCAATATATTGCCAATGACGCGCCGCACCTTCAACACGGTTCAGATTGGGTTCTGCTAAAACCAATTGAATATCTTCATCACGCAACTCTGCGAGTATTTCTGGTTGGTTTAACAAGCCTGCCTGAATGGCATACGCATAACGAATGAGATCGCCTTTATCCAAGCTTGCCAGATCAGGTTTTGCTGATGAAAAATCGAAAAAGATTGTACGCTCGTTACAGCTGCCCACCAAAAATAGGCTAAAGCAGAGGCTCGTCACCAACATCATACGTCGTAATACAAATTTCATTATAAAATTAAGCCCCTCAAAAAAGATGAACCGGATTTTTCAATCCGGTCCACGCTTATTTCACGATTTGCAGTATGCATTGCATTACGCGAATATTAGGAAGCTACACTCTCTAATTACCGTTATTCTTAAGATATGCCGTATTTATACCTATACGGCACATTTTGTCAAATTATTCAGCTGCATCGCTAGCGAAAGGAAGCTCAGCACCACTATTTTGAGAAACCTTCTTGGATTTCACCGGAGCAGCCTTCTTTGCTGTGCCGTTCGTAGAGCCGATAGGGCTTACTGAACCATCCAATGTCGCGCCGGCTTCCATTGATAGCTCTTTATAAGTCACAGAACCGATGATTGTACCTGTTGATTCAATCGTTAAACGGCCTTTGACCGTGATATCGCCTTCAAAACGACCTGCGATATTGGCTTCTTCAATTTCAACTGTACCGAAGTAAGATCCTGTTTCTGCTACGTCTAAAATATTCGCACCTTTTAGGCTTGCTTCAATTGTTCCTTGAACGATCAAATGATCACAAGATTCAATTTCCCCTGACATTGTGATACCTTGTCCGATAACTAGCTTACGGCTGTTATCATCTGCATCATTTGCTTGTGAGAAAGAATTATTACTTTGTGCACCAGGGTATGACGCGCCTGGGTATGATGGGCGGCTACCTTGCGCTGGTGCGGCTTGACCAGGACGTTGGAAATTTTGACCCGGAATGTCAACACGGCCTTGTGCAGGCTGTGACGGAGTAGATTGATTATTATCGTCTTGTTGTTTTGGTTGTGCGTTATTCATTTGATTTGCTTCCTTAATAGTTTTTTGAATTTGTTGTTGCTTTAAGTTTCTCTCAATTGTTCTCACAGCATGGGGTTGCCCTGCATTTTGATTGGCATTGTTTTGTACTTTTGTGACCTCTTCCTGAGGTTTTGCATACTGCTTTACTGCAGTTTGATTCATGCCATCATAAGCAACCTTTTTATTATTATCGTGTTGTGGTTTAGATTGCGCTGCTGTTTTATTTTGCTTTTCAGCTTGCGGCGCGATCGATCCTTTACGGGCACGATGAAACATATAGTTACTCCTTTAATCAATAAAACGATACTAATCGTTTCGATGAATTGCTGTATTTGAATAAGCGAAAAGTAACACCTCCGCATACCACAATCAAGACATGAATTGTGGCAATTTCAAAAAATATCCAATGATTTGAATTAACTGAATATTTTCTCTTACTTGACTTGTGAATAAAAAATAAGCCACTGTTGTTTTAGATCAATATGAAGAAAGTTTGGCTATGTCCTTAAGAATTATAGAGATTTCTGCCCCCACTGATGCATCAGAAAAAATTAGCGAGCTGGCAAAAGAATATAACGCAATAGATTGCCGCCACAGTGACACAACATTTTGGTTTGAAAATAAGAAAGATAAATTCGAAACTACACGTATCTTAATTAACGTCAATAATCAGCAAAATTTAATGGATGCTCTAACACGCTCCGTTCAAAAAAATGATGATTGGCGCATTATTCTTATTCCCGTAGAAGCCACCATGCCTGCCCCCGAAGATGAGGATGATGAAAAAAATGAAGCTCAAAAACAAGAAGCCAAAAAAGAAAGTGATAAAGAAAAGGATCAATCAGACCTAACTTATATAAAACATCGTATTCTTGTTTGGCTAAAATGGTTTAACTTTAAAGACATTGTTGGCGGTTCTATTACGCGCGAAGAATTAAAATATGATATGGAACAAGGCAGCAAGCTAACTTTTGACTTTCTTCTTCTGGTGTTACTTTCTTCCATCGTTGCAGGTGTTGGATTGGTACAAAGTGATGTTGCCATTATTATTGGCGCCATGGTGATCGCCCCTTTATTGGGGCCAAACCTTGCCCTCGCTTTCGGCGCGGCCTTAGGAGATCGCCCTTTAATATTTAACGCTATAAAAACCAACATCTTCGGTCTTGGCTTTACCTTGCTCGTTGCCGCCGTTGCAGGCTATTTCATCCCCGAAGCCAGCGTGACAGAAAGTTCAGAGCTTATGAACCGCACCAATGTCAGTTATGCCAGTATGGCGCTTGCCCTTGCTGCTGGCGGCGCGGCGGTTTTATCGCTCACCACTGGTGTCTCTAGTGCCCTTGTGGGTGTTATGGTTGCGGTGGCTCTTATGCCACCTGCTGTCGCTTTGGGGCTCACGATTGGCAATGCGCAATGGAATTTGGCATTTGGAACCGCCCTCCTGCTCGCCACCAACGTCGTTTGTATTAATTTGGCAGCACTCAGCATCTTTCGTTTAAAAGGGATTAAGCCCCGCACATGGTATGAAGAAAAACAGGCTAAAAAAGCATCGCGTATCAATGCTCTTATTTGGCTTGGGATGTTGGTCATTTTGGCTGGCTTAATTTGGCTGAAAAATTATTATCTGGCAGATGGCAGTTAGAAAATATCCCCTTCGCTCCGTCATCCCCGCGGCAATGCTTAGCATTGCTTAAACAGCGGGGATCTATATGCGGGCAGCTTTGCTGCACTTCATAAACTCTCGGATACCCGCACACGGCAGGTATGACAAACTAAACTTACACAGCTTTCTTGCACAACAAAACGGAGCCTTATCACTAAGGCTCCGCTCCTCTACACGCAATAGCTTATTTAAGTTTTAATGATAAATAACTTCTTTCGGGTTTTTTCCATTATCACTTTTCAGATAATTAAAAAGCATTGATGTCACACCATGCGAAGTTTTTTCTTCTTGTGCTTCTATAATCTCTTCAATTTCATTCGTCTGGTCTTTTTTAGATTGAAGCAAACTTCTGGCCTCTGACGTCGCTGTCCATTTCAAAACATTAGGGGCTAGAGACTTTTTATCTTCTTCCACTTTCGTCTTTTCCTGAACATCGCTCTTTGGCGCATCCATCGGCTTACCTTCTAAGATTTGAGATTCCAACGAGGTGATAGAATTAAAGAAGAAATCTGTTTGTTTCTCTACCCTTTCCACCCGCGTATTCATAAACGACACCGTTTCTTTAATTTCACCTTGTTGCTGATCTAAATGATCCGCCCGTTGGTCTAATTTATGAATAGCATCTGCAAAAAAACCTGTTTGTTTTTTCACAATCTCAAAGCCTGCGCGTAAACGCTCAAACCCTATTCCCAAAACCATACTTGATCCGACCGCCGCAACCGCGGCAAAGACGGCAAACATTAGTGATATTACAATATACATATCGGCTGACACGGACATAATTTCACCTTTCCTTTCTTTTTTTATTATTATTAATTAAATTGCTTAAACGGCCTTATTAAAAATTCTTTATTATTCTTGGCATCGTTTAAATAAGGGCTTGAATAAATACTTAAGCAAAACCCACCACATCTATTATGGTAAGTAAAAAGGCGCAAATGGTCAATTTCTATCGTTTCGAAATTCAGTCAAATTCGATGTAAATTAAAGGCGAATATTTGATACTCTCCATAATCGTCATTGCGAGCAAAGCGAAGCAACCCTGAGTTTAACAAGAGCGCACATCCCATCGAAAGATGGGATCTAGATTCCTGCCTACGCAGGAAAGTGATTTTAATTACATCACTTCATTAGCAATAACAATCAGGACTCATTAAAGAAGTTATAAATCTTCTCTGCCATTGCGGCAGAAATTCCTTCAACCTGACGTAAATCATCTATCGCCGCGCCTGCAACACCCTTGGCAGAACCAAAATGGAGTAATAACGCCTTCTTACGCGCCGCGCCTATGCCTGCAATTTGGTCAAGCGGTGATTTGGTCAAATCATTCTTACGACGCGTTCGGTGCGCTCCAATCGCAAAGCGGTGAACCTCATCACGAATACGTTGCAAATAATGAAGCGTTGGATCATTTGGCGGTAATTTAAACGATGGCTTTAAGCCATTCTCTCCATCCACGAAGAACTCTTCACGCCCCGCATTACGGTCCTCGCCCTTGGCAATGCCCACGACTTTCAAATCATCATATACGCCTAAATTTTCTAAGGCTTCTTTAACCGCACTAAACTGCCCCTTCCCCCCATCAATCAATAGAAGGTCTGGCCAATCATCACTGTTTTTATCAATATTCTCTTTTAGGGCACGACCAAAACGGCGCGTCATGACTTCGCGCATCATGCCAAAATCATCACCCGCAATTGAATCTTTAATATTAAACTTACGGTAAGCATTTTTGATAAACCCCTCTGGCCCCGTCACAATCATGGCACCTACCATATTTGTGCCAGAAATGTGGGAGTTATCATAAACTTCAATTCGCTTTGGAATATCATCTAACTCAAATAACTCTGCCACGGCTTTTAAATGACGCGCTTCACTTGATCGCTCCGCAATATGACGCTTCATCGCATCTTCCGCATTACGCATCACAAAATCAATAAGACGGCGGCGTTTACCGCGTACAGGTTTTTCAATACTCACTCGGCTTTTATCACGGCGCGTGGCCAAGGCTTCTTCTAACAAAGACGCTTCGGTGGGCTTGTGACTTACTAAAATAACAGACGGCACTGGTTTATTCTCGTAAAACTGCGCCATAAAAACAGACAAAATATCCTCAGGAATATCTTCTGGCGTATGACGTGGAAAATAAGACCTGTTTCCAAAATTCTGCCCACCGCGAAAGAAGAAAACCTGCACGCAACTGCGCCCTTCTAATTGCGCCAACGCAATCACGTCAACATCGCCTAACCTCTCAAGGTTGATATCCTGCTTGGCATCAATATGAGACAAGGTTTTAATTTTATCGCGATACTCCGCTGCTTCTTCATAATTTTGCGCGGCGGCTGCCGTTTGCATTTTCTCGGCAAAGGCTTGTTGTACCGCTCGGCTCTCCCCGCTCAAATATTTTTGTGCTTGATTTATCTGCGTGCCATATTCTTCTTTACTTACAAAATCCACACACGGCGCGGTGCATCTTTTAATGTGATATTGCAGGCACGGGCGTTCCCGATTGGCAAAAACGCTATCGGAACAATTTCGTAATTTAAAAATGCGCTGTAAAATATCAAGCGTGCGGTTCACCGCCCCCGCCGATGCAAACGGGCCGAAATATTGCCCCTTTGCTTTACGTGCCCCACGGTGTTTTTTTAACTGCGGAAAATCATGATCATCCGTCAGCAGAATATAAGGAAACGTCTTATCATCCCGCAACAAAATATTATAACGCGGCTTTAACTTCTTAATCAGGTTAGATTCAAGCAGCAAAGCCTCAACTTCGGTCTCCGTATGCACAAATTCCATCGTCTTGGTCAAGGACACCATACGTTGAAGACGGTGCGGCAGTTTATTAACATTGGCATAGCTCACCACACGCCTTTTGAGCGCCTTGGCCTTACCGACATACAGAATATCGCCATTCTCCGAAATCATGCGATACACACCCGGCGATAGCGGCAAATTTGCCGCATATTGTCGAATAGTTTCAGCCCCTTGCTGTAAACTGGTCGTGATTTTGGTATTTTCGCTCATATTCCTTTTGGCTCATCTTTTTCTTTATTAAGGCATAAAAAATGCACAAAGCCACTTGAAAAATTATCATTCTATATTTACTAAAGTAGCTATGTTGGGCCCGTGGCGGAATGGTAGACGCTGCGGACTTAAAATCCGTTGTCCTTAGGACGTGGGGGTTCAAGTCCCCCCGGGCCCACCACCTGCCAAATTATAATAATGTTCGACTGTCGCCGCCAACATAAGATAGCCCACCATCTATTTCCTACAATGTAATCTTTTCGGCGAGAGCCCCCTTTATGTGGGCCTCGATAACGGCATAAATGAGCTTATAATCATCTTGATCCAGTTTCTTAACACCAAGATCACGAAGTATGCTTTCACGACTGACCAAAAATCCTAAAACCTGCCCCTTTAAAGCATGAAGGCGAATTTTAATCTCAGGAGAATTTGGATCAATTCCTGTATACACAGATAAAAACTTTGCAGCAATTTTTTGCATCGGTTTCATGAAACCCTCGTACAGAATATCAAAAGCTTCTGTCGGAGTTGCCTGTTCACGCATGATAATTTGCGCCCATGCCTTTGGCTCATCTGATTCAATCATAATTTTCGCCATGTTACGCATCATCATTTGCAAAGCGTGCATAGCGTCTTTTTTCGAGAGGTTCTTTTTTTCAACAAGCCCTCGCACCTCTTCTTGAACATGCTGCATATGCTGATTAATTTGCTCACCGATATAGCTCACAACTTCAATGTAAAGATTTTCTTTACTGGTATAATAATAAGGAATAGAGGCAACATTCGCATTGGCTTCTTCTGCGATCATACGCACCGACGTCGCCTTTAAACCATATTCACCAAACAATTTCAGCGCCGCCATTAAAATAGCATATTTTTTACCTTCACCGCGCTGTGCTATTTTTTCTTTATCAATATTTTCAAGTTCATTAAGAGGCATTTGATTCCTCCTTTTCATTTGGACTAATTTTTTCAGATACTTTTTTTCCAAGCTGATTGATGTCATCAAAAAACATGATAAGCGCAGGAAGCAAAACCATAATCACAACCGTCACGAATAAAATTCCCGTTGATAAAGAAATGACCATAGGGATAAGGAAACGTGCCTGTAGGCTTGTTTCCAACAACACAGGCAACAGGCCTAAACTCGTTGTCAAAGTTGTCAAAAGGATTGGTCTAAAACGTCTTTTTACGGCGACAATACAACTCTCCAACATTGTCTTACCATTATTCTTGTTACAATTGAGATAATCCATTAGAACAACACTGTCATTCACGACCACACCCGTCAGGGCAACCATTCCAAAAATTGAAATAAACGTCAGGTCTGCCCCTAAAAAATAATGCCCCCAAATTGCCCCAACAATTCCAAATGGAATAGACATCATAATAATAACAGGTTGGATATAGCTTCGAAGCTGACTGCCTAACAGCACAAATATTAAAATAACCGCAATCAACATGTTCTTGCCTAACGACGCTAAATCCTCAGCTTGGTCGCGGCTTTCTCCTTCAAAGCTATAATCAAGCCCCGTATAACGATTATTTAAATCAGGTAATATTCTACTATTTAAAACGGCCATTACTTCGTTCGGCGTTGTAATCGCATAATCAACATCACTGGTCACACTCACGATGCGTCGGCCATCCACGGTGTTAATTTGGGAGAACCCCGTTTGCTCTCTTATCTTCGCAACGGCATTTAACGGCGTTTCCGAACCATCAGGGAGTCGAATACGCATGGTTTGCAGCGCTGAAAGGCTCTCCCTTTCTGCTTTGGGATAACGAACATAGACAATGACTTCAGATCGGTTTCTTTGAAAGCGTTGCGCCTCAAGCCCAAAGAAAGCGGCGCGTAACTGGCGTCCTAATTCCGCAGGTGTTAGACCAACCGCTAAGCCTTCTTTTGTAAGTTCAAAAATGTACTCCGTATTACCTTCTTCAAAACTATCTGAAATTTCTTTTGTACCGTTAATCGCACCAATACGGTTTTTAAGTTCTTCTGTTACCTCGCTTAAAACATCCTCACTGGGATGCGATAATTCAATTTCAATATCGGGGTCTTCCCCAACCAAAGAACTTTGAAATTCAATTTCTTCGATGTTTGGTAAATTTTCAACACGCGCTCTAATCTTACTTTCAATTTGTGCCGATGACTGGTTTCTAAAATCAGAGGGCATAAGTTGAATTTTCAACTGACCCACATTACTATTTGTCGTTGAACTTGATGACGACCCTGGTCCACCAACCTCCGCGGAGCTTTGCCCTATTGTCACTAAGACACTCTGGAAAGGATCATTCCCTTCTTCAGAAATATTTTTACGGATATTTAACACCTCTTCTTCAATCGTAAGGAGTGTATTTTCCGTCACGTTAAATGATGTTCCTTCTGGCATTGTGACATTGATCGTAATTTCATCAGATTCAATATTAGGAAAGAAGATAAACCTGATCGTGCCACTAGAAACCATATTAAACGTTATAATAAGTAACGCGAAAAAGGCCGCCAATGTTGCGTAGCGCCACGCTAGTAAAAACCTTACCCCCGGTTCCAAAACTTGATTGATAAAATATTGAAGCCTTTGATCAAACTTACTTCGGATTTTCGCCATTATTCCGGCGCTCCATCTTTTTGGATTTGATAGATGCGACGGCAGAATAAAATATGCCTCCAAAAGTGAGACAAATAAAATTGGAATAACAACAACAGGAATAATACCAATAATTTGTCCCAAAACACCTGTACTGAGGGCAAGCGGTGCAAAGGCCGCCATTGTTGTTGTCACACCAATCGTAACAGGTGCAATCACTCTCTTCACACCCCTTAAAACAGCCTCAGGATCGTTTGGGGTGCGTTCTTGTTCTTCAAAAATACTTTCTCCCATGACGATCGCATCATCCACAACAATACCCAGCACCACAATAAGCGCAAAAAGCGTGATCATATTGATTGAATATCCCATGGCATAAATAATCATCAGCCCGCCTAAAAAAGAAACAGGCACCGCCACACTCACCCAAAATGCAAGTTTTAAATCAAGGAAAAACAGCAATACTAAGAACACCAACATAAAACCCAAAACGGCATTTCTAAGCATTAAATTTATACGGTCATTTAAATTTGCTGTTTCGTCTTTTTGAAGGGAAAGACTTAAACCTTGGGGTAGTTCAACCGTGTCCAGATAGTTTTTAACAATACCTGCGACCTCGAGTGTATCTTCCGTCTCACTTCTTTTGACATCAATAAACGCAGCACGCTCATTGTTAAATTTACTCACTAAATTAACATCTTCAAATCCATCAATAACAGTTCCGATATCACTAAGCGTAAGAATGGAGCCATCTTCACGCGTTGCAACGGGGATATTTACAAAATCGTCTGCAACGTAGCCCCGCTCTTGAACACGCAAAGATATTTCGCCTTGCTCTGCTTCTATCGTGCCTGCGGGCGTATCAATGGAGAACTCTTGCAATGCCTGATTAACGTCTTGCAGGCTCAATCTGTATTCGCGTAACGCCGCTTCAGAAATCTCTACAGAAATTTGATAATCCCTCACACCACTAACGGTGGTTAGGGCAACACCATTTAATGACCGAATTTCGTCTTCAATCGTTTCAGCCCAAAATTTTATTGTTTCCTCACGGACATCGCCATGAAGCGCCAAGGTAAGAACAATCGGTGTGCTTTTAATCTTGGTAATAATGGCTCGTTCTGCATCTTCTGGTGGAAAATCAACAAGGCTGTTTACCGATGTTTCAACCTCATTATAAACATCATCGGCGTCTGCAAAATCTTCCAACTCAACATTAATGACACCCGCCCCTTCCGAAGCGGTCGAGGCAATACGCTTCACACCATTAATACCCAACAATGCTTCTTCCACACGGTTCGTAATAGAGTCAGCGACCTCATAAGGCGTGGCACCGGGGTACGGTACGGTCACTGTTATCAGTTTAGGATCGATAGAAGGAAATGTCTCCGTTCGCATGCTTGATAAGGCAATAAGCCCACCAATGATGAACAGCGCCATTAAAATATTTGCCGCAACATGATTGCTCACAAACCATGACACTGGGCCCGTGACTTTAACGGGAGGATTGCTCATTTTAATTCTCCCGTATCATCATCAGCAATCTGAACTTTCATACCCTCTGCGCCACCGTCTAAACGGCTTGTTACAACGCGCAACGTTCCATTTAAACCAGAAACAATGACGTAGCTATCACTGGCATAAATAATATTAGGCTCAATTTGCACCAATCGATCTTCTTGATCTAACGACCAAATCACACTGCCTTTTTGAATGGCAATAGCAGGTATTTTAAATACGTTATCTAATTTGGGGCCTTTCACAATTATATTTGCAAAAACACCGGGCAGTAAATCAGCCGTATTTTCAAAACCAAAACTGACTGTCGCAAAACGCGTTGCAGGATCAAGAGCCGAACTATTACGCTTTAAGACACCATCATACGTTTTTTTCTGACCCAAATGATTTGTCGTGATGCTGATTTTGGAATCTTCTTCATTGACCAACCAATCTAATTGTTGCCCTGATAAAGATGAACGCACTTCCAAAGAGTCCAAATCAAACACTTGCGCAACGCTCTGGCCTTCACTCACAAATCGACCTTTGGCGACAGTACTGGATAAAACTTGCCCATTAAAAGGCATAGAAATTTTTGTACGTTCTAAATCAAGCTTTGCATTGGCAAGCTGCGCTTTTGCAGCCCTTAAATTTGCTCTGGCTTCTGCCATTTGCGGCTTTCTAGCGACAAGATCTGGCGGCGTTTTATCTCCATTAAACTGCTTCCACTCAGCAATTGCGGCAAGTCCTTCTGCTTTTTCTAATGTCAAAGTCGTCTGTGCGCGTGCGATTTCAGATTGTAGTCGTTCAACTTCTAATTCAAAATCACGTGGTTCAATTTCAAATAAAATTTCATCTTTTTCAAAGCGGCCTCCTTCAAAAAACTGTTCATTAATTTTTATGACCTGACCACTGACCTGCGGCACAATATCTATATCCGTTAAGGATTCAATGACGCCTGTTGTTTTAAACTGCACTTGATGTTGCGCCGCAGAAACAATTTCAGTTTCCACAAAAATTGCACGGTCTTGATTGTCTCTTGTTTGTGATGTTGGCTTTTTGGATTGTAACAATCCAGAAACGGCAAAAGAAAACACCACAAAACATATAACAATAATGAGTTGAATAACCCCTTTGCTTTTATTAGATAAAAATGACATTAGGGACATGCCTCCTCTTGCTGGTTATTTTGTTTTTGCCAATCACCACCAAGCGCAAGATATAACGCAATGCGGGTATTCCATTTTTCTTGCTCACGCGATATGGCAGATTGTTCAATTTGGTAGCGTCGTTGTTGCGTGTCTAAAAAATCACGCAACGTGATAATGCCGCTTTGATAACGTTTCTGTGAAACCTCTTCTGCTTTCTTTAAAGATTCAACAGAACGGCTTAAGAAAGTAACTTCATCAATTAACTCATTTTCTGCTTGAAGGGCGCTTTCAACATCACCAATGGCTTGTAAGACCTCCCCCGAATAAGCATGAATTAACTCTTCAGCCTCCGCTTCTTGCAAATCAATGTTGGCACGTAATCTTCCGCCTTCAAAAAGACGTGTGGTTAAGGCTCCTACAATCGATCCAGCCAATTGATCTGCACTAAAAAAGTTAGGTGTTTCATTTCCACTAAAACCAAGCGCCCCACTTAGATTCAAACTTGGATAAAGATCTGCCACGGCTACACCTATATCTGCGTTTGCCGCAATCAAACGAAATTCATTGGCCTTTAAATCAGGTCTTCGGTCTAACAGACTTGCCGGCACACAAACAGCAACATCAAGCGGTGGCGGCAAAACAGGAAAAGATGACGCCGTGACATCTGTCGTGCCCGGCGTTTGTCCCAACAAAATATCAAACGCATAAACTTCATTGGTTAAACGTCGTTTAAATTGATTAATGTCTGCTTGTACGGTTGTTAAATTTTCTTTGGCTTCCAAAACATCCGCAAGGTCATTATTGGCAACACCCATATCATAACGCCTTTGAACAAGCTCATAAATCTGCCTGCGGTTTTCTGCATTTTGTTCAGCCAATGACAGCAGCCTTTGATTGGTTGCAATGGCAATCCGTCTATTAACCAATTCTGCAATAAGCGAATTTGTTAAAGCATCACGATCATAAAGGCTTGCTTGAAAGGACGCATCTGCAGATTCTACAGATTTGCGAATGCGGCCAAACAGATCAATTTCCCAAGACGTCTCAAGCTCCGTAACGTAATTGGTATTAAAAACCCTTTCAGTTCCCCCAGCCTGCCCCGGGATATTAAAAGAATTAGAGGGGGAGAAATTACGGTTCGCTGATGAATTTGCACCCAGAGAAGGGAAATAATCTGCACGGCTCGTACCTAATCGCGCCCGCGCTTGCAAAATACGTGCGCCCGCTTCTTTCAAATCAAGATTTTGTTCTAATAATGTATCTATGTAAGACGGCAAAAGCGGATCATCAATCTGCTCCCACCAAAGCCTAGAGGAAAACTCTTCTTGGGTTTCAGGCGCATTCAAAAATTCCCCCGTAATCGTCGCAGAAGTATCTGGGCGATTATAATCTGGGCCCACAGCACAACTCGCAAGTAAAGCAGCTGCAAAGCTCAAAGGTAAAATTTTGCTCTTAAAATAATTTGGAACGAACATCTTTAACAAACCATTTTCCTTACATAAATCTAAGAACATTCACCGCGTCCTTAATCAAACATACAACTAATTTGTAAATTTATGTTTAATACTTTTGTTTTAAACGTTTGTTTAAATTAGGGGCAATATAGATCAAAGTCAATGTTTTAATAGCTCCTTAGGGAACTATAATTCCCAAATAGGTATTTATTTCTGAAGTTGGTAGAAATTAGTTTTGTTATTCATTACTTTATTAAATTTAAAGAACAAGGAAATTTTTTATGCTTAAAACAAAAATACTTCTCATCACATCGGCATTGTTTCTCATTCATGCCTCTCCTGCTTTTGCAGATGCAAAAGATGATCGTATTGTGACGTTAGAAGCACAGATGAAAATCATGATGCAAGAAATTCAGGCCTTAAAATCTGAACGTGCCGCGGAAAAGCAAGAGCATGCTGAGCTTAAATCCCAAGTGCAAAAGCAAATTTCAGCAATCGAAACAAAGACTGAAGAAGCAGTTGCCAATATCGCCCCGGCGGCAGGTTCGAGTGACAGCGATGTAAAGGTCACCATGAAAGGATCATTGCCTGTCATTACAAAGGGTGAATTCTCATGGCGGCCGACAGGACGTATTCACCTTGATGCAGGCTCTTTTATTGATGATGAGCGGGATCACCCGAACGGTGCAGAATTTCGTCGCGCCCGTTTAGGCATGGAAGGGCAAATCACGGATGACTTTGGTTACAAATTTGAAGTTGATCTTGCCAATGAAGACGTTTCCTTTACGGATGTTTACATGAATTATACGGGTATTGAAGGCACAGAAATTCAGCTTGGACATATGAAATCTGATTTCTCTCTCGAAGATATGGCAAGCTCCAATGACATCACCTTCATAGAACGTGGTGCAGGGGCTCTTGCTTTTGCCTTGCCGCGTCAAATTGGTCTACGCGCAAACTATAATAACGATGAAAACTTCCATATTGCAGGAGGTGTTTTTAATGATAATGCAGGCACACAAAGCACCGATGATGAAGCACTTTCAATTTCAGGCCGTGTTGCCGGAACACCTTACAATGCAGAAGGAAATTTAATCCACCTTGGGGCGTCGGCTTCTTATCGTGAGCCAGATCAGGCCAACGATACATTTGACTATGACAGTCGTGCTGAAAACCGCCTCCAAACTACTGACTCTGTTTCCTCTGTTATCACAGATGCAGATAATTCAACCGTTTACGCTCTAGAAGCAGCTGCTGTGTCTGGCCCCCTTTCAATCCAAGGGGAATATGTCATTGCGAACACAGAAAATCGCAGGGGACAAGATCCGACTTATACAGGTGGTTACGGCCAATTAGCATGGACCGTGACAGGAGAAAGCCGCCCCTACTCCATTAATAAAGGCGCCTTTGGTGGCATTAAGCCAAACCGTCCACTCAATCCTTCAAATGGAGATTGGGGTGCTTTGGAACTTGCCGCGCGTTATTCATATCTTGATTTAAATGATAGTGGCCTCAATGGAGGAGAGATGAACAACATTACACTCGGCGCCAATTGGTATCTCAATAATTACATGCGTCTCATGGGGAATGTGATTTTTGTCGACACAGATGAAAATGCGACGACACCCAATGATGACCCGACCATTTTCCTTATGAGATCACAGTTGAAGTTTTAATTAAGCCACAATCGGTTCAGGCTCACCAAGCTCTTTGACTAAATCTACCACCGCTTGCGTGGCTTTATCAAGCGCGTCCTCATCAATACCGCGCAACACCAACGTCGTGCCAAACTTCCCGTTCTGATATTTAGGGTATGACCCAATGCCAAGCATCGGATACTTATCTTGAATGTCACTCAAACCATCCGCAATATAACTTTCCGCCAAATCCGCACTCACACTACGGCTCTCCACAGGCTTGCCGCCTTTTAAAGTTGGAATAATCGCATCCAACATGCTCTGCATAATCCGCGGCACGCCCGCCATCACATAAACATTACCAATATTAATGCCTGGCGCTCCACTCACAGGATTATCAATCAACACCGCGCCTTTGGGAATCATCGCCATTTTCTTACGGCTCTCGGTGATCAGGCTTTCATCTTTATAATAAGCCAATAATTCCGCATAGGCCGCGTCATTTAACTCCAATTCTACGCCAAACGCCTTGGCCACATTCTCCGCCGTAATATCATCATGCGTTGGGCCAATACCGCCTGTGGTCATCACATAATCGTGCGCTTCACGCATTTCATTCACCGTATCAATAATTGTCTGCGCCACATCAGGAATAACCCGCACCTCCATCAGGCGCACCCCCGCCTCCCCCAATTTTTCGGCTACATAAGGAATATTCTTATCATGCGTGCGCCCCGACAGGATCTCATCCCCAATAATCACCAACGCCGCTGTATAAATTTTCTCGCTCATCTTTCTAATTCCTTGATTTGATGGGTCATATATATAAAGTGTTCCCCATGAGCTTACAACCAAAATACAGCCGCGATGGCATTGAACTGCACACAGAATCTGACTTTGAAGGCATGCGCGCCGCAGGAAAGCTCGCCGCGCAAACCCTTGATATGATCACCGATCATGTCGTGCCTGGCGTCACCACCGAAGAGCTTGACCGCCTCTGCCATCTTTTCATTACCAAAAACGGCGCCATACCCGCCCCGTTGAATTATAAAGGTTTTCCAAAATCAATATGTACCTCCATCAATAATGTAGTTTGTCATGGCATACCTGATGAGAAGCCCCTGAATGAAGGCGATATTCTAAATATTGATGTTACTGTTATTTTAAACGGCTGGCATGGTGATACATCACGTATGTATACAGTTGGTAATAAGTTGAAAATTTCATCACAAAGATTATGTGATATAACTTATGACTGTTTAATGGTGGGTATAGAAGCTGTTAAGCCTGGAGCAAAGCTATCCGATATTGGAACAGCTATTCAAGAACTTGCGCACGCTAACAACTTCTCTGTAGTTCGTGATTTTTGTGGACACGGATTAGGAAAAACGTTTCATGCGCCGCCCAGTGTTGTGCACTATTATAACCCTAGCGATGATAAAATTATTTTAGAGCCTGGTATGTTTTTTACTATTGAGCCAATGATTAATCAAAAAAGTTCTGGAACATTGGTAAAAGAAGACGGATGGACTGCTGTGACAAGAGGTGCAAACAACCTCTCCGCTCAATACGAACATTCCCTCGCTGTCACCGAAGACGGCTTCGAAATCTTCACGATGTCCGAAAAAGGTTTTACAAAACCACCTTACGCTTCATAACCGTTATTGCGAGGAATGAAATGACGATGCAATCGATTATTTATAATCACATCCCAGTGAAAACTGGGATCTAGATGCCAGCCTTCGCTGGCATGTGGTGCGTTGCAGTTTGTATTGCTGCTCTCCGCTCGCAATGACGATAAATCCAATAATCCCTTGGTGTCTTTGTGTCTTGGTGGTAAAAAATAATATGACTGCCCCAGAAACAAAAACCTATAAACCGCAAAAACCACACCATACAGGCCACCGTGACCGCCTGCGGGAGCGGTTTTTAAACGCCCCCGACAGCCTGCCAGATTATGAACTGCTCGAACTTCTGCTTTTCATGGCCATCCCCCGCAAAGATGTTAAACCCATCGCCAAGCGGCTGATTGACCGTTTTAAAAACATCAACGGCGTGCTCAACGCCTCGCTTAATGATTTGATATCCATTGATGGTATAAACCAAAATACCGCAACCGCCATTCGTGCCATTAGCGCCGCTGGGCTCCGCCTTCTCAAACAAGACATTATTGGACGCCCCATTCTCAATAGTTGGCAACGCCTGATTGAATATGTAGAGGCCGCGATGGCGAATGACAGCAACGAACATTTCCGCCTGCTTTTCCTCAACAAAAAGAACGAAGTCATCGCCGATGAAGTCCAACAAACAGGCACAGTAGACCACACCCCCGCCTACCCCCGTGAAATTATGAAACGTGCCCTAGAACTCGGTGCAACCGCCATCATACTGGTACACAACCACCCCAGCGGCGACCCAACCCCCAGCCAAGCCGACGTCGCCCTCACCAAACAAATAATAGCCGCCGCCGCGCCGTTTGATATCACAATCCACGACCATTTAATCGTGAGCAGAAATGGCACGCAGAGCTTTAAGACATTGGGGTTAATTTAATAATTGACATAATATTTTAATTCTATATATTACCTCTCATGAAAATACCATGGAAAAATATATTAGGGTGGGGAACTTCAATCGTATTTATAAGCGGAATAGCATTAGATTATAAATACAATCAACCACCCACTGAAAGTGACATGTCAAAAGCAGGCTATGAGCCTGAAATAACAACTGCTTTAACTTGCGCGTCTGCTGATGGAAAAATTTTAACTAAGGAGTCTCCAGACAATATTGTTGTTGAAAGCATTGATCCCATTAATATTACGGCGCACTACCCTACTTTTGTAAGAGATAATATAGACATACCAACGAGAGAGCCTACGATTATTGGCAATATAGGAGGAGGCTGTACCTACTTAAAGACATACACTAGCTCCAATCTCAATGAAATTCGTGCAAATGCGCCCTTTTTGGTTACTATATTTAATCCAGAAAGCCTTGCTTTGGAACGAAAATATACTGCGCAAGATTTTGATAGAGACTCAGGCACATTTAAAGCAGAGCTAAGAGACCCAAATGGTGTGCTTTTAGAAACACTTGAAATTATAGGGCCCACTTATAAAAGCACTCAGGTAGCTCCTGCAATAGCAATACCCCTTGCTTACCAATAAATAATAAAAACTTAACATAATTCAAAATGTTTCATGTGAAACATATGGTGAACAAACCTATCCCCCGTCTATTCTGATTGATCCGAAGAAATACTTTGTGTCCGCAAATCCCTATGCTAAAACACACATGAATTCATAAAGGAAAAAGCATGATACCTAGATACACCCGTAAAGAAATGGCCGATATTTTCGAGCCTGAAAACCGTTTTAAAATTTGGTTAGAGATTGAAACCCTCGCCTGTGAGAAAATGGCGGAAATGGGTAAAATCCCCGAGGCCTGCCCCAAAGCCCTACGCGAGCGCGGTGGCTTTGACGTGGCACGGATTGACGAGATTGAGGCCGAGGTCAAACATGACGTCATCGCCTTCCTCACAAGCGTGGCGGAGCATATTGACGACCCCGAAGCCAGTCGCTACGTCCACCAAGGCATGACCAGCTCCGACGTCGTTGATACGTGTTTTGCTGTTCAGTTAACGCAAGCGGCAGACATTCTTCTCGGTGATTTAGACCGCCTTTTGGCCGCTTTCAAAAAACGGATTTTGGAGCATAAAGACACGCTCTGCATTGGTCGCTCCCACGGTATTCATGGCGAGCCGACAAGCTTCGGCCTTAAGCTAGCGGGTCATTACGCCGCCTTCGCCCGTGCGAAGAAACGCCTGATCGCCGCGCGTGAAGAAATCGCCGTTTGCACCATTTCCGGCGCGGTTGGAACCTACGCCACAGTTGCGCCCGAAGTTGAAGCCTACGTGGCTGAGAAGCTCGGACTTCGCCCTGAAACGGTGGCAACGCAAGTCATTCCGCGTGATCGCCACGCGACCTTCTTCGCCACGCTTGGCGTGATTGCCAGCTCTGTCGAGAACTTCGCGATTGAAGTCCGCCACCTGCAACGCACCGAAGTCCGCGAAGCCGAAGAGTTCTTCTCCAAAGGTCAAAAAGGCTCCAGCGCAATGCCGCACAAACGCAATCCGATTTTGAGTGAGAACCTTACGGGCTTGGCGCGTTTAGTGCGCGCAACCGTAACACCCGCGATGGAGAACGTCGCGTTATGGCACGAACGTGACATCTCACATTCCTCTGTTGAGCGGAACATTGGCCCCGATGCCACCGTTACTTTGGACTTCGCGCTAAACCGTATGATTGGCTTAGTTGAAAACCTGCTCGTTTATCCAGACACCATGATTGAGAATTTGGAGAAGATGGGCGGATTGGTTTTCTCCCAACGCGTGTTGTTAGCCCTCACCCAAAACGGGATCAGCCGCGAAGACGCCTACCGCATCGTTCAACGCAACGCGATGCAAGTTTGGGAAAGCAAAGGCAAGAGTAACTTATTGTCATTCCTACTCAAAGACAAAGACGTCACGGCGAAATTAAGCGAAGATCAAATCAAAGAGATTTTCGATTACAATGCCTATACACATCACGTTGAATCCATTATTAATAGAGCACTGAATTCATAATTAAGGAGAAAAAGCCATGAAAGGCGATAAAGAAGTTATCAAATGTTTAAATACTGCGTTAAAAGGCGAACTGACAGCCATTAACCAATATTTCCTTCATGCCCGCATGTTGGGTGATTGGGGCGTAACGAAACTCGCTAAACATGAATATGCGGAAAGCATTGAAGAAATGAAACATGCAGAAAAGATCATTGATCGCATTCTTCTGATTGGTGGATTGCCAAATCTTCAAGACCTTGGAAAATTGAACATTGGTGAAACAGTGCCAGAGGTCATCGAAGGTGATTTGAAATTAGAGCGTGATGGCATTAAAGAATACCGCAACGGCATCAAAGTTGCCGAAGCCGCTGGCGATTACACAACCGCTGACCTTTTCAAAGCCATCTTGGCCGAAGAAGAAGGTCACGAAGATCATTTGGAAACCCAACAACAGATGATCAAAGATATGGGACTTCAAAATTTCCTATTATTGAACGCTGATAGCGAAGACGCAAAAGAAGCGTAAAAAGAATCGTAATTACCCTTTATAAACAATAATTTAAAAGCCCGCTTGTAAAAGAACGGGCTTTTTATTGAGTATTAATTGCGAACAATTCTCATTTTTATTGCAAATCACTCTCAATTGCAGTATATTAAGGGCAATAGAGAGGGAATCGCCACATGTATATTTGTTCATGCAATCCATTTACGGACAAAGATTTAGACAAAGCACTTAAAGACGACAATGTCTTAAAGAAAGCTTCACACGTCTATAAAGCATGCTCAGGCGGCGTTCAACCTTGCTGTGGCACTTGCGTTTGCGAAATCCGTGACCGTATCAACGCGCACAATGAAGAATCCCTTCTGATGGCTGCTGAATAACGCAAATCTTCCTCTTAATAACCACAATCATCGCCTTGTAATCGTCATAATCCTATGGCAATTTTTGACTTCATACATTTATGGAGAAAAATAAACCATGTTTAAATCTTTTGTCTTATTATTAGGGAGCTTACTTATCATGACCGCAACACCTGCAGAAACATCTGCCGCTGATCTGGATCCAGAAAACACGTTACTTTTGGACCTTGAAGATGGCCAAGTAACAATTAAATTAATGCCTGACATCGCGCCAAAGCATGTTGAGCGTATCAAAGAATTAACGCGTGAAGGTTTTTACGACGGTATTGTTTGGCACCGTGTGATTGATGGCTTTATGGCGCAAACAGGTGACCCAACAGGCACGGGTATGGGCGGTTCAGAACTTCCCGATCTTGATGCTGAATTTAATGATTACAACTTCGGTCGCGGTACAATTGGTGCAGCGCGTTCAGCCTCCCCGAACAGCGCAAACAGCCAGTGGTTCATTTGTTTTGATGATTGTAGTTTCTTAAACAACCAATATACCGTATGGGGTCAAGTTGTTGAAGGGATGGATCACGTTGATAACATCACACGTGGTGAGCCACCAAAGAACCCAGACAAAATTGTTAAGATGCAAATTGCAGCTGACGCTAAAGAAGAAACAAAAGCTGAAGCGGCAGAGTAAACAGCTATAAAATAAAAATATCACACCCTGGCGACCCGCTGCGCCAGCGCTTGAGCGGCGAGAAGCTGGGGTCTTTATATCAATGTCTATAGATCCCAGCCTATGCTCGGATGTGAGGAAATATAGTGGAATATCCTATCTATCAAGTTGATGCGTTTACATCAGATACCTTCGGCGGCAACCCAGCCGCTGTTGTACCATTAGACACGTGGTTACCTGATGCGGTAATGCAAAAAATTGCCATTGAGAATAACTTATCAGAGACAGCCTTCTTTATTCCAGATGGTGATGATTTTTACTTGCGGTGGTTTACGCCGACCTACGAAATCGATCTTTGTGGGCACGCTACATTGGCAACAGCTTTTGTCATTCTAACGCAACTTTATCCAACACGTGAAAGCGTGACATTTAAAACGAATGTTGCTGGTGATTTAATCGTGAGTAAAGATGGAGATCATCTAACGATGGATTTTCCTGTTCGCGCAGGCGAGAGAATTGATGTAAAAGATGTTCCTTCTATTGTTTTAGAAAGCATGGATAGTCCCCAACCTATCGAAGCCTATAAAGCACGTGATCTAATGCTCGTTTATGACGATGAAGAATTTGTGAGAACAACACAGCCTGATTTTTCGAAGCTCATTCAATATCCTGATGCAGTTATCATCACATCAAAAACGAAAGATGAAAAGTATGATTTTATCTCGCGTTTTTTCTGCCCTTACGACATGGGAATTCCTGAAGATCCTGTGACGGGTTCCGCACATTGTACCCTCGCCCCTTATTGGGCAAAAGAACTAGACAAAACTAAAATGTTATCTCGCCAAGTATCGACACGGGGTGGTGATTTAGGTTTAAAAATTGAGGGTGATCGCTTGTTTATTACAGGTCAAGCAAAACTTTATATGAAAGGAAAAATCTATGTCTAATACTGATGCACCATGGTGGAAACGTGGTGTTTTTTATCAAATATATCCTCGCTCTTACATGGATAGTAAAGGCAATGGTATTGGTGATCTTTCGGGTATTACAGATCGTTTAGAATATATTTCTAAATTAGGTATAGATGGTATATGGATTTCACCTTTCTTTGCCTCCCCTATGAAAGATTTTGGGTATGATGTTTCGGATTACCGAAGTGTTGACCCAATGTTTGGGACAAATGAAGATTTTGATATCTTATTAAAACGTGCGCATAATTTAGGCATGAAAGTGATCGTGGATATGGTTCTTTCGCACACGTCAATTGAGCATCCTTGGTTTAACGAAAGTAGGCTTTCTGAAGATAACCGAAAAGCAGATTGGTATGTCTGGGCAGATCCAAAACCAGATGGAACACCGCCCAATAACTGGCAATCTGTTTTTGGTGGCCCAGCCTGGACATTCGATACAAAACGCGGTCAATACTACATGCATAATTTTTTGAAAGAGCAGCCAGATTTGAACTTTCACAATCCTGCAGTACAAGAACAAATTTTAAGTGAATGTAAGTTTTGGTTAGAGCATGGAGTTGATGGCTTCCGCCTCGATACAGTAAATTTCTACGTTCACAACCAAGACTTAACAGATAATCCGCCTCGTGATCCCAATTCTATCTCAACAGGTTTGCAATTGGAAACTGTCGTGCCTTACACAATGCAAGCGCATATTCATGATAAGTCACAGCCAGAGAATTTTGAATTTCTACGCAAGCTTCGTGCCCTTATGGATCAATATCCAAACACTATGACATTGGGCGAAATTGGCGATGATGATCCTTATAAGTTGGCCGTTGAGTATACGGACGGTAATGATCTTTTGCATACGACTTACAACACACATTTAATTGCCGGTACGTCATCGCGTGAGTTTATGGCAGATGCAATTACCGTTCCTATCCAAGAATTTGAAAAGCAAGCCGGTGAAGGTTGGCCAAGTTGGGCGTTTAGTAATCATGATGTTGTGCGTTCTGTAACGCGATGGGGTAAAGGAATTAAAGACCATGAAGCCTTTGCAGTTATGCTGAATAAACTATTGCTCTCATTACGCGGGACACCGTTCTTGTATCAAGGTGAAGAATTGGGCTTACCAGAAGCATCTATACCGTATGAAAAACTTCAAGACCCGTGGGGTATTTTTATGTGGCCAGAATGGCAAGGGCGCGATGGTTGCCGTACACCAATGCCATGGAATGCGGACAAACCACATGCAGGGTTTAGCCAACGTAATGTAAATGAAACTTGGTTGCCTATTCCACATGAGCACGTCGTAAGAGCGGCCGACACACAAGAAGCTAACGAAAATTCTGTGCTAAACCAGACACGTAAATTTATTCAATGGCGTAAAACACAGCCTGCCTTGCAGATGGGAGATATTGAGTTTGAAGAAACGAACAATCAAAAACTGATTGTGTTTTCACGAACGCATGAAGATCAGAGTGTCAGATGCCTCTTCAATCTTTCTGAAGAAACACAAAACCATAATGGTAGGGATATTGATGGTTTAGAAGCTATTTTTGAATAAGCTTTGAAAGCTCTTCTATTTCTTCTGTTGTAGGCTTTAGTTTTTCGATACGTGCCATGATTTTCTTGGCAAAGCTGTCAATCTTATCTTCATATTGAAGCGGGTTAGAAGTTTCAAACCTAAACACGCCTTCATTACGGTCCAGCAGGATCACAACATCAGCTTTTGGAAATTTCAAAAGTTCATTCAAAATATTGACCCGCTCTTCGGTCAAAAACTTGCTCATGGCGCTTTCATTTTGAACACGTATTAAGTGTGCTTTATCCCAATTTCCTTTTTCAACTTTATAAGGTTTTGTCACTTCCAAAGATTCAATAAAGGGACGCATTTTTTCTGTCCCTGCCGCAACACCATCAAAGAAAGGAAAGCTTGTGTTAATTTGCGCGACAATAATTTGGCGGTCTTTTCGGCTATCTTCATTTTGTTGAACAGCAGTAAAGAAAGAAAAAGAATATTCACCAATCTTCCCTTCCATTGTAGGCGATTCAAAAAATTTATTTGCGTTAAAACTTAAACCATTTTTTTCCGCAAAAGATTTCCATGCCTGCTTTTGTTTGATCAAAATTATGGTCGACCACGTGGTCGCCCCTAAAATAATCACGGCGAGTAAGAACCAAATTAAAAACCAAATAGACAAAATAAAAATCCCTTTAGATTACATGTACTTATATTATTCTACCTTGAAAGAAGGCTTAAAGTCACTTTTTATAAAAATTACTTCTTCGAAACTGCAAATTTTCTAAATATCTTATCTGCTTTTTTGAGAGCTTTTTGAGGAATAGATTGCGTTTCTGAGGCTTCAATCTCTTTTTGAGCCACTTCAGGCTGCCTCTCCACCTCTTCTAACTCTTCTACAACAGAATCTACAGGTTCTGCTATTTTCTGACGTTCGACTTGCGTCGAATACTCTTTTGTAATTCTGATTTCAGGGCGTTGATCCAATATATGCTCACGCTTTTTCGCAATCGGTTGAGTGCTATAAAAATTAAGCTCATCATATTCTGTAGAGATATATTTAGAAATACGCAGCCCCATCATGCTTTGCTGGTTTTCTAACGGCTCATCTATATTTTCCAAGGCCACGACTACATCATTATTTTCGGGCATTAAAGGATCTAACGCGACATCCTTACGCGGTGCCATAGACATCATCACCCAACCAAGACCACCGCCTGCGGTTCTCACTTCGCCTTGGTTATTATTGGAATGCCCCACCAATTCCCATTTTTTTGTTGAAGGCGAAGCCGCATTAAAGTCACAAGCGCCCACGCCCAAAAGCGTTAAAATGCTTATGCATTTAAGGTACTTAGCGAAATTCATTATATCCTCAAGAATATGAGCGTCGAAATAGAGATAAATGATCCACAGAGATATCCACAAATCATACCTCTAAGGATATCTATATTTGCGAATCCGCACAATAGCTAAGGTTTTTAAATTTATTATGGCAAAACAATACTCTACCTACCCTCAAATTTGCATTTCAAAGCCCAAAAATGAGACACTAAATATTATTAGACAAATGAAGGAAACAAATGTCAGAAACGCCACTCCATGATAATTTAACATCGCGTATTATTCCCGGCCTCAGTGCTGAGTATCAAATTGTGTCATTACCCTATTGGGCTTGGTATTGGCTGGAAGATTTTATGAAAGCCAATCGTATCAGTTATCAGGGAATTTATGAGACATTCGGCGCAGACAGCAATATCAACTATACCCTTCGAAATTTAGCAGAGCTTCACCATGAATATGCCATGCGCGAGCTATACAACCTTGCCAATGACAATGAGGCAAAAAACGACGATATTATTGCGCGTATTCAACAAAATAAAGATCAGAGCAATAGAGCGACAAAATCTTATGTCTTGCCCAAAATATACAAGCTTTTTGGGTTTATGCCCTGTGCAACAACATTAGAAGCCGTCTGGGAACGTCGCCATTATAAAGATCATAATAAGGTTAATTAGAGTAAGACTTCATTTTATTTCTCCCCCCAAACTAAAAGACACTTATGGCTCTCATAAGTGTCTCTTTTTATCTCAACATCTGAAGAAGCTTTTTATCCTTATTACTTAGGTTATTGAACCCTTTCGTATCACGAATAAAGAGGAGAAAGTTGTTAAAATATTTTTTGCGTGCATCGGCGGGCTGAGTTTGTAAAAATTCACTAAAACCACCAACAAAATCTTCTGATATATCCGCGCGAACAACCATTTGATCTAGCTCATTATCAAAATAAGCCAAACCATCAAATATTTTGTGCCCTTGTCCTTGCATTAAAATTTGCGCTTTAAATCGATTAAATAAATCCCCCCATGGATTATCTTCTAGTAAGGGATTGCCAATAATTGGCTCGTCATCCGGAAGGCCATAAGCACGGCGAATAAAAATAGCGATTGCCCGTTGTGAGCCAATATTTTGTAATGTTTCTTCATCAATCCCTACCCAAAGGAACAATAAAGTTGCAATCTCAGTGTTTACCTGACGATAATTTACAAACAAAAAAGCTTCATCATAACTGACAAGTCCTTCAGCCAAACGGAGCATACGCCCGCTATCATTAAGCGCTTGATTTAAAGGCGGCAGGTTTCCAAAAGGAGCTATATTAAAAGCTTGATCAGGGCGCGCCGCATTCTCCGGCGTGCGGTTAAAGAAAAAGAGCGTCAACAAAATAAGAAAAACAAAACAAACAGCACCGATAATAAATTTCTTATTGTCAGGCAATGTTATTTGTATATTTTGCATCAACTTTATTTTTTAGGTTTTAATGTCGGGAAGCAAATAACGTCACGGATATTAGATGAATTGGTGAGCAGCATGACCAAACGATCAATACCAAGCCCCCAACCACCTGTTGGTGGAAGGCCAACTTCAAGCGCTGTGACAAAATCTTCATCAAGCATTTGGGCTTCTTCATCGCCGGCTTCGCCTTGTGCGACTTGCTCCATAAAGCGTTGATATTGGATTTTGGGATCGTTTAATTCTGAGAACGCATTTGCAATTTCCCATCCATTCACGAAAGTTTCAAAACGCTCCACCAAGCGTGGATCATCGCTCTTTTGTTTTGCGAGCGGTGAGATGTCCGTCGGTAAATCTGTTACATGCGTTGGCTGTATCAAATCATCTTCAACACGGGCGTCAAAAACTTCGGCGACAACTTGCCCCCATTTCATATTCTCATCCACGTGAACGCCAATATCCTTGGCGGCTTTAATCGCTCCTTCTGCCGTATCAATAGCCAAGAAATCTACGCCTGTTTTTTCTTGAACCAATCCGCACATGGATTGACGCGCCCATGGCTTACCGAAATCAATTTCTTTATCACCAAAAGGAATTTTGGTTGTGCCATGCACTTTTTCAACTGTTTTTCTGATAAGGTCTTCAATCAAATCCATGATGTCCTTATAATCTTTATAAGAATGATAAGCCTCTATCGAAGTGAATTCTGGATTGTGTTTAATGGACACGCCTTCATTTCGAAAACAGCGACCAATTTCATAAACAGAATCAGCCAAGCCGCCTACAATTAAACGTTTTAGCGGCAATTCCGTTGCAACACGAAGGTAAAAGTTCGCATCCAGTGCATTGTGATGGGTAACAAATGGCTTTGCTGTCGCGCCGCCCATGATGGAATGTAGGATTGGTGTTTCAACTTCAACGGCGCCAGTATCATCCATGTAATTACGGATATGTTTTACAATTTTTGAGCGCATAAGAAGTGTTTCTTTTGACCCTTCATTTGAGATCAAATCTAAATAGCGTTGGCGGTAGCGTTGTTCAATATCTGTTAATCCATGATGTTTTTCAGGGAGAATTTCTAAAGACTTGGTGAGCATTGTTGTTTGTGTACAACGTATAGAAAGTTCACCGCGTGGCGTACGGCGCATTGTGCCTTCTGCTCCAATGATGTCACCAAGATCATAAAGCTTAAGTAATTCTAACTGCTCCGCATCCATTGAATCTTTGTGGCAGAACACTTGAATTTTACCGCTCACATCCATGAGGTCGATAAACATACCGTTATTACGCATCGCCATGATACGGCCCGCAACACGCACGACATCTGTTGTTTCTTCACCATCTGCCAGACCTTCATATTTAGCGTGGATTTCAGCCGCCTCGTGCGTGCGATCAAAGTTCGCAGGATATGGATTGATGCCCTTGGCAATTAATTCCTGCAATTTATGTTCTTTGGCCTGACGCGGGTCTGTTAAATCTAAATTTTCAGGGGCTTTTTCAGCTTCGGCAGTCATTTAAGTCTCTTTGTTTTAAGTTGAACTGTGTTAAAATATTCTTATGTCACTTTTTGAACCAAAAATGATGAAAAATCAAGGACTTCCCTCTTCTTCCCGTGTAGATGAAAAAGGAAGTGTAATCGTTTGGATCTTAATTATGGTGACGCTCTTCGCTGCACTTGGGTACGCCGTCTCACAAGGGTCACGCGGGAGTACCGCACAACTTAGTGAGCAACAGGCTCAATTAGGCGCGACAGAGATATTAGATTATGCCCGTCAAATCAAAGATACGGTACGTCAGCTTCAAATTAATGGATGTGACGAGACAGAAATTGATCATGGAAATACTATTTATAAACAAGAGAATGGGACAAATAACTATGCTCCTGGTACGAACTTAAATGCACCTCCCGATGGCAGTTGTGGCATTTTTCATACCAATGGAGGGAGCTTACGTCCACGGATATTTGATAACGTTGAGCCAACACCTTCAGGAGCTACGCTCGCAAGTGGACACGCCACACTTACAGATCGCGATATTCTAGGAATTGGAACTGATGGAGAATTAGACACAGTATTTGTAATTTCAGGAATTAATCAACAGATATGTGTGGCAATTAATAATTCTTTGGGCGTTGAGAACCCAAACGATTTTCCCCCTGCTGAAGTAGACATCGATCCTATTATTGGCGACGAAGCATCAGATTTAGTCGGTCAAAGCACCTTTTGCCTCTATAAAGACAGCGCGACAAACAAACGACATATCTTTCATCAAGTTCTGTTAGCGAGATAATTTATGAAACAGCACGCACAAATATCGTCATTGCGAGGAGTCCGTAAGGCGGCGCGACAATACAGAGATTTAAACAGCTATTCTGGATTGCTTCGCTACGCTCGCAATGACAAAGAGGCAGGAAATGCGCTTATTTTTATTCTCATCGCGATTGTGCTTTTGGGACTGTTAACGGTAACGCTCACGCGTTCTGGAGACAGCACGAATGACACTGGTGATTTTGAACAAAACCAGATCGCCGCGAGTGAAATTTTAACTTACGCCAAATCCATCGAAAACGCTGTACAATCTCTTCTTGCTCGAGGCTGTAGTGAAAACGAAATTTCTTTTTGGCATGACAGTGATGGCAACGGTACAGAAGATGGAAGTGATGATTATTATAATGATAAATCACCTACAGATCGTTCTTGTCATGTTTTTGATGTTTCTGGGGTGGGGCTTAATTATTTTCAGATTAATGAAGATTATTTTGATTCAAATCAATCTACTGAAACTCTATATGGAGAAAATTATTTTCCTAGTTCTGTTTGTGTACAAAATGTAGGTTCTGGATCTACAAACTGTCAAAGTAATGGTGTAAATGATGAAGAGATTTTAATATTTATTCCTTATTTAAAAGAAAATATATGCAAATCAATTAATACAAGCTTAACTGGGTCGTCTGATATACCAAAAGATACTGGTGCTATGTGGCCTAATGATCATTCAAAATTCACAGGCAATCTGAGTGATGGTAATAGCATAACATTGCTAGGTGGATACCATGGAACATCTTCATTATGCATTGAAGGAGACACCAGACCCGTCGCCGGCACTTATCATTTCTACCACGTCCTGCACGCCCGTTAATTTACTTGTGTAGCACACTGCCTTAATCATATCGCCCTATCCCGCCAATATGCTATGGTTTTAGTATGAATCAGACGTCTCAATCTGCGCCAAATACTGCCCCCATCAGCCTGCCTGATGTGCCTGTTCTTTGTGCCAATGCGCGCCAAGCGTCGATTTTGACGACAGATGGTGAAATACGCGTTGTCGACCACGAAGCCGCCAAGCAGATCATTCATAAAAAACCTGTTCTTGTGTGTCACGCACCTTATACGTGTAAGCAGCTGGGTGCCCAAGATATTCTTGGGTTCGATATTCTTGAGCTTTTTGCCTTTGTACATCCCACAAAATTTTGTGTGCCGACGCCTTTTGGTATTGCCAAGGCGTTAGGCATTTCACTGCCCGAAGGGTTTGATGAACATCCTATTGCGCTCATGGAAGCCGCAAAAGCTCTCCTTTCCGATTTACGCAACGATATGTGGCAAGCCAAAGCCAACCCGCTCAACATCGCCAACGTCATGGGGCAACAGGGCAAAGGATGGAATTGGACACCGTTTATTTTTTCTACCCTTGGTGAAACGTATGATCCGCGAATTCCCGTCATCAGCAAGGCCGATTTAAATATATGGAAGCATCTTCCTGAATGGTCAGAAGAAGCGCCAGTGCCGCCGCCATCCCATCACCCCGTCACAGGAGAAGAAGCGCGAGCGCGTTTAAAAAAATTATTAGGTGTCGGATCAGAAG
>CAYGPG010000010.1:0-56515 GCA_964351905.1 uncultured Micavibrio sp.
CCATAAGTAATAGAGAACCATGTATTATCTTCTGCTGAAAAGTAAGTGTTCCAATTAATTCCATCTGATGATGTCATAACGCGCCTCTCACCAGAAGTGGCAACAGCAACAAATAAGCCATTACCATATGTAACTGCAGTCCAAAAATTTGCTGCTGGAGCGGTTCGTGCTGTCCAATTCACTCCATCGGTTGATGTCATGATTTGATTGGTCCCTACCCCTGCGATAGCAACAAATAAGCCATTGCCGTATGTCACGGAACTCCAACCATTTGCTTCAGCTGCGCTTTGCGCTGTCCAGTTGATTCCATCAGGTGATGTCATGACGCGGTTTGTGCCATCTTGTGAAACGGCCACAAATTGTCCATTACCGTAAGTGATCGAACGCCACGTATTGTTTTCGGCTGCAGTTCGTGCGGTCCATGTGCTTAAATCCCCCGCTTCACAGACACCATTTTCAAGGGCGTCTGAAAGGTATGCTTTTGTTACGGCGTCTTGCAGACCGACTGGATCGGCTAGGCCCGTTACTCTATTTGATGCCATTGCGATGTTTGTTGTTGCGGTGTGATTTCCTAAATCATCGCCTGTTGGTGCAGTCGTTGTACAGTCAATATCAACACCGTCTGTTGTACACCATCTGCCGGCGGTTAATGTGCCGACTTGTGGGTCTGTTTCAGATACGGTAGGTGCATCTAATGTACATTCAATAGAGTCACCATCAGACGCACACCATTTACCAGCGGTTGAAACATCACCAACTTGTGGGTCTGTTTCAGTAAAGCCTGTTCCTGCGGCAACAGCAGTATCTACATAATCTTTTGTTACGGCATCACCACCATCTGTTGGTGTGCCTAAGCCAGTAACTTTATTACCGCCTAATTCTAAATTACCAGTCAGTGTTGTGGCACCTGCGGTTAATCCGGCTAAAGTTGTTGCCCCTGTAACGCCAAGTGTTCCGCCAACTGTTGCATTATTGGTAACAGCCAAGCTATTTGGGGCAAAGGTTCCGTTTACTGTTAAGTCGTTACTTGTTGTGACATTACCATCAGAATCAATTTGGATACCATCATCGCCTGTACCATCACCGGTAAGATAGTTTGATCCTAAAATAATATTTCCGCCTGCTGTAATTGTGCTACCAGAAGAAAGGGAGCTAACACCTGTGGCGCCTAATGTAGCGTCACCAGCGTTTAAAGTGCCTGTTGTTGAGATGGCACCGCTTCCTGCGCTCAGAGAATCTACACTTGTTGCGCCTAGGGTTGTAGCCCCTGCTGTTAATCCCCCTAATGTTGTGGCGCCAGTTACATCTAATGTGCCTGTGGCATCTAGGTCACGGGAGAAAAAATCACCTGATGTTGTGATATCACTTATTGCGACCACAGGGCTTAAGACGTTTATATTGGCGCCTATTGATTGGATATTATCTGTTCTAATACTTGGGAATTCACCTGCGCCAGCAACTTGGAAGTCACCTGTTGCGGCAGAAAAGCTTAAAGCATCTTGGCCTAATGTCCCTGTGCGGTCTTCTACGACAAGGTCACGTGCAATGGTTGCGCCATCAGCGCCATCTTCTGACCAAACACCGCCTGCAATGGCGCCTGCTTCGGCATAGGTATAGCCCAGAACAATATCATCTGCGCCGCTTGTTTTATTTAAGATTGGAGTACTGGAATCTACATAATCATCACAGCTTGTGTTGAACATTCTATCAGGTCCAGCAGAAACAATTGCTAATACATATTGATCCGCAACATTTCCACCTGTTTGGAAGTTTGTTGATCCACCACAATTTTCATCAGCTTCTGTTCCATGATCCCATGTACAATAACCATATTCATTACCCCAAGGGTCTTCTTTGGCAACACCTATTGTTGCGGGCAACGTACCACCACCTGTAAAGCCAGCGAGAGGATTTGCAAATGGAATAGGTTCAACCGTTCCATCACCGTCACAGTCACCACCAGCAGTTTGTTGACCTGCGGCAATCAGGGCAAGTTTACCCGCTGCAATCATGTTGTTTTCTGCGACTGTGCGTTTGGTGACCTGTGACATTGTTTTTACAGGGCCTTTCATAACGGTCATTGTGGAAGCACCAATAACACCAACCATACCAACAGCGCCAAAAAGCATCATGAATACGTTACCGGATTCTTTGATGCTGTGACCTAATGTTGGTTTAATCTCTTTTTTAGCGAGAAAGTTAAATAAGCCCATGGCTGCCCCCAAAAATATAGAATTCTACTCTTTAAGTTTACAGGTAAAAGGTTAACAACCTCTATACATGCGTATGAGGGGTGTTAAGCCGTTGTAAAATTTACACAAATAGTTCTATACGAAGTCAAAATGCCTCAGAACGAAGCATGTGGATAAGTATATCACACATATATATGAATTAAAGTAAAAGGAGCGTTATTTAGTTCTTTTGAGCGTCAGCATTTTCTTTTGCTTCGGCAAAGCGCGTAACATACATGGAACGAAAATCTACAGGAGCCAGATTTAAGGGTGTAAAACCGCCAGATTGTGTCGCATGGGACACAATTTGTCTAGCATAAGGGAACATCATCTGTGGAACCTCAATAAAGAGAAGGGGATGATGTTTTTTCTCATCTAATCCTTCAACAGAAACCATGGCGGCATAAATGACTTCGACCAAGAATAGGGTCTTATCCTCACGCTTTGCTGATGCGCTGACAGTCATAATAACTTCGTAAAACTGGCCCTTTTCTTCATTTTTAACTTTTTTCACATCCAAAAGGATATTCATATCCATTTCGGGCCTAATTTGTGATGGAACAAGAATACCAGGAGAGTTTGGGCTCTCAAAAGATAAGTCCTTTAAGTACTGTTTATGTACCACAAGCGGTGTTTGTCCCACTGCACCAATATTTTCTTCGTCTTTCACGGGTTCAGATTTTTTAGCCATAATATTTAAATTTCGATTTTTTATTAATAATTTGAGGAATTTAGCTTATTTATCAAGCTTTTCATAGTCGTTTGAAACATTTTCATACTGTCCTTCAATGATATCGTCATTGCGGGGTGTTTTAGAGCCCTTAGAAGGCGTTTGAATAGAGAATTTACCTGATTTTATAGCAAATTTGCGTAAAAATTGACGAAAAATAGGTAAAAGGAGTGAAAATCCAACGATATCAGTCACAAAACCTGGTGTTAAGAGCAAAGCACCCGCAATAACGAGGCATATTCCATCAAAAAAGGCATCCAAAGGCAAAATTCCACCTCTAAAAGAGGCTTGAACTTTCATGATGGTCTCCATTCCTTGTTTTTTAACCAATAATCCACCAATGACTGCCGTCAAAAGACAAAGCAATAATGTCTTTAAAACGCCAATTTCTTCACCCACACTGATGAAAGCGTAAATTTCGGCCAAAGGGATTAAAACAAAAATAATAATAAATGGCATCTTTATTCTTCGTTGTTTTATCAAAAACGTTACGTACAAAAAGTTCTTACATAAAAAATACCTATAAGAGGAACTCTCTCTAGCGTCACATCGTTCCATGCCTTATAAACAATTATAAATATAAATGCACTATTCAATATATAAAGGAAACATAGATGCCTGCTGATTTAATTTTATACGGACTGGTTGCCGCAGGTTTGATTTTTTGGCTGAGATCTATTTTAGGCACCAAAAGCGATGATGATTTAGAACAACGTCCAACAAAGTTTTCTTTTGAAGAAGAAGATTATTCCAAAAAAGATGAAAAAAGTAATGTTGTTAATATTGAAGCATTAACAGGTGTAGGCTTTATCTTACCGCGCAATGTACGTATTGATAATAAAACGACAGAAAATAAATTACAGGATTTGTCTAAGGAATATCCCGAATTAGATTTTACGCATTTTGCCCAAAATATTGAAACGGCTTTTACAATGATTATTGAAGCCTTTGCTGATGGTGATGTTGATACGTTGGAATCATTGTTAACAGATGATGTTTTTAAAGCATTCAAATCAGAAATCGAGGCGCGTGAAAAACGCGGTGAAAGTGTTGAAACAAGAGTTCAATCTGTTGAGAAAATTGATATTACTCAGGCAGATCTTAAAGATGAGCATTTATCCGTTACTGTACGCTTTACCGCCCGTGAAATATGCGTTATCCGCGACAAAGAAGGAGAAATTATCTCTGGCGCAGAAGATAGAGTGACACAAATGGTAGATGTGTGGGTGTTTGGTAAAGATATTAAAACCAAGGGACCTGAATGGTATTTGGAAGAAACCCGTGATGATGAAATAGAAGATCATAAAACACCTGTTCCTGAAGCGGGTGATGAGGGTAAAAAATAACAATGAAAAAGCAGCTTATACTTGTTGTTTTTTTAAGTGGTATTTTGTCGGCCTGCGCCACATCAGATTTACAGGATGTGAAAAAGGAAGACTCTAAAAAAGAACTCCGTTTAGAAAAAGTTGGCTTTGGCCAAATACCTTCGTGGAATAATGAAGATTATAAAGATTTTGCGCAAGCTTATCAAAGAAGTTGTAATCGAATTCTAAAAAGAAATTCACAAAGCAATTTTGATGAAAACCCAATCTTTGGCAAGATGCAAGAATGGCAAATTGCTTGTCGAAAATTTGATAAAATTAATAGTAAAAATCCAACTGCCCTTCGTCAGTTTTTTGAACAAAATTTTACGGTTTACAAAGTCTATGGTGACAATGACCCAACAGGCCTTTTTACTGGATATTATGAAGCATCGCTTAAGGGATCTAAAACCCGCAAAGGGTCTTATCAATATCCTTTAAGGGCGCGTCCGGATGATCTGGTTATGGTGGATTTAGGCGAATTTCGCGAAGAATTAAAAGGCCAACGTATTGCAGGGCGCGTTAAAAGCGGCAGATTAAAGCCGTATGAAACCCATGGAGAGATTGCAGCGGGTCAATTGCCATCAAGTCAGGACAAAACACTGGTTTGGGTTGATAGCGCCGTTGATGCTTTTTTTATTCAGATACAAGGTTCAGGAATCGTTTCCTTGGATAATGGTAATATCATGCGTGTTGGTTATGCGGGCCAAAATGGGCATCCTTATTATGCCATTGGGCGCGAATTAATTAAACGCGGCGCGTTGAGTAAAGATAATGTTTCTATGCAATCTATTCGTGATTGGTTGATACAAAACCCCACTCAAGCCAGAGAGGTGATGGAAACCAACAAATCTTATGTCTTTTTTAACGAAATTGACGGCGAAGGCCCAGTGGGGGGAGAAGGGATTGCCTTAACACCGATGCGTTCACTTGCCATTGATCATTCTATTATCCCTTATGGTATGCCAGCGTTTATCAGTGTGGAGCATCCAACTGAGCAGAATAAAAAAATTAACCGCCTTATGATGGCGCAAGATACAGGCGGTGCCATACGCGGGCCTGTACGGGGTGATTTCTTTTGGGGGTATGGCACAAAAGCAGAAGAGTTAGCCGGAAAAATGAAATCAGAAGGGCAATATTGGTTTTTAATTCCAAAACAAGTTCAATAAATAATGACCCAATCTAAGGACGATAAAAAAAGAAAAATCCTTCATGTTGCCTTTACGCTTCATGATCAAAAAATTCAAAAATGGCTTTTTCAAATTATCAAAAGAACAAACACAAAAGACAATGATGTTTTTGTTATTACAACACCCGAAGAAGAAGCTGTTTTTAGAAAGAATTTAGCAAAAACTATTCAAATATTTGTCTGTCCACATCCCTCCCTTCATAAAGGGGCTTTTTTAAGATTTATTAATACACATTTAAAAAATAATGGCCCCTATGATGCAATTCATGCGCATTCCTTTATCATGGCAGGACATGTTTTATTGCAGGCCTATCGCGCCGAAATACCGCAACGTATTCATCATGCGCATTTAGATAGACGAAAGCGGGAGCGCGCCTCAAGTCTCTTAAAAAAACTAAGCCATAAAGTTTCAAAAATGCTTATTAATCGTTTGACAACGCATGGTTATGCAGCAAATGAAGCCAGTGCAAACCAAATTTATGGAGCAGGGTGGAGGCGTGATGGACGCTGGAAAATCATGCCCTATGGGGTTCATTTAAACCCTATTCAAAAAGAAGTTTTACGTGACTTGAAATTACAATTGGGTCTGCCCGCACGCGCAAAAATTATTACTCAAGTTGCAGATTTTTATTTTGAAAAAAACCATGCACTTACACTGGATTTATTTAAAGTTGAAGCACAAAAAAATCTTTCCCTTTTTCTTATTCTACAAGGCGTTGGTCCCTTAAAAGAAAAGGTTCAACAAAAAATAATTAGTATCGGTTTAGATCAAAAAGTCTTATTTTTAGATTACGAGACAGATGTATCTGAAGTACTTTCGATGACGGATATTTTAATGATCCCATCGCTTTATGAGACAGATTTAGATTTATTAATTGAAGCACAGATAAAAAATGTAAATTGCCTTGTTTCTGATGAAGTGCCGACATCAGATACTTTAATGACAGAACATATTTTTAAAGTGCCTTTAAATGCAGATATAGTTGTTTGGCATAACGCGTTTGAAAATCTTTTAAACCGAGAGGTCGAGACAGCAGAGGACTTTATTAAAGGTTTAGAAAAATCAGATTATAATATTTTGAATAATGCCAAAACGTATCGTGAGCTTTATAAAACGGTTTAGATTTATTCAACAGAGATAGGCTCTGTGACTTCAATCACAACACGTTCATTATTTTCTAATGCACTATCTTCACGATTACTAAATCCAGAAGAAAAACGATCTTGCGTTCCATTTCCAGCAGCTGGCGCAATATCGTTTAAATTGGCTGGGTTATTTGTTCCTTCGGCGGCAATTTCATAAATTTCTTCAAAACTAAGACTTTGGTCTTCATTTGTATTAGGGGTATTGGCCGCTAAAATTTGCTCGCGCTCGTTTGAGATACCTGTGAAAACAGGTACTACAAAAAATGAAAGGGCGATGAACGCCATGCAGAAAAAAATAAACTTTACCATTTTAAAACTCCTTAAAATTTAAAATCGGCTGAGTGTTATTTCAAAACGTATTTTGTATCCACTCGCCTGAACGCTCAATATCACGTCCCGCACCTTCAAAGGTGTTACTACAGCCACTTAAGGCAAAAATTCCAACAAAACTTAGACAAAGGATAAATTTAGATAAAGTCATTATATTCTCCATATTTTCAAAATATTGACCTTATCATAAGAGAAAATCAGTATTTCGTCACGGCTTTATCAAAAATTAAGCAAAACAGAGGGATAGATTGACTCTGAACCGCCTGTCTGGCACGCTTTGTCTTAATTCGAGGATATCTATAACAGATATTTTCTTTAATTACCATAATTATTTTAATTTGGAGGAAAAAACTATGGCACACCCATCATTTCAACTTAAAAAAGCAAAAAATGACCAGTATTACTTCACACTGACGGCGAAAAACGGACAAGTGATCGCTCAATCAGAAATGTATAATTCAAAAGATGCGGCTGAGAACGGTATCGCATCTGTGAAAACAAATGCACCAGAAGCAGATATTGACGATCAGTCAGCGGCTGCATAATTAAAAGAAGCCATAGGCGGGCAAGCCCGTTACGGCTGATAAATGATAGTACGAGAAGGGCGCTGATGAAGCGCCTTTTTTATTGATTGGTATTTTTTGTGAAATAGGTCGCGGCTTTTCCAACAATGAATAATGTCAGTCCCAAAAGCACGAATAAAACAATCGCCAATCCATATTGGCCAAAGCCTAAACAGAGCCCCATGCCGCCGGCTGCCCAAATGCTGGCTCCTGTGGCGGTACCAACAACTCTATCATCTTCTCTTTTATGAATGATGGCGCCTGCGCCCAAGAAGCCTATTCCCGTCAAAACACCCGCAATAATTTTGCCCAAGTCTAAAGATAAAAATTGCTCGTTTGACGCGTAGTAAGAGTTAATTTCTTGCGCCATGATTGTGATAACGGTCGTCGTCATGGCAACGATGATGTAAACACGAAAATCAACAGGCTTATCTTTGCTATCGCGATCAAGGCCAATAAAAAGCCCAAACAGCGCAGCTAACACGACACGCAGGATAATATCAGGCCAACTGAACATGTTCATGTGAAAGTAATTATCGATGATGTCTTGCATAAAAGCCCTCTTGAAAAATTTCAATTAGTTTATCTGAAAAAATTAGGAAGGGGAATGGTGGAGAAGAGTGGTGGAGCCGATCGGAATCGAACCGCTTACATTGCGCGCTCTAGCGCGCATGTTTTTTTTAAACAAAGCGTCGGTACGCTGCATCGTGCAAAAGGCGATATTCCACGATAATATAAAGAGGTGAGTGGTGGAGCCGATCGGAATCGAACCGACGACCTCTTGCATGCCATGCAAGCGCTCTACCAATTGAGCTACGGCCCCAAATCGTGTGACATTTTCATTTCTACGTCGTTGCGGCGTTTCTCATGTAGGAATCCTACATTTCGTCACTTGCGCCTAGTATAAATAAAAATCTCTTTCGATTTAACAAAGCGATAATTAGAGGAATTGGTTTAATTTTTCAAGTCCTAAAGCGTTGGGATCAAAAAAGGGAGCCATTGGCTCCCTTCGGTATTCTTATAAATCCATGACTGATTATTTTTGTTTTTTCAAAATATCGCGGATTTCTTTAAGCAATTTCACATCTGCTGGTGGTGTCGCCGGTGCGGCGGCTTCTTCAGCTTTTAAGCGGTTGATTTGTTTCACCAACATGAAGATCACGAAAGCAACGATGAGAAAGTTGATCACGGCGTTGATGAATACACCATATGCGATAATCGGTGCGCCCGCTTCTTGTGCGGCAGCCAATGTTGCATATTCATTCCCATCAAGGGCAACGAATAAATTAGAGAAATCCATTCCGGCGGAGAAAACACCGATGAACGGCATGAGGATGTCACCTACAAGTGACGTAACAATAGCGGTGAACGCGGCACCAATGATAATACCAACAGCCATGTCCATGACATTTCCCTTGGCAATAAACGCTTTAAATTCTTTAAACATATTTTTTTAGACCCTTTATTTTAAGTTTTTGAAATTAATGAAAGAATTATAAATGAGATTGAGAAACGGGCAATTTATTGCATCAAAACTGTCCACAGTGCAAAAAAGCCCCACAGAGGGGCTTTTCGCAAATTCTATATCAAAGAGTCTTACCTTTGTTGCATGAAATGTAAGATGTATTGGAACATCGCGATGAAACTGATGTATAGGTTCAAGGCCGCGGCCCATGCCATGCGTTGTGCATATTCTGCTGGCGTATTTGGCGAATACATACGCTTCATGTCCTGTGTTTGCCATACGGTCAAACCAGAGAAAAGCAAGATTCCTGCGCCAGCAATCAAGTTCGACATCATCGTGCTTTGTGTGAAGATATTGATCACACTCAAAACGACTAAACCGATAATTCCCATGGTAAGGAAAGTTCTCATACCGCTAAGGTCTTTTTTAGTTGTGTAGCCAATGATGCTTAATCCTGCAAACATTGCGGTGGCAACGAAGAAAGCTTTGGCAACAGAGATCGCAAATGTAGGATCTGCCGTGGCGACGGCGGCAATAGCCGCGAAGCTAATACCGTAAACTGTTGCAACGCCAAAGAAAGCAAGTTGCAATGTAGAAGCTTGCATTTTTTCAGGGCGAAAACCAAACCAGATGATCGCCAAAGGCGCAAACATCACGATATATCTTTGAGGGCCACCCAAAAATAGGTTTAATAAAAATGGTGATGTACCGACGACAAGCGCGACGATAGCGGTCAGCAAAACACCCAAAGACATTTTGGCGTAGATGCTGTTCATGTGCTTACGTAGACCTGCGTCCATTTGGACTGTGCTACGTTGCTGTGTTGTATCAAATTGATTCATTGTTTTTATTTAACTCCTTAAATGGTTTAAAAAACATCGTTCATTTATTCGCGCTATTATCAATGAAGATTACGCAGAAATCAACGAAAACAGGATGAAATCAGTACGATTTCACAGTTTTGCCATATTTAAAAAGAGCCATCATGCCGCAAGCGCGACGGACGTGCTTAATACCAAGGGTTTTTATTGTTTCTGCGGCTTTTTAGGCGTTGGCGGGTGTTCCAGTTTTCGCGTCCCCAGGGGTTGGGGGAAAGGGTTTCTTCACGTTCTGCCCGTGGGGCATTAAACGGTGTTAATTGCGGTAAATTTGGAATGGCATAACCCGTTGTTGCCGATAAAGATTTAATTCTTTTTTCAATCGGGGGGTGGGTTGCAAAAAGCCCCATAAAAGGCACACGATTTTCAATACACATAAAAGCGATATCGCCCGGCATTTTAGGGATTTGATCTTTACCAGAAATACGCATCAGGGCGCGCATCATCGCATCTGGATTTTTGGTCATTTGTACCGCGCCTGCATCAGCCATATATTCACGTTTTCTTGAAATAGCAAAACGTGTGAAAAGTGTTGCAAGATAACCGAGCCAAAGAATGGCCAAAATAACCAACATAATAATGACGCCATTGCCTTTGCCGTTTGAGCGCGAACGCCCAACCCAAAGACCATAACGAATTTGTGACCACATAAGTTGAGCCGCAAAACCAATCATGCCTGTAAAAATAATAGTAATAATGAGCAGGCGGACATCGCGGTTTAAAATATGGGTGAGTTCATGTGCCAAAACACCTTCTACTTCATCTTTAGAAAGTGATTGCAGCAATCCGCGCGTCACCGTGACGGTAAAAGATTTTTGATCAATACCACTGGCAAAGGCATTGCGCGCGTGGCTTTCAATTATTTCCAAACGCGGGGTGGGGATGCCTACAGAAATACAAAGATTTTCAAATAAGTTATAAAGCTCAGGTTCTTCTTTACGGGTGACAGGATGGGAATGAGAAAGGCGCCTAACCATTTTTGTGTGAAAGAGATAAGCAACAAAAAACCAGCCACAAACACCAGTGAGAATAATGGGCCAATATTGTCCCAGAAAACTGCCCGCCATATGTTGTGCCTGTGGGAGGTCAGAATTTGGTATAGCGAGTAGGTTGATGGCGAGAATAACAACCCAAACAATTGCCATGATCAAAAGAGGGTAGGCGCCCAATAAAATAAGAGATTTTAAATTGTTGTTCCAAATGTGGCTTTGTAATCCAATGGCGGGTTTTGACATTATTACCTCATGCACATCCCTGCAAAGGCAGGGATCTATATAGATATCAGCTTTCGCTGGTATGTGAATTACTGTTAATCGTTTTAATTATGTGCCAAATTTAATATCGGGCGCCTTTTCCATGACTTCGCGTTCGGCCTCATCAATCTCATAAAATTCTTCTTCTTTAAAATTGAAGTTCTTGGCAATGAGGTTGGCGGGAAATTGTTCAATAGCTGTATTGTATTCAGACGTTGCGTTGTTAAAGAAACGACGCGCCGCGGCCAATTTATTTTCAATATCAGAGAGTTCTGCCATTAATTGTTGGAAATTTTGATCCGCTTTTAAATCAGGATAATTTTCAGCCACTGCTAAAACATTGACCATGGCTTTGCCTAAAGCTTGTTCGGCCTGAAGGCGTTCCCCTGGGCTGCCTGCATCTTCAACTTTGGCACGCATTTGGGTGACTTTTTCAAAGACGCCTTTTTCATGGGCGGCATATCCCTTGACGGTCTCCACAAGGTTTGGGATGAGATCAAAACGCTGGTTTAATTGTACATCAATATCTGCGTATGCGTTGTTTCTGTTTTGGCGTAATGCGACAAGGCGGTTGTAAATTACAATCCCACCAACAACGATTGCGCCGATAATTCCTAAAATAACCCATTCCATGACTTTAAGTCCTCATTTGTTATATTTAACGTGATTTTAGTCAGAATCTCATCACTTTACAATCAGACTCTTATTTTCAATGCCCAACGAAGACCCCAGAGGTTTGCTTTGATGATTTAAAAAGAGTTAGAATAATGATATATATATTTTTCATTCAATCATGGAGATTTAACTCATGCGTTTTGCCCTCATCATGTTGCTGTCTTTTATTGTGGTTTTGCCCTTGTCAAACCAAACAAAAGCGCAAGAGCCCATCCCGCAAATGCCAGATGCGTTGCAGGTTTTGGTCGATAGGGGCGCACAAGCACGTTATTTGGGCGAGCGTCATGGCATGCAAGGATGGATCACAATTTTCCAAGGGCAAGAGCAATATTATTACGTGACGCCCAATGGGGAAGGGTTTCTCATGGGGCTTTTGTTCGATAAAGACGGACAAATGGCGACAATTGAACAAGTACGTAATTTACAAAGCCAGAGCGGCGAAGTGCTTGATTTCCTAACCGTTGATAAAAAAGTGCCAGATCAAGATTTATCGCGTGCCATTCAAGAAACAAATGAGGCGTTTGAATATAAAACACCGGCTGAGCGAATGTTCGCTGAAGTTGAAAACAGCAATTGGATCCGTTTTGGTGAAGAGAACGCGCCTGTTGTTTATTCCTTCATGGACCCACAATGTCCGCATTGTCATCAATTTATGCGTGATTTAAAAGATAGCTATATCGGTAAAGGGTTGGTGCAGGTGCGTATGATTCCTGTTGGTTTTCGTGAAGAAACATTGGCGCAAGCCGCATTCTTATTAGCGGCGCCAGATTCACAAGAACGTTTTTATAACCATTTAGATGGCGATACGTCTGCTGTGCCTGCCAAATCAGGAACAAGCACGCAAGGCATCCAAAAGAATTTAGCCCTGATGCAAAACTGGAAGTTTGATGTGACGCCATTAACCATTTACAGAGCCAAAGACGGTAAAGTTAAAATTATTCGCGGAAAAGCGGCAGATATGGCGGCAATTTTGGCAGATTTGCCGTCTTAAATTTTTAGTGCGCTTTTTTGCTAAATTCCTATAAGATAAGACATATTTGATTTTATATCCTTATTGCGTATGTTCTTTTAACCATGGTTCAAAACTCCAAATTTACAATTCAACTGCTTGAAAAAATCGGAAGCCCATTGGCAGCCGCGATTGAATCTGCGCCGCCTAAAGGCGAAGACCATGAAGAACAGGCAGCCAAAATTATGGCGCAGCTTTTGGGGCAAGCTGTTCAAATTAGTATCGCGCTCAATTCGGCTTTTAATATTGTAGAGCAAGAGGCACAGGCCGATTCAACACGTCTGGCGTTGGCGGCGATGACTGCACCCTTATTGGCAGATTTCTACCGTCAAAATGGGGTAGTGCCAGAAGATCAAGATATTAAGAGAATAATCAAATCATTAGAATCCGTTGTTGCCTTTGCCGATAATTTTAGCGCGGTGGAAGAGGAGCAATCCAGATTAATCACAATAGATCATGATGCGCCGTTGTTGGATAAAACACAGGCATCCTTGGTGACGATGCAGGTGATGACCCCTGCAATTATGGCGATTGGTGAATTTGCCTTTGGCCAAAGTGAGAATAAACTTATTCAAGAGGTGGCAGCCAAATGCGAAGCGAAAGCGCAAGAATTAGCCAAAAACTTGAACTTAAGCGATAAGCTAAGTGAATTGATGATTTTAAAAGCGCTGGTTGCGTTGTACGCGGAATGTCACCGAAGTGAGACGCAAAAATTAGCGGCGCAATCAGATGACCAAGAAAATAGAAGTGAATTATCGCTAGATCCTGTTTGGGACAGCTTTGCGACACGTACAGCAATGATTGAAGCAGTGATGGGTTTAGAGGCGGCTGAAACATCTTCGAAAACGCCAGAGACGACAGCCCCCGCCACGCCGCAAGAGCCCACCCCTAAAGAAGAAACGGCAGCGCCAACACCGCCCCCTGCACAAGAAGCGGCTCCTGCCACCGCACAACCTTCAAGCCCGATGGGCTTTTTCAAAAAACCTGATGCGAGTGCAGCGCCAGAAGATCCGCCGCCTGCCGAACCGGCTACACCAACGCCAGCGGATGAGCCAGTCACTCCTGCACCAGCGGAAGCGCCCAAAGCAGAAGACAAGCGAGCGTCTCCGCCTGAGACACTATCAAGCCCGATGGGTTTCTTTAAACCTGGTGCAAAAAAATCAGACGATGGTGACTCTTAGATGAAATCGGTAATTCGCTTATGACTCAAGGTATAGTAAGTAATGGATAAAATTTTAGCAGCCTGTTTGATGTTGGCGGCACAGACTTATTCTGTTCCCCCCGCTGTCTTGGTGGGTATTCATCAAGTAGAAGGCGGTACCACAGGGCAAGCTGTTGGCCCCAATGTTAATGGATCGTACGATTTAGGCCCAATGCAAATTAACACTGTATGGGTGCCTGAAATGGCAAAAAAATGGGGCGTGAACAATAATACGGCGCTGCGGTGGATTAAAGATGATCCATGTACCAACATGGGTGTTGCGGCGTGGATATTACGTGGTCATTTGGATGAGACGGGTAATTTATCCCAAGCGATTGCGCATTATCATTCCCGAACACCAAAATTTGGCAAACCTTACAAAGGCCGCGTTGTTAGTGCGATGCGCCGCAAAGGTTTGCTTCGAGATGATGCAACACGCTAATATATTATTTGTTATATAAACATGATGTTGTCATGCCCGCTTTATGCAGGTATCTGGAAATTTATGAAGTGTAGCAAAGCGGCACGCATTATGGATCCCCGCAGTTTTAGCAATGCTTATGCATTGCAGCGGGGATGACTGGAGAGTTTTAGGTGAAAACCCTGCCTATAAAGTAGGGGCTGTGTCTTGTTCTATGATGTGACAAGGGCTAAACTCAGCATTAAAGCTAAAAATGATTCGTTTATTATGAGTGTGAGAGCGAAATAAGGTTTAAACGGTATGATCGTACAAAAGATTAAATTATCAATTCTGACATTGAGTCTTGCGTCTTTGATGGGCGCGTGTACGACTTATTATCCAACGACGAAGCGTGACCCGCAGGTTGTTGCTAATCCTGATAAAGTTTCATTGATGTTGGCCGAAGCAGCGGACAAAGCTTCTAACGCGTTGGAAACGTTGGCTGCTGTGGAACAATCAAAAGCACCCGCCGTGGCCGTTCAGCCTATTCATAATGCGCCGCCTGAATTAATGCGGGCTATTACTTTGACGTGGTATGGCCCTGCCGAACAACTTGTTAAAACACTGGCAGATCGTGCAAGTTATACTTTTATCGCCGTGGGTGATAAGCCGCCCTTACCACTGGTCGTCAATATGGATATCCAAAATCAGCCTGTCATTGATGTTTTGCGTGATGTTGGACTTCAGCTTGGGGTGCGTGCGGATGTGAAAGTGGATAGCACACGCCGTATGATTGAACTTCATTATGCGCCTGTTACAGGGTTGGGGAGGTCTTAAATCCTCTCATGAAACAAGCACCTTTTTTCTTATTATTGACCATGTTGCTGCTTATGCCTTTAACGGCTACGGCGCAATTTTCGGCTGTGAATAAAGATCGTCCTGAAAATTTAAATGAGTTGCTTGATCTACCTAAAAAGAAAACCTTTGGTGGTACAGAAAATTCTTCGCTGTTGCCTGATATTCGAATAGAGGCGCAAAAAGAGGCGGCGTATTCTTATGGTGCGCGCGGCGGATTGGCGTGGCGCACATGGCATATCCGTAATGAGCTTGAGACACGCTCCCGCTATATCGACAAAGTTTTTGATTTTCGTCAGCTGCTTATTCCGGCGCAATCTGGTTTGTTGATTGAACCGCCTGTTATTGGTGAGGCAATGGACGCCACCTTGATTGAAACCAGTGGAATGGAAGCCGCTGTTGCAGATAGAGTTTTAAATATTGGTCAAAATGCGCGTATTGTTTCTGTGCCCAGAACATGGCGTGTTTATTTGGAAAGAGAGTGGGGCAATATTGACCCACCCCCAAATATTTTATTGCCAGAGAATAAACAAGAATTAGAAATCTGGCGGGAGAATGTTAGAAAAGGTTGGGAAATGGGCGTTTCTCAAGCCGATGATATTTTTCAAGCAGATTTAAATAGATTAGTTGCTGATTACCAAGGAATGATCCGATACAGATCTTTGCTTGCGCAAGGCATGGTGACCCCGCCTTATGCCCTTCAGGTGGATCGTGGTGTCACAGGTGGTGGTGATACAATGCGTATTGGTGACCGCGGTCTATCGATCACAGAACTTCCCAAACTTCAGACAGGATATCAAGAATGGCAGCCCGCAAACCGGTAAGCCTTCTTAAAGGTAAAGACAATATTGCACAAACGTGGCCGCAGGAACCGCCACGTTTTACAGATGATCTTGTTGATGATTTTCTACTTTGGTGTGTAAAGAAAAATTCTTCTGATATTTCTATTCAAACGGATCGCCCTGTTTATAACGAAATTTATGGCACGCTCTACCCGGGCACATTCCGTCCTGTTGATTCGGCAGATATGAATGTCTTTCTGACGAAAATTTACGGACCAGAAGCGATGGCGCGTTTGGCTTCAGGAAATGATTTGGACCTTTCCTATGAAATTCGTCCTGATCGTTACACGCGTATTCGTTTTCGTGTCAATGTAACAGCGATCTTATCACGGGGGCGTGATTCTGCGCAAATCACCATGCGGGTTTTGCCGAATGAGCCGCCGACGATGAAAGATTTAAATATCGAAGAAGATATCATAAATGCGTGGAACCCAAGACAGGGCATGGTAATTATCACGGGGCCGACAGGGTCGGGTAAAACAACGTTGCTTGCCTCTGGTATTCGTATGCTGATGGAGCGTAAAAAAGGGTGCGGTAAAATTGTGACCTACGAAGCGCCGATTGAATATGTTTATGATGTGATTAAATCACCGCGCTCACTTTTGTCACAAACAGAAATACCGAGGCACCTTCCTAATTTTGCGCATGGAGTGCGTAATGCCTTGCGTCGTAAGCCAAATATTATTCTTGTTGGGGAAAGCCGTGATAAAGAAACAATTGCCTCATCCATTGAAGCGGCACAAACAGGCCATACAGTTTATACAACAACGCATACCATGGGCGTCGCATCGACCATTCAGCGGATGGTCAGTGCGTTTGAGCCCAATGAGAGATCAGAGCGGGCTTATTCCCTTATGGAGACTGTCCGCTTAGTTGTTACGCAAACCCTTGTTGGGAAGGTATCTGGTGGACGTTTAGGGGTACGTGAATGGATGCGTTTTGATGACACGGTACGTGATAAGCTGATGGATATGGATTTCAAAGATTGGCCGGCGGAAATTAGCCGTATGGTACCTTTTTATGGGCAGAGCATGGCACGAAGTGCGGAAATTCATTTTGAGAATGGTGACATTGATCGTCGAACATATATTATGCTCTCTTCTTCTACGGCCTCGAGTTAAATTTCATCTTTTTAACCCTGATCTGCGTCAGATAACCGCTCACGTATTGTAAATACGTTTCGCAATCATCTTCCTAGTCAGGATCAAAAATATTTTATTTAATTTTTAATCAAAGTTTGCACCTCAATCATAAAACAGGGTATTATTAAGTATGGGACAGGCCGAAGATACCATTGAAGAACGCGCCAATTGGCATTGGAGAAACTCCATGCGCCCTGCACGTTTTTTTAGCATTGATGCACGTGCCGCCATACCGTTTTTGCTTCTTCTTGTTTATTTTCGTGTGATCACGCTTATAATCACGGCCTTAAGCACAGTTATTTTCATTATGTTGGAAAAACGCGGATTGACGTTTCCTTCGGCTTTGCGCTCCCTTCGCTCTTGGTTTAATGGCCAACATAGGCCGGCATGGGTCGTGGTAAGAAAACGGAAATTTATTGATTTTGGATAAACCTTGTCTTTTTGACAAAGCCAGATTAATTTAAATCATATCATTTAAATAATTAAAGTCTGGGACGCGCGATATGACTCGCTTTTTAATGCTATTAACTATTTTTACTGTCTTTGGCAGTGCTGTTGTGTTTGTAATTTCACCTGTTCAGGCGGGGTTTGAATTTTTGCCGCCTAAAACAGGGATGGCACCTCATCAGCAAAGGCCACAAGCTGTGGCGCCACCACCGCAAAATATTGTTCCACCCGCAGTTGCTCCTATGTTACCACCGCCTAATGCGTTTCCTGCCGCGCCTGTTGTTATGGCGCCTGTCAGTGCTCCACCAATGATGGCGCCGCCACCTGTTCCTAATCTTTCAAATAATAGCATGCCTATGCCTTTAGCAGTGATACCTAATGTCCCAACAAGAAAATCTGGTGGTTTATATATTGATCCTTATCCGCTCAATAGTGGAGGGAATGTTGCTTCTTCATTATCAAATCAATCAGTCGGGCAAGGTATGGCAGAAAATGGCGGCGGCCTTACGCCTGTTCAGTTGGGAGCAGGCATGACATCAGGCGCACGGGCGCAAGCGCCAATGCAAGTCGATAGCAGGCCGGTCTTAAATGCGCCGCCTACACAATTAAACGCAGGGATCACGCCTATTCCAGGCGGTGAGCCTCCCCCTTTACCGAATATAGGTATAGAGCAGGCTTATCGTGATACATCTGTTCAATCACAAGATATTGCACCGCAATATGCGAACGCGGTTGGTTTTGGTAAAGAATTGCCATTGGAATTAGCGCTATCGCAAGTTATTCCGTCTGGTTTTAATTATGAGTTGGGACAAAACATAGACCAAGGCCGCATGGTGAGTTGGGATGGCGGAGAGCCATGGAATATTGTTTTAAACAATATGCTGCGTCCGTTAAATATGACGGCGGTTATTCAGGGCAATGAGGTTATGATCCAACCATTGGCCAGATCATAATTAATTTAAATGAAAGTTTTCTTATCGTCCTAAGAAATTAACCAATGTTAAATCAGAAATAAGAGCGGTCACGCTGAACGATGCTTCTAAACCGATTTGAAGTTGCTGAATTTTGGCAATGGTCTCTGTGAGATCAACATCTTCTGTTTCTGCAACGATATCTTTAAAGGCATCTGTTTGGTAACGATATTGTTCTTTAATGACTTCTGTTTGTGCTTCAACGAGAGAGAGACCATAGCTTTCTGAATCTAGCTTACTAATCGCACCAGAAATTTTGGAGGCTAAATCATTAAAAACTTGATTGAAATTTGCCTGTTTCTCGGCTGATGGAAAAGGTGGTATATCATCAATTGGGCGTGTTGCCGTCGGATCATTCAAGGCACCAGGGGCGTTTTCAGGGGGTGGTAAATTTTTCAATACACCAAGGGCAGTGATTAATTCTTTAAACCCATCATTATTGGCCAATACGGTATAATCAAAATCTGAATTTTCATCAACACGCACACGCACTTCACCCGTCGTACCATTCACCAAGCTTTCTGAATATCCTAAAATATTTTCATTAACACCAGAATAGGCGGCAATAAATTCATCTGTTGTGATGGTGCCATCGCCCCAATCACCGATAAAACCAGAAGCCACTAATGGTGGGTTTGCAATGTCTTCATCATCAGGCACAAATGTTCCAAGATAGCTGTCAAATAGCCCTCTATCTTCTACGGGTCTTACTTCGGAGTCAGAACCTGCAAAAAGAAAACGCTCTCCATCTTTGGTATTTAAAAGATCAATGATGTAGTCGTAAACATCACTCGCCAGTTTTTGCGTTGTTTCAAATTCTGGCATATCACCACCTTGAACAAGTGTGTTAAGCGCCGCAGAAATATTACGCGCCTGTCCCGATACAGTCTCAATACTGTTATTCATAAGTTGAATACGGCGTTGGGCGTTTGTGATGTTGGTTGTATATTGATCCAACTTATTGATGTCTGCACGAGCGCGCTGTGATCTTAGGATATCTGTTCCAAGACCAGAAAATTGTTGGGTTTTCTTTCCTGTCGCAATTTGCGTGCTAAAAGTATCAAGATTGACTTGCTGGCTTTTTAATCTTGAAATTTGATCAAGCGCCTGTCCTAAATTTGATATACCAGTCATAGTTTTTTCCTATTCTTTAAAAATTATCTTCGAATTGAATTTATAAGTTCTTGAAACATCTCATCTGCCGCGGTAATTGCCCGTGCCGCCGCAGAATAGGCAGTTTGGATAACGATTAAATTAGACATTTCTTCGTCAATATTAACGCCTGACTTGTCTGAAAATTGTCTTTGGATAATACCGCGCAAAGTATCTTCATTTTCAAAAGCAGACTCAGCCTGTAAATAATCTTGTGATGTTTCATCAATTATTTTTTGTGCAAAATCTAAAATATTATTAGAGCTAAAAATTCCTGTTGAAATACTGGCATCTGGCCCTAAGAAACTATTACGAATGTTGGTAAAACTTCCTGATCCATCTGTGATTTCGAAGCTGTAATCAACAGTGCTAATCGGTGAAGTTTCTTGCAAAGTTGGCCCTGCACCTGTAAAACTTCCAAATAAAGTTCCAATAATACTGACGTTATCAGGGGCACCGTTTGCCGCTATGCTTGAGGCAAAAGGGCCACTTGTAATGCGGATATCACCGCCATAAACAGGGGCGGTATCCAAAGGCCCAAAGTTTGAATCATCAATCCCTGGACGCAAAGAAAGTTGTCCTGTGACCGTATCAATATCAACAAATAATCCTGGAACACCTGTTCCTGTTATTGGGTCGTATTCAAGTTTGCCTTGAAGCTCTAAAAAAGTATCGCCAGGCTCAATGGTGATAGTGTAAACATCACCATTTCCGACCTGAATATCAAAGCTTGGGTCTTCTGTATTAAAGGTGCCTTCTGGAATACCAAGAGCATCTAAAAACTCTATGCCGATGGCATCAGGAAAGCTTGTTCCATCTATGGTAACGTTCCCAGCACTTTCTAAGACCAATTGACCGTAATTATTTGTTGTTGCTTGGGCTTGGGCGGGGGTTAATCCTGCTAAGCCAGCTTGCGCGTTAATTTCTGCAATGATTTGATCCAAGGCATTATTAATAGTTGTACCATTAATAGGGAAGTTGGCTTGAGCGTCTGTGAGATCCAATGTGATTGTTGTTGGCCCAAATCCTGGCCCTCTTAAATCTTCAAAGGTGAATTGAATTTGATCGTTTGTAAAAGGACCCGGATCAAAGTTAATGAGGTTATCTTGAAAAGATTCTAAAAGATCATTGGTGCCCGCAACGCCATCATTGATTCCAGGGAATGAAGAAAGATCAGGGCCGATAACAACACGGTTTGTAGAATCTAAGCCGAGTAGATCTTGCAATTCAGAAGGTGCACCAACGCCGCCCGGACCAATAAGATCAACAGAGCCAACAATTTCTTGGTAGTTAATATCGCCGAAAGTAAATTCTAAGACACGGCGAATGACAGAATTATCCCCTGTTGGTAGGGTGATATCCTGTGATGCAGTTCCTTGTTGAAGCAGAGTAACATTGTTTATCACCCTTGTGTTGACCTGAATGTTTCTTGCAAAATCCACATAATCAACGGGTGTTGGTAAGGGCAATGTTGTTGGGTCTGGCCCGTCCGTTGAAGGAATATTACCACTTTGATCTGTAAAAAGTCTTAAGCCTTGTGCATCAAAACGCACGGCTGTTTGAAAGGCTAATTCATCAAGTTGAGCATGATAAGAAGGAAGAACCTCATCGCGCATTTCAACCAAACCACCAACACGTCCACCGATTTCAGTATCGGTAATATCCATGCGGACTTCGTTGTTATTGGCAGTAGAAACGAGCGTCAAACCGCTGGCGCTTTCTGGGTAGAATTGCGTTGCAGAAATAGGCACGGGATTAAATTCCAAACGGTTCGCGTAGTCACCTGCAAGCTGTTGTCCTTGTCGTGTTTGCACAACCAAGACGCCATCTGCACGTTCAAAAAATGAGATATCAATTTCTTCTGCTAAAGCTTTAATCGCGATATCGCGTTCATCCTGAAGTCCTGCAACGGAAGAATTAAAACGTTCTGCACCACGCACTTGGAGGTTAATATTTGTAATTTCTTCTAAAAGATTATTTACGTTGTTAATCGATGTTTGTAGATCACTTTGTGTGTCATTACGCAGTTGGGTTAGCATATCTGCATAATCATTAAATTTATCAGCAACAATATTTGCCTGATTAAGTGTGGCTTCTAGGGCGGCTGTATCATCAGGAATATCTGATAGAGCGCTAAAAGAATCACGGAGCTCTGTTAATTTTGCGGCAATGGAGAATTCTTTATCAGGCGGGCCATTAAAGGTCTGAATTTGTTGTAAATATTGAATTTGTACATTTTCAGCACTAGATGCACTAATTTGCGTCCATAGGTCGCGTTGTAGATTCATATCTACGGTTCGCACAACGGTTCCTGTTCTGACGCCGACTGTTTGACCTGTTTCACGCAAAAGTTGCGTTTCTTGGGGCAAAATTTGCCTGTTATATCCCGGTGTCGTGGCATTTGTAACGTTATTTGAGATAACGCTCAATTGCGCCTGTGCCGCTCTTAAACCTGTGATTGCCGTGTTAAGTGCTTGAAATGTCATCTTTTTCCTCTTTTGAATAAGGACTTTTGTACAAATTTATAGGGCGTACTTTGTCCACATCTTCAAAAGAAGAGTTGCAACTGTGATGCCAGTTTAGAGAAGTTTGTTTTTAAAAGCCGGTTTCTTCGGCTTCACTAGGGCCTGCTGCGCCACCACCTGTAGGATCAGGAGGAACCGTTGATTCAGCTTCGCCAGCGGGAAGTTTGTTGATCATATCAATTCTTGAGCTTGTAAGATCAAGCTGTTTTTGTCTGAGCTGAATTTCTAAAAGCATAGACATAAGCATTTCACGGCGCATAAGCGCATCGTGGATATCACGATCTTGCATGAGTTTAATAGCCGTAAGGGCAGCCTGCATTCTTTTCACATTGGCTGGTTTATCATAAAGGTTGGATATGAAATCAGGGTGCTGATAGATTTTTTTCGTCAGCATTTCCATCTGCGCGTAATAACTTGGGTTTTCACCCAACATTTTTTCAATTTCTGTATCTTCAATACCGAAATCCCTTAATAAGGCTTTTTGGAACGGGCCTGCGTTGTTTCCTATGCCCTCTTTATCCGGGCCTGCAGCTTTTTGCGCAATAATTTCAGTAAAGCTGTTCTGCGCCACAGAACGAATGGCGATGATCGATCTCATCTCCATATATGGTTCTATGAAGTTGAAAAGAATTGTTTCACTTTTGCTCTTCCATGGGAATTTTTCATGCATGAAAATATAATCAAGGAAGGCGAAAATATTTTCTTCATCTTTTGATGCTTCGTTATCAAGCAAATCAATATCAAGGGTGAGGGGGCTATCAATTGTTTTGGTGTAATTGATATCGGCATTGATTTGATCTGGATCATATTCGCCCTGACAGAGCTCTTCATTGTTACCTGAATTATCATTAGGATCACAAAATGTGTTAATGAGAGCTTTTTCCTTAGTGAGCGGATCATAACGCTCTTGTGATGTTTTTGACCCTTCTGTTGCCAAAGCACGATCCAGCATGGATTTTGACAGACCTATCTTTGTAAAATCGCTTTGTCTTTCACTCATTAAAAGGTCCTTAGTGAATGTCCCAATCATACAAAATTGTTCTGAAGGTTGATAATCGCTCCAAGCTTCGGCAGTTTTTTGACGAAGAAGCATTTGCGTTTCTAATTGATGTTTTGCATCAAAGAACTGACCAATAATGTGTACTTGCTGCATCATAAAGCTGGTGAGCTCAGACGTCATATTTTGGAACGCGGCAACAAGAATGTATTTCAGGCTGATATTCATTTGCGTAAAATGAGAGGCCTTTGGAAAGAGTTGATCTTCCGGTGCAATAAATGGTTCTGTCGGTGTCACTTCATCAGGAACGAATGGGGCTGATGAATCTTCTGGCGTACAATTTTCAGGAAAAGGAATGCCTTGTGCGTCACAGACCCGCCAGTTTATTTGTGACGTCCATTTGCTTGACCCTGCAACAAAATTACAGGCATTTTTTTCTGCGTTGTGATAAGCACTCAATAAACCAGATTTATTGACTTTACATGTTAGGGTTGTTCCTTGGTGTGTTCCTGTAATAGTTTGCCCTAATTTAGAACCGCACCAATCTCTTTCCTTAAGCCATTTTACAGCATTATTCATCATCTGTTCTGCCGCCCATTTTTGTGCGGGGCGACATTCTGGTGACATAGATTGCTGCATTCCCTGACATTGAGGATATTCAACGGCTGTATATCTTCTCCATGTATCAGGTGTAAATTGCCATTTTCCCCATGAAGGGTCATGGGCACGCGGTGAAGCGACCGTATATTGCCTATCGCATGATTTAGGACAAGAGGCACCAGGACAAACGAAACCGGTCTCCTGACACCCTAGTTGTTCTAAAAAAGCATCCCATGAACAGCTTCCGCCACCACCTGTGGCATTCCCTGTGCCAATGGAGCCATCAGGGTTGCCAGGAAATAATTGCGCGTGAGAATGATTTTGAAAACCAAATACAGCCAGGAATAGAATGAGAATAAAAGAGTACATATTTCTCATGATGTCACCTCATCTTTAAAAAAGTGACATATTGTTTTTACATCATCTGTTTTAATATTAAGGCAAATCGGGTTTTGATTAACTGGATTGGAGAGTTCAATTTTTCCAGACCAATCAACAGGAATAAAGGTCTTTTCATTATCATTAGAGAAATTTGCCGCATTACCTTTTTCAAGTCCAGACAATTTCGCAGTTAGCAAGTTTGTATTATTGTTTCTTAAAATAGATAGATCAACAAAGTTATTATTTTCATTAATGTTATATTGAATGTAATTTTTAAATTCAAAATTCGAAAATTTCTCTTCTGATTTTTGAGAAATAATTAAGGATTTAGACTGTTTATTATCTATTAAAACTTCAATTTGAGTATTGGGTTTAAAACCTGTCAAAAGAATATAATTTTGATCAGGAGTTATTTCTTTATTTTCTTTTGGTACAGAAATAAAAATGACAGATGCAGCCAGAACGATTGCAAGGCAGGCAACAGCAAGAATATTTTTATTTTGAAAATTAACTTTCATTTATTCTAACCCCTCAATATTTAAAACAGGGTTATTGGCGAGTGTTGCGCTAATGTCATTACGAACTTTTGCTTCTAAATCTTCAAGGGCACCCTCAAGCAATACGGCTTCAATGGCTTCTCTTCTTAGGCTGCTGCGGTACATGTCACGGCGCTGCATCAGGCCAACAGCCTGCATTGAAGCAATTTTACGATCAATATTGGCAGGTTTACCATAGAGCTCAGCATAAAAATTTGGTGTTTGGTACAAAGTTTTGGTTAAAAGCTCCATTTGGGCGTTGTAGCTTGGGCGCTCCCCAATGATTGTATCAACTTCAGCTTCTGGAATTCCCATCTCTGTTAAAATAGCGCTTAGGTAAGGCTTAACATCTTCTGTTCCTTCAGAACGCATGGCGGCTTGCGCAGCGAAGGCGGCTTGGGCGACACTTCGTTTTGCTAAGAGCGCACGCATATCCATATAGACATAGGCTCCTTCTGTGATAAGGCGACCATCGGGCAAGGCTATTTTATCGCCTTGTAGATAGGGGAATAAACGTTGGCCATAAAGGTTGTAAGCCAAGGCTACAACATCTGTTTCATCTGTTTCGGCTTCAGGTTCGCTAAAATCGATATTGAGTGTTTTTTCTTGATCAACAGCCATAACGAAATCAATATCTCTATTTATTCTAGCGGGGTTAGAGACATCACACAGATTTCCCATGCCGTTGCCAAAATCAGCTTCATTACAATAATTCTCTTTGAAATTCGCCATACGGCTTCGCACGTCATCACGAGGCCCACCGCCGCTAATCCCATCTCCGTTAAGCAGGCCGCGTCCTAACATGACTTTAGCGAGTGAAAATTGAGTTAAATCTGCATTACGATCAGAAGCGGCCAAAGAACGCGTATTGGTTCCTACCTGACACAATGTTTCATCAGGCTGATATTTTTTATGGGCTTCGGCCTGCATGGTTTCGATGATGCGCTGGGTTTCAAGCTGGTGCTTAGCATCAAACAAAGCGCCAACCGCAAACATTTGATGCATTGCGACGGCCGAAATTTGTTCGGTCATCATGAGCATGGCAGGTAGAAGGTGGGCCTCCCATACTGACTTTACAATCCATTCACGGTGTTGAATAAATTCATCTGTAATAAGTTGTGTTGTTACTGGCGTGTCCTGTTTAGATTGGCACTCACAGGCTTCTTTCGAGCATTCTTTTATTTTAGGCTTACAAGTATAATCACACTTACATGAAGAATGGCAACGAGAATGAGCATCAGCGAAATTATTTTTTGCAATATATGTATGGCTTACCAAGATGATGGTTAAAGCAAATATAAGTTTGATAAGGACTGATTTCATTATTCGATCCCCCTGCTCATATTTGTTTCTAAGATTTTTTGTTCTCTCATGAGTAAGGTTTCCAACATAACCGCTAATGTCATTTCAGACCTTAGGTAGCTTTGATAAAGATCACGTTTTTGCATTAAGGTTGCTGCTTGTAGCGCTACATTTTTACGAAGCACATTGGCAGGTTTGTCGTAGAGTTCGGAATAAAACTCAGGTCTTTGATAGAGTTTCTTGGTTAGAATTTCCATCTGCGCGTGGTAGCTAGGACGTAGGCCAATTTCATTGACGATATCTTCTGTAGCAAGCTCATCATCTGTCATTTCATTAATTAAAGCGTAAATGAAAGGTTGTGATCCTGTCTCTCCTTTTGTTTTTAAGGCGGTAATTGCGGCGTAGCTATTGGTTGCGACGCTGCGTTTGGCCATTAAGGCGCGGGCATCTAGATAGGCTTCGGCCGCGCCGGGAAAGCTAGGTTCATCTTGTCTTGTTACAAGTGTATTAGGGGATACATAAGGCAGAAGGCGATGGCCATAAAGATTTTGGCTCAAAGCAATAATTGCCTTTTCATCGCGGCTTGGGTCAGCGCCGTCAATAAAGTCCAAGTCTAAAAATTTAACTGAATCAACAGTATCGGTGTAGTTGATGTCTCTGTTCATATCCTCAGATCTAGGATTACCTTGCATGCACAAACGATCAAGATTTTGGTTGTTGTCACGTTTGTTACAATAAAGATTGATAAAGTCGACTAATCTATTCTCATAATCTCCAGATTGTCCATCTTCGCTTAATCGTCCTTCAGGTAAAAGTTGGCGACTTATGATTTGTTTGGAAATAACTTTCGATGTGATGTCTGTCTTTCGTTGAGATCCCATGAGGGACTGCGATAATGTTCCAACTTCGCACAATTCAGTCGATACAGAGAAGTTTTGATGTGTATCGAGTTTTAAATCAGAAAAGAGAGCTTGCGTTTCTAATTGATGTTTTGCGTCAAAGAATTTCCCGATAGCGTGTACTTGCTGTACCGCATTATTCGTAAATTGATGCGCCATTAATTGCATTGCTGCTAATAATCCAGTGGGATCACCACTTTCAGAATCTTTAAAAAATTTATCGATAATCCATGTTCTGTGTTTTTCAAATTCGTTGCTTATATGGCCCAATGTTGTTGCAGCATTATCAGGAGAGCCTGTTTCGGCTGTAGAAATAGCCATACAAGTATTTTGACAGCTTTCAACGAGTTCATTACAGCCACATCGATCGCAATCAGGACCTACAACAGTCTCAGGTCTGGCGCACGATCTGGCCTCACTATGTTTTACTGCAATAAAATTTGAAGATAAAAGTGTAATCGCAAGACAAAAAAGGAGAGATTTATATGTCATTAATTTTCCCCTCCGTCTAAATCAACCATAAGGGCTTCAACACGTCTTTGCTCATCATCTAGCATTGTTTCGAGCATTACAGATAGAACCGCTTCACTACGCAGCTGGCTTTCGTAAAGATCGCGCTCTTGCATTAAATTCAGCGCGCGAATGGCAGCACTTTTACGAAGAACATTTGCGGGTTTATCATACAGCTCAGTGTAAAAGACGGGATTTTGGAATATGTCTTTGGTGAGCACTTCTGTTTGTGCAAAATAACTTGGTGCTTCGCCCAAAATTTCTTCGACATCTTCATCAGGAACGCCAAGCTCTGTTACTATTCTTTTCAAATAGGGGGCAACTTCTTGATCGCCGCTCACGCGCTTCGAAAGAATGGAAGAGTAGCTGTTTGTTGCGACACTTCTTTTGGCAGCAATAGAGCGTAAATCCATGTAACGCAAGGCCATTGCACGAGGTTGGCCTTCTGCTGTGGCAAGAAGAGCATCACTTATAGGTTCAATGGGTTCGTGGGAGAAGAGATTGGCGCTTAAAGCAAAAATATCTTCTTGATCCGTATTGTTACTATCGTCAGGATTAGGTGGATTTAGAAAATCAACATCGAGAGTCAATTCTGTTTCAACTGTTCCCGTGAAATTAATATCTTTGTTTTTTTGCGTTGGTTTGTTGCCGCCATTATTACAGAGGAAATCAAGCCCACCTGTGTTGTCAGCCTTATCGCAGTATTTGTAGATGAAGTTGATGGCGCGGTTATAAATATCACTATCACGATCAATACTGGATAGGGCATCTGCGCTTCGTAATTGACGGTTCATGAAACGATTATTGATCGTCACCTTTGCTAAGTCACTTTTCTTTTCAGAAGCGGCAAGAGAGAGGGCGCCTGTTCCAATTTCACAAATACCTTCAGACATTTGGTAATTTTGATGCGTCTTGGCACTACGAATTTGCATTAGTCTTTGTAATTCTAATTGTTGTTTTGCATCGAAGAATCCACCAATCATTTGAATTTGTTGAATTGAAATATTTGTCAGTTGCTCTGACATTAACATCATCGCGGGTAGGATATGCTTGGTAAATATTTCATCAATAACCCACGTTCTATGCGGTATAAATTCATCCGTGACATGCGCACGAATTGTTTTGTGGTTATTTTGTATCGGTGTTTTACAGGTACAGTTCCTACAATCAGGATTAATCCCATCAGACACGGCCTCGCTCTTAGGATCGCGTTCAAATGTTTCGTAGTCTCCTGTTGCGCCTGGCCCGAGTTCGTTTGTGATAGAGTTGCTATCGAGCGAGCCAAAGATAGAGGAAAAGAGGCCTTCAAATCCGCCAAATAAATCTGTTAGCGCATCCAAGTCTGGAATATTATCCATGATGGCATTTGTTAGATATTCTTTTGCCGCATCATCAAGATTTTCAATATCACCAACGATGGATGTAATACTACCGATCATATCGGTTATTTCAGAGGGAAGAATTTGATCCCTTAAACCGCCTGTTATACCATCGATGGCACCATCAATTTTCTCTTTGATAGCATCTTGTATGGCATCTAATTGAAAAATTTCTTGGATTTCTTCAGGGTCTAAAAGTTGCCCTAAATCATCACGTAAACTTAACACTCTACCAACTTCTGGCGGAATAACGCCAGATACTACACCATCAATAAGTTGTCCTGCCGCACTGTTCACCTCATCTTGCAAATTTGTGATTATGCTACGCGCATCAGGAATGCTGATATTTGCTTGCTCACTGAGTTGACTGGCGGCATCTGTGACGCTTGTAACGCCGGTGCGTACTTCTGCTAGCAAATCACTGCCTTGTAAAACATTGGTGTTAATGTTTATTTGTGCATTGGTGCGTGATGTTTGAAATACAACAACACAAAGTATTAAAATTATAAGTGGTGAGAGAATTTTCATTATGATCCTCCCCCTGTTGTTTGAATTGACCGCGGCCCTGATGATGTTGCATTTAAGAGCTCTTCAGTGACGCGTGTTTGTTCATCGCGCAATAAGACTTCGATCATTGTGGCAATGACAGCTTCACTTCTTAAGAGGCTTTCATAGATGTCTCTATCCTGCATAAGTTCTAATGCAAGTAATGAAACACTTTTTCGCTCAACATTTGCGGGTTTGTCATAGAGGTTCGCATAGAAGGAAGGGTTTTGAAAAATAGTTTTGGTAAGGGTTTCCATCTGTGCGTAATAGCTCGGTTTTTCACCTAATCTGTTTTCGATATCCTCATCTTCTATGCCTGTTTCTTTTAAGAAGGCTTTGAGGAACGGTGCGGCTGCGCCATCTCCTTGTGCTTTGAGAGAGGTCACTGCGGCGAATGAGTTTTGCACGACACTTCTTTTGGCAGCGAGGGAGCGAATATCTAATAAATATTGGACATTACTTGTGGGTTGGCCATTTGCGACAAGTAAGCTGTCTGAAATGCCGGGTAGTATTTTATGACCAAATAAATAACTACTTAAGGCGAAGACATTTTCTTCATCTTGACTGGGAGCCGTGCTTCCTGGCTTTAAGGCATCAAATTCCAAAGTAAGCTTGTCACCAATGGCATTGGTATAATCAATATCCATGTTAATTTGCTCAGGGATAGGGCTGCTATTTTCACACAATTTAGTAAGGGCGCCTGCGTGGTCAGTTTTATTGCAATATTTATCAATAAAAAGATTAAGGCGACTTTTTCTATCTTGCACTTCACCGTCGCCAGACAATCCATCACCGTTTCTTAATTGACGATCCATCATACGCTCCGCCAATATTGTTTTGGATAGATCACTTATTCTTTCAGAACCCGCTAAGGCTTGCACGTTTGTTCCTATCCGGCAAAGCTCTGTACTGGGATGTGTTTGATGATGTGTTTTTGCGACAATTGTTTGAAATAAACGCTGCATTTCTAATTGATGTTTGGCATCAAAAAATTTACCAATTGCCTGAACTTGTTGTGTACCAACTGTCACAAGTTGTGAAGTCATAAGCGCCATGGCATCGGCAACATTATCCAAAAAGAAATTTGAGATGAGCCAAATACGATGTTGTTGAAATTCTGTTGTAAAGTGCGATCTTATGCGTTGATGGTTTTTGTTGATTTCAGGCGCACATTTTTCACAAGCTTCACAAGACGCTCCACAGGAATCTCCAGTTCCACCACCAACAGAGGGGGAGCCACCACCAATTAACCCAGCAAGAGCACCTGTTAATGCTTCTGATCCACCTAAGGCTTCAACTAAATCAGTGGGCAGGGCGTCCACAATGGCCGCCGCGATTGTTTCTGGTATAGCTTCTATCTGAGCAACAACATCTGTGATTCCTGCTAAGGCCTCTGTTACTTGCGACAGATCAACCGCATCTCCTAATAAATTTTCAATACCCTCTAGGATTTCTGGATTTTCGATGAAGTTTTGTAGGCTTTCAATATCTGTTATGGCTTGTAAGTCTTCAAAAGTACTAATAATTTCACCAAGTTGAGGGGGAATTATTCCTTCAGCAATATTACCAAGTAATTCTTCGGCCATTTCCAAATTAAGGTTGCCCTCAATAATGTTTCCTATTGTGTCTTCTAAGTTTTGAAGTTGTGATAAATCAATGTTGCCGCCCACTATTCCTTCTAGTGTGTCTCCTAATGCGCCAATATCAAAATCTTCAACGGCGCTCGCAAGATCGCTTATATTATTCACTACATCTTGTAATTCTTCTAACTGATCCATTGGGAGGTCTAATTCCCCTTGAATTTGGCCAACTATATTATCTACTGAAATATTGTTATTTATTAAGTCTTGAACGGCCTGCGTTCCATCAAAATCAGGGAGGTTAATATTAATGTCACCAAATTGTGATTGGGCGGGCGCAATAGGCCATACAACACAGATGATCAAAAAGGCGCATAAAATCCTTTTTAAATCAATGAGTTGTCTTGTAAATACGATTTGTATTTTAATGGTATTGCCCCTTAAAAAACTGCCAATATTTATGATAGCAGAATTGATTAAATATAAAAAATTCTCACTTCTTATAATTTTATCATAAATAATCAGAGAAAAGCACTTCTGAAACAAATGTTTATAATTTGTACCTTAACTTTTAGCGCGGGTCGTTAAAAATTTGTTATTTATGGACGGATTGTGGTCAAATGATTTTACAAGGTGGTCATTATTATAGACTTCTGTTAAAAATCATGAGGGTTCTCGCCTTTTTAAAGATACTAATTCTAAAAATTCAGGATATAATATTTCAAAAATATAAATACGATGACAGACGAACCACAACAAAAACCATCTAATCCGCGTAATTTAAGACCTGCGCCGCGCTCTCCTGCGCGCGGAAAGCCCAATAAGGTTATTCAGGCACAATCTGAATCAGAGGATATGAGCGGTCTCGGTAAGATTGTCTTACGCAATGAATATTATCGTGATGGATATCGTTTGGCTTTGCGTGTTGCCTTGATTCAAAGTGTTGTCATTATAGGCCTTATTATGGCGATGTTCTTTGTGATTAAAGTACATCAACCCGAAAATCGTTATTTTGCGACAACCGAAGATGGTCGTTTGATCCCAATGGTCTCGCTTAGTCAGCCTAATTTAAGTAATCCTGCGTTAATGTCGTGGGTGGCGCAAGCTGCGACAGAGACAATGACCTTTGGTTTCAGTGATTACCGTCGTCGCTTGCAAGAATCTTCACGTAATTTTACGCGTCGCGGGTGGGAAAGCTTTACAAGTGCGTTGCAAAGCGCCAGAATTATCGAATCTATTGAAGCAAATTCACAAGTTATATCTGCGGCGCCGCGTGGTGCACCGGTGTTGCAGTCTGAAGGTGTCGTAAATGGTCAATATCAGTGGATTGTGCAAATACCAATGGTCTTGTCTTATCAATCAGGCGCAAAACAGCGCTCCGATAACTGGTTGGTAACTCTAGTGGTCGTGCGTGTGCCAAGATTGGAAAGCCCGAATGGCGTCGGTATTGCCCAGTGGATCGCTGTTCCAGGTTAAAAGAAATGAGTAAGATAATGTCTGTTTCAACCAAAATTATATTAATAGCATTTTTAATGCTTTTGATAGTTCCTGTGACTTTTAATAAGGCACAAGCGCAAGATCAGACTGAAAATGCTTTGGATTTAAGCTCTTATTTAGACGCACCCGAAGATAATATTTTAAGGCCGCCAGCTGATATCCCAACTGACATTAATGAAGTGACTGAGGTTTTGCCAGCGATTGAAGGGCAAGATGTTGTCTCATCTGATACAGCAACTTTGGCAGAAAGCCCCCTTACATTACAACCAGCCGTTTTAGATGCAGCGGGGAATGCTCTGCCAGATGTGTCTGACACTAGATTAAGAGTTGAAGATACGGGTCTTGATATAAGCGCCGTTGATAGCGTGCGCCAGCCTGTTCCTTCAATGCAGCTTCCGGAAAAAACAGCGGAAGAATTAGCTGAAGAAATTAGGCAAGAAGCCTTCGATGCCGCTATTACAGGTCTTTTTCCAATGCGCCCTAATGAAATTAAAGAAGTTTTACGGCAGTATGACACCACGACGCGTGCTGTCGAGGAGCCTGTTTATGGTGTGCCTACACCGCAAATCAGTGTACAGACAATTTCGCTCGATCCTGGTGTGGCGCCGATGACATTAAAAACAGCGACGGGGCATATTACAACTTTAAGTCTTTTGGATGCCACAGGTTCCCCTTGGCCCATACAAGATATTGGCTGGGCGGGTGATTTTGAGGTTATTGAACCAGAAGAGGGCGGGCATATCCTCCGTATTACACCAATGAGTATTGCGGCCTATGGTAATATGTCGATCCGCCTTGTGAAGTTAAAAACGCCTGTAACCATAATGCTTACGACGAGTAAAGATGAAGTTCAATATCGTGTGGATGCAAGAATTGCAGAATTTGGCCCGCAATCAACGCCACAGATTATTGAGGGCGGCACTGAACGTGTTGCGGGAAATGATGCCATCATGGCAGTTTTAGATGGAACCCCGCCGAGTGGGGCGACACGATTAAATGTGGGCGGCGTTGATTCAAGAACAACGGCTTATAAATTAAATAATCTGACCTATGTGCGCACGCCTTTAACCTTACTATCGCCTGGCTGGCAGCAATCTGTTTCTTCTGCGGATGGTATGAATGTATATGCTTTAAATGATACGCCTGTTTTACTATTGTCTGATCGTGGTCGTTTTACACGCGCCAGTATAAAGACAGAAAAGGACACTTTCGATGAGTGATAATTCTGACGATTTCGATACCGAAGATTTTGATTTGGATGGCTTTGATGATGGAGGTTTTGACGACCTTGACGATCAAAAAGGAACCATCGGTGATCTTTGGCGTAATAACCCGCTTGTTAAAATTGGGGTGATTGCCGTTGGCGCACTTTTGCTTATTGGCGGTATCATTATGTTCGGCGGAAAGTCAGAAAACACGCCATCTTCGCGTGTAGCAGGTGTGCGCGATATTAGTGAAGCGCCAGGCACATCAGAAGTTTCTGAAACCTACCGCCAAGCTGTTGAAGAAGAAAATGTGAGACGCACAGAAGAATCTGTTCGTAACCAAGGAAGTGCAATTCCGACTCCGATTGATCCGCCTAAGGGCACAATTAATATTCAAATTGATGAAACTGAAGAAGAAGACCCTTTAGAGCGGTGGCGCCGAATGCAAGAAGAGCGCATCAAAAACCAACAAGTTAATGAGCGTGCGCCTGAGGCCGTGGTGGAAGAAGAGCCGGAAGTTGACACCAGAACACCAGCAGTGAATGCGTTATCCAACGCAATGTCGCAACAAATGGGATCTATCTTGGGCGCGCAAGATTTGAATAGTCCTACAGTTACCAGTGTCACGAGTATTGCCTTTATAGAAGAGCAAGAAGCAGCAGCACGCGAAGCTTTGGCCGCTTCGTTAGCTGCTTCTGCAACACCGGAAGAAGAGGCCGGTCAAGCGTTGGAAGATCTAAACATTTTACTACCTGCAGGAACAATTGAATATGCTCAACTTTTAACGGAAGCGAATACAGATGCACCAGGACCTATTTTAGCACAAATTGTATCTGGTCCTTTAAAGGGTGCGCGTGCGATTGGTACTTTTGAAGAGCAGCGTAATTATCTTACCTTGAACTTTAACACTTTGGTTTTGGATGGAATTGATTTTTCTGCAGATGGGATTGCTCTTGATCCTGAAACGACGTTGCCGGGTGTTGTAACAGATATTAATCGTCGCTATTTTCAACGTATTGTTTTACCAGCAGCAGCAGAATTTGTTGAAGGTTTGACTGAGGCAATATCAGAATCTGGCACAACAACCATTACGATTGATGGTGATACATCAACAACAACGACAGATAATACGGATACGGATTCTGATCAAGAAATTGCTTCAGGTATTGAAGAGGCAGGTGAAGAGATTGCCGATATTTTTGATGAGCTTGCTGATGATATTGAGCCGCTCTTAAGAGTGCGTGCAGGAACCCCTATTGGTATATTATTTATATCGCCAGTTGTTGGCACGCCGCAAGTTATTCAAAAGCAAGAAGAAAGAGATTTTGAGCGTCAACGTCTTTTAACTTTGCCTAATAACTTAAATCTTCTTCAATCAGAAGCCGGCGAATAATTTAAAGAACGAAGTTGTAATCCATGCAAAACCAAGATGACGAACCATTAGAACTGGACGATGATTTTGATTATGATGATCTGGATCAAGATTTTGATGATTCCGATGAATTTTATGATGATGTTTTGGATGAGGCATTTGAAACAGAAGAACCTTTTGCCGCAGAACAAGATTCGTTTGATACAGATTTTAACGATGAACTCGGTGAAACAGACTGGGAAGACGAACAAGTAACAGAGACCACTGGTAAGAGCAGTGGTGGCCGTAAGATAAATTTAAGTTTTAATACCATCGTGATTTCTGGGGCTGTTATCTTGGGCTTAATCGTTTTATTCGTTCAAGTCACTAAGGCACCTCCTAAAACAGCTACCCAGGAAAAATTTACGTCTGCGTTAAATATGCAAGGGGCAACAGATGGCCCTGTTTTTGGTGAGAAGAAAAATGCTGTAGAGCAAGAAGGTCAGAATAACGTAGAAGAAATTTCACAAGAAGAAGGGTTTTTATTTGAACCTGAAATTTTAGATTCTGTAGAAATTGAAGATGGGCCGCCGCAACCCTCTGCTGTCGTGAGTAATGATTCTGTTTTAACAGAGGATATGGGGATAGAAGAAGAGCCAGTTGATATTGTAATTTCCACAGAGCCGCAGCCAAGGGCGCCATATGCTGAAATTGTTGCTGAGATTGAGCCTGTGGTCGAGTTGGAAGGAAACGTTAATTTAGGTGTGTTAGAAACAACGCCTGATGTTGCCACACCTATATTAGAAGAAATACCAAACGTCGCAGAGATCGCAATAGAACCTGAGAATGAGATTGTTATTGCTGAAGATGTGGCGCCAACGCCAATTGTTGTAGAAGAAGTGAATCAGGCGCAGACTGTGCAGCAGCAACCATATGATTTATCAGTGATAGAGGATAAATTGGACGGAATCTCTGAACGCTTAGATGGGATTGATGAGCGTATTGAAAGTGTGTCCCAAGCGAATGAGAGCGCTGTTGTACAAATTAAGCGTGATATGAAGGCTATGGAGTCAAAGATCAATGCACGCTCTTCACAACCTGTGCGCACTCAACCAAAGCAAGCCAGTGTTCAAGAACCAACTCCTAAAAAAGTACAGCCCGCGCTGAAGCAAGAATCTAAGCCTTGGGAGCTGAGAGCTGCTCAACCGGGTAAGGCATGGATATCAAGGCAAGGTGAAAGTAAGATATTGGCGGTTGAAATTGGACAAACTATTGATGATTTAGGTAGAATTAATAATATTTCTTTTAACAATGGACGTTGGATTATTGAGGGTAGTAAGGTCAGATTAATGCAATAAAACACATTTTTGCCATATTTTAAAATCATGACTATGAAAATATTAAAAAATATAAGCTATTGATTTAAAATAATAAATTATTTTTATTTTATCAAATGTGTCAAAAATTTGACCTTTTGGGCGGAAATGTGGTCTAATAAACGTATGAGGTATAAGAAACCAAAATCGCATTAGAATTTAAAAGTGTGTATAGTATTTATAGAATGAATTTTCAAAAAGGAGACATGAAATGATTAAATTTATTAAAGAGCAAAGCTTGAGAGTAAGCGCCGTGGCAATAGCCACAATTATGATTAATACAGAAGCGTATGCGCAAGCGACGAACCCAACAAATCAGTCTGATACGACATTCTCGACAATTTCAGATAATATTACGACTTCAATCGCGGGACTACCAGGCTTACTTGCTGGTGTGTCATACATGATTGGTATTTTACTGGGTGTGTTGGGTATTTTGAAAATTAAAGACCATGTTGAAAACCCAACAAGTGTTAAATTACAAGAAGGTGCTATTCGTCTTGTAGCCGGTGGTGGATTATTCGCTTTACCAATCGTTTTCGAAGCAATGCAAGGAAGTGTTGGTGCGGATGGCGCAGGACCAGAAGCAATCACAATTAATTCTGTAACAAGTGGATTTGAACTTAACTAAGGTTAAATGAAAAAATATCCTATTACATTGGGCATCGCGCACGCTGAGCGCGGTGCTCAAATCGTTTCAGCGGAAGACAAAGAGAAGAATAGTCTTTCTGTTGATGTGCGTCACAAAGTCATTAGTCGGGATGAAAATACCTGTCAGCTTTGTGGATTTAAATCTAAAAAATATCAAGAAGTACATTTTGTTGATGGAGATAGTGGGAACCATCACATTGATAATCTCGTGACGGCTTGTATTTATTGTCATCAATGTTTTGATTTAGAAAAAGTAGCTGAAATGCGTTCAGGCGTGCTTGTTTGGCTTCCTGAAATTGATCAAGCGGATTTGCATCACGTTGCCCGTGCAATCTATGTGTCACGTATCTCCCAAGGATCTATGGCGGATACAGCCAAAAAGGCATTAGAGGCCATTATGAAGCGCCGTGAAGAAGCTAAAGCTAGGCTGCAAACAGATGATCCATATGTTTTAGCAACAGTTATGCGCGATTTTTTAGGACCACGACAATATGCAATGCGCGAAGGTAAATTGGATGGTGTAAGGCTTTTCCCACTTGATCGACGTATTATTAAAGAAGGTGATTTGGAATTTAACCAATTCCCACAAATTTTAGCTTATTGGCGTTCAAAAGATGGCCCATTTGGCGGTAAAGTCCCAAATAAATGGAAAAATTTCTATGCTGAAATCTCACAGGCGGCATAAACAGAAATAACCTTCTTACATTATTTGTATTTTAATATTCTAATCTTTCATTTACCCTGTTGATGGACGAGTAAAAGCCAAATTTTCTCTATGGCTTCGGCTTCATGTATAATATTCTTATTACAAGAAAAATCAGGTAAATATCAGTTTTAATGAAATTGTTTGAAAAAATTCTGTCGCCTTTCCAAGTGACTTTGAAAAAATCACTGGAGAGTTACATTCGCCTTGAAACGGCAGATGACAAAAATACATTGGTTTCATCTGATGGATCTTTAATTACCTATGTTCGAATTTTAGGGAGCAGGCAGCTTGTTGGTGAAGAAGAATACAATCATTTAATCGAAGCCGCGACTTTAAAAATTGGTGCGCGTTTTGATCGTCAAGGCCATGCCATGCAAGTTTATTTTGTGCGCGATCCGGAACGCATTAAACCGCATTTAGAAGAACTTATTCACCCGTCAAGACAAACAGCAATTGATACAGGTTTGGCGGTTAACGATGTTTTTGATGAACGTGTGCGCCATCTTTCACGATATCTTTCTTATGAAGAAAGTTATTTTGTTTTATGGACGCGGCCTTCCGTTTTAACAAAAAATGAATTAACCCGCGCGGTTAAAGAAGCAAAAAATAAAAAATGGGTGAATGCGGGATATGGTCAATTTCCGCTCGCTGCTATTGATGCATTAAGAACACGTCACAAAAGTTTCGTGGCTTCTATCATGTCATCGATTGATGAATTAGGTATCGCTGGTGAAGTGATTACAGCCCATGATGCGTTAAAGGCAGTGAAGAATAATTTATACCCTTCTAAGGCACATGATAAGTGGAAAGCCTGTCTTCCAGGTGATCCCATTCCTGCACGTGCGCCCACAAGCCGTACAGATATGTCAGAGGTTGTTTGGCCATCACTGCGTCAGCAGCTCTCATTAGCAGATGCACAAGTCATTAATGAATCTATTGTGCGGATTGGCGATAAGTTATGGGGTGGCGCGGACATAACATTAGCACCGATGGACCCTAGTCCTTTTCCCATGCTCCTTAATAGATTGTTTGATGCAAAGGTTCCCTATCGCATTTCATTTTTGATTGAAGGGGGTGGGGCGTCCTCTGTTGCCTTAAGGAGTTTCGCCGCAACTCTTTTGGGTGTTACCAATGCAGTGAATAAACAGATTAAATATTCCCTTGAGGGATTACAGCGTATGTCGCGCAAAGAACCTGTCGTGAAATTGAGAATTTCTGTCGCGACATGGGCGCCGCCTGAAAATATGCGTGTTATTCAAGACCGTCTTTCTAACCTTGTTCAGGCAGTTGAGAGTTGGGGGTATTGTCAGGTGAGTGAATTTTCTGGCGACCCGCTTGATTGTGTCATGTCATCGGCGATGGGTATTCATTGTGCGGGTACAGCGCCGTCAGCGATTGCGCCAATGTATGAAGTCATGAAGCTTATGCCGTGGCAACGCCCTTCTTCGCCTTTTGAAAAAGGGGCGATGCTTTTTAGAACGCCCGATGGAAAAGTTTGGCCGTACCAAACAGGAACGAATGTCACAACAACTTGGTTTGATCTTGTATTTGCGCAGCCGGGAGCGGGTAAATCTGTTTTGATGAACTCGATCAATATGGCGTGTTGTTTAAGCCCAGGAATTCAAAGATTACCTTATATTTCTGTTATTGATATTGGGCCGTCTTCTGCAGGTATGATTTCTTTGATTAAAGAAGGTCTTCCTGAGGAACGTCAACATGAAGCAGAGCATTATCGCCTTCGCATGACACAAGAATATGCGGTAAATCCTTTTGATACAAAATTAGGGTGCCGTTATCCCTTGATGGATGAGCGGAGTTATTTGGTTGAACTTTTAACGCTACTCTGCACACCGCCGGGGGCAGAGCGCCCTTATGACGGGATACAACAACTAGCAGGATTGGTTGTTGATGAGATGTATCGTTGGCGTGATGACAAGGCGGCTAATTCTGAAGCACGGCCTTATTTGGCACGTCTTGACTTGGAAATTGATGAGGCTTTACAAAAGCATAATATTCACCTGCCTGATGATCCTTATTGGTGGGATGTTGTTGATCGTCTTTATGATGAGGGCGAAACAAAAATGGCAATCCGTGCGCAACGCCATGCCACACCATCATTATCAGATTCTATTACAGCGTCAAGACGGCCGCAAATTCGTTCTTTATTGGAGCAAACATCGGTTAGTGGAACGGCAGAGAATGTTATTGATGCGTTTGAGCGTATGATCACGTCCGCTATTAGAGAATTTCCTATTCTGTCAGGTGTGACACAATTTGATGTGTCGCACGCACGTATATGCGCACTAGATTTGATGGATGTTTCACCGCAAGGGGATGATACCGCAGATCGTCAAACAGCGATCATGTATATGTTGGCACGTCATATCATGGTGAGTAATTGGTGGATTGGCCCAGAAATGATTGCCTCCATCCCTGATAAATATAAGCCTTATCATGAAATGCGCCTTCGAGATATTATGGAGACACCCAAACGTCTTTGTTATGACGAGTTTCACCGTACAAATGGCTCTGCCTCTGTTCGGGCGCAAGTTGTGCGTGACGTGCGTGAGGGACGTAAGAGAGGTGTTCAGATTGCTTTATCATCACAGCTTTTAGATGACTTTGACGATAATATGATTGATTTGGCAACGGGCGTCTGGATCTTGGGTGCGGCTATTTCTGATCAAGCCGTTGATAATATCAAAGATCGGTTTGGTCTTTCCCAAACGGCGAGAGATGTTATTCGTCACAGATTGACGGGGCCAAAATCTATTGGGGCGCCAGCTTTACTTGTTTTAGGGACTGTTGATGGGCGGTATGAACAGCATTTATATAATACACTCGGCCCTATTGAGCTTTGGGCGCTGTCTACCTCGTCAGAAGATGTGTCTATCCGTACGCGTCTTTATGATATATTGGGCGCGCACAGGGCACGACAAATGCTTGCCGCTAACTTTCCCGGTGGAAGCGCGCGTGGAGAAATTAAGCGCAGAATTATAGATTTAGCCGAAAAGGGTGAAACACGCTCTGCCGCTTTAAGCGCCGTGATTGAGAAAATTGTTCAAGAGTTGGTTGAAGCGAGTAAAACGACATTGGATAAAGCGCCGCCACCAACAGACCCACGGGCACATATGAAAGAAAAACCTTCTGATAAAAAAGAAGATCAGGCAACAGAATAAGCTGATGGATTTTAATAAAATTAAAAAACAGGCTTTTGAAACCAAAAATATTATTGGCTTTACGATTATTGTGATTATTATTTTTGGAACTTTTACTTTAGTACAGTCCTGCGCGCCGCGTAAGGGGTCTCTTTTATATGGTATATGCCAGGGGTTTTTAGAACAGCAAGTAACCTTTCCTAAAACACTTCGTCATACAAGCGTGGAACAATATCCAAGAGCGTTAAGAATTTATTTCACGCATATTGATGCCTTTGGTCAGTATCAATTTGAAATGACGGAATGTACGTTTAAACAAGATCCACAAAAAGGCGTACAGCTTGAACGTGTGTTCTTTAATCAAATAAAAGAAATTACAGATAGTGAGCGTGTTGATGGAAAAGGGCGTTTATATGAAGTACGTCCAGAGGTGATTGATCTTTTTAATAAGTCAAAATCAGCGCAAAGCATCATGTCTCAAGACCCAGATTTATCTCTGCCGCAAAATCGTGGATACCGATTCTAATTAAATCTTACCGCGCTTAATAATATTGGGAACTTTACCAAAAGTTCCCATGGACTGAGATATAATATTATTCTTTAAAGGTTTGATATTATTCAATAATTTAAGGCTAGTTTTACGTGCCATTCCTACAGACTTGTAGTTGTTTGAAAAAATTTTATTCAGGCCATCTGTAAAAATAGACATGGTCATATTATCTGTTTTTCGTAAGCTTTGATAAGTTTCTAAAAGCTCGGTCTTGCCTATATCTTGTTTCATCAGATGATGTTCTAAAATTAATTCAGTAAGGGCGGCAACATCTCTTAGCCCCAAATTTAATCCTTGGCCAGCTACGGGGTGTATACCGTGCGCCGCGTCACCAACAAGGGCAATTCTGTTGCTGATATAATGTTCCGCATGAATATATCCTAAAGGGTAGGAAATTCTTTTTGTGGCCGAAATGATATCGCCATAGGATTCAGGAAATCTTTGTTTTAAGAAAACGAAGAATATTTCATCACTCCAGCTCATCGCAGAATTTTTTGTTTGTTTTTCTTCTGTGTAGATAATAGATGATCTATGTGTTCCCTTTTTGCTATCGACCATGGGCAGAATGGCAATAGGGCCGCTAGCGTTAAAATGTTCTAAAGCCGCGTTTTGATGAGCGTTCTCATGCTCTACAATAGAAATGATTGCATTTTGATTATAGCCAAAATCATCAAATGGAATATTGGCTGATTGACGTGTGAAGGATTGCCTACCATCTGCGCCTATTAGAAGCTTTGCTTCGTATATTTTATTTTTATCTGTGGTGACTTCTATAGTCTCGTCACTGTTTTTGATATCTGTTGCACATATACCCGTTTTGTATGTTGCTTTCGGCAGAGATTTTATTTTTTTAATGAGTATCTTTTGTAAGAGGTGATTTTCAATGACCCAACCAAAAGCTTCTGCTTTCTTTGCGTCTTCATTATCTTCGATATCAAATTTTAAGAGCGTTGGCGACTTTCCATCTTGAACATCAATAGATTGAATAGGGCAAGAGAGGGGCTCTATCTCATTCCATAAATTTGCTGCTTTTAAAAGCTGGTGAGAGCCATAAGAGATGGCGGTTGTTCTTTTAAGATATGGAGAGGAAGATGAATTTTTTTCTGATGTTTGATCAAGGCAGAGCGTTTTTATACCATTAGCCGCAAGCAGAATGGATTGGGTAAGGCCAACAAGGCCACCACCAATAATAATAACGTCATATTTTTTAGTGTTAAAAACCATAGGCTTTTATTTAGCATGATTTTTATAAAGGATGAAGTTTATCTGTTGTTATAACTTAAGAAGAGGGTACGCCTATTTCTAAGCCATATGTTGTGATGCCTAATGTTGTTTGAATAATTTGAATAAAACCACCCAAATTAACAGCGATAGCGCCCCCAACAATATGCGTCATACCTGCCATCATAGAGGCTTGAGAGTTTCCTTCAGAAACGCCGCGTACGATAAAAATACCACGCATGATGCTTACAAGGCCAAGTAATAAGACAAAGCGCATAATTGCCGCAATAACAGTATTTGATCTGGCGATTGCTGTCTCATCCATACCGCCCGTATAAGCCAATGATGCGTATGTTTGTGAAACAGAGCTACCAAAAACAGAATCGACAAAAACAGAGATCATGGGGCTAAATGAAATAAGCGCACCACCCGCAACGAATGTCATGATTGTACCAATACCACCTGGCCCTTTTGCGCCCTCTTGAGCAGATTTCATCAATCTTGTGATACCGATGAAGATAAGGATAAATCCTGCCAAAATACCAAACCAGTTCATCAGAGAAATGAAAGGCACAAAAACATCTGTCATTAAATTAGACAGCATACCATCTAAGCCTGTTGTTGCGGCTTCGGCGTCGTTAAATCCTGTATTTGTGTTGTCATCAATACCGCTCACAACAGACGTTGTCGCTGTAGTTACAATAGTTGGTAATCCAAAGAGACCACCGGCGACTAACATTTTAGAGAAGGGGTCCCATAATTTTGTTTGTTGTGGGTTTGTAACGTGCTCTTGAAATTGCAGGACAGCCCAAAACCCAATGGCGGTCGCTGAAAAGTAAGCAATTGTTGTTAAGAAAACAGGGAATCCACGTGTGCTGTGGAACAATCTACACATAACACCACCTAGTCCTGATCCATCCGCGGAGCAGGCGGCTAAGTTAGCCTCAGCATTCCCAAAAGCAGCCAATAATGCACTGAAACCTGTAATGGCAGCGTACATAGAAGCGAAAATTAGAGGTAGGGCGATTAAAGCACCTGCGACAATGAATCTAATGACCGCTTCTTTTAAAGGTGTCCTTTCATCTTCGACATGTTCTTTTAATTTAAAGACAGCGCCGATACCAATAACCAAGCCCAAGAAATAAGCCAGACTTGACATGAGGGCGGGGAAACCACTTGTAGAGGATAAAATATTTGTAAAGACCTGATTGGCATCACCAGAATTGGCAATGGCAGCCTCATTTGCAAAATTCGCGATAGAAATAACATTACCAATAATGTCGATGAATGAAATGGCTTCGTACCCTGGTGAAATAGCCTCTGCCATTGCATTAAAAACAGAAGGCAATGTAAGAAGCGCACCACTAATAATAAAGCGTGCCGCAACGGTTCTCATTGGTGCTTTATTTTGATCTTCGACATGCTCTTTTAATTTAAGAATAGCAGAAACAAGCATGATAATACCGATGAGGTATGCAAACGCATAAACCAGTAACGGTGTGTTTGACATTGCATAAACAATGTTTGCAAATATTTCATTGAAGCTTAGATTTCCGTCGAGCGCACCAACAATGCCTATAGCTTCTGTAACTTCAGTTGCTGTCTCAATAGGGGGATTAAAAGTAACGTTCGTGGGATCAATTGCATCGATCACTGCTTTCATGACGGTTGGTAAGGCAAAAAGCCCACCGCCAACAACAAAATGAATAACTGGAATTTTTAGAGGAGTATTGCTTGGATTTTCAACATGGTCTTTGACCTTAACGATACCAACAACACCAAAATAGACAGCGAGTAAATAGGCAATGGCCGCAACAAGGCCTGGAATAGTGTTGATGGAGCTGACGATATTCTCTGCAATCCCGGCAAAGCCTAGATCAAAAATTTGAGCGGCTGCTGGCGTGCTTTGTGCCGATAAAAGCAAGAACGTCCCGATAGCAAAATATAGATATTTTATATGTTTAAAGTGCAACATTGCCCACAACCCTAAGTCATTTTTATTTATATACTAAAGTATATCATAGCCAACTTGCCCAATGGAAATTTGGCGTAAAATCATCTTTATAAAATACAATAAATTGCTTAATATTTGTTTAAAAACAGGTATTTAAAGTTATGATACAGGGGCGTCAATCTTCACAGGAAGATCTGCTGCAATAGGCTCATCATCCATCATTTCGATCATACCTGAGGGTTGAACCGAGAAATTAGCAATAAACAAAGCATTAGAGTAATAAACCACGGCATCACAAAGCCAGTTACCTTTATCGTCTTTGCCTTCGAACGTTGCAGGACGCACGGTGCCTTCAATGACCATTCTGGTTTTATCATCCAGTTGTTTAGGCACATAAGTGTCTTCCATGCTTTCGGCAATTAAAAACGGTCCTTCTTCACCACGGACGAAAAAGCAGAAAAAGTGTAAGTAATCCAATACGTTATCATCTGTTATCTTGATGGGTGCCTTGGCGTTAATCTCATGAATGGGCGGGGAAGTCCCGTTAAGCCAATATAAATTCCCCTGATCTGTTAGATAGTAGATAAATAGATTTTTAGGCGTCCAGGCAGGATCTTTCACACGAATAAGCGCAACCTGATCATAAAACGGCAAAGGACGCCATTCGACCATCGTTGTTTGTGGTGTGACGCTATATTTATCGCCAATCGGGTTAATTTGATCTAAAAACCCTGCTAGCTCTTCCCCTTGAACAGGATTCCAGTTGTCGTCCATATACATTTTAAATCTACCTTATTCTTTATCGTTTTCCTAAAATTCGTTGTGAAATCGCTGATATTCAGGACAAATACAGCTTTCATAATGACATTTTGACTTTAAATCGCAAGTATTAATAAAGCGTAAAGGGTGAAAAGAATAGTTTTTAGGCCAGATAATCAGCATTATAATTTGACAGCCTTGCTATGGCTGTGTATAAATCGCCCAGAATTAAGAATAATTATTAGATTTTAGCGGAGAAACGTTATGAAACGTACCTTTCAACCAAGTAAACTTGTTCGTGCCCGTCGTCACGGTTTTAGAGCCCGTATGGCCACAAAAAACGGTCGTCGCGTTATTAGCGCACGTCGTTCAAAGGGACGTAAGCGTCTGAGTGCTTAAAAGCGCGCGTAAGCCTTGAACTCAGGCACATGCTTGGGTAGTTTATTCCCATGCTTGCAAAACAATCAGAAATCAAATCATTAGGCCGCTTGAAAAAGCGGTCTGATTTTTTATGGGTTCAAAAACAATCCAAGCAACATAAAACCAAGTGGGTTGCCAAGGGAATGGTGATTGAATTATGCCCGAATGAAGATTTGGGTGTTCGTTATGGATTAACAGTAAGCAAGCGTGTGAGTAAGTTGGCGGTCACGCGCAATCGCGTAAAGCGGCGCTTGAAGGCTGTGGCGTGTGATGTCTTGCCGCAATATAAAGACCAAAATTTTGATATTGTTTTAATCGGTCGTGTGGAGACAGAGACGCGTGAGTATGAAGATTTAAAAAATGATTTGGTTTGGTGCCTTAAAAAATTAGGGTACGAAAATAAACTATAAGTTACACATCCCAGCGAAAGCTGGGATATCATGACAAAGATTCCAGCCTTCGCTGGAATGTGAGGTAGGGAAATGATGAGAAAATTTTTAACTAGTATCATTAAATTTTATAGTTTTTTGATATCACCTTTATTGGGCGCCAATTGCCGTTTTTATCCAACTTGCTCGGCTTACATGCAAGAGGCAATTAAAGAGCATGGTTCTATTAAAGGCGTTTATTTGGGCTCAAAGCGGCTATGTAAATGCCATCCTTATTATAAGGGCACGTTTGATGATCCAGTGCCTAAAAAACGTAAATAGAAGCTTTGATCCTGTGTGACAAGGATTGCGTGTGCATTATAGATCGGTTATAAACGCCTACACTTCAAATAATGGAAACAAAACATGCAAGATAAAGATAAAATACACCCTGAGGACAAAAGAAACCTCTTAATTTTTGCTGCTTTGTCGCTTGTCCTTTGGCTGGCTTATGATCATTTCATTTTAAAGCCAAAAATGGAAAATATGCGCGCAACGGAAATTGTCCGTGCGCAAGTGGAGCAAGAAAATTTATCAAACGGTGTTATTGCAGTGGATGTGGAAGCCCCGCGCGAAGAAGTGATTGCAAACACCAATGCCAAACGCGTTGATATTAAAAATGATCTTATCTTTGGATCACTTAATTTAACGGGGGCGCGCATTGATGATATTGGCCTCACGAATTATTTTAAAACAATTGAGCGTGAAGAAAATTCTATTGTCCTCTCCCCCATTGGAACAGCACATCCAAAATACGTAGAACAAGGATGGGTTGCGGCTGATAAAACAATTAATTTACCAACCAGTAAAACAGAATGGTCTCTTATTGCTGGTGATGTGCTGTCTGAAAATTCCCCAGTAACGTTGTCATGGAATAATGGCCAGGGCTTTCGATTTGAAAAAGTTGTTTCAGTGAACAATGATTACGGTTTTACAATCATTGATCGTGTGATTAATAATTCAGGTCGCGACGTGACTTTATATTCTTATGGGTTGGTTTCCCAACGTGGCATGCCCGAAGAATTTGAAGGTCGCTGGATTGTCCATGAAGGCCCTATTGGTTATTTAGGGAATGATTTGGTTGAAACAACTTACGGTAAGATGGGTAAAGAGCCTGTTATTGAAGAAACCAAAGATCAAGGATGGGTTGGTTTAACATCAAAGAACTGGCTGACGGCTATCGTTCCTAGTCAGGATCAAAACACAAAATTTCGTATTACTTATACTGAATCCCAAAATCAAAATGTAAAAGATAGATATCAGGCGGATATTACAGGCCCTGCAATGAATGTCCCTGCGTCTGGTATGGCCGAAGCGCAAAATCAATATTATATCGGCGCTAAAAAACTCGCACTTCTAAATAAGTATGAAAAAGAATGGGGTGTGCCGCATTTTGATTTGGCGGTTGATTTTGGATTATTTTACTTCCTGACACGTCCGTTTTTTGCCGTGATTAATTTCTTTTACGGTCTTGTTGGTAATTTTGGTGTCGCCATTATTATCTTTACGGTCATTTTGCGTATTGCGGTTTTCCCATTGGCCAATACCTCATTTAAATCTTTTGCCAATATGCGAAAGATTGCCCCAAAAATGACAGAGATGCGGGAGAAGTACGGCGATGATAAGCAAAAATTACAACAAGAATTGGTCAAGCTTTATCAACGTGAAAAAGTAAACCCAATGGCGGGGTGCTTGCCTATTCTTATTCAAATTCCAATCTTCTTTGCGCTTTTTAAAGTGTTGTCCAACACCATTGAAATGCGTCATGCGCCTTTCTTTGGCTGGATCGAAGATTTATCGGCACCTGACCCAACAAGCATATTTAATCTCTTTGGGCTTATTCCAATTGATTTGCCGGGATTCCTCATGATCGGGGCGTGGCCTTGTATGATGTTGGTGACAATGATTATCCAACGTAAATTATCACCGCCGCCAACCGATAAATTACAGGCGCAGATGATTGCGGCCATGCCATGGGTCATGACTTTTATTTTGGCACAATTTGCCGCCGGATTGGTGATTTATTGGACGTTTAACAATCTATTCTCAACGATACAGCAATATATCATCATGCGCCGCATGGGCGTGAATGTTGACTTGATGGGTAATATTTTAGGCAAGAAAAAGGAACCGACACCTATCGATGGTGTTCATGTCGAAAGTGCAAAAGTTGAAGAAGATATCGAAGATGCTTTAGGTATTGATCAAAAAGATACGCCAGAAAAAGCAGTGAAAGAATCAAAGCCTAAAAAGATTTCAAAACCAAAGCCAAAGAAATCAAAGAAGAAGAAATAACTTAGAATAAATTTTCACATGCCAGTGAAAACTGGCATCTATATCCCAGCCTGCGCTGGGATGTGTATGTAGGGATAAAATGCAAGAATTCACAAAAGAAGAATTAGAAGAAGCCCGTCGCCTCTTTTTAGGGCCTTGTGATTTTGTTTTGGGTGTTGCGGGCTTGGATCAACTACCGCAAGCAGATCGTAATGAAATTGCGTTTGCAGGTCGCTCAAATGTAGGAAAATCATCACTCATTAACGCGCTGACGGGTAAAAATTCCCTAGCACGGACATCTAATACACCAGGTCGTACGCAACAGCTTAATTACTTTGCCTTAGGAGATAAGGAAGCGGGCGGCGCATTGTATCTGGTGGATATGCCGGGATATGGCTATGCCAAGGTATCAAAGCGTCAGCGCGAAGAATGGACAAAGCTTATCTTTGATTATCTACGCGGTCGCCCGACATTACGCACGGTCTTTATCCTTATTGATGGCCGTCATGGGTTGAAAGAAAGTGATGAAGAATTGATGACGATGTTAGATGATGCGGCAGTGTCTTATCAAATTATCTTAACAAAATGTGATAAATCTAAAAAAGCAGAATTAGCAAAAATTGAAGAAGATTTGAGACAATCGCTGTCTAAACACGTGGCCGCACATCCAGAATTTATTCATACCAGTTCTTTAAAGGATAACGGCATTGCCGAGCTGCGCGCAACGATTACTGCGCTGCGATAATACTGTAAAAGCTGTAATTATCATTGGTGTTGTTCTCAACACATAAATTAGGATAGCCCTCACAATCCGCACATTCTGTTGTATTTAAATTGCTTGTTCCTGTGTTTAAAAAATAATCTGCATGTGCGTTTGCTGTAACAGGAATAGTTGTTTCCCCAGAAATCGTTTTATTGATAATTCTGCACACATTCTCCCTTACAAAATAGGCCGTTAAAATAACATCATTTGCAGTCGTTGGAGTCCATTCAACATTAATATTGTTATTTAAAGCCCATTGCGCTGATGAACCATTTTGAATGATTGCGTTAAACTTCTCCTGATAATTCAACCCCCCCCCTTGCGGATGAAAAACTTTATGGACATGGGGTGGGCTATCAAATCCTGCACTGGCAGGATTTACAAAATCTAGATCGTTAACTTCTGATCCAGTGGAAATCATCATATCGACCACTTGCTGTGCACTGGCGACATAAGAAATGAGTTCATTCGCATAAAGTGCTAATTCTTCGTCACTTATATCCTGACCATCGGCTTGATCATTTTGAGAAGACAGCGTAATCGTTAAAAAACCAAATAGAGCGAGGGCAATAAGGACATAAACCATGGCATTTCCAGCCTGAGAATGGTTTTTTGTTTTTTTAAGGTGTTTAGGCATTGTAACCCGCTTGGTTCTTGGTTTATTCTCTATTCTATCATGGAACAGATGAATAGTTTAAGTAATTTTGATATGACAGCGCTTGCATTAGGGGGCGGGATTGGATTTTTATTGGGCATGGCAGCCTTATTATTAACGCTCATGTTATCATCAAAAAAGAAACGTGTTTTAATTGCGCGTGTTGATAATCTTTTAGAAGCCAATAATGAATTGGAAAAAGATATTATTCGCCTGAACACTGAAAAAGAAAGTCTTGAGGGTTCGGGCAAGAAATTAGAGCTACAATTTGAGAATTTAGCGCATAAAATTTTCGATGAAAAATCTAATGTGTTTAGGCAGCAATCAAAAGAAAGCCTAGATGTCATTTTATCACCTTTGAAAGATAAGCTCAGTGATTTTGAAAAGAAGGTGAACGATTCTTTTGTCAAACAAGCGCAAGAGCAGTTTTCCCTTACCGAACAAATTAAAGTTATTGTTGAAGCCAAGAACCAGTTGAGCTTGCAAGCCGAAGGTCTGACCAAAGCCTTAAAAGGCGACAGCAAAGTGCAAGGTGATTGGGGCGAGGTGATGTTAGAGAAAATTTTAGAAGATGTTGGTCTTCGTAAAGGTGAAGATTATATTCTTCAAGGCGATGGCATGAAATTAAAAGATGCAGAAGGCAAGCATCAAAAACCAGATGTGATCGTTAAATTGCCTGACGCAAAACATGTCGTGATTGATTCCAAAGTTTCGTTAACCGCATATGAGCGTTTCTTTAACGAACGTGATGATGAAGTCGCGCGTGCGGCTTATTTAAAAGATCATTTAAAAGCCGTTAAAGAGCGTGTGAAAGAATTAGAACAGCGCCGTTATCAGGATACTGAAGGCCTTGGCACGCCTGACTTTGTGTTGATGTTTATCCCGATTGAGAGTGCGTATATGTTGGCGTTACAAGAAGATCGCAGCTTACATGAATTTTCATGGAATAAGGGTGTGGCGATTGTGTGTCCGTCTACTTTATTTTCATCATTAAGCACGATTGCATCGTTGTGGAAGTTAGCCTTACAAAACCAAAATGCAGAAGAGATTGCGCGTAAAGGGGGTGCTCTCTATGACAAGATGGTGGGGTTTGTAACCGATATGCAATCTATCGGTAAGAATATCAAAACGTTGGAAGGTAATTATGATTCTGCGATGAATAAGTTATCTGAAGGGCGCGGCAATCTTTTAACGCAAGCAGAAACTTTAAAAGAAATGGGTGCGAAGACTTCAAAATCATTGCCATCCAATCTTGTTTGTAAAAATGATGAGGCTGCATAATGTCTGATGTTTATGAAATTATTAAAGTGCCTAGTGCGGTTTTAAAAGAAACGGCGCACGTTGTTCAAAATATTGATGATGATATCCGCAGCCAAGTCACACGTATGATGAATACGATGTATGAAGGCGCGGGCATTGGTTTGGCGGCCAACCAAGTGGGATTGTTAAACCGCATATTCGTGATGGATTTGCCAGAAGGTGTTTGGGTGCATGGACCAGAAAAGAACGGTGTCCTTACCATTGAAGCGGGCTATCGCAGCGGCGAGAAGGAAGAAACACCTGTACGTAATCCGCGTGCTTTTATTAATCCCGAAGTGATTTGGTTATCTGAACAAAAATCAGTTTATGATGAAGGCTGTTTGTCTATCCCCGGTCAATATGGTGAAGTTGTCCGCCCCGCGCAGGTGCGTGTGAAGTTTCAAAATGAAAAAGGCGAAGATTTTGAAGAAGAATTTGATGGGCTTGATTCCCATTGTGTTCAACATGAAATTGATCATTTGAATGGGGTGCTTTTTATTGATTATCTATCCAGCCTGAAGCGCAATATGATTTTGCGTAAAATGAAAAAACTCAATAAAGATGCGCAGGTATTGTAGATGAAGAAATCTTTGCGCATAGCCTTTATGGGAACGCCTGATTTTTCGGTTGAGGCGTTGCAGGCTTTAATTAAATCTAACCATGATGTTGTTTGTGTTTATTCCCAACCACCGCGTCCGAAAGGACGGGGACAGCAGGTGCAAAAATCACCTATTCATATTTTAGCGGAAGAAAATAACATTGAAGTTCGTCACCCAATTAATTTTAAGGACGAGGCGGACGTAAAAGTATTTGAAGAATTAAATTTAGATGTTGCAGTTGTCGCCGCTTATGGCTTGATTTTACCGACTAGTATTTTGGATGCTCCCAAGTATGGCTGTATTAATATTCATGCGTCTATCTTACCGCGTTGGCGGGGTGCTGCGCCCATTCACCGCGCGATATGGGCGGGGGATGATGAAACGGGTGTTACCTTGATGCAAATGGATAAGGGGTTGGATACGGGTGATATGATTGCGGTTGAGACGGTGCCTATTACCTCTGAAACAACATTATCATTCATGCATGATGACTTAAGGGCATTGGGCGCGGATATGATAGTGCCGTGCTTGGATGAGTTGGCAGAGAAGGGTGCGCTCAATAAAAAGCCGCAACCTGATGATGGCGTGACCTACGCGCATATGCTCAAAAAAGAGGATGGGCGCATTGATTGGAGCCAGAGTGCAGTAGAGATTGATCGACAAGTCCGCGCGCTTAATCCATGGCCTGGCACGTGGAGTTTAAACCAACATGATAAACGCATTAAAATTTTAGAAGTCAAAATTTCTGATCAAAATTCTGATAAACCTGTTAGCACCGTTTTAGAAAACGGATCAGTGGTGTGTGGTGAGCAGAGCGTTATTGAATTAATCAAAATTCAGCCTGAAAATAAAAAACCAATGGATATGAAGACAGCTTTAAATGGCGGGCATATCAGTGAAGGTGATGTCCTGTCATGACCCGTTGGAAGTTAACAATGGAATATGATGGGCGGCCTTACGCGGGATTTCAAATTCAAAAAAAAGTTGCAACTGTTCAAGGTGAACTTCAAAAAGCAATTAAGAACTTTTGTCAGCAAGATATTCCTGTCGTGGGTGCAGGGCGCACGGATGCGGGCGTTCACGCGATGGCGCAAGTAGCGCATTTTGATTTAGAGTATAAAAATGCAGATGGCAGTGAGCGTAAAATGAGCGAGCATGATATGGCCAAAGCCATCAACGCACATCTAATGCCGCAACCAATTGTGATTTTAAAAGCGCAAAAAGTGGGCGAAGATTTTCATGCACGTTTTGGCGCAAAAAATAAACTTTACCGTTATAAAATTATAAATCGTTCGCATCCGCTTAGCCTTGATCAAGGTTTGGCGTGGTGGCGCAAAACGAAGTTGGATATTGAGGCGATGCGCGAGGCCGCAACATATTTTTTAGGCCAACATGATTTTACTAGTTTTCGCGATACGGAATGCCAATCCAAATCACCTGTGCGCAGTGTGGATGCCATAGATATTGAAACGCGCGATATTTTGGGCGGTACAGAAATTTGGTTTCATGTGCGCGGTAAATCGTTCCTTCATCATCAGGTCCGCAATATGGTTGGTACGTTGACGTTGGTTGGCGAGGGTAAATGGCAACCCAAGGACATTATAACGGCCCTTGAGGCGAAAGATCGCACCGCTGGTGGGCCAACTGCCCCTGCTGACGGTTTATATTTGGTTTCTATAGATTATAATTAAATTGGTTTGGTGAGGCGCGTAGCGCGTTTATATTTTATAAAAAACCAAAAGAAAAACCTGCAGGGTCGTGTTAGGGGGGAACGACACCGTGCAGGTTTAAAGTTTGGGTCCAAAAGAGAGAAAATCTATGATGTCTATTGGCGTTTAAGGCCAAGTTGACATTTTCAATCTGTCTCAACTCATGTTTCGTACTGTAGGAATGAATTGTTACAAAATTCGTTCCAAAAAAAGTTTAAATAGTGATTTATTATGGTGTAAAAGTGACTAACTTAAGTTATGTCAATTTTTGAGCGATAATATCAGCATAAATATCGACCAATTTCTCTAAATCAGAGATTTTTAGGCATTCATCCACTTGGTGGATGGTTTCATTGGTCAAACCAAATTCAATCACGGGGCAATATTTTGCAACGAAACGGGCATCTGATGTCCCGCCACTGGTCGAAAGCTTTGGCGTGCGGTTTGTGTGTTGTTTAACGACATCAGAAACCAACGTTGTCCAATTACCAGGCTCTGTCATAAATGGGTCGGCGTTTGATTTATGAATTTCTAAATCATATTTGGGTGTGACTGTGTTTAAGGCTTCACGAATTTTTGACTCTAAGCTTTCGGCTGTCCATTTTGTATTAAAACGGATATTAAATTTTAACGTGCCTTGGGCGGGGATTACATTATCGGCCTTGTTTCCCACATCTATAGTGGTGAGTTCTAAATTTGTTGGAGGGAAATGCTCTGTTCCTTCATCAAATTCAATGGCGCTCAAGGTAATTGCCATTTGAGAAAGACGGGGGAGTGGGTTATCAGCGGCCTCTTGATAAGCGGTATGACCTTGCTTACCTTTGACGTTAAGCGTCCCTGAAATGGCCCCGCGACGACCAATTTTTATCTCTTGTCCTAAAACAGTTGGGTTTGATGGCTCACCCACTAGGCACATATCTGGGATATGATTATGCTCGCTCATCCATTCTAAAATACGGACTGTCCCGTTAATGCCATCGGCTTCTTCATCGCCAGTAATCATGATGGAGATAGAGCCGTTAAAGTTTTTATGCTCACTTAAGAATTTTGAAATGGCGGCAACAAAAGCGGCATTACCGCCTTTCATATCTGACGTACCGCGACCATACATGATGCCGTTATCAATCGCTGCACTGAAAGGGGGGTGCGTCCATGCGCCCTCGTCCCCCACAGGGACAACATCAGTATGACCTGCATAACAAATATGGGGGGAACCTGTGCCCGTACGCGCAAAGAAATTCTTCACAGGGTAAGAACCACGACCTTCAAAGGGAAGATCAAAAATCTCAAACCCCATCTCTTTCAAAGGTTGAATTAAAACATCTTGCGCCCCTTCATCAGCAGGCGTGACAGAAGCACATTGAATTAATTTTTGCGTAAGCTCGACAACATTGATCATGCGGAGAAGAGTAGCAGAAGAGAGTTATTTTAAGAAGGGGAAACTAATGTTGAAGGGAGATGAGGACCAAAGAAAGATGATTGAGAGAACTCCAATCCTTTCACAGGATTTAAACCATATTTGTCCTCTTCCACTCTTATTGCTGGCGCTAATTTGTTTTCTAAAACAGATCTTACTTTTGCTGTGTTTTCGTGATGTATTCTATAATCATGCGCGGCAACAGAGATGGGATGTAAGCATTGAGGAATTGTATGATAAGCATGCAAACCATGTGGCGTATATTTGCTAACTCTAATAGGATTTCCTGTTCTGGGGTTAGAGCGCTTATCGTCTAAATACTCATTCACCGTTTCTAACATTGTTAGTTGTATACCAAGCATGTCATCTGATGCTTTTATGGCATAAGCAAATTGAGGCCATTTTTCTATGGCGACTTCATCATGGCTTTCATTCCCATATATATACCGCGTTTTACGCGCATATTTCATATTACTTTCTAAAGTAAATATTTCAACACCATAGCGTGTTCCAACATTCTCTGATCTATCTGCGTATTTTCCTAAAATAGCTAAGGGATAAGGTAACATATTGCCCCAATAGATGCTAATGTCACCATTGTATCTATCTTTTTTCAGTATTTTTCCGTTTGGTTTTCTGACAACTCTTCCTGTTTCTGGGTCTATTACTACGTCTTTACGAGTCATAACATCTGTCATTTCAGCCGCTAGGCTAGCTTCCATTCTTTTTTTCCAGTGTAGTTCTTCGTTTAACTCTCCAGCTTCAAAAAGATTTTCAAGATTTCTTTCCATACCTGTATATATATCGAATGTTTTACTTTTTGCTTTATCTTCTATGCTGTCATGTCTTAAGCGGGCAGATAAGTCTGCATCAAGACCGCCATGTTGGGCATAAACATCCATTGGAATATATCCTGTAGAGATCATGCCCAGAATATGCGCACAATTTCTTATTTCGTGCAGAATGTTTGGTGTTGTTCCGTTTGCACGGTATGGATCATCGAGACCTTTTTCTTTTAACAAAATCTCAAAATTATATAAGGTATTATGGCATTTTTGTGATTTTAAAAGGGTTTTTAAAGATACGATAATATCTCTTAAGCCCTCATCAGTGCAGCTATCAGCAACAGAGAGCCCATTTAAAGATTCAAAGAAAAGATGAATGTCTTTTAAAACTGATGGCGCAACTTCGTAATTAGGAAAAGCAAAACCTTCTCCAGCATGTGCACTACTAAATGGTGTTAATAAACCGGTCACAATCTATCCTTTTATGACAAAGATTAGTTTTTAACCCGTAACACCGCTTAAAATCAACAAAAATATGAAAAATAATACAAAATGATGCTCTTGGTATAAAATACCATAAAACACCTTATTTTTAAGGGGATTCGACATTTTTTAGCTAAATATTTGATTAAATTCAGCTTAT
>CAYGPG010000011.1:0-54251 GCA_964351905.1 uncultured Micavibrio sp.
GTCTGGCCTTGTAAAGGAACAAGCTGAAGCCGAAGGCATCGCCGATATATTAAAAGAAGCAGGCTTTGACTGGCGCGAACCGGGATGTTCCATGTGTTTGGCGATGAATGCGGATAAATTAGAGGCAGGCGAGCGTTGCGCTTCCACCTCCAACCGAAATTTCGAAGGCCGCCAAGGCCGCGGTGGACGCACGCATTTGATGTCACCCGCTATGGCAGCGGCAGCGGCTATTACAGGAAAGTTAAGTGATATCAGAGAGTTATAAAGTCATTTAGACTTTTCTACCTTCCTAATACAAAAAGCCCCGCTTTATGCGGGGTTTTTTCTTTTCTTTTAAACAAAAGAAGCCTATAACGCCGAAATGCCTTTTTGGAATGCCAATATTGATGATTTGATTGAGAGTTATGATGTTGATCAAGACGCATTACTTCTCAGTGAATTTAAGCCTATTCATGATCGGCTATGGCATTTAATTGAAAATTATGCCGACCATCTCAATGAATATGGCGCCGTGATGAGTAAGCATTTACAACGTACCTCTGCGATTGCACAAGCCTTCATGACGCAAGAATTAGGATTTAGTGAAAAGGCCGGGCGAAATTTTTATGATGCAAATTTATTGCACGATCTGGGAAAATGCCATCCTTGTTACGATCCGAATATCTGGCAAACCCCTCACCGTCCTACGTCACAAGAACGCGAGGAGAAACGCGAGCATACGCGCCTTGGCGTAGAGTACTTAGAGCTTTCTATGGCACATTCATCTGATGAACTTCAGATGCACCCGCATATTGAGGTCATGAAATCCCTGCAGCTTCACCATCATGAACGCATCGACGGAAACGGGTATGAAGGGTTTAAGGGAGAGCAACTCAGTACGATTATAAAGATGATCTGCATTATTGATGCCTATGACGGTGACATGATCCACCGCCCCCACCAACCAAGTGAGCGTACGCCCAAAGAAGCCTTGAATCGTTTAAAAACGGGAGAGAAGTACCAAAGCGCGTTTGATGAGGAAATCCTTGATCGCTTTATTGATTTTACGCTTAAGAGCGCTTAATAATAACTCTTAATCGTCATCCCCGCGATTTGCGGAGTACACTATATTTATCACATGCCAGTGAAAACTGGCATCTAGATCCCAGCTTGCGCTGGGATGTGTTATATAAATAACGGGATGACAAAGGAGAATAGATGGATAAATTCACGACTTTAAGTGGCATTGCTGCCCCTCTTCGCATGATTAATGTCGATACAGACATCATCATCCCTAAACAATTCTTAAAAACAGTGAAGCGTACGGGATTGGGCGTTCATGCGTTTAATGATATTCGTTTTAATGAAGATGGATCAGAAAAGCCTGATTTTCCGATGAATAAGCCAGAATATCGGAATGCGAAAATTCTTATTACGGGTGAGAATTTTGGATGTGGGTCTTCGCGTGAGCATGCCCCGTGGGCGATTTTGGACATGGGAATACGCTGTATCCTTGCCCCCTCTTTTGCAGATATCTTTTATAATAACAGTTTTAAAAACGGCATCTTGCCGATTGTTCTGCCGCAAGATCAGATTGATTTACTGATGGATGAAGCAGAGGAAAATCCAGAGGCAAAAATTGAAATTGATTTGGAAAACCAAACCATTAAACGCGGCAATAAAATTGCGCTTAATTTTGATATTGATCCTGCACGCAAACATTCTTTAATTAATGGCCTCGATGATATTGGTTTAACATTAGAGAAAAAAGCGCATATCGCAACGTTCGAAACAAATGACAAACAAAAACGCAGCTGGCTGTATTAGGAATTTAACATGACACAAAACTATACGCTTACAATTTTACCTGGTGATGGCATTGGCCCTGAAGCCATGGTAGAAGTACGTAAAGTTATTTCATGGTTAGAAGAAACACAAAACATCTCCTTCACATTGCATGAAGATGATATTGGGGGTGCGGCTTATGATCGTTATGGCGTGCCATTGGCGGATGAAACGCTTGAAAAATGTAAAGCAAGCGATGCGGTCATCATGGGCTCCGTCGGTGGGCCGCAATGGGATGATGTTGATTATGATAAAAGACCAGAGGCAGGATTGCTTCGGCTTCGTAAGGAAATGGAACTGTTCGCCAATTTACGCCCTGCCATTGTTTTTGACGCGTTGATTGATGCGTCAACTTTAAAACCTGAAATTGTAAAAGGCTTAGATATTTTAATCGTGCGTGAATTGACGGGCGGCGTTTATTTTGGTGAGCCGCGCGGCATTGAAGATTTAGGTAACGGTCAACGCCGCGGCGTGAACACACAAGTTTATGAAACATACGAAATTGAGCGCGTGGGGCGCGTGGCATTTAATTTGGCGCGTAAACGTGGCAATCATGTTACCTCATGTGAAAAGGCCAACGTGATGGAAGCAGGTAAATTATGGCGCGAAGACATGACCGCCTTACACGCCGCAGAATTTAGTGATGTAAAATTAGAGCACATGTATGCCGATAATTGCGCGATGCAACTGCTTCGCACGCCATCGCAATTTGATGTTATCGTAACTGATAACTTATTTGGTGATATTCTCTCTGACGAGGCGTCTATGTTGACAGGATCGTTAGGTATGTTGCCATCTGCCTCCTTAGGCGAACCAGGCAAGCCAGGTGTTTATGAGCCCGTACATGGCTCCGCCCCTGATATTGCAGGACAAGGTAAAGCCAACCCGCTGGCCACTATTCTCAGTTTCGCAATGGCGCTTCGCTACTCCCTTAATTTGGGCGTGCAAGCCGACATGATTGATCAGGCCGTGCAGGATGTTTTAAACAGCGGCACGCGCACACCAGATATCATGGCGAATGGTTGTACAGCATGTTCAACCTCACAGATGGGTGATGCCCTTATTCAGACACTGAACCAAAAATTACAAAAGGCCGCATAAAATGGAAGATCTGCTCATCAGTCAAGATTGGATTAATGCAGGCGGACTTTATTTAATCCTGATCGGCGTTGCGCTTTTAATTGCGGAGTTTTTCATCCCTAGCTTTGGTCTTTTTGGCTTTGCGGGGGTTGCCGCCGCGTTAATAGGCATTATTCAACTCCATCAAACGGGCTATATTGAAAAACTGCCACTTAATATTTATGTGATGATTACGTTCAGCACGATTGGTGTTTTTTTATCCATCCTTGGCGGATGGTATAGTTGGAAGATTTATAAAATCAAAAACACCACCGGCGCAGAAAGTGTCATTGGCGAAGAAGCTACAGTCATAAGCTGGAAAAATGACGAAGGTCGTGTGCATATTCAAGGCGAAGATTGGAAGGCATTTAGCGAGACCCCCTTGTCTTTAAAGAAAAATGATATTGTGACCGTGTCTGATATTAAGAATTTAAAACTAAAAATTACTGTAAAATCTTAACCCTTATCTGAAAGGACTATCATGCCATTTCTTATTGTTCCCCTCTTTTTGTTGGTGATCATTCTCGCCGCCTCTATCAAGATTATCAAAGAATATGAACGCGGGATTATTTATACGCTCGGAAAATATACAGGCACGCGAAATGCTGGCTTACAAATCATCATCCCGTTTATCCAACAAGTCACCATCGTCGATGTACGTATTCGTACCGAAGATATCCCATCCCAAGATGTGATTTCAAAAGATAACGTATCGGTCAAGGTGAACGCGGTTGTTTATTATCGTGTGATTGAACCCGCTCACGCGGTAAACCGTGTTGAGAATTTCTCTCAAGCCACAAGCCAATTGGCGCAGACGACATTGCGTTCCGTCCTTGGTAAGCATGAGCTTGATGATATGCTTTCAAAGCGAGATCAATTAAATACAGATGTGCAAACTATCCTTGAAAGCCAGGCTGAAAGCTGGGGCATTAAAATTGCCAATGTCGAGATCAAGCATGTCGATATTGACCCAACAATGGTACGCGCCATTGCCAAGCAAGCCGAGGCAGAACGTGAACGTCGTGCCAAAATCATCAATGCCGAAGGTGAATTACAAGCCGCTCAGCAACTGGATGAAGCCGCCACTATTTTGGCAAAACGCCCAGAAACAATGCAACTGCGTTACTTAGGAACATTGGGCGAATTCGTAAACGCCAAAGGATCTACAACCGTTCTTCCCATCCCGATGGATCTATTAAAAGCCATTACAAGCAAGTAACTCAAATTAAAAGCATTAAAAAAGGCCGCTGAATTAGCGGCCTTTAATTTATTAAATATCGCTAAAATTAACCTTGAACACGGATATACATAGAACAGCTCGCCGCTTGATCCGCTTCATTGTAAACATTTGCGGCACGACAACCACTACCAATAGACTGAATATCACCAGTATCAGGATTCCCGTCATCCATTTTACGGTCAATTTGCCCTGCTTGCGTTGATGTAACACCAGTTGTTGAGGCTGCGGCAACAGCCCCAACCAAACCGTTCATCACAAGATAATGCCCAGGACGCATACCTGTAATACCGCCTGAGGCAGTACCATCTGGTGTATAGCCTAACCAAAAGCCACCACCAATTTCCGCTTCAGGTAAATAACTGCCAAACGTTAAAGCGCCGCCTGTTATTGCAACGCCTGAAATTAAATCTGAAGCAGCCATATGAACAAACGCTACGGCCCCTTCACTGGTTAAAACTGGCACTGCCCCTAACGCTGGTGTATCTATACGACCATTATTATCACCAGCATCATTACAAGGTGCTGTAGTACAATCCCTCAAACGGGTAGTTGGCGATAACATGTCACCAGGAAGTGAAGAATATTTATCACGGAACGTTGATAAAGCACCATCAAGACCTTTAATTTGTGCAACTGTTGCCGTTACCTGAGCATTTGCTACAAGTTCTTGGCCTTTTAAGATTCCGCCAATAAGCAAACCAATAATAATCATAACAATCGCAAGTTCAACGAGCGTAAAACCCGACTCCCCGCGACGATCTTTTAAGTTAAGTAACATTTACATTTTCTCCTTTTTAATGACTTCTTTGATGACTTCGAAAGATTATTCTAACTAAAACAATTTACATGATTTTTTCATTAATAAAAATCTATTCTTTATTAATAGTATCATAGGGGCACCTAATAGTTTTATTAAAAAACGTTTTAAGTTCTCAATTAAACAAAATGAGAAGTGCCTACTTAGCTTGTCTAAACATGTTTGGAGAAACACCAGTTAAGTCTTTGAAAACTCTATTAAAAGTGGCAATAGAATTAAAGCCTGCCTCTTCTGCAATAAGACTTATATCTTCTTTAGTTTGTTTTAAAAGCGCCTTGGCTTCTTCAACACGCAATTCATTCAATAGTAGTGGGACATTTTTGCTAAAATAAGTATTCACGATTTTAGATAATTGTGCTTCGGAAATATCAAGTTCTTTTGCCATAGAGGCTCTATTGTAATTTGGTTCCTGATAAACTTTTTGTACATGCAACAAATTTTCAACGTCTATAGCTATATTTACCTCCTCCGAAGAAAGTTTATTTTTACCACCTTCGCTAGCTTTTTTCTTAAAATCACGGATTGTAGGAGGGTAAACCCGAAATAGGCTTGTAGACGTTACATAGATAAAGCCTATTCCTATTAAAATACGTGCTAAGTCGATTTGAGCTTCATTTATGAAAGTTAAGTTAAGACTTATTAAACACAGATTTAAAACAATAATAGAAATAATGAGCCAAAACCTCTCTTTGCCGTTCTGACGTTTATGAAGCTTATCTAATTCACTTCTTTTGAGCCAAATCAAAAGCAATGTTAGAGTTCCAACGATAGTTGCCGAAACTAATAAAATATCTCTTAAGCCAATATCATAATAACCATGAATAAAAGATGATAGATAATAGACTAAAGGTACGGCAACAATAATTGGAAAAAATCCAAGAGGTGGAGGTTTTGTAATTCTAGCAATTTGTATAACCAAAAGAAAACTTATAGGAGCACAAAAAGTCCATATAAACCAATTAATAAGGTTGTACGTTTCGATAGGCATAATCCAGTATTTTTGAGCAACGACGATAAAAAATGCACTTGCCAGTAAAATGAAAAAAGATAATGGGATAAGCGCAAGCACTACTTTTTGTGAACGGAATAGAATATAAACTAAAATGTAAACAGATTGAACCAATCCCAAAAAAGCTATCAACTCGGTTAACGTAAAATTGAAAATAATGTCGTTCATGGTGGACTTAATGCCTCACAAAACCCTGGATCTGATAAATTAGAGTCTTTAGTAATTAAATTATTACATATGTAATCTTGCATGAAAAACAATTCATTAGGATGTAGGTTTTCTGCATTTGTTATAAGTAAATTAAGCATTATTTTATAAGCTAATTCTGTATCCCCTTGATCCTCTAAAATATAAACGGGCATTTGTTTTGCCCAATCAGCTAGGTCAGGATTTTTATTACCTGCCAATTTATAAGCTAATTGTAACGCCCTGTCGTTATCATTCATTATATGACGAGCAATATAAACAGCGTGTCCCAACCAACGCCACTTTTCTCCTAAAGGGCTACTTCCAACTATTTCAAGATAACCTAAAACATATTCTAATTTTTCAGAATCGTTTATACCTCCAAAATAATAGGCAGCAAGTAGCGGAACAACATCAGATTTTGGATCCAGTTCGTATGTTAAGCTAAACCATTCATAAAGCCGAGAATAATCATAATCTTTTAACGATATTGACCGGCCATCAACGCTCCCCATATTTTGAAGTGCTGCAGCATAAATTCTATAAGCAAGCTGTTCATTACCCAAATGAATAATCTTTGTTTCTTCAAGGGTCGGAGCATAAGGGATATTAGGCCATTCTTTTTGAATATTTTTTGATTTTTGCCAAAACGCTATATTAATAGCAAGAAAAGCGATAAAGAATATAAAAGTAAATTTATTTTTAGCAACCATCAGAATTGCTTACGTCTAAAATCAATTAATGCCGCAAAAAACACCAATCCTATAAAAACAATTCCCTGCCCTAAAATAAAAGGCCAGCCAACAGAAGTGTTTTGATCGTAAATTAACCAGCTTCCCTGCCCTAACAAATCCAAACGAGGAATAAATACGGAAATAATTAACATTATCCTTTCCATTAAAATCATTGCTGATTCTGAGGTGTTATTTTGAACAACACCTAGAATACCACCAATCATCCTAGACAAAGCGTAGAAAGCAAAAGTAATAAGAGCCGCACTTACAGCACTTGAAATAACAAAAGAAAAGAAAATAGCAACGCTAACCATGATCATTAGCTCAACCAATAAGCTAGCGGACCAAAGTAGTATACCCGCAATATTGCCTGCCTCTGGCATCAGAAATAAAGTTAGTGACATTAAAAATGTTACAATGACGGCCAAAAAGAAAAAAGCTAAATAGTATCCTGCAAGATATTGGCTTCGTGTTATTGGACGTGCGAGCATAAATTCCACGTCCCTCGTATCAAAAGCCTTTCGTATATAAAAGACAGCGAAAAGAGTAAGCGTGATAATGCCAGAAAAGCGAAGCATACTTGCAGTGAAAACAATGGACGCTTGGTCTTTTTCCGTTACAGAAGAAGAGCCTAAGAAAATAGAAAGGCTTACACCAACGCCAATAACAATAAGAAAAGATAATAAAATTTTATCTTTAAAAGCTGCCGTTAGAATATATTTTACGAGAAGCCATAACATTTATTCACTCATCAAAGTTTAAAATTCTAATGGTCTTCTATCACTAGAAAATGTCCGATAAAGATCTTTATCTGTATTATGAATTGTGTTTGAGCCACCCACAATTGTGGCCTTCAAGAAAACAACAAGCTCTGTTTTTTCAATTAAATCTTGTTGGTTCCTAAACAGGGCACCGATAAACGGCATTTCACTGGCAACAGGAACACCATTTGTTGTTGATTGAACACGGTCTTGAATAAGGCCGCCTAAAACAACAGCTTGTCCACTATCAACTTGAATTATGGAGTCAAATTCTTGTACGTTGACTTGAGGTACAAGGTTACCAGCATTAATGGGGTCTTGAACACGTGTGGTAATATTCGTGATTGTTGGTCTGATTGCCATTGATATACGATCCAGGTCCAAATCAATAGCGGGTTGAACATTAATTAAAACACCTTCCGGAACAGATTTGATTTCCGATTCTGTTGTTGTAAGAGGCAAACCTCCATCAACTCCCGGCGTTTGTTCAGTTGTAATTTCAAAGAAAACAACATTTTCAGCAACATTTAATGCTGCGGATTGATTATTAAGAACAGTTAACCTAGGACTAGCAAGAGCTTGTACCGTTCCGAATCTAGATAACGCTTCCACAGCTCCTGAAAAATCACCTTTAGAATAAGAAATATTTGTATTAGGGCTTATTATATCGCCAGGTACTAAAGCTGATGTAGTTTCGCCAGATTCTAGCACACCTCTTACAAAACCTCCTGCAGCAGGTCCGAACCCTAAACTACCTTCACCACCAAACAGATTAATATCGATTTGAGACCAGTCAATTCCCGCTGAAAACTCATCTCTTAAAGACACTTCTAATACTTTAGCCTCTATAAGAACTTGTGAAGTGACAGATTTTTTCAAATCTTTCATATATTCAGCAACTTTTTTATGTAGCCTCTCAGGCGCAAAAACAGAAATGAGTCCCGCTTGGCGGTTTAAAGAAAAACGTGCTGCAAAAGGATCGTTTTCATCAGAATTTTGTGTTTCTTCATCAACCGGAAGTGAATTCACATTTAAAACCGCATCTGGTGCCTGAACTTGTACCGTAGGCCCTGCATCACTGATATTTCCGTTTGCATCCATTGTTAAAGGTGTCACGGGCGCAGGATTAGATTCTGCAACAGTTATGTTCGGATCACGCTCTGTTGCCAATCTATTTGAATCACGGTTGGACTCTAATATCTGTGTAAGGTTTTCTTCTAGTTCCAACCAAAAATCTATTACGCTTTCATTTTCTGCTGAAAATGAAGATCCTGTGTCTGATCCCTCTCCCGATACAACAGAAATATCATTGCTAATAGAGCTCGAATTTGTACGTGTAATCGTAAGGTAATTAATTTTATATGTTTCATGATATGGCGTGTCTAACTCAACACGAAGCATGTTATCCTCAAATTTATAACGAAGACCCGCAATATTTGAAATACGATCGATAACCTGATCTAAAGGGCGGTTACGCGCAGAGAAAATAATAGATCCTCTAATTCTGGGATCTAATTCCACATCATATTCTGCCTGCTTCGCAATTTCAAAAATTACATCCCGTAAGGGGATTGTTTGATTAACTGAAACAGACACCAAAGGCATGGGCTTATAATTTGCATCTGGCTTTGAAAGATACGACTGCAGTGATGGAATATTTGAATCTGCTTCGTTATTTTTAGACGGAACTTCGCGCGGAGCTAAAGCATCACGATAATCCTGTGGTTGCATGCTTTTTTCGCGATCATGCTTCATGTAATTTTGTGAAAGCTCACATGAACTCGTTACAAAAAGTGAGAAAAATAAGAATGTAAAAATAAAACCTGATTTTGATTTTTGTAAGATCATGAACCCAATATCCATATAGCTTGATAAATCAGCATTGCGCTGACTTTTACGAATCTAATATCAAAAATAACGGATTTATAAGTAGATAGCTAGAGATTTAGAGAATTTATACCAATATCTTAATTATCAGACATCGATAATGGCGATGTATCTACGCTAGACAAGCTTGCTTGAGATTTACCCATCTTAATGCTTTGAAGTTTAACTTTAATATCACTAGACCTATCAGATTGATTGATCACTGTTTCTTCAGAAATTAATCCTTTTCCATAGAGCTCTAACAAAGCCTGATCAAATGTTCTCATCCCCATAGGATTGTTTTGTTCCATAACATCAATAATTTTTTCGTATTGCCCTTTTACAATGATTTCGCGAATGAGAGCCTCATTAAGCATTATTTCCAGTGCAGGTGTAAGCCCATGACCTTGGACACAAGGTAACAATCTCTGTGATATAATAGCCTTTAAATTCATAGATAAATTAAGTCGAACCTGATGCTGTTGATCTTCAGGAAAAAAGTTAACAATACGTTCTATTGCCTGATAAGCATTATTCGTATGCAATGTTGCTAAACATAGATGTCCTGTCTCTGAGGCAATAAGCGCCTGCTCCATAACTTCAGCATCTCTTATCTCACCTATCAAAATAACATCTGGGCGTTGACGTAACGCATTCTTCAATGCGGTACTATATGAAACAGTATCCACACCAATTTCCCTTTGTGTCACTACACTCTTTTTATGCTCATGATAATATTCAATAGGATCTTCAATTGTTAGTATGTGGCCATCACTGCGTTCATTTCGATGATTGATCATTGAAGCCAGTGTTGTTGTTTTTCCTGACCCGGTCATACCCGTCACAAGAATAAGGCCTCGCTTTTCCATCGATAACTTTTCAAGAACAGGAGGTAGACTCAGCTCAGATATAGAAGGAATTTTTGATACTATTCGTCGAATAACTAATCCAGAATTTTGGCGCTGTCTAAGAAGGTTTACGCGAAACCTACCGTGCCTACCAACATCTAAAGACGTATTTAATTCCCAATTAATATCAAAATCACGGCGTTGCTTTGTCGTTAAAATTGTTTGAATAATATCATTGATTTCTTCTGGCGTTAAAAGTGCGCCAGAAATAGGAACCATCTCATCTTCCACACGCATGACTGGTGCATGGCCAACTGTGAGGTAAAGGTCACTTGCATTACACTCATTCATTTTTGTTAAGTATTCAAAAGCTAGTGGTGCGCTCAAAACGAATATTCTCCATCTGTTTTGTCAGCATCATCTTTAGCTGAATCAGGTGTTGGGTTAGAAGCTCTATTTTTAGGTTTTTTGTTTACAGAGGTTCCTTCTGCTGAACTGCTTTTTATAGACTGTCCTAAACCTTTATCAGAAGCTTTTGATAAAATTATATGAGCCTCTTCCTCCGTAACGGTTTCATGTAACACAAGGTTATTAATAGCCTCTTCCATAGTTATCATGCCATAACGTGAACCAGTTTGCAGCATGGAATGGATTTGTGGAATTTGATTTTCGCGAATAAGATTTCTAACTGCGTTTGTTCCAACCAAAACCTCAAAGGCACCAACACGTCCTGATCCGTCTGCTCGTTTTAAAAGATTTTGCGCAATAACACCCTCAATAGAACTTGATAACATTGTTCTGGCCATTGATTTATCAGCTGATGGAAAAACATCAATGATACGATCAATCGTCTTGGCCGCTGAGTTTGCGTGTAAAGTTCCAAAAACTAAGTGCCCTGTCTCTGCAGCAGTCATAGCCAATGAAATTGTTTCATAGTCTCGCATTTCTCCAACCAAAATTACATCAGGGTCTTCACGCAATGCGCTTTTTAAGGCTGTTTTAAAATCCTTAGAATCTCTTCCTATTTCCCGATGATTAACTAAGCTTTTTTGTGATGTGTGAAAAAATTCAACGGGATCCTCAATCGTAAGAATGTGTTTACTATAACTTTGATTAATTCTATTAACGATAGCAGCTAAAGTCGTTGACTTACCACTACCTGTGGCCCCTGTTACTAAAACAAGGCCTTTTTCTAAGTCTGCAAACTTACGAATTGCTGGCGGCAAATCCAAGTCATTCATTGTAGGTATATCAGAAGGAATAGCGCGAAAAACTGCAGCAGCGCCTAGCCTTGTATTGAAGGCGTTAACACGAAATCGTGCCTTATCTCCAAATGAAATAGCAATATCTAAATCAAGGTCTCTCTCGTAATCAGCCCTTTGCTCTTCTGTCATAACAGAGTACAGCATTTGGCGAATCTGATCACTGGATAAAGCTTCAGATTTAACACGCTTAATTTGCCCATTAACACGTATAATAGGCGGACTATTAGAACTCAAATGCAAATCTGATGCATTATTTTGCATAGAAAATGCTAATAATTGTGTTAAGTCCATAATAATATCCTCTGTATTTTTTAAATCTGAATGATCTAATAGAACTCATATACTTAGAAAAAGCATAATACACTTATATTTTTACCTTATAAATACGAAGGAAAAGTAAAGATTTACAAAAAAATGAAAAAATATGGTTAAAAATCAATATTTTGTATCGTTATGTAATATACAGTTATTATAACTCCCATTATGATCATTAGCTGCAACGAAATTAAGCTTTTATTTAAAAGTAGCAACAATTGAGAAAAACCAAAAGGAAGCAGTAAAAGCAAAAATAACAATTGAATTTGCCAACCGATAGCAAGAAATAAAATAAGGGATATTAGCGCGCTAACTATTTCAATCTTGGGGTACCAACTTGAAATTTTTACTTTGCAGTAGCGACACCTCCCCTTTAAACAAACCCAAGATAAAATAGGAAAAAGATCAAAAAAACGTAATCGCCTCTTACAGTTAAGGCATGATGATCGTGCCGCTTTATTATCGGATAAAATCCACGATTCTTTATTCGCAATCCTATGGGTAATGGCTGTGGCAAAACTCCCTAGAGCGGCACCTAAGAAAAAAAACAATATTGAATAGAAAATAGCCATTAAGACTGTAGATTTAGATTTTTAAAACTTCACAAGCGTCTCAGCGTAGAAAGTCTGTCATAAATAACATCTCTTTCTACCGTCTTTCCCGCCCCATAACTGATATCAACCTCTAAAGCATGCTCATATAGTTCTATAGCATTTTTTACCTGGCCCACGCGGTCACTAATTACAGCCATATTAAATAAATGAGAGGCATTGTTAGGTTCAAGAGATGATGCAATTCCAAGATAGCGAAGGGCTTCTTGAGGACGCCCTAAAGAAGCAGAAAGCAAACCTAGTTCACCTGCAATGTAGGGGTTATTTGGATTACTATCCCACAATTCATTCAAACGACGAAAAGCAACAGCGGGGTATTGATTTTTTATAAGTCCCAACATATTAACCAATGCATCTGTATTATCAGCATCAATAATAAGCAGTTCTTCATAAGTCGCTATAGCGGATTCAGTAAAACCACTTTTTTGCTGTGCCACTGCAAGCCCCATTAGAACCTGAACATTTTTGGGTGTTTCGGAGTAAAGCCCCTCGTAAAGCTCTAACGCGGAACTGTAACGTCCTAGATTAATCGCTCTTTGTGCGGCAGTAATTCTAGCTGGCACGCTCCCTGCTTTTGCTGATTTTTGGACGACAACAAAACTAGAACCGGGCTCGTATCTAGGATCAACTTGACGCGGTGCTGACGTATTTGTGAGAGAGCTATCTGTAATTGAATTTGCATCATAATATGTTCCAGAATAAGGAATGTCCTGCACCGTTGGTTGAGGTTGATCCGTAATTTGAACCTCATCTAATGATGAGGTCGGTTGTGAAACATCGGTCGCTAGCACTTCTGTAATAACTTCTATTTTTTCCGACTCAACATCAACCTGATTAATATTTAAGTCTATATTACCGACATCTGAATTAGGTATTTGTGATGGCTGAGGCGGAGTATCTTCTAATTCAATTGTAAAATCAGCCAATACATCTGACACATTGTCTTGCGCTAGAACTTGATAAGGCGAAATCAATAAAAAAGCGGAGATTGAGACAGCTATAATATATCTATTAAATGTTATCTTCATTTTTCTTGTGCCTGTTGAATATATTTTTATCTACAACTTATAATGTGATTCTATCAAAATTTTACAATAAAAGGAATTATGAAATAAATCAGGCTTAAGCAGCCTTCTCTTTACTAATAATATTCAAAAAAGCCTCTTCAGGATTATTTTTACTTTTTCCTGCTGTGAGAAGCTCTTTAGGGGTTCCAATAAAAACAATTTTGTTATCGTAGAATATTGCCGCACGGTCACATAATTCTGCAATATCTGCCAAAATATGAGAACTCATAAAAACTGAACGATTCTCGTTTTTTACGCTCATTATCATTTTTTTTATTTCTAAACGTGCCTTGGGATCCAAACCACTCATAGGTTCATCCAAAACTGTCAAATCACAATTAACCATAGTAGTGGCTAAAAGCCCAATCTTTTGGCGCATGCCTTTTGAATATGTTTTCACACTCTTATTCAAAAAATCAGGATTAAATGATAATTTTTCAGCTTCATTCTTAATTTCTTGCGTCGTTTTTTTCAAACCGTAAAGGGAAAGAGAAAACTTTATAAATTTTTCTCCTGTTAAAAAATATGAAGGTTCAAATTTCTCTGGCAAATAAGCGATTTTGCTTTGTATTCCATCAGGCTCAATCGTTCCTGAATATTTTTCTCTCAACCCAAGAATTGTTTTAATTAAAGTTGTCTTACCAGCACCATTCAAGCCAACAAGCCCAAAAACCTCTCCTCTTTGGATATCAAAAGAGACATCATTCACAATAATATCTCTTTTGTATCCTGCTTTTAAGTTTCTTACTTTTAAAATAGCAGTCATGAATGTTTATCCTGGTAAGAAAATTCTAGTATCAAAATTGAACCTTTGGTTTGCACGAAGCTTTACGGGGAAAATTTGGTTCGTTTGAAAATCTAACCATTTCATTTTGATATGTTCTTCTGTAACAGTAATATCAATAATAGCTGATGGAATATTCTTTGGTGTTATTTTCTGGCTATTCAGCCAAATAGTCCAATCATTGGATGAATGATATAAAATCCCACCTAATGCAATTTCGCGCACACTGTTTGGTCTTAATACTCGGTCATCTGAAGCTGCATTTTGCTCTATCTGAACTTCTGCTTCCGTTGGCGGCCTTGTAAAAAGCCCCTTTTTAGCGTCACGTAATAGTGCAATTTCACCAGTAGTGAAAAACAATGAAGATATCTGCTTAGGTGTAACACTAGTATTCGTTAATTTTAGTCGGTCCTCTATTTCAATATCATCCATTATTACGCCTTCAGAGAGTTCATTTATATCCTGTTCTAGCTCTTGAGCCGATGGTGAACTCGAGACATTAAATATCAAAAAAGCAACCACTACTAAAAAAATAGGTTTAAAAAATAAAGAAGATATCATCAGTCAATCTCCCTATTGTTTTGAATTTTTATTGCGGGATCTTCTACTAAAGTTCTCAGAATAACTTCCAACCTTGCTTGGATAATTGACTCAGCTTCACCTGCTCCAATCTTTTGCAGAAGTGTTGGAGTTACTAGCTTATCTTTACTTATTTCAAGGTTTTCTATACTCACGTGCCCAGGAAAGCCATAGTTTAGCAAATATAAAAACTCGTATATTTCTTCATCTAGAATGGCTTGCAGATTGAATTCGATTTTTGTATTTAAAATTTTATAACCAGCCTCTAATGCAAGTTGGCTTTCTTCTGTTTCCGCAGGGTTTATAGAGTATCGAGCGGAAAGCAAACCGCTTTGCTGCTGCATCTCATTAAGACGCCTTGTAATTTCTACGCGATTTTGCGGGTCAAAAAAACCAAGTGTTTCTAAGTTTGTAAATTTATCTTTTTGAACATCAAATTTTTCAATGCTCGTTCTTAAATTTATTAAATTATCTGAAACCTGATTAAACTCCGAGCGCTCTACTCTCAACTGTCTTTCGATATTTACTGTTTTGGGCCCTAGTGTCATCACGCCATAAAAATAAATTACGACCAGCGTTATCGCCATCAATAGTAAAATAATAACTTTTTGTATACCAAGTTGCCTAATCATTGAATGTCTCCAACAATTTGAATAATTGCTTCATAATTTTCTGGAGCCTGAGATGCTGGTGAAACGCCAGCACCACCTGTAACATTTCCAGTATAACTCAGATCAGCAACTTGTTTTATAATCGTGACCTCGTAATCCAAAAGACTGGTTGCTAGGGAGTCGCGAAGTTCGTTCACTTTACCAACGCTGATTTCCGTATCAACACTACTGGGAAATGATATCGTAAACGTCGCTTCTAATTTTTTTTTCTTTCGATCACTCCCACTTTGGTTTTCATATTGAAAGCTATTTTGAGAATTGCTGGATGCCGTATTTTCGATTTTCTTTATATTTATCTTTTTGATTTGGATTTTATTATCGAGTGACTTTGCAATCTCATGAATAATTGTAAGAGGTTTGAGCTTTTCTTCTTCTAAACTTCCATAAATTCCAAGTGCATTATCTACAAGTCTAAAATCAAAACCGAGTTCCTTTTGGCGATCAAGCTCAATATTATATTCAGCAAATAACGAATCTGTTTTTTGAGTTGCAACAAGAAGTTGATTTTGGGCGTCAGATGACTTCGTCCAATTTTGAAAAGCACCATAACCAAAATAACAAATACCAGCAAATAGGATAAACATTGCTATACTCGCAATTTTTTTAGGCTGCGTAAGTTGGGTTATTGAATTAGATTGCAAAGGAAGTTTAAAGGTATTTCTTTTTCCTAAAAACGCTGCATGGACAGGATCCGCATATCTATAGTCATCCTTTTTGCCAATTCGAACACCTAATATTTTTGAAATCTCCAACGCCGTCAAAAGATGAACATCCGCATCAACATTTATAAGGCTTTCCAACGATTCCTTAGAAGATTCATTCGTAGAAATAATAACATCAAGACCATCTGTTGGATTATATCCAAAACGCGAGAGGTAACTCATCGTTGCATCTAATTCACTCGAGACTTCTTTTGCCCACATATCAGGCTCAACATCTGTATCAACTATTGGTGTTAAGCGAGTAAGTGCAAGTTCCCCATTGCGTGTAACAATTTGCCGCAGGCCACCATTATGGTGTTGTCCGATAAAAACAGTCCATATTGGCATAAAGCTTTTTGATTTTGCTAATTTTTTAGAGAGTGTTTGAACCATAACTGATGATTCAATAGGCAGTAAATAGAACCCCTTTATAGGAGCATTGGAAACCCTTATGGCTTCTAAAGTTTTATTAAAAGAATCTGAGGCCGGCACAGCTGCAAACAAATAAGGTTTACCTTTAACATCTCCAGCAGCAGGGGACTTTTTATCTTTTAACTTTAACGCAGCGCGCACTTTATAATTTGGAAATGCAACACTTAAACGACGTTTTAAAACATTCGCCTGATCAAGTGGGCTAACTTTAGGAATTCTCTCTTTTCTGTAATGCTGCTCTACCATGTCGTTTAAAACAACAATGGGAGCACGGCTGCATTTTATTATGGCTTTAACAACCTGCCTACCAAAATCTTCCGTATTCCATAGAACAAAGTCAATCCGCTCAACATTTGAACTTTTAACTCTGTATATCTGCAGACCTTCATCGCCCATCATAAGAACGCAGCGTGAAGAAGAGAAAAATGACACTTTGTTAGACCTTATTTATTATTCTTAAATATCGAGATTTTCAAAACTGGAGTAGATAGGGCCAAATACCCCAACAGCAATCCATAATATCATACCACCAAGAATAGCAGTTAGTGAAGGCTCAATCATAGAAATTACTTTTTGAACCTCTTCATCCACATCATTTGTGTAAAATTCGGCAACTTGATCCAATACTTCTGTTAAATTTCCAGATTCTTCACCGACTTTCATCATGCGAACAACCATAGAAGGAAACTCTCCACTCTTATTCATCGCTTCAGAGAGAGAATCACCGGATTTAACGTAATCTTGAACATCTTCTAAGCCTTGCTTTAAAACACGATTGCTAACTGTTTTTGATGCCGCTTGCAAAGCGCTTAAAATATCGATACCACCCTTAAAGAGAGCCCCAAAAGTTTGTGAAAAACGTGCAATATTAATTTTACGAATTAAATCCCCCATAACAGGGATACGTAATAAAAGACTATCGAATTGATAAGCAAATCCTTCTGAGGTTCTTAACAGCCCTGTTACACCAACAACAAGAACCACAAGAGATATAATGACATTCATCCAATACAAGACAAAGAAATTTGATGTTGCCATTAAAGAACGTGTAGCAAGCGGTAATTCTTGATCTAAGGTACTGATAAAGCCAATGATCTGCGGAACAACAAAAGCCATCATGACAACAACCGTTACTATCACAGCTATCAGCAAAAAAAATGGATAGCGTGTCGCTTTACGCACCATGCTTTGCATAGAATCAACCCACTTCAAATATTTTACAAGCTGCTGACAAGCTCCTTGAATATCACCATTTTCTTCACCTGATGCGATGAGTGACGTATGCAGACCACTAAACACTCTGGGGTGTGATGTCATTGCTTCAGAAAAAGAACTTCCTTCAGAAAGTTCGCGATACATCTCTGAAACAACATCACGAAAATTATCATTATCTGCTGTATCACGAATATCGGCCATACAGTCTAAAAGCGGAATACCTGCAGCTTGCATCTGTCTTAAGTTCATAAAAAATTGCATAAGATCGCGAATTTTTACTTTTTTTCTACCTAAAGACCCAAAAAAGCTTTTTTGGGACGACAGGCCAGAACAACTAATAAGCTCTAATCCTGCATCTTGAAGTTGGGAGAATAGATCTTGTTCATTCGCTGCTGTTAAAACACCACGAACAGGCTTACCCATGTCATTAATGGCTCTGTATTTATATTTTTCCACCCAAAAACCTCGTAATCTAAAATTATTATTTATTTAGTGATATCGACAACTTTGGACACAGCTTCAAACGTCGTTTTACCTTCTAGAATCTTAATCATAGCATCTTCACGCATGTTCTTAAATCCTCCAGCAACCGCAACTTCATTTAACTCCGCTTTTGTACCTTTACGGGCAACTATCTCATCCATGGCCTGGTCAAAAAGAAGAACTTCTGCAATTGCAACACGACCTTTATAGCCTTGTCCTACACAATTATCGCACCCCCCTTGCTTAGCCTTAAAAATTTCTGGGGCATCAGTCACTCCTAACAATAAACATTCTTCATCTGTTGCTTGATGAGGTTGCTTACAATTCGGGCAAAGCGTTCTCGTTAAACGCTGTGCAAATATAGAAATAATATTTCCAGCAACCATACCGGGCATCATTCCTAAATCAAATAAACGTGGTAAGGCGCCAAAAGAATCATTTGTATGTAAAGAAGTGTAAACTTGATGACCTGTCATCGCCGCCTGCAGAGCCATTTCAGCTGTCGTCTTATCACGCACCTCCCCGACAAAAATAATGTCAGGATCTTGACGAAGGAGTGCACGAATACCATCTGCAAAATCCAAGACACCTTCACGGATTTGTGTTTGACGTATCATGGGCAAAGAATATTCAACAGGGTCTTCCAGTGTTTGAATATTCACATCCACAGAGTTAATTTCATTCAACATAGAATAAAGCGTTGTCGTTTTACCCGACCCTGTTGGTCCAGTCACAATAACAATTCCTTCAGGTCGCTTTTGCGCCTTTGCAATACGTTCTCTGTTCATGTCACTAAAGCCTAAAGATGAAAGTGGCATGATACTGGATCTTTTATCCAAAACACGCATAACAATGTTTTCACCATGCACAGTTGGCAATGAAGACACACGAAAATCTACATCATGCCCGCCTACTGTCATTTTAATACGGCCATCTTGTGGTGCCAATTTATCCGCAATATTAAGTGACGCCATAAGTTTAATACGTTGCGAAAGTCCGTTCCAATGTTGTCTATGTAAGATTTGAACTGTCGCAAGTACGCCATCCATACGGTAACGAAGACGAACAAAATTTTCTTCTGGTTCAAAATGAAGATCAGACGCACCAGCTTTAACAGCTTCGAAAATTAAAGCATTTACAAGGCGAACAAGAGGATGGCTGTAAGCCTCCTCTTCAGAAAGTCCTGCAATTTCTTCCAATTCTTCAGGATCTTGTGTCTCCAACTCCTTTAAAATTGCGCTGACCGAGCTCGCATACCCATAAGCAGCGTCAATCGCTTCGGCAATAACATGGGGTGTTGACACAAAAGGTTTAAGCTTTACCCCCTTGGGCATGTGCTTCTTTACAATATCAAGCGCAACCACATCATAAGGATCAGCCATAGCAACAAGCAATTCTTGCCCCTCTTCTAATAAAGAAAATGGTAAGACGTGATGCTTTAATGCAATATTTTTTTCAATAATGGAAAGTGCCTCGCCATCAATAAGCATGGCTTTAGGATCAAAAACACCAAAACCTGATGATTTTGCCAGAAAGCTACTAAGTGTTTCGGCGTCAATGAAGCCAAGGTCAACCATGACCTCACCTATCATTTTGTTGGAAACTTTCTTTTCTTGTAAAGCGACATTTAATTGGTCAGGTGTAATGACACCCATGCTAACCAGCTTGTCGCCCATACGCATAGGACCACCACGACCTGCGATATCATTGTTTTGAACAGTTACCTCTTTTGAAGTCACCACCTGTTCAGAATTTTTGGGGGCATTCGCATGGGATGCCTTCCCCGCTACATCTTCCTCCAGTACAAATTCGATCTCTTCGTTCATATTGGTGCTGGTATCAGGCTCAATAATTTTTGGATTTGGCTTAGCTGGCCTTTGAAATGTAGGCTTTTGAGCAGGTTTAATCTTAGAGGAATCTGGATTCATATCCATCTCTTCATCAAAAACTAATCCTGGTTCGCTCAACGGCGTATTATCTTTCGTCATTTTCAATCAACTTATTTAATATATTGTAATCAATCATAGATATGCGTTACAAATTTCACGCATTAGATTATTATGAAAATTCAGTAAGTTACCCTCATCTTTAATCTAAAGGAAAAAGGTTAACGGAAAGATAATAATTTTTTAACTTTACCCTTGAAAAAGTATTTTTTATTTGCTTAATGATATGTAAATTATTGTGAGGTGAATATGTACGATACTATCAAAAGCTTATTTAAGTTAGCCGCTAAAGATTGGGTTCCTAATTGGTTTAAATTATTTTCAGATGATGTAAATGGCGGATTTCATGAACGCTTAGATAGTGACGGGCAACCTATTAATATGCCCAAAAGGCTTTTAACGCAGTGCCGTCTGCTCTTAGTATACTCCCAAGCTGACGAAGCGCACGAAGGTTCTTCGCTAAGCCCTTATCGTAGAAAAATAGATGAAGCATTTAAATTTATTATTGATAAATATCACAACCCTGAAACGGGCGGCTCTGTTTTTAGCATTAACACTGATAATTCCATTGCTAATCCTAAATATGATTTATATGGCCACGCATTTATTTTACTAGGCGCTGCGGCTTATTATAAAGCCACGGGCAATGAAGAAGCTCTAACATTTGCTAAAACAACATTTAATTTTGTTAAAGAAAAATTCAAGCTTCCTAATCAGCCTGGTTATGCAGAAGCATTAGACGATGATTTAAATCCCATCCCAGAGATGCGACGTCAAAACCCGCATATGCATATGATGGAAGCGTGTATATATATGTACGAAGCTTCAGATGATCAAGATTATCTGGATATGGCTGACGAAATGCTTGAGCTGTTCTTTGATAAACTTTTGGATAAAGAAAGCCAAACATTGGGTGAGTTTTTTGCCGATGACCTATCACGCCATCCAACAGAGGGCCATAAAGTAGAAGCTGGCCACCACGCAGAATGGGTATGGCTTTTAAAGCGTTATCAAGAAGTTTCTGGATCAAAAGATCCACGCATAGAAACTACGATGGACTCTCTTTTCACTTGGGTTAAAACGCATGGTATTGACCCTAAATATGGCGGTATTTTTAACGAACAAGATCGCAAAGGGAATATCATTAATGACAACAAACGTATCTGGCCTAATTTAGAAACGGTTAGAGCCGCGGCAATAATGACCTCTAGCGACAAACATCGTGAAGATGCGAATAAAATTATTGACGCCACAACGGATTTATTAAAAAAACATTATATCGATGCTACTACGGGAGAATGGACTGAGTTTCTAGATCGCAAGTTAAATCCAACTACTGATTATAGACCTGGAACGACACCATATCACATTATGCCTGTTCTAACGGAGACAGTAGGGTATCTACCTAAATAATTTATAATGGAGAGTGAGAGTAACAATGAGATTACCTGATTTATTTGATTTTAAAGCATTATTTATTGATATTGATGGCACAGCCGTGAATTCAGAAGCCATTATAAGGGAAGTTATTCATGAAATATCCTTACCTGCTGGCTATGACGTAAAACCTAAAGACTGGGATACACTAGCTGGTTTAGGCGACATTGGTGTTTGGACTCAAATTGTAAAATGGTGTCCTGAATTTGCAGAAACATTTCCAACGGGCGAGGATTTCGAAAACGCTCGATTAGAGAGATATGTCGAAAGAATAGGAGAAGTACAACCATACAAACCTGTTCAAGATTTGGTAAATATGTTTATCCAAAATGGAAAAGATGTCTGTGCCGTCACAAACTCTCCACCAAGAATAGCTAACCCACATTTGATAAAAACTGGCTATCCTCATAAAACAATGGGTTTATTTACTCAAGATCATGCATATGCAGTAAATTTACCAACTAAGCCAGAACCACACTTATATGATATGGCTTATCATGCAACTGGAGCTGCACGCTTATCTAGAGGCGTAGGAGACGTGTTTAATAAAATAAATTGTCTTGTTTTGGAGGATTCGCCAACTGGCGTAAAAGCTGGACTAAAAGCTGGAATGACAGTTATTCAATTCACAGATATGTGTGGTGAAATGGATCCTGATGAAGTACGCGAATTAGAAGAAGCCCATGGCGGAAAATATATCCCCATGACTTTTGCGGATTTAGAAAATATCTTGAAATCTACTTCAGCACCCGCTAATGACATTGAAAGAGCTCCAACAGCACAAGTGGTATAAAAATGAGAATTGGTGTCGATTTAGGTGGTACAAAAACCGAAGTTATTTGTTTAGATGAAAATAACGGCAAAGAACTATACCGCCATCGCGTTCCTTCCCCTAAAGGAGATTACGGCAAAACCGTAAAGAATATTCAGGCTTTAGTAGAAGAAGCTGAAAAAATAACAGGCTTAAAAGGCACTGTTGGTGTTGCCATTCCAGGAACTGTTTCTGCCGTTACAGGCTTGGTAAAAAACGCTAATTCAACATGGCTGAATGGCCACCCTTTGGATAAAGACCTGAAAAAAGTTCTATCAAGAGAAATACGTCTGCAAAATGACGCAAACTGCTTTGCTGTTTCAGAAGCTGTTGATGGCGCAGGAACTGGTGCAAAGGTTGTTTTTGGAATTATTATTGGAACTGGTTCTGGCGCAGGCGTTGTTATCAATGGAAAACCGCTAGGCGGGCTAAATGGTATTGGTGGCGAATGGGGACATAACACCTTACCTATGCCGCGTATTTATCTTCCTGAAAGTGATAAGCTTGATCAACATTTTGAAACTGACGGGCGCTTTAAAGAAGTTCAAGAGGCTAATATCTCTTTCTTTGCCGATGACATGGCGTGGAATGAATATCCTGGTCCTGAATGTTATTGCGGCAAACGTGGATGTATTGAAACATGGTTATCTGGCACAGGGTTCAAGCGTGATTATCACCGCGTTGAAAAAGAAGAGCTTTCCACTCATGACATTATTGCCAATATGAAAAAAGGAGAACCAAAGGCGGTAGCGGCTTTTGAAAGATATGCAGATCGTTTTGCCCGAGCCCTATCTGGAATCATGAACATTATTGACCCAGACATCATAGTGCTTGGTGGCGGTATGAGCAATATTCAGGAAATTTACACAGCGGTACCTAAAATTTGGGATAAATACGTTTTTTCAGACACCGTTGAAACAAAAATCCTTCCTCCTCGTCACGGTGATTCCTCTGGAGTACGTGGTGCAGCATGGCTTTGGAATGACTAAAAATCTAGACATTTTAAACCCACATTACGACTGGAACGACCCAGAAAATCAAAAAGCGATTACGAAAGCACGGGATTATGACACGGCTTTTATTAATCAAGATGCTGAAGCCTTAGAAGCTTTTGAAAGAGAGGCTTTAGGCGGCGCTACTGGTTATGCTGTTGGCACTAAAGTTAATTCTCCATGGGGTGATAATACAGTTCTTGAGGCGCATATAGGCCCTCTTGGTGCAAACGAAGATGTGGCAAAAAAAGAAATCACTGTAAAACCAGGCTTTATGCTCTCTCTTCAACGCCATCGCGGTCGTGAGGAGACATGGGTCGTAGAAAGCGGTACTCTTACCGTTATCTCTGATGGGCAACGTATTGAAGTGCCAGCGAGTGAAAGCATCCAATTGCCTAAAGGAAATGTACATTGTATGATTAATACACATGACGAGCCTGTTAAAGTCATTGAAACGCAAACAGGTTTTTGTCGTGAGGCAGATAATGTGCGCCTTGTTGACTTTAACAACCGCCCGACAATACCGCTTTTAACAAAGAGCGAAGGAGAATCCGCCATCCTTTACGCACAAATCCATGCTGAGATTAAACAAAAATTTGGTTGCAAAACCTCGCCTAATCCCGCTTTAATGTCGTCTGATTATAAAGAAACAATCAGCGGCTTAAAACATGAGCAACTATAAACTTAGACTGGGTATTGATTTCGGCGGCACAAAAACTGAAATCATTGGCTTAAACGGCAATAACGGAAAAGAGTTATTTCGAAAGCGCATCCCGACCCCGCGCGATAAATATCAAGACAATCTTAAAAGCTTTAAAAAGCTGGTTGATGAAGCCGAAAAGACGATGGGCATGACGGGGACTGTGGGGATGGGCATTCCTGGCTCTATCTCCAACGACAACGGTTTAGTCAAAAATTCAAATATGGTTTGGATGAACGGCCAACCACTTCAAAAAGACATTGAAGATCTTTTAAAACGTGAAGTCCGTATCGAAAATGATGCCAATTGCTTTGCTGTGTCCGAAGCGACCGATGGCGCAGGACAAGGCGCACCCGTTGTTTTTGGTGTTATTATTGGCACAGGATGTGGAGGCGGTTTTGCGTTTCATGGCAAAGCACAAAAAGGCGTTAATGGTGTGGCCGGCGAATGGGGGCATAACCCCCTGCCCAAGCCACGCACTTACGTCCCTAAAATTCCAAACCACCCTTTTAACAAAGGCGATAATGAAAAAAGCTATGAATGGTTAACAACAGACAAAAGTTGGTCTGAAACCCCTGGTCCACTCTGTTATTGCGGCCATCGTAATTGTCAGGAGCTTTGGCTTTCTGGCACAGGGTTTAAGCGTGATTATGAAACTGTTTATGGCAGCAACTGTTCTACCCATGACATTATTACAAAAGCACGCAAAGGCGAGGAAAAAGCTGTAGCAACATTAGAACGCTATTATGACCGTCTTGCCCGTGCGCTTGGAGTTGTCATCAACTTAATTGATCCTGATGTGATTGTTCTTGGTGGCGGCATGAGCAACGTCCCAACGATTTACAAAGAAGTCCCTAATATCTGGGGCAAATACATCACTTCCGATATAGTTCATACAAAGTTGGCCGCCCCTATTCACGGCGACTCTTCAGGCGTACGCGGCGCAGCATGGCTTTGGAATGATTAAATATAGAGGATGAATGGCGCGCTCGGCAGGAGTCGAACCTGCAACCGCTTGATTCGTAGTCAAGTACTCTATCCAGTTGAGCTACGAGCGCGTGTTATTTGTTAATAACGAACGGACACTACAATAAGCTTCTCTATGATTGCAAGCCCAAATCGCAGGAAAAGGCTATATTTTGTAATAATGTTATCCTATGCCTTTTTACGAAAACAACACCCTTTTTCTTGACCCTAAACCTAAATTACGCTTAGGTATGGCATAATTTCATAAAGATTGGCCGAAATTTATTTGCGCCTCAATGGGTTAAAACAAAAAATGATCAAAAAATCTATACAAATCAAAGCGATAAAGGCTTCTCTTATCATCGTATCGGCTGTATTGGCTTTACCAAGCGCCGCAAATGCGCAAATTGATATGGCACAACAGCCCGTTTTAGTAATTACCAATAAGACAATGACGCCCACAAATACGGCGCCTATATATAGTCGCCCGACCCGCGCGCCTGAAATAAGCCCACAGCAGGTTTCTGATGCCGCCTTTATGGGCGCGGGCGCCTCCCTCGTTGGAGGAAAGATTAATACGTTAGGTAACGATATTTTTGCGGTTCAAAGCAATTTAGGGCGATTGGGTCAACGCCTTGGTGAAATTGAAGGACGTGGCAAAAATATTGCGGCTGGTTACTATGCGAATGTAGCGACAATTAACACAGCGCTACAAACTGGCACCACACCTGGTAACCCGCGTCTTGTTCAAAACTTGGACAGTGCGCAGAAAAATTTAGATACGCTTTCAAATAACGTAGCAGAACTTAATGCATTGGCTGTTGAACTAGCAGATAGTGCTTCTCGCGCTTCGTATCTAATGAATAATATTCGCGCGACTTACAATCTGTCAGGCGCTATAGAAGAAGATCACGCCCGTTTGGCACAGTTAGAAGATCAACTCAATACAACAACGGTTACTATTGATCGCCTTTTAAACGAAGTAAATGATGATATTTCTCGTACAACTTCTTATCTCTCAACAGAGCGAAATAACATGCGCACCTTATCACTTGCTGTATCCAATGGTGACTTATATGGCGGAAGTTTAGCTAACCATCCTTTCTCACGCGCACCGCAAAGCGCGATGGTTCAACAAAGTAGCTTCAATGGAAATGCTGTTGAGCCTATGGCGGCCCCTTCAATGGCACAACCTGCAGTGATGTCAAATGCGTCACAGGCAAGACCCTTGGCAAAAATTCGCTTTGACAAACCAAATGTAGATTATGAACAGCCTATTTATGCTGCTGTTCAAAACGCAATGGCTCGTTTTCCTAATTCTCGTTTTGAATTAATCGCTGTACACCCTACTTCTGGTAATGCTGCACAGACAGCAATTGAAAGCACGCGTTCACGCCGTAACGCAGAGCGTGTTTTGAGAACATTAACACAGATGGGTGTTGGTATGGATCAAATTGATCTTAGCTATGCCCCGAGCAGCGATGCAAGAACCAGCGAAGTTCATCTTTACATCCGTTAATTCATGACGATATCTAAAAAAAATTCGCTTATTGCCTTTGTGGCAATTGGCTTATTGATCAGTATTTATTTCATTTTTTTTAGCGGCACATATTTCAGTGAGTCGAAAAACGAATATGTTGTTTCAATTCCCCATTACGGTCCGTTGATCACGACGCAAAGCATTAATGTAAAATATACGGGCAATATTGCCGTCGGCTTTTTACCTGAAAGTAAAATTGGTAAAATCAAAAGTGGTAAAAAAGTTGTTTTATTCGATAAAGAAAACTACGCCCTACCCCTAGGTGGAGAAGTCAGGTCAATAGAAAGGGCAAAAGATAATTCATACAAAGTAGTTATTCTTGTTCCTAAAGGCACCAAAACTGATTTATTAGGCAACATATTGGCCATTATCAAGCGCGAAGAAATAGGCACCAAGCGCCTTCCTAATACTGCTCTGCAGCGTGATGAAAACGGGGAGCTTTACGTTTGGCGAGCAATTCAGAATAAAAACTCTGATAGATTTTCAATAGAAAAAACACCAATTCAAATCCTATTTAAAAATGAAAAATATTTTGTAGAAGCTGGTCAAGCTATAGGCTCTAAAGATTTTGTTATACTAAACCCAGACAATACGCTTGCAGAAGAGAAAACATACGAATTTGAAGTGGAAACGTTCACTGCGCCGCTTCATAATCCTATCAAGCAGGCGTGGATTGATTACAAATTAAATAAAGACCGTAAACAACAAGCAGAGCTCAAACAAATAGCTGAGAACTGTGCAAATGGAGTTGTTAGCCCTAGTGCTGTTGACCCAAACAGCATTCAGGCTGGTGACAATTCTTCAAATAATGGTTCCAGCTGTGGATCGCCATTTCAAGGCACGGATCCTTTTTTAATTTTTCAAGATATGATCCAGCAATATCAAGAATCACCCTAATTATCATTTTCGGACATGGTTAATAAGTCCGTCCATCCCCTCTTCCAAAATATCTAATACATCTTCAAAGCCATTTAAATCACCATAGTAAGGATCGGGTACGTCAATAAGGCCTTGATTACTGTGATCTAAAAATAAACTAATTTTACCCTGGTGTTGGTTTGGTGCAGTATTTTTTAAAAGGCGCAAATGCCCTTGATCCATTGCAATTATAAAATCAAAATTTTTAAAATCATCTGGTTTAATTTGGCGCGCACGAATCTCAAACATATCTATATTACGTTTCATCGCTGCTTTAATTGCACGATCATCGGATGAATTTCCAACGTGATAATTATGTGTTCCCGCAGAATCAATAAGGAAACCAGAAGACATCCCTAAATCTTCGAGTTTTTGTCTTAAAAGGGCTTCTGCTGTTGAAGAGCGACAAATATTACCTGTACATACAAATAAGATTTTTTTCATGCTTATCCTTTTGACTTATTAACACTCTAGTTTTGTGAAATAGCTATACATCTTGACCCTTGAGCCATACGCGATAAGGTAAAGGTATGACAGAACTTGCCTACAATCCTGACCGTATAAAAGTTAGGCTAACTGAAAGTGATGACGAAATAAAGGCATCACAAGCCATTCGCTATGCTGTCTTTTATGAAGAATTTGGCGCAAAGCCAAGCGAAGAGATGCAAAAAGAAAAACGTGACTTCGATCAATATGATAATATTACAGACCATCTTGTTGTTTTAGATAAAGATTTACCCGAAGGCCCCAGCCAAATTGTTGGGACATACCGATTGTTAAGACGCAGCGTTGCCGAAAAACATGGTGAATTTTACACCGCCAGTGAATATGACATTCAGCCACTACTTGATCATGAACAAAATCTTTTAGAATTAGGGCGCTCTTGCGTTCTTCCCGCCTACAGAAACCGTCCTATCTTACAAAAATTATGGGAGGGGATTGCCCACTATGTCGCAGAACATAACATAAGTTTGATGTTTGGCTGTGCCAGCTTACATGGAACGGACATTAACGACCTTTCAAAACAGCTTTCTTATCTTTATCACTTTCATAGGACAGAAGATAAAATGTGCCCTACAGCAATTGATGAGCGTTACGTGGATATGAATCTACATAAAAAAGATGACCTCGATATAAAAAAAGTTTTTATCAGCCTGCCTCCCCTTATTAAAGGCTACTTACGTTTGGGAGCAAGCATTGGAGACGGTGCGGTTATTGATCATCAGTTCAACACAACAGATGTTTGTATCGTCATGCCTACTGCAAAAGTCACTGATAAATATTACAACCATTACCAACGCAAAACTGACAAAGAAATTATGGCTAATCGCCAACCTTTGACAGAAAAAGAAGCTGTAGAAACAGCCTAATGCGTGCCCTCATCGCCTGCATTAAACTGTTCTTATTTGGGGTTTTATGCGCCTTTATTATCCCTACCCAATTTATATGGCAACTTATTTTTAAAAAAAGTGATTTATACTTTGTCATTCCTAGATTATTTAACCGTCTCACCTTGTTGATCTTTCGCATCAAAGTCGATATTCAAGGAGAGCAAATATCGAAAAAAAATGTAATTTTTGTTGGCAACCACCTTTCATATATCGATATTCCTGTTTTAGGCAGTTACTTGCCTGCAACCTTTATTGCCAAAGCCGATGTGAGGAAATGGCCGGTCTTTGGTACATTGGCCAGCATTTCTAGGACAATTTACATTGAAAGAAATCGTGGCACCGCGCTGAAATGCATAAAAGACATTGAGAAATCAATTCAAGAAAAACGATCTTTAATCCTTTTTCCCGAAGGAACATCGACCCAAGGCATTAAGGTTTTGCCTTTTAAATCAAGTATTTTTGAATTGTTTCTGCATGAAAGCCTTAAAAAAAATCTTATATTGCAACCTTTTACGCTCACCATTAATTCTGCAGACAAGAAAGAGATAATTCAGCCAAAAGATAATGATCTTTATGCGTGGCATAGCGATATGACGCTCCCTACCCACCTTTGGCAACTTGCGCTTTCAAGAGGAGCAAATATCCTGCTTACACTCCACCCTTCTCTCGAGGCCAATAATTTTACAGACAGAAAGAAATTTGCAGCAATTTGTCATGAAACCGTTGATCGAGGTTTAAAAAATACCCTTCCAAAAGCCTTAAGAGAATTAGCACCACCCTCTTGATTTTCGAGCCCAGAGCCCTTACATCTAACAATCAAAAGAAATTTTAAATAAAACTGAGAATATTATGGACATAACACCTGACGAACTAATTAAAATTCAAGCTTACCTTAGATCAAAATTTGGTAATGAAGGACTGGCTGTGCGCCCACGTTCACAAACGGGAGATTCCATAGAGGTACTCCTTAATGGAGAATTTATTGGCCTTGTCTACAAGGATGATGACGAAGACGACGTTTCTTACGATTTCAATATGGCTATTCTTGCCATAGATTTACCTGAATAAAACATTGTATAATAAAGGCATGTTTCATGCCTTTATTATCACATTCTTATTTTTATCATCGTTAAGCCCTCATGCATTGGCGAAAGAACAACTACGTTTTAAAGAGGCGCAAAACAAAAGAGAATACAGTGCCTTAAGGGTTATTTCTCAATCATCTTCTCAAAATAAAAATTCTTTTAAGATCGCCGCTATCGATCTAAACAATGACTTCATTGATGAATATATTGTAACACCAAACAGTCCTCAATTTTGCGATAAAAACCGGCTATGTCCTTATCACATCATTGCCTTTGCAAAAGACGATGCTTTGCTTATTGGTCGATTTGATGCACATAAAATCTTGATTTCAGATAAAAAAACCTACGGCATTCGTAATATCATCGTCTATAATGATACCTATAATGATTTTCAAAATAAAACAGCTCGCTGGAACCCGTTTTCATTCACTTATCAAACATATTAATGATTTAAAGCAAGGTTTTTGCGCTCCCCACGCTAAAAAGGGTAAACTATAAAAGTGAGATGATGGGAAATTGCGCATATAAAAAACAGGCATTTATACTAAAAACGCTATTTTTAGGCGTTTTAGTATATTTATCTATTCATAACGCCTCTGTTGCAAATGAATGTGTACAAACAATAACAAACCCTGCCCCTGCCGGTGAAGTTTTAAATTACGGTGCTGCAAGAGCTAACTGTAAAGCAGGCCCGCGTGTTCACCGTGGCGTCGATATTATGCTTGAAATGTGCCTGCCTGTACAACCGCAACAGGGCTGTACCGTTATGATGAATGGTAATACACCACTCTTCAAAACAGGTGGATATGGGCTATACGCCCGCTTTAATTGTGGACCTCGCGTCGAAGTGCGTTACGCCCACCTTAATTCATGGAGTAACGGCATGGCAATAAACGGGCGAAGCGGCGCCGCAAGAAGTACTCCACCACACATTCATTACGAAGTTGTGATTGATGGCGTAAAAGTTGATCCTAAATGCGTCTGGGGAAGCCACCCTAATCCGAGTGACTGCGGAATTGCCAATGGAGGGCGAATTTCAGGGATACAACCGGCAGATATGTGTGATGGGTCTGTATTAGAAGCATTAAAAGCGAACGCTAGAGGTCGATATACAAATCGGCTAAATTGCATGACATCGAGCAAAACAATTGTAGATGGTGTTAGCCCGTCTTCAATTACACCTACGGGGCATGAAGTTGATTTGCCTGAATGTGAAGAATACACTGGACCAAATGACGGTCATCATGAACATGATGATATTGAAGGTGAAGATTTAGAGGATAACCCACTTCCAGTCATTCAACCGCCAATCATGGAGGTGCCTGATCCGGTAGGTTTACCAGACCCTATTCCGGGCACTCCTGGCGATGATCCTAATTTAGCACCACCGCCAGAAGAACCTAATGATGATCTAGAAGTTAGCGGGTGCGCCGCAGATACATGGACGGCTATGGTTAATCAGGCGGTCATGCAAACACGGCGCGAAGACTTGGTTAATAAGCGGCTCATTGTAAAGCCTGACAGCGTATTAGATTACAGTTGCTTTAACAGACAAATATTAGAAGTTGCCGTTAATGCAGGCCCCATCTTTAGTGAGACAACACGTTGGGACAATGTCACAGTCGATATAATCGGAAAGTCAGTAGATATTTCTCTACGCACAAAACAAGAGGATAATGATCCGTTCTTTTCAGAAAAAGATTATAATTTCGAACGTGAGTATGAGCAAAGTAATGGCACAACAATAACGTTAGAAAGCTTTAGCCCCATATCACTTGATATGGCCATCGACTCACTCGTGGGTAAAGCTTCTGCAGGTTACTTCTCAACCAATTTCAATCAAGGATATGTTTCAGATACGGTTCCCCCACCTGCAGCTTATCCAGCAACTTGTAACGTCATGTCTGCTGTGTGGGCAGCAGCAAAATGTAAAAACTTTGAGGATTCGAGTATATTTTATACCTTCGAAGACTTAGTGGGGACGGATCCACGTGAATTTCCGTTGAGTATGCCATGTTTATAAAAACACAAATCAAAAACCTTATTGTCGCTACGTTATTAGTAGCGGGGTTTTCTTTTTTGGCTTCACCTGCTTTTGCACTGCAATATCAAATTTGCAAATCACCACAACAATCAATGCCATGCGCCGTTGCTTTTGAAAAGCTACGAACATACAAAAATCCAATTACAAAAGAAAAATTTTTCGAGGATGAGGTTCATATAAAAGGTAATAAACTTTTGACAATGCCAGCCCTATACGTGGCCAATCCTGACTTGGATAAAGACGGTGTTAAAGAGATAATTATTGCCCTTTCCGAAGCAAAACCAGAATCGAAAGGGCTATTCTGCCAATCAAAATTTAAATGCCCACACTTCGTTATTCAAAACAGAAATGTTGATTTAAATAAACCACGCTTACGTTACTACTCCCTTATTGGCGCCACGTATGCACATGGAATTGGACTATCAACAGATGAGGCATTAGGCGGGTATCAATCTTTAAGAGTTTATAAAAACAATAGTCCTAATGCCTTTCATACTTATCAATATGATAAAGAAACAGATAAATACCACGATTTAGGAAAGCAGGAGGCAAGAGGATGAAATACTTATACCTCCCATTCTTTCTTATAGTTTTTCTTTACCCTCACCTTGTTTTGGCCAATCCACCAGAGGCATATATTACACCAGATGGACCGACATCCCCTATTGCCTCAGAAACAGGAGATGCCTCTCCTCCGCCTGCGCCTGAAGCCGTAACAACAGAGCAAAGCGAAGATGGAAAAGTAGAATATAATATTGTTGCATCAAAACCCCCTTGTAGCACGAGCACCTGCATCACCAACCAATCTGTTGCAAATGCCAAAAATGTTTTTGTACAAAACAGTCCTGTTAAAAGTTATGTTGATTTAATAAACCTCCCACAAAAAGAGGGAGAAGAAGAAGCCACTTGCAAAGAACCCGTAAAAACAGGGATGACTGTTTACAGGCAAGTTGTTGCATCAGGGACAGCAGGCCAAATTGTTGAAGTGGAAGATGCCTTTTGTATTAACCAAGGGTGTGTTTATTTTGGCGGAATCGGCGAAGAAAAATGCCAATTATGAGGGTAAATATATTACAGAATTGCCAAACCCCTCATATATTCGGTACAATGGTAGAATAGGGATAAATTATGATATTTAAAGCCAGAACATATTTGATTATAGCAACAGCCTTATTTTTGGGTACAACGACTGGTGCTATAACATCAAATGCACAGGAAATTGCCGAACAACCATGTAGCACTCAATTTTGGAGACAGATGAGTGCGCGTGCGTCGATGGAAGCTGAGCGCGAAATCATGATGAACCAAAATCTGATTTTTAAAGCAGACAGCGTTTTGGAATATACATGCTTTGATCAACTCGTGAATTTAACAGCGTGGCGCGGCGGTCAAATCTTTACGCATACTGATTATTTTGGAGAACAAATTATTGGACAGGGAAGCAATCAAGGCCTTCCTATATCACTTAACAATGTAGTTTACACAGCTTTAGTGGCTTATGTTGATAATAATTTTGGTCACAGTTATCTTGGAGGCCGCGCACAAAGATTAGCTGCAGAGAACAGAGACAGCCAGTTTTTGCCGCCTGTTGCAGAAATTACAGATGGATATAATTGTAATGCTATGGCCAATGTTTGGCAGGCTGCAAAATGCTCTAACTTTATTGATAACGATGAATTTCAAAATACAGACGGTTTTTATCCTTTTGAAACAATAGCGGGAATGGATGGAAATCCCGATGTTGTCGGATACAATGATCCTAGCATACAAGATACCCGACACTTCCCCACCAGATGTACGGCTGCAGGCGCAACTGTAGATCTAGGTCCCATGGGAACATGGGATACGCAAATTGCTCTAGCAAATAATGAAGATTTATATGAATTCCAAGCCCCGTTGCGTGCAGTTTATACAGAAGTAGGTGATAAGTTAAGACCACAAGTATGTAATGATCCAATAAAAACGGGCGTTAAGGTTTTTGTGAGTGACGATGAAAGTTATGATGATGCAGTTTGTACAAACCCAGGTTGCTTCTATAATCGTGAAAATGGAACATGCACAAGTAGTGCTTCAACAGGCGAACCAGGAACATCACCAACCATACCTGAAACACCAAATGGGGCATTTTAATTAGCTTTTCTGATTATTTTTGAGAAGTGATTTTATATTTTCTTTATTATCAGGGCTGAGCTCCATAAGCTTAGCAACAACATCCATATTCTTCTCTTGATCAATCACTTCATAATCTGATTTTGCCTTTGCCGTCTTGGTGGGCTTTTTCGCCTCTTCTTTATGAGGCGCCTGTGAGGTTTTTGAAGATAAGGGCATGTCCTCATCTATCTTATCTTTCGGAGCATCTGTCACGCCTAATTTTTTCATAATTTCAGGGCTCCCGCTCACAATATCCCTTATTTTCTGCAAAATACCGGGTTCAATCGCCTTTCGAGATTTTCGAAGTTGAGCGAAAGCGCCTGCTAAAATTGCTTGGCGCCTTGCCGTCATCTTTCTTGCGCCTGCTTTATCTTCAGGTTTTTCACTCATAACCTTGATTTTCCTTACTTTTTTTAAGAAATAACGCTATATCTTATCATACCTTCAAACTGTTAAAGACAGGTAATCAAACGTTTTCCCATGTTGCTTTTATATAAAACACTGACTTTTTTAAGCAGCCCGCTCTTAGTGCTATTATTACATTGGCGCGTATTCAAAAGAAAAGAAGATAAACTTCGCCTTTACGAACGACAGGGAAAAGCATCTCTAACTCGTCCACGTGGTCGTTTAGTTTGGATTCACGCCGCAAGTGTAGGCGAAGCACAATCTGCGCTCATACTTATTCAAAAGCTGTCCAAAACAAATAATGATTTAAATTTTTTAGTGACGAGTGGTACAAAAACATCTGCGGCTCTCATGGCCAAAAGACTTCCCGATCATGCCATTCATCAATATTATCCCTTGGATCATCCAACTTGGGTACGGGGTTTTTTAAGCCATTGGAAACCGAACTTAGTTCTTTGGATGGAATCTGAAATATGGCCAAATATGCTGCTTACTCTGAAAGAACAGAAAATTCCTGCTTTTCTTATCAATGCGCGGCTTTCCTCAAATTCTTTTAAACGATGGTCCTATTTCAAAAAAACAGCAGAGAGAATTCTCTCTACTTTCGCGGTCATTCTTGCACAAACAAAAACAGATAAAGAACGCTTTAATAAACTTGGTTCAGACAATGTAAATGTCACGGATAACCTAAAATATAGCGCCGCTACATTACCCTACGAAGATACAGAATTAAAATCACTTCAAACCGTTATAGGAAATCGCCCCTTATGGCTTTACGCCAGTACACATGACGGCGAAGAAATAATGGCTGCACGTATTCATGAAGAGCTGAAAGATATCTATCCAGACGTGTTGACAATAATTGTACCGCGCCATCCGGAACGCCGTGAGGAGATTAACAAGCAAATAAAGGTATTGGGGTTGAAAGCTACCTTAAGAAGTGAAAATCACAAAAAACCAGATAAAAACACAGATATATATATTGCAGATACTTTAGGTGAACTCGGTCTTTTTTACGCTTTATCTGAAATTGCTGTGATCGGACGGTCTTTCAGCCATGATGGTGGAGGTGGCCATAACCCTATCGAAGCAGCACAATTAGCCTGCGCCGTAATCACAGGGCCACATATTCAATATCAAACACAATTATTTTCAGATATGTTTAATGCAAATGCAGCCATTCAAGTTTTCTCAGAGCAAGAGCTTTTTGAGTGTATAAAATTATATCTTAGTGATAATCAAGCAAAGGATATGGCCATCAAAAATGCTCATAAATTTGCAAAAGAAAAAGAGAATATTATCTTTAAAGTTTTAGATTATATTGAGCCCTATATTCAAAATATGGATAAAAAGCGTAATGAATTTTAAAACACCAAAATTCTGGCATAAACGAATGAGTATAATCAGTATTATTCTCATCCCCTTTTCGTGGCTTTACCTTTTAGGGCATAAAATTAATATAATGCGACAAGGTAAACCCTACAAATCTAATATTCCTGTTATCTGTGTTGGGAATGCTATTGCAGGTGGTAGTGGTAAAACTCCAACAGTTATTGCACTGATTAAATTAATTAAAGAACATAAAATAGCAAAAAACCCAATGATCCTCTCACGTGGATATGGTGGTAACATCACCGCTCCCACTTTAGTTGATACGAACAAACATAATGTGGGGGATGTTGGCGATGAAGCATTATTGCTTGCGAACTACGCTCCTACAGTTATTTCCCAAAACCGCGCGGACGGCGCCAAATTTGCAAAAACAAATAATGCTGATTTAATCATTATGGATGATGGATTGCAAAATAATCACCTAGCAAAGAATATAAACTTTCTAGTAATTGATCGTCAGATTGACTTTGGGAATAATCGTCTTATACCTGCAGGACCTTTGCGCGAACCGCTAAAAGATGCATTAAATAAAACGCATGCCGTTATTTGTATTGGTCCCTCTTTTCATTCTGATCTTCCTGTTTTTGAGGCAAACATCATACCTAAGATAATACCGGAAACACATGAATCCTACGTTGCGTTTGCTGGTTTAGGATATCCAGAAAAATTTAAAAACGCTTTGCTAGATCATCAAGTCAATTTATCTGCATGGATGCCCTACCCAGATCATCACCAATATACGCAAAATGACGAAGATGATTTAAGAGATCTTGCAATTAATCATAAAGCTAATTTAATTACGACAGAAAAAGATTTTGTACGCCTGTCTACTGAGTTTCAAAAAGAGGTTTTAACGTTTCCAATAGAGCTCTCGTTTAAAAATAGTGAAGAGATTTTAAATTTTTTAAATCGTCATTTAGGTCAAACCAATGATTAAAAAAATACGATACCTATTTGAAGCCGCTATTTTATTTTTCTTTTTAGGATTATCAAAAATTCTACCTCTAAACTGGGCCTCTAATTTCGGTGGTTGGATTGGGCGCTCTATAGGCCCTAAATTAGCAGCATCGCGCAAAGCGCGAACCAATATAGAAATGGCTTTCCCAAATAAAAACAATATAGAAATTGATAAAATTATTACGGGTATGTGGGATAACCTCGGGCGCGTAATGATGGAATATGCCCACCTTGAGAAAATTGGACGCGATAATACTCAAATAGTTGGTTTAGATATTCTAGAGAAATATCGTGGCAAACCTGCTATTTTATTATCTGGTCACTTAGCCAATTGGGAATGTTGCCCCCCTGCTCTTTTTCTGCAAAAGGATTTTAACGCCAGCCCTATATACCGTGCACCAAATAATCCTTTTTCAGATAAAATGTTGCATTACGCTAGAACCTTAGCAGGTAAAATAAAAACTATTCCTAAATCCCGTTCAGGAACGCGTCACATTGTCCAAGCAATGAATGACGGTACTTTTATTGGCATGCTCATTGATCAAAAATACAACGAAGGGGTTGCCGTTAATTTCTTTGGAAAGCCCGCTATGACATCGCCAATTTTTTCTCAATTGGCACAAAAATTTGATTGTCCTATCATTCCTTTACGCATTGAACGGCTTAAAAACTGTAATTTTAAAATCACAATTGAAGAACCTCTAGAGGCAGAAAATAAAACCGCTGAAGATTTAATTAGTGCTTTTAATTTAAAATTAGAAAAATGGATAACAGAACGCCCAGAACAATGGTTATGGCTTCATAGACGATGGGGAAAATTCAATAAAGAGGAACATGTAAATGAGTAAAAACAATTATGATTACGATTATTTTGTTATCGGTGGTGGGTCTGGTGGTGTGCGCTCGGCTCGTATTGCGGCAGGGCATGGTGCGAAAGTAGGTCTAGCAGAAGGACGGCACTACGGCGGAACATGCGTCAATATTGGATGTGTTCCTAAAAAATTAATGGCTTACGCTTCTGACTATAAGCTCTCCTTTGAAGAAGCGCGTGGCTTTGGGTGGAGAATGGATAATCTTCATTTTGATTGGCCAACCTTAATCACAAACAAAGATAAAGAAATAAACCGCCTAAATAGCATCTATAAAAGCATGTTAGAAAAGGCAAATGTTGAAACATTTGATGAAAACGCCACTTTTAAAGACGAGCACACCCTCTTGGTTGGCGATAAAGAAATTACAGCTGATAAAATACTAATCGCCACGGGCGGATATCCAAGAACACCTGATTATCCTGGCGCTGAACATACTGTTATTTCAGACGATCTTTTTTATCTGAAGTCTTTACCAGAACACGTTGTGATTGAAGGGGCAGGATATATTGCTGTCGAATTTGCCCATATTTTTCATGGCTTAGGATCAGAGGTCACAATTATTCATCGTGGAGATCAAGTTTTAAGAGGTTTTGACCATGATATTCGCGACTTTATTAATCAAGAAATTGAAAAGCAAGGCGTGAAAGTTATATTTGAAGCAAACATCGTCAAAGTAGAAGAAGATAACGGTAAAAAAACTGTTTTTGTTGATAATGACGATAAAATTGATTGTGATTTGGTATTAAGTGCCATTGGTCGCCTCCCCAATTCAGCTTCGCTAAATCTTGATAATATTGGCGTCAATACCAAGCCTGATGGACAAGTTATCGTAAATGATGATTTTCAGACCAGCGTTGACCACGTATACGCCGTTGGTGATGTGATTGACCGCATGCAATTAACACCTGTTGCTCTTGCGGAAGGTCACGTTTTGGCAGATCGTTTGTTTAACGATCAAGCTGACCGCGCCGTTTCTTACCAAAACATTCCAACAGCTGTTTTCTCTCACCCCAATATCGCTGCTGTGGGTTTAACTGAGGAAGAAGCGCGTGAAAAAGGCCATAATTTAAAAATCTTTAAATCCGACTTTAAACCTCTCCGCCACACTTTGTCTGAAAGTGAAGAGCGCTCCCTTATAAAGTTAATTGTTGACGCTAAAACAGATAAAATTTTAGGAGCACATATGTGTGGCCATGATGCGCCAGAAATTATGCAAGGTATTGGAATCGCTTTGAATATGGGGGCAACTAAGGCAGATTTTGACCGCACGATAGGCATTCACCCCACGTCAGCCGAAGAATTTGTAACAATGCGAGAGCCTGTTTCTTCATAATAAGAAGCATAAGACCTTAAACCCTTGCGATGGACAGAAAAATCCCTTAAAAATTTGATATGAATACATGGACACCGAGTAGCTGGCGCGATAAGCCTGCAAAGCAACTTCCCTCTTACCCTGATGCAGATCATTTGGCTCGTGTAGAAGAAATTATGGGTGGTATGCCACCCCTTGTTTTTGCAGGAGAGGCCCGCAACTTAAAAGCAAATTTGGCCTCAGCCTGCCACGGTAATGCTTTTGTGCTTCAAGGCGGCGACTGCGCAGAAAGCTTTCAAGAATTTGGTGCCAATAAAATTCGCGATACATTCCGCGTTCTTTTACAAATGGCTGTCGTCATGACGTTTGGCGGTGAAACGCCAATTGTAAAGATGGGGCGCATGGCAGGCCAATTTGCCAAGCCGCGGTCTTCAGACAATGAAACCATTGGTGGTGTCACTTTGCCCAGTTATCGCGGGGACATCATTAATAAATTAGAATTCACCGAAGAAGCCCGCGTGCCAGACCCACAACGCATGATCCGTGCTTATAATCAATCTGCATCAACGTTGAACTTACTTCGCGCCTTTTCGACAGGCGGTTATGCAGACCTGAACCAAGTCCACCGTTGGAATTTGGATTTTGTGACCGATAGCCCCTTAAGCGCGCGCTACGAAGAAGTTGCGCAAGAAATTGGCCGTACCCTAGCCTTCATGAAATCATGTGGTATCACAAGTGAGAGCGTGCCAACCATGCGTGAGACAGATTTTTATACCTGTCACGAAGCACTTCTTTTACCTTACGAAGAAGCTATGACCCGCGTTGATAGTACGACGGGCGATTATTATGACACGTCCGCGCACTTCCTTTGGATTGGCGCGCGCACCCAAGACACAGATGGCGCTCAAATAGAGTTCGCGCGTGGTATTCATAACCCAATTGGCATGAAAGTTCCGCCAGAATTGGATGCAGATACCCTCATGAGACTTGTGGACAAACTTAACCCTGAAAACGAAGCAGGAAGGCTTTCCCTTATTGCCCGTATGGGAGCAGGCCAAGTCGAAGAAAAACTAGCACCATTGGTTAGAAAAATTAAAGACGAAGACCGTAACGTTGTTTGGATTTGTGATCCAATGCACGGCAATATTGAAAAATCATCGACTGGATTTAAAACGCGCCGCTTTGATAATATTTTAGGCGAAGTTCAGGGCTTCTTTAATGTTCATCGCGCCGAAGGTACAAATCCCGGTGGTGTCCATTTTGAAATGACAGGTCAAAATGTCACTGAATGTGTTGGTGGTGCGCACGAGGTAACAGAAGAAGATCTTTCTAGCCGTTATCACACTGCTTGTGACCCTCGATTAAACGCTAACCAAGCTTTAGAGCTCGCTTTCCTCGTCGCAGATGAATTGAAAGCTATGCGTTAATGAAGAAATATTTTGCTTATAGTTTGTTTCTCATAAGCTCTTTGTTTTTAAATGCTTGTATCGGTCCGCCTTATGACTCTCCTAAAGTTATGAATGACCTTGCGCGCAGCAATATCGTTTCTAGGACTATCAATTTTGAAGATAAAAACTTTCATTATGTTTTTTTAAAGAATGAAAATTCAAAAAACTTAATTGTCTTTGTTCATGGATCACCAGGAGATTGGGCGGCCTATGGTGAATATTTAAAAGATAGCGATTTACAGCAAAATGCGAACCTTATCGCTGTTGATCGTTTGGGATTTGGCAAATCCAATCCACATAATCCAGAACGCTCTTTATTAAAACATGCCGACGCTATTGCTTTTGCGATTAAAGAACACAAGGTTGAAAATATTATTGTTGTTGGGCATTCATATGGTGGACCCGTTGCCGCACAGCTCACTATGGATTATCCTGAATTAATAGATGGGCTGATCATGTTGGCGCCATCAATATCCCCCTCTTTAGAAGAAAACAGATGGTATAACACAGCCGCAAGCTGGCGTTTGGTTCGCTGGTTCTTACCAAAATCTTTGGATACTTCTAATCAAGAGATATTGCCTTTAAAACAAGAATTGATAAAAATTAAATCTAAATGGTCTGAATTAAAAATTCCCGTTACGATCATCCAAGGTGAAGAAGATGAACTTGTTCCTGCGGCAAATGCGTCTTTTGCAGAAAATAAACTCACAAGTACCCAACCCACAATTCACCTTTTACCTAACCAAGGACACTTCATTGTGTGGGAACAATTTGATCTTGTTAAACAATCAATATTAGAAATGATGAGTGAGATTGGTAAATAATAAAATGACACTCCACCTAAATATTACAATTGCTCAACTTAATCCAACCGTTGGGGCGCTCAATCACAATTTTAATAAAATTCGTGAAGTCAGGAATAATGCATCCGACGAATGTGATCTCATTGTATATCCAGAATTAATTACAACGGGCTATCCAACAGATGATTTAGTCTTAAGTTCTTACTTTATAAACCGTTTAGAGGCTAATGTTGAAGAGCTCATCAAGGAAAGTGCTAATGGTCCTGCACTCCTTATTTCCACGCCTTGGAAGGAAGAGGACGAGCTATATAATGTGACGTTACTGATTTCAGAAGGAAAAATTCTTCACAAAACATATAAAAATCATTTGCCCAATTATGGTGTTTTTGATGAAAAACGCGTTTTTGAAGAAGGCGCTCTTCCTGATGTTTGTGAACTTAAGGGTGTAAAATTAGGAATTCTTGTTTGCGAAGATATGTGGTTTTCTGATGTTTCGAACCATTTAAAACAACAAGGAGCAGAGATTTTAATTGTTCCAAATGGTAGCCCCTATCAAACAGACATCCATGTTACGCGTGAAACACATGCTAAAAACCGTGTCAAAGAAACTGGTTTACCCCTGATCTACATCAACCAAGTTGGGGGGCAAGACGAATTAGTTTTTGATGGAGCTTCTTTTGCTTTAGACGAAAAAGGGAAAATCACCCATCAGCTACCTATTTTTGAAGAAGCTGTAATGGATTTAAATCAAAAAATAATGGCTCCACGCTTCAGCCTCGAAGCAACTATCTATAAAGCACTTGTGGTTGGTTTAAGAGACTATGTACAGAAAAATAACTTTCCCGGTGTTCTTATTGGGCTTTCAGGCGGCATTGATAGCGCATTAAGTGCAGCTATTGCTGTTGATGCTTTAGGATCAAATAAAGTTCAATGCGTTATGATGCCCTCGCCTTACACATCTCAAGAAAGCCTTGATGATGCAAAGGAATGTGCAAAGCTTCTAAATATGAAATTGGATAGTATCTCAATTGAGCCCGCTATGACGGCCTATGACCAAATGTTTGCCGATTATGTTGATGCCGAAAATTCTGGCACTACTTTTGAAAATATACAATCCCGTGCACGGGGAATGACGCTAATGGCATTATCAAATGCCAGTGGTAAGATGGTTCTTTCTACAGGAAATAAATCAGAAATGGCGGTTGGCTATGCCACTTTATATGGTGATATGTGTGGCGGGTTCAACGCAATTAAGGATTTATATAAAGGTCAGGTTTATGCCTTATCCAATTGGCGCAATGCACAAGGTCTCGTGATTCCCGAAAATATCATTCAAAAAGCACCTTCTGCTGAATTAAAACCTGATCAGACCGATCAAGATAGCCTACCGCCGTATGATATTCTTGACGATATTTTAGAAAATTTAATTGAAAAAAACACACCGCCTCATGAGATCAAACAAGATCAAGACATTGTCATGAAAATCTGGAAGCTTCTAGATGCCACAGAATATAAGCGTAAGCAGGCTCCTCCGGGTGTAAAAATCACATCCAAATCTTTTGGGCGCAACCGTCGCTACCCCATTACAAATGGGTTTTTCAAAAACCAATAAGTTTTTAATTAACAACTTATAAAGCTCATTACGTTATAATAATTGATGTTTAAATTCATCTTCCTCCATAATGCAATATGGAATTAAAAAAGAACAAGAAAACAAGCTTAAATTTTAAATCGCTTGCGACCAGCGCTGCTCTCATCACGCTGTCTGTTGCATCGTTATCAAACATGCAAGCAGCAAAAGCTGCAAATGGAACTGGAGCTGCATCAGCTGTATTATTAGCCCCTATTGATGTCGATCAAACAATCTCTGGAACATTAAATTTTGGAAGTTTTGCAATAACAGGATCAGGTACAGCAGAAATTGATACGGCAAGTAACCGCACAACAACTGGTTCGTTAACAGCCATTGGTGGCGCAGGGCTTGAGCAAAGGGGATTATTAAACTTAAACGCTCTTACAGGGGTTCCAATCGAAATATCTTTCTTAGGCGCCCCTGGAGCAACCTTTACTGTCTCAAACGGTACAACAACAATGATTATTGGAAGCTTTAATATTGGAACCCCTACTGCTGGAGATAAAATCACACTTACGATTGCGACATCTCCTGCAACAATTCCAGTTGGTGCACGCCTTTTTGCTGACCCCGGGCAGCCACCGGGCACATATACTGGCACCTACACACTCATTACAAATTACCAATAAGCTGGTTTTCCTAAAAATATTGAAATAAAAGACAAAACCCGCTACTTAATAGAGCTTAATTAACGTAAGGTTTTGAAATGTCAGTAAAAGTTCGTTTTGCCCCCTCCCCAACTGGTTTTATGCATGTTGGTAATGCCAGAACTGCCGTTATCACATGGTTATTTTGTCAAAAGCATAACGGGCATTTCTTATTGCGTATCGACGATACAGACCGCGAGCGTTCACGTGATGAATGCGAAGTCGCAATTGAAGAAGGTCTAACGTGGCTAGGCTTACCATGGGATCAAAAAGTGAACCAAAAAGACCGCATGGATAAATATAATGCGGTCATTGAACAGTTAAAAACAGATGGTCGCCTGTATGCTTGCTATGAAACACCTGAAGAACTTGGATTAAAGCGCAAAACACAGCTGTCTCGAGGAATTCCTCCCACTTATGACCGTGCAGGTTTAGATTTAACGCCAGAGCAAATTGCCAAATACGAAGCTGAAGGCCGCACGCCGCATTGGCGTTTTAAACTCAATCACACCCCTATCGAATGGAAGGACCTTATCCGTGGCCCTGTTTCGTTTAAGGGCGAAGATCTCTCTGACCCTGTAGTCCTTCGTGAAGACGGTACACCACTTTATCATTTATGCTCCGTCATTGATGATGTTGAATTTGAAATCACGCATGTTGTACGTGGTGAAGACCATGTTTCTAACACCGCAACGCACGTTCAAATGTTTGAAGCCATCTCTGGCAAAGCACCAGACTTTGCTCACCTATCACTTATCTCTGATGCCGAAGGCGGAAAGTTATCCAAACGTATCGGCTCACTCAGTTTGCGTGACATTAAAAATGATGAAGGCTTAGAGGCGATGTCTATCGTCTCACTCATGGCACGATTAGGAACATCTGATCCCATCGAAGCTTACACAGATCACAAAAAATTAATTGAAGATTTTGATTTCTCAAAATTTTCACGCTCAACACCAAAATTTGACCCTGATGAATTGGTGCGTTTAAATTCAAAAATTCTTCACGACACAAATTTTGCTGACGTCAAAGATCGTTTAATCGAAATGGGCTTAAACGATTTAGACGAGAATTTTTGGAATGCCGTGCGCCCGAACTTGGAACGTCTACGTAATGTTCAAGACTGGTGGAAAGTCGTCAATGATGACAACTCCACAAAAATCGAAGAAGAAGATAAAGAGTTCACCGCACAAGCCGCAGAGGTTCTTCCCCCCGCGCCATGGACGCCAGAAACATGGAATGAATGGATTGGGAAAATTAAAGACGTCAGCGACCGTAAAGGCAAAGGACTTTTCATGCCCCTTCGCAAAGCCCTGACAGGAATGGATCACGGCCCAGAACTAAACAACCTCCTCCCCCTCCTCGGCGAAGAAAAAGTAAAACAGCGTCTAAAAGGGTAAGTTACAATGACTAAACCCGCCATCATTCTTGTGACCCCTCAGATGGGGGAGAATATTGGCGCGGCGGCGCGGGCGGTGGCTAATTTTGGATTAAGTGATTTACACCTTGTTGATCCACGTGATGGGTGGCCTAGCAAAATTGCCGAAGCCAATTCTGTCGGTGCGCTTGATAAAATAAACCCAGTAAAAATTTTTGAAACCACCAAAGACGCCATCAAAGATTATCATGTTGTTTATGCGACAACGGCACGCCCACGTGAAATGCGTAAACCCGTTATGACGCCTGAACATGCCGTATCTGACATGGTCAAACATCAAAAAGAGGACAAGAAAACCGCTATTCTTTTTGGTGGAGAACGTGCAGGTCTGACCAACGAAGATATCAGCCTCGCGCAGAACATTATTTCTGTTCCCGTCAATCCAGACTTCGCCTCGCTCAACCTCGCGCAATGCGTTTTATTGTTGGGCTATGAATGGCGCAGGCAACATAATGACACCGCCCCCCTCATCATGCCCGAAGGTGATAGCCCTACAGCCAATCAAGGCGAAGTGACTGAATTTTTAGACCGCCTTGAAAATGAATTAGACAACCATAAATTTTTCCGCGAAGAAAATATGCGCCCCACCATGATGCGTAACATTCGCAACATCTTCACCCGCAACCAAATGAGCGAGCAAGAGGTTAAAACTTTGCATGGTATTATTTCCGCTTTAATTGGAAATAAAGTCAGATAGCCCCTCCCTCTCCCTAAGGGAGAGGGTTGCGCAGGCTTAGTGAACATTGTGAACTTAGCCATAGCTGGGTGAGGGGTTATACAGCTTCAACTTAAACAAAAAAAACCGCCAATTCAGGCGGTTCTTACAATTCTTATATTTTAATTAATCAAGTATTTTTCTGTTTTGGCTAGGCGCAAGGTACGAAATTTAGGAAACCTAAATGAGTGCCGCCGCAACAACGCCAAAACAAAAAAGACGCAGATTAACGAGAGTAAAATTCAACGATTAGATGCGGTTCCATCTCAACAGCGAAAGGAACATCTGCAAGCTCAGGCACACGTAGGAACGTTGCTTTACCTGCTTTATGATCTACTTCGATATATTCTGCAACATCACGCTCTGGTGCTTCCATGGCTAAAAGAACCATTGGCATTTTAAGCGAGCTATCTTTCACTTGAATAACGTCACCTTCTTTAACCTGATAAGAAGAAACATTTACTTTCTTACCGTTCACTGTCACATGGTTGTGGCTGACGAATTGACGTGCCGCGAAAACTGTTGGAACAAATTTCGCACGGTAGATCACTGCATCCAAACGAGACTCAAGAAGACCGATAAGGTTTTGACCTGTATCACCGCGCATACGGTTTGCTTCTTGATAATAACGGCGGAATTTACGCTCACCGATGTTACCGTAATGACCTTTTAATTTTTGCTTCGCGAATAACTGAATACCGTAATCTGTCGGCTTCGCACGACGTGCGCCGTGCATACCTGGCGCAGATTGGCGTGTGTTATAAGGGGATTTCGGACGACCCCATAGGTTACAACCCAAACGGCGATCAATTTTATATTTAGACTTAGGTCTCTTTTCACTCATGTTTATAGTTCCTTCTATATTTTAATGGCATCATTTTGATGCTCGATTTAATGTCCTAATAGCCCGAACGGGATTGAAGTTAATCAAATGATTTCCATCAACAAGGAGTCGCCTCCTTTTCTTGGGAATATGCGGAGTTATAAGGGTTTGGGGATAATTGTCAAGAAATTAAGTATAAATTACGTCATTACATGCTTTATGCATGTAATCTATTTTGGTATTCATATTGGATTACATGAACGAGCGATATAATGACGCTTAAAATAGGACAAGAACCCATGAAGTTTCGCTTTTTACTCATTACCGCCGCCACTTGCTCTATTTTGGGTCTAAGCGCCTGTCAGACAACAACAAAAACGCTTTCCAATGATATTGCTGCCCTTGGCAACACACTTTTTGGCAATGTAAATACGCAAGCCGCAACCGTTGCGGGCTTACAGCAACAAGATATTACCGCCGCGTTCAAACAAGCTTTAAGCATCGGAACGCAAGAAGTTGTTCAGCAATTAGGACAAAGAGACGGATTTAGGGCAGATCCTAAAATACACATCCCCCTGCCCGCTTCATTGGCGAAAGTTCAAGGCGCGTTGGATACGGTTGGGGCGTCTTATCTTCTTGATGATCTTGAAACGCGCCTGAACCGCGCCGCAGAAATTGCAACACCCCATGCAAAAGAGCTTTTCATTAATGCCATATCTGAAATGACCTTTGATGATATTTACACCATTTATAAAGGGCCTAAGGATTCTGCTACCACGTACTTCCGCCAAAAAATGTCTGCGCCACTCGCGACCAAGATGTCACCGTTTGTGCAAAATGCAATCTCTCAAGCTGGCGTAATCCAATCCTACGACAAAGCCATGGGCAAATATCAAGATATTCCGTTCATGCCTGATGTCAAAGCAGATTTGACCTCTTATGTTGTGGATCAGGGCATCGAAGGGATTTTCTTTTATCTAGCACAACAAGAAAGAGCAATTCGTGAAAACCCTACGCGCCAAACAACAGAACTTCTCAAAAAAGTCTTTGGCTCTAGAATTTGAAATCATTTTAAATTCTTAAGATAAAGTTAACCTACGTAAACTATACAATATCCAAAACGTCCATGAAAACACGTTCAAATTACGTTTTGAAAACTATTTTTATGCTAAAATGAAAATGTAACCAATTTTTAAAGATTTAATGGAATGATATCTACATGATTGATAGACGTGAATTTCTTAAATATAGCGCATATATAGCAGTGGCAATACAAACGAGTTTGATTGCTCCGAGATCACTCGCAGCGACAACCCCAAAAGTCATCAATGGAGTGAGTGGCAATATTGTTGCGGCTTGTTACAACTTGATGAAAGAAGGGCCATTTTCAAACGAAACTCATCAAACCGTTTTATCCAATTTAGATTTGGTCACTGGGGACGTTATGCAAATCCCAATCGAGATGGAAAAAGCACATGATGTATTAAAAATTAATGATAATTACCTTGTCATTTCAAATGGTGGAAAACCCAAATTAAGAGTTAGCGATTTCTCAGGTCGAGGTCAGGACATTGAATTAGATAAAAACCTAATGTTTGCTGGGCACGGTTTTCACGATAAAGAAAACGATGTCATCATTGTATCTGTTAATGATCTAGATAAAAATAGCCAAGGTTGCTTTGCTCTTCTTGACCCTAAAGACTTCAAACTAATGGAATTAAAATACCTTGAGGGTTCTGCTCCACATGACATTCAGTTGTTTGATAATGATACTTTTGCCGTATGTAATTACAATGGTTATAAAGATAAAGAAGCCAATGAACCTGGTTTTACTATGGGCGTTACAAATGAACATAGTGAAATTGCCTTATATGATCGCAAAACATTTAAATTAAAAAAAACAATGCCTGCATATAAAAATGCAATGGTAAGCCATAGCATTATGACAGATAACGGTGAACTCTTTGCTATTGGATTTCAAGAATATGATGACCCTGACATTGCAACATGGGATAACGAGTATATTGAAGATAAGTTCAGGTCTTATTTTGCAGAGAACCACCCAGAATTATCAAACCAATGGCCTGAAATTGCACAAAAAGCAAAAATACACCGTGTTGAAAAGTCAGTAGAAAATTTTGGTCTCCCCCTTCTACCGTTACAGATGTCTGTTGGCGGCACAAATGAACTAAATGTTCTACATCTAGAAAACTTTCATCATCGACGCGCGCAATCTATATGCTATGTTCGTGACACAAATACTGTGTGCATGTCTTTTCCAAACTCCGATAGCATCGCTCTTTTTAACGCTACCACTAATGAATATAGAAGTATAACTGGTGCAGAATTAAACTTAAAAGAAATGCGCGGTATAAGTGAAATTGAGGGTACACCTTACCTAGCGATTGCAGGAATTCGCCGTGGAATTAGTATTGTTGATACAAGAAACTTAAAAATCGTCAACAACTATGATGTTTCTATGGGACGCATTATTCATATGCATCACATCGCTTAATTTTAAATTCATATTAACAAGTATGGATTTTCTTTTTGTTTTTGGAACACCTTTAAAAATAAATCACTTTCGATATGACGTTGCAGCCAGCTATGTAAATTCTTATACGGTAGGCCATCAAACCACTCTCTATCTACATTTGCGCATTGCCTAATAAATGGGAAAATACATATGTCCAACATAGATGTGTCATGACCATTTAAGTTTTTCTTTTTACTTAAGATGGTATCTAATTTATTTAAGAAATTTTCTACTTGATCACGTGCAGTAGAACAATCCTCATCAGGAAAACGATTTGGGTATTTATATCGATCTAACGCCGCTTTGAAATAACCGTCATTATCAGAAATAAGATTGTTCGAATCCTCACATTTAAAATCTAAAGGATCATCTTGATTTAAAGCCCAGTAAACAATATCCAAACTCTCATCAATCACTTTTCCAGATAATAAATGTAAAACAGGTACAGTGCCTTTAGGCGATATAGCCAACATAGATTCTGGCTTATCTTTAAAATCTATATCATGAACCTCACATTGAATACCTGCAGCAACCAAGGCCATGCGCGCTCGCATTGCATAAGGACAGCGCCTATAGCTGTATAAAATATTTTTAGGTTCCGTCATAAGGCATCGTTTTTTGTGGCACATATATAAATCCGTCTGCAGGATAAATACTACCAAAGCTTTGCGATGGATAATTCCAAAAGCGCAGTTGCGACCAATTATTTGCTGGTGATACATCTTTGACAGGCATGCGCGTATAAATAATGCAGCGTTCGTCTCTGGTTGCTCCCCAATTGCTGTGTTCGACCTCTATCGTGCGTTTATCAACAACACGTTTTACCACTGCCAAATGACCGTACCGCAGCCTTGATGTCTTTGATAAAACGAGAATTGAACCCGCACGTGGTATATAGCCTTTAGGGTATCTTCCCTCCGCTTGATACCACCAAGTATGCGCATCACCAAAAATGGAAGCGCCGGTAATTTCACGCGCATGCGCGACACATTGCTTTATTTCATTAATTGCGTAGTAAGCGGGTTTCGTGCTAAATGTTCCATATTGTTGTCCTTGCTTACCAAAAACTAAAGGTTGGGAAACAGGAGCCGCTTTCTGTGATCCACAAGAAATCAAGAATAAGGAAAGCATTAAAAGGAGGTATGTTTTTTTCATAGGAAACATAGAAGAATGGATGGTGGGCCTGGCCGGATTTGAACCAGCGACCAATCCGTTATGAGCGGACTGCTCTAACCAACTGAGCTACAGGCCCTTTTAATTACGTACTTAATGCCAAAAACGCTTATAAAAGTCCATTGAATTAAGTACTTGATGATAGTTTTTTACATTTTACAGATATAATTATGAGCGAGCTCAACATAAAAGCAAGGGAAACCCACCAGCTTTGCCACATTCCATGCGACACGAGGCTCACTAACAAGAACCCCAACAACATTGTTAATGCTGTTTTTTGTTCTTTTCCAACCATATGACGAAAAATAAAAGAAATAAACACGCCCAGAACTGCTAAAGCCAATAAAATACCCAGCACCCCAAATTCAATCCATATCTGCAGAATATAACTATGAGGATGCATAACAGCAGTATTCGCAAAATATCGTGCTTGAGTATCAAAGTCATTGTAAGTTTTTGTGAATTCTAATCCATGCCCCCACAGCGGAGATTCATAGACTTTACGACTAATATAATCCCAAATTTCCATCCGAGGACCTGCACAGGCTTGCCTTAACAAATCAATTTTATCAATGAAAGCGGGCATGTCGTTATAAAGATATGGGACGATAAATGGTTTGCTTAAAGATGCCAATGCAATGGCAAACACGACAAATATCCATGCCCATTTATATTTAAAAGGAAAAACAACATAAAATAAAATAGCAAAAACATAAGCAAGTTGTGCCGATTGGCTTGATGTTACTATTAACATCGGCAGCAACAATATTAATGCTGAATAATGAGCAATTCTTTTATGTTCAATCAAGAAAAATGCCGTTAATGCAAACAGCGTAATTGTCACAGCACTGCGGTTAAATACAGTGATAACATAAGGCGATTTATCTGAACTTTGACGTAAAAAGCTATATAAAACACCCCCAGAAAGTATCTCAATAAAAACAAGAAGAGATGAGAAAGCACAAATCAGCAAAAGCCAATTTATTAGTTTTTGAAAATCCTTATAAACTAATTTTTTTGATAATATTAAAAGTAACGCACCACCCAAAAATAACAGCAGCAATTTGTTTAATCGGTCATAAGCGTCATCATGTTGAGCAATCAAAAAAGTATGTGTCGAGATAAAAAGAAAAAACCCGATTAAAATGAAAAGAGGATAACGAAAGTTCTTGATATCTTCTTTAAGGTTCTTTTTTTTTACGGTGAAAGCAGCAAAGAATACCGTAAGTAAAGGTAAGTAAGTTAGCGCTCTTGGAACTTCTACGACCAACAAGGGTGCCAACAAAAATGGCATGAATGCCAAAAACATAAATATTTGGTTTTTGTTTTCTGAAGTTATCTTCATAATATAAAACTTAAGTATCTAAGAAACTTCTAAGTTTTCTAGAGCGGCTTGGGTGCTTCAACTTACGAAGCGCTTTTGCTTCAATCTGACGGATACGTTCACGTGTCACATTAAATTGTTGCCCCACTTCTTCCAAAGTATGATCTGTATTCATTCCAATACCAAAACGCATACGCAGAACACGTTCTTCACGCGGTGTTAACGACGCAAGAACACGTGTTGTTGTTTCGCGAAGGTTCGAATGAATGGCACTTTCAACAGGTAAAATCGCATTTGTATCTTCGATGAAATCACCCAATGATGAATCTTCTTCATCACCAATTGGTGTTTCAAGGGATACTGGCTCTTTCGCAATTTTAAGAACTTTACGGACTTTATCAAGTGGCATGTGAAGACGCTCTGCTAACTCTTCTGGTGTTGGCTCACGGCCAATTTCATGCATCATCTGACGTGATGTTCTCACAAGTTTATTGATTGTTTCAATCATGTGAACAGGAATACGAATAGTCCGCGCCTGATCCGCGATAGAACGCGTAATTGCTTGGCGAATCCACCATGTTGCATAGGTCGAGAATTTATAACCACGGCGATATTCAAACTTATCAACCGCCTTCATCAAACCGATGTTCCCTTCTTGAATAAGATCAAGGAATTGTAAACCACGGTTTGTATATTTCTTTGCAATCGAAATAACCAAACGCAAGTTTGCTTCAACCATTTCTTTTTTCGCACGCGCTGCTTCTTTTTCACCACGTTGAACTGTTCCAACCACGCGACGGAATTCTTTCATTGGCAACGCGGCATCTTCAATAACAAGAGAGATTTGCTCACGAATGGCTACAATTTTGCTTTCGTTACGCTCAACAAATTTTTCCCATTTTGCATCAATTTTACGCACTCGGTCTAACCATTCAGGGTCAAGCTCTGCGCCATAGTAATTATCAAGAAAAGACTCACGCTTTACTTTGCAATCGACGGCCAGGCGAAGAAGTTTCCCCTCCAGCATAACAAGCTCTTTATTAATTTTGTACAATGCACCAACAAGCTGTTCAATACGCGCATTATGAAGCGTCACTTCATCCATCAACTTAACCATTTCGGTTTTCAATGCTTCGTATTTTTTATTAATAGCTGCTGTTGGCTCGTCACCGTTTTGAATAGCTTCGATACGTTCCCCTTGAACTTTGGAAATCTTTTTATAAGTCTTTTTAATGCGCTCAAAAATTTCAAAAACTTTTGGCTTTAGCTCTTCTTCCATCGCGGCGAGAGAGACGTTTTCTTCTTCTACCTCTTCATCGCCTGAATTGTCATCATCATCATCAGAACCATTTTGTTCTTTTTCTTCTTTGGCTTTTTCGGCTGCTTTTTCTTTGGCTTCGGCTTTTTTCTTTTCTTCTGCAATTTTTGCTTCAGATTTTGGCGCAGAATGATCTTCGCCTGGCCCACCACTATATGTGGCATCCAAGTCAATCACTTCACGTAAAAGAATGTCACCTTTTTGAAGGGCTTCGTACCAAGCAATCAATGATTCAATAGCCAATGGGCTCTCGCAAATGCCGCCGATCATCATTTCACGACCCGCTTCTATGCGTTTCGCAATCGCAATCTCACCTTCACGGGATAGCAATTCAACTGTCCCCATTTCACGAAGGTACATACGAACCGGATCATCCGTACGACCCGTATCATCAGAGGCAATGTTACCGCCTGATTTGTATTTTTCTTCTTCCTCTTCATCCTCATCAGAATCATCGCCTTCGGTCATTTGGATACCTACGTCAGACAAGGTCGACATTGCATCTTCAATTTGCTCAGACGTAAATTCTTCCGCGGGCAGCATTTTATTTAAAGCATCATAGGTAACGTAGCCTTTTTCTTTACCTTGCTTAACTAGCTTTTTAACGATTTGCGCGAGAGTACCTTTAACAGTGCGTTTAGGCGTATCTTCTTCCTCATCATCTTCGTCTTCTGCCTTAGTCTTTTTCGTCGCAGATTTCTTAGCGGCTATTTTCTTAGGCGCAGATTTTGCTGTTTTTTTCGCATCTACTTTGGCAGGTGTTTTCTTCACCGCAGTCTTCTTTGCTGCTGTTTTCTTTGCAGGTGCTTTTTTCGTTGCTGTTTTTTTTGTTGCTTGGGTCACGGTTTTCTTTGCTTTACTTTTTACTGGCTTTTTCGCCGTTGTCTTCTTTGCTGGCGCCTTTTTGGCTACAGATTTTTTCGCTGATTTCTTTACTGCCTTCTTAG
>CAYGPG010000011.1:54261-54885 GCA_964351905.1 uncultured Micavibrio sp.
GCAGCTGTCTTCTTTACGGGATTCGCTGTCTTTTTGGAAGGGCTTTTCTTCGCCGCTTTTTTCGCAGGCGCTTTTTTCGCCGCGGCTTTTTTTGCGGGCGTTTTCTTTGCTGTTGCTTTTTTCTTTTTTACGGCCAAATTCTTTACTGCAATTCTTTAAATTTGCGCTTTAACACCCCACTATATGAACGGGATATATGTTTATACCTGATTCGCGCGGCGAAACCTAAAGGCTTTATCTGTTATTAGAATAAGTGGTTTTAGAGGGTTTTATATATTATTTCAAGGGCTTGCATGACAAAGCTTTAAAGAAACTTTAGATTATGCCTCTTTTAGCACTTTTAAAGCCTGATTCCAGCCTGCTTGCACATCTTCAAACTCACTTTGCGGTCGTGCAAATCGTGCATGAGTGTAAATAGATTCTGATAGTAAGCCTCTGATTTCACTAGAAAAACCATCTTCAATAAGCTGGCGCTGCAAATCATGTGCATGAATATCATCACTTTCACATAAATGGCTTAATATCGCTTGGCGAAGCGCATCTAACCGCGCTTCTGATAAATTTAACATCCCCAACTCCTCTTCCACGTAATGAAATAAACTTGGATGATTTAAAATTGAGGCC
>CAYGPG010000012.1:0-21900 GCA_964351905.1 uncultured Micavibrio sp.
GGGCAGATATTAAGGATATCTTGCCAGTGATCCCATTTATGAAAGATGTGCGCGTTATCCATACCGCAAATCCACAGAAAATTTGTTTTGGGAAAATTATGGCGTAGCTCTGAAATGGTTTCATATGTGTATTGCGTGCCAAGCTCTGCTTCTAAATGCGTCGGCATTTGACGCGGCATGGTGTTGAGCATATCGCTTACGTTTTGATGGCGTTCTTCATATGGCGCCATGCCTTTGGTTTTCTTTAGGGGGTTTTGCGGTGTGACAATCCACCAGATAAAATCCAGACCAAATTTTGCGCGGGCAATACGGGCAATGTGCAAATGCCCTGCATGGGGCGGATTGAAAGACCCACCAAGCAAGCCAATACGCATATTTTGCCATCTGTGACCATCACGAAGGGTTGGCGGGGTGAATTGATGAGGTTGTTTTATATTCAAAATTTTAAATTTCTCTATTTTGTCATTCCCTGAATTTCTTAGAAATTCTAAGGGAATCTAATTGCTAAATATAGATTGCCCTAGAATTATTTATCAATAATTCAGGCAATGACATCTTTTGTTTTTTAAGGGCGCGTTTGCCCATTGCCTTTCACAAGATATTTAAAGGTCGTGAGCTGTTTCAACCCGACAGGGCCACGGGCGTGAAGCTTGCCTGTGCCAATACCAATCTCCGCACCAAAGCCAAATTCACCGCCATCGGCAAACTGCGTGGAGGCGTTATGCATGACAATCGCGCTATCCACGCGGTTTTGAAATTCTGTCACGGCTTGCTTGTTTTCGGCTAAAATGGCGTCCGTATGATGTGATCCATAATGATTGATATGCTCAATCGCTTCATTTACATCTTCAACATATTTTATGCTGATTTTCTTATCTAAGTATTCCGTTGACCAATCTTCATCCGTGGCAGATGTGATTTTATCATGGAGCTTTTGTGCTTCATCATCGCCAACAATCGCACAGCCTTCGGTGAGGAGCATGGTGACGATCATTACGGCGAGTTCTCTATCGATGTTTTTATCGAACAGAAGGGATTCTGCTGCGCCACATATACCAGTGCGTCGCAACTTCGCATTTCTAATCACTACCAAAGCCAAATCAATATTGACGCTGTGATGAACATAAATGTGACAATTGCCATCTAAATGTGCGAACACGGGCATTTTCGCTTCATTCATCACAAGGATTGTTAGCCCCTTACCGCCACGCGGGATCATAACGTCAATAAACTCATGTGCTTTGAGCATTTCTGAGACGAAAGCACGATCCTTTGACGGGATCATGCTTACGGCGGCGGCAGGTATATTATGCTTTTCTAATGTTGTTTGAATAATTTTATGCAGCGCATGAGAAGAGTGAAAGCTTTCTGATCCGCCGCGTAAAATTACTGCGTTATGCGATTTAAGACAAAGCACCGCCGCATCAATCGTCACATTTGGGCGTGATTCATAAATCATACCCAATACACCAATAGGCACAGAGACTTTGTCAATTTGGAGACCATTTGGGCGCGTTGTTGTTTCTAAAATGTGTCCCACAGGATCATCAAGCGTAGCGATGGCTTCAACACTGGACGCAATAGCGTCGATACGCTCCTTATCAAGCATAAGACGATCAACAAAAGCAGGGGATAGGTTTTTATCTTTCGCCCCCTCAATATCTTTGGTGTTTGCTTCAATAATGGCTTGGGACTGCTCACGCAATGCCAAGGCGATATTATTTAACGCCGCATTAATGTTGTCTGTAGCAATTTGACCAATAACAGATGCCGCTTTCTTAGACTCCGCGCCTATTTGACGCAGAGTTTCATTGGGAGATTGGTTTTCTATGTTTTTTAAAATTTGGGGCATCTGTAAATTCACTGTTAAATTTCAATTATCTTACCCGTCATTGCATGGTTTATCCATGCAATCTTGGTTGTGCAAAGCATAGATTACACGGACAAGCCGTGTAATGACGCTACTTTGATCTTAATTCAAATGTTTAGAAAGTGAATTTATTGTTTCTTCATTGAGCTTTGCATTGGTTTTTTCATCCAATGTTTGAACGATCATCTCTGTCGTGGCGGCCACAGCCAGATCAGCGGCATGATTTTGAATTTCAGCAATCGCATTTTCTTCCAAACGCTTCAAACGCTCACCTAGTTGTACTTCGCGGCGTTCCATGAGCGCAGAAAGGTCAGTTTCAGCCGTTTTTGTAATCTCTTTCGCCTGCATTTTTGCATTTTTAAGAATATCATCCGCTTCTTTTTCGGCGTCACGTTGTTTGCGTTGATATTGCGCCAATAATTCTTGGGCTTCAACACGCAGACGTTCTGCTGTTTCAATTTCCGTTTTAATCTCGTTAATACGGGAATCAAGACCATCGATAATAGATTTACGACCTAGCTTGAACGCAAATGCGGCAAAGAGCACGAAAGAGAATAAAACCCAAATACCAGTGTCGTGAGCAAGTAAATCTAACATTACGCGGCCTTTGCCTTTCCGTTCATATTCTCAACAATCGCCTTTACCTTTGAGGCGTCGGATCGACCGATGATCTTCTCCACAGCCACATGCGCCGCATCTGTGGCAATCGCATTCATATCACCCATGGCAGCATTTTTTGCCGCAATAATACGGTTTTCTGCGGCTTCTAATTCAGTTTCGGAGCGTTTTCGGAAATCATTCAGTGCTATAGCAGATTTTTCTTTCATAACAGCTTCAGCTTTATGAATTTCTTCAGACGCCTTGGCTTGAGAGTTCTTTAATCCAGCCACATAAGCATCATGAACATTATCTGCTTCTGTCGTTAATTTTTCCGCTGAATCAAGATTTGATTGAATATGATTTTTACGATTTTCAATAACACCTGATATTTCAGGTAAAGTTTTCTTTGCAAATATCACGTAAAGCAAAGAAAAAGCAATGACAAGCCAAAAGATTTGTGATGCAAACCATTCTGGATCAAATTGTGGCAATCCGCCTTTTCCAGCATGCTCTACTTCGTATATACCTTCTTTAATTGCGTATGCTGTATCTCCGTGGGTATAAATTTCACCATCGGGAGCCACAACAATTTCTTCTGCAGCAACTGCAGAAGAGGCATAAGATAAATAAGCCGTAGTAAGTAGGGCGGACAGCTTCAACATTGGTCTTATTAACCTACGAATACGAGGTAAAGTGAGATCAATAGAGCAAAAATAGCTAGAGCTTCTGTCAATGCGAAAGCAAGGAAATATTTTTTGTCCAAGATTGGCGCTGCATTTGGGTTACGACCCACTGCTTCGTTGTATGATGAAAAGATCATACCGAGGCCAATGCCAACACCGAAAAGTGGGAATAATGCCAATGCACCTGCTAATAGTCTTACTGCTTCTGTTTCCATTTTTTATATCCTTTATAAAGTTTAGTTAATGTTGAATGTTAATTTTATATCCTAGTGGTCTATTTCCACTGAATCTTTTAAGTAAATACAGCTGAGGATTGCGAACACGTAAGCCTGCAAAAAGGCGATTAGGAATTCAAATCCAATCATGACTGCATTAAATATCATAGGGAGTAAGCCAGCGGCTAATCCCGCTGTGCCCAATGCCATCATACCGGCGCTAAAGCCTGCAAAAACTTTAAGCATAATATGACCCGCAATCATGTTGGCAAATAAACGCACAGATAATGTGATAGGGCGGGTCAAAAATGACATAATTTCAATCGGTAGAATAAGCGGAACCAACCACCACGGCACGCCTGGCGGTAAGAAAAGGCTGAAGAAATGAAAGCCATGCTTAAATATGCCGACTAAAATCACGATAAAGAAGATTAAAAACGCCAAAGCCGCGGTCACCGCAATGTGGCTTGTATAGGTAAAGGAGTAGGGCATCATGCCCAACATATTACCGAAGAGAACAATAATGAATAATGTGAAGATGAGAGGGAAATATTGACGACCTTTTGGTCCAATATTTTCGCGGATCATATCAGCGACAAAGCCATAGATACCTTCTGCAAAGACTTGTGTACGGTTAGGCACCAAAGCTTTACGACGCATGGCAAGGGATAGAAACACAGTTGAAACAACAACCGCAATCGCCATCCATAGGGACGAATTTGTAAATGCTAAATCTACATTTCCAATTGGAAAGTTAATGAGAGGTGTAATCTCAAACTGCTTAATAGGATTGGCCACGATTGATACCCTTATAATTAATCATCGTCATCTTTATAATTTGGTGATTGTTTAGCGTCTTTCGTATCGTTTTTCAACCCCTTAAAGCCTACAGACGTGCCAAAATTCATAGTTATTTTATAAATATTATAAAAACCCGTAATAACACCCAAAATCAAACAGATTAAAAAGAAAATGGGCGTGGTTTCAAAATAGTAATCCAGCCCATATCCGAGCAGTCCGCCACCGATAATCGCGCCGACCAGCTCGGTTCCCGCCCTTGCACCAATGCCAACATTTTCGTCGTTATCGCTTTGTTTGGGATTATAATCCTTTTCATACTCCTCCCGCGCAGATTTCAGCTCTGCATCCAGTTTTTGTAACTTTGGGTCGTCTTCGGGCGTGATGGGCATTACTCTGCCGCTTCAAGAAAATCGAGCTGTTGGTTTAGATCGACGCTGACGAGTTGGGAGACGCCGCGTTCAGCCATAGTCACACCATACAAACGATCCATCCGTGCCATGGTGAGGCGGTGGTGGGTGATGACGAGGAAGCGGGTTTCGCCGCGCTCTGCAATTTCTTCGAGCAAATCACACACACGATCCACGTTGGCATCATCCAATGGTGCGTCAATCTCATCGAGGACACAAATCGGCGATGGGTTGGTCAAGAACATCGCAAAAATAAGTGCGATAGACGCCAATGTTTGTTCACCCCCAGAAAGCAAAGATAGCGATTGCAATGTCTTACCTGGTGGTTGGGCGAAAATTTCCAAACCAGAATTCAATGGATCATCGGATTCAATGAGCGCTAAATGCGCCGTGCCACCATTATAAAGTTTGACGAACAAGCGTTTAAAGTGCGCGTTGACGTGGTCAAAGGCGGCGGTTAGGCGTGTGCGCGCTTCGGCATTAAGTTTTTCAATGCCCTCGCGCAATTCTTCAATCGCTTGGATGAGATCATTACGTTCTTCCAACATACCACCAACTTGGCTTTCTAGTTCGGTGGCTTCTTGTTCGGCGCGAAGGTTAACAGGGCCGATCATATCGCGGCTTCTGATATTTTTATCGCGTTGATCTTTTAAGGGCTCAATCGATGGAAGTTCTTCATCTTCATTAATAACAAGATTAGTTTCACCAATGAGTTTTTCAGGTGCCATTTCAAATTTTTCATGAATGCCAGCAACAATTTCATCAAGCTGTTCTTGACCTGCTGACGCCGTAGCTTGGGCATGTGCGCGGTCTTCACGTGCCTCGGTCATGATGTTTTCGGCTTCTTTAAGGGCGCGGTTTGTCTCCGCCAATTCGCCTTCAATTTTGGCCAAACGGTCGGCATCTTCATTGCGTGATTTTTCAAGAACGTCGATACGCTCCATCAATTCTTCACGTTCTGAGCCCATATCTTTAGGCGCATTTTCTAGGCTCGTAACCTTTTCTTTGAGCTGACCATCGCGCTCTTCAAGTTCTTTTAAGCGTTCTTGGGAGCGGATAATACGGTTTTTCAGGTTCACGCTTTCATCGGCAATAGCGTGCAGGCGGGCCTTACGGCGGCTTTGTTCTTGTTGAACCATGTCGAGCTCACGCACTGCTTCGCGCAAGTTGTCACGCACAGAAACAAGTTTTTCTCTGATCTTTTCGACTTCTTCGTTTTGTGTTGCCATCGCACTTTCGTCGTAACGTTCAAGACGCGCTTTATTCTCGCTTAATGATGTTTGAAGATCTTCAATATCTTGCGCCGTATTGGCTAAAGATTCTTCGAGCTTAGCGATTTGCGCGAACAAGCCAGAACGTGATTCAGTCAACGCGCTGAGTTCAGATTGTTTCGCGCTTAAAGATTGTTCTGTTTGACGGGTGACAGATTGCAATTCTTCAAACGCTTCTTGTTTCGTTGTTTTTTGTTGTTTGGCCTGTTCAAATTTTGTACGGGCATTTTGTGCAGCCGTTTCATCTTGTTCAATCCTTGCCTTCAATTCTTTTAAGCGGTTTGTCTGTTGTAGTTGCAAGGCATGACGGTCAGACGCACTGGCCTTAATATGTAAGCCATCCCAACGCCAATACGCACCATCTTTGGACACGATTGACTGACCTGGTTTAAGGTCTTTCGCACATTCTGCGCCCGCTTCGTTGCTCTCCACAACGCCGATAAAGTTCAGCGCGGCTTTTAGGTGTTGCGGCGCCTTAACATGTGGCTCAAGCGTTTGCGCGGCAGAAGGTAGGGCGGGAAAGTCAAACGCATTAAAGTTACGATCCATCCAAACCATCGGCGCATCATTGTCGGTTGATGCCATCAATGTATCACCCAAGGCACGGGACAGAGCGGTTTCAAAACCTTGGTCGGCTTCGATATCACTTAAAACAGGTTTATATTCTGTCTTATCTTTTGAATCGAGCATGGTTTCGAGCGTTTTGATCTCTGTCTGAATTTCAGACTGGATACGCTCTAAACGCTGTTGTTCTGCACGTTTAGTGTCTAATTCTTCTGATGATTGGGTCACGTCATTTTCTGCGGCTTCATATTGGTCGCGATATTCTGATACTTGTTTTTCAAGATTAATGATGTCTGATTTCAACGCATTATGCGCGTTATCTGTTTCAAATTCGGCGCGGGCGACGGCTAAATCGCTTGTCAGTTTTTCTTTGCGCTCTTCGGAAACAGAAAGACGGCTTGTGTCCGCATTAATTTGTTGTTCAATACTTTGACGGCTCGCACGGCTTTCAGCCAGTTTGCCCATAAATTCTTCATATTCGCGTTCAAGCCCAAGGACTTGTTCTTCCAAACGCTCTTTGATTTTGGTTTTCTCGGCCAAGGCTTCGGCGTCACTGCCTTCGCTATTGTGAAGTTTTTCTTCCTCACCCTTCATCCGCTCTAGCGTTTCAGAATTGTCTTTCAGGCTGTTTTGCTCATGCGTACGGTCTTCTATGAGACGCTCTAATTGCTCTTTGGCTTCGTTTAATTGCGTTTTGATCGCTTGTTCTTGATCTTCGATGCGCTGCAGAGTTAATTTTTGAGCTTGTAAGGCCGCAGCGCTTTCAGCTTCTTTTTGACGCAAAGCAGGAAGTTCTTCGGCTTGAGAATTTTGTGTTTTGTTCAGTTGTGTGACGGTGGCCAAACGCTCCGCCACAATGCTTTCTGCATCTCCAAATTTTGCTTTGGCACGTTCAATTTTTTGAACCAAGGCGCGCCATTCTAAATAAGCAATTGATGTTTCTAATTCACGAATTTGTGATGAAAGTTCTTTATAACGAATGGCCTGACGGGCTTGTTTTTTCAACGCGCCAAGGCGACCTTCCATACTACCAACCAAATCTTCGACACGTTGTAGATTTTGATCTGCGGCGCGAAGGCGAAGTTCGGCCTCATGACGACGAACATAAAGACCTGACACACCGGCGGATTCTTCTAAAACCTTACGACGATCTTGTGGTTTGGCGTTGATCATTTCCGCCACGCGCCCTTGGGACACAAGAGCAGGGGAGTTTGCGCCTGTGACCGTATCCGCAAACAACATTTGCACATCACGGGCACGCATTGTTTTGCCGTTTACTTTATAAAGCGAGCCTTTGTCTTTTTCGATTTTACGAACAACTTCAATATCCTCTTCGGCGTTATAAGCCGCAGGAGCAGTGCGCTCAGTATTATCCAATAGCAAAGAAACTTCGGCGAAATTACGGGCAGGGCGGGCATCCGTTCCGTTAAAAATAACATCTTCCATCCCGCCAGAACCACGCATACGCTTGGCGGAGGTTTCACCCATGACCCAACGTAATGCCTCAACCAGATTGGATTTACCACACCCATTTGGCCCAACGATACCCGTTAGACCTGTATTGATCTCAAGCTCCGTGCGATCAACAAAGGATTTAAATCCGTTCAGTCTAAGTTTTTTAAATTGGATCATTTATATGTTTTCTTAAAAGTAATACTCTTTTTAATATTGCTTATTCAGCCGCCGCGTTTTCATTCATAAGCTCTTCAATAACGGCCTTAAATGCACCAATATCTTTACCGCCACGCATAATGCGCTCGCCATTATTAAAGACGAAAGTCGGTGTTGACGACACGTTATAGGCTTCCTGTGATGCACTAATATTTTGCGCTAATGCTTCTTGAAGCTCAGTGTTATTGAAGCATGTTTCAAACTCTTCTTCGCTCATGCCTGCTAATTTTGCGTTTTGCATGAGTGAGCCTTTAAAATCACCACCAAACGCCCAAACATCTTGGTTGCGTAAGAGGAGGTTAATAAAGCTAGCGTAACGTGTGCTTGGTAAACACCGCGCAATCATACTGCCGTAAAGGGCAGGGCCGTTAAGCGGAAATTCTTGGAAGATGAAATAAACCTTACCCATATCAATATATTGAGATTTTATTTCTTGATAAGTACTAGTGTGAAAGTCCGCACAGTGATTACAAGTGAGTGAGAAAAATTCTTGGATTTGAACAGGAGCATTAGGGTCACCAACACCACGGACACCCAAAGCAGGAATAACAGGCAATTCTTTAACTTCGCCTTTTTCTGATACAGAGTCCGCAGAAGGCATGATTTTGTTGCTGTCTTCTATGGTCGACATATTACCTGTTTCATCAATGGTTTCAGATGTGGTTTCGTTTGTTATGACAGGTGCCTCGGCATTATTTGCGCCTTTATTCATGAAGAACCAGCCCCCAATAAGAAGGGCAATAACAACAAGAAGAACTAGAATTTTTTTAGCAACAGACATAAATAGCCTTTCGTTTTTTCATAATCGTTCAAGAATTATGTTTATTCTTAAACAGGTTTCTTTGGAAAATCTATAATAAAATGCGGTTTTTACGGCTTTATTGCAATGAAAGCGGTGGCTTTGGGCGTGTTTATCCACATGGCTTTTCGTCTTTTACAGATAAATTATTCTTTTATGTCGAGAATAATGCGGTTCACACGCTCTGGCCTGTCTTTGGCGGCAAGGGCTCTGACATTGATACGATTAGAATTAATATCATTCTCAAGTAAGTATTCCCTTATCTTTAAGGCACGGGATAAGGCCGTCCTACGTCCTGCACTAAGGCTCACGTTCTTTTCCATTGGGGCGACCGAAACGATGTCTATTGTGTAGCTAGGGTAATATTTTAATTGCGCCAGAACGCCTTTGCTCAAAATATCGTCATATAAATCAGGCAAATCAATTTCATTGCCGCTATAGGTAAATATAAATTCTTTATCTTCTATAAAGGGTTTTTCAGTCGGTTGCGGTTTTTCAACAGGCTTTGGTTTTGGTTCATCAAGAATGATTTTATTATTAATGATTGGTTTTGCTGGTGTTTTGGACTCAAATAAAACCTCAGTCTCAACGCCTTGTTTTTTAACCGCAGGCATTGTTTTGGGGCCTTTCACAATGCCTCGGGAAGCTCTTGGTTTAAGTGGTTTTGCAAAATTCTTTTTTGGTTTTGAAGATGGCTTGGGCGGCACGGCTTTTGTTGCGACAGGTTCAGCAGGTTCTGTCACTTCAATTTGTTTTGAGTCGACTTTTTTAATCTCAATCGCGGGTTTTGAAATACCTGGAAGCTTTGGTGCTTTATATGGTTTTGGTTGTTCTGGCGCTACATCGTGACTGTCAAACAGGGATGGCGGCACATAGTCATCCATGTTTTGGGCCTTCGCCATGAATGGCAAAATGCTTAAACTTAAAGTGATGATGAAAACGCGAAGTATCATGCGCGGCAGTATATCAGAATTACGCGCTGCGTAATATTTTTCGCAAATCGCTATAGACGCTTTGATTACCTGCCAGAAGGTTTTGGCTGTAAATTGCGTTAGCCTCATCATCAATAGATGTCACAAAGCCCCCAGCTTCTTTAACAATCAAAAATCCTGCGGCGGCATCCCATGGTTTTAATCCGCGTTCATAATATCCGTCTAAACGACCTGCGGCGACATATGCCAAATCTAATGCACCTGCGGCAAAACGTCGCACCATTGGGGCAACAGTTGAAACAGCATTAAGCTCCGCCATGTACTTCGCTTGTTTTTCTTTATTCATTTGCGGGGAGCCAATGGCAATTGTCGCGCTTTCTAATTGATTACGTCCTGAAACACGGCAACGTTGACCGTTTACAAATGCGCCACCACTACGTTCCGCGCGGAAAATTTCTTCTTTGATGGGATCGTAAATAACGCCTGCTTCAACACGACCTTTGCTTTCCAACGCAATAGAAACACACCAATGTGGAATGCCGTGCATGAAGTTATGCGTGCCATCAAGCGGATCAACAATCCATCTGTTTTCAGTATCATCACCTTTAACCTCGCCGCTTTCTTCCATCAAGAAAGAATAGCTTGGGCGTGCTTTTTTAAGTTCTTCAAAAATGATTTCTTCGGCGCGCTTGTCGGCGGCGGTCACAAAATCTGCAGGGCCTTTACGCGAGACCTGTAAATGTTCAACTTCACCAAAATCACGAGTTAAATTACGGCCTGCTTTTTCAGCAGCCTTGATCATGACATTTACAATAGGGGAGATGGCAGCCATTTATTTAATCTTTCGCGCGTTCAAGGTAGGTGGAATCTTCAGTACGCACAACAACACGTGTGCCCACATCAATATGGGGTGGCACCATAACTTTGGTACCATTTTCAAGGATAGCGGGTTTGTAAGATGTTGTTGCTGTTTGACCTTTAATAACAGGTTCGGCTTCAACAATTTCTAAAGTAACGGTATCAGGCAATTGAACGCCTAAAGGCTCGCCTTCATGCGATTCTATTGTGACTTCCATGCCGTCTTGTAAAAAGATGGCTTGGTCCCCCATGATGTCTTTTGACACTTCTACTTGCTCATAAGTTTCAAGATTCATAAACGTCCAATTTATGTCGTCATTGAAAAGATATTGAAATTTTGATTGATCTAAACGAAGGCGCTCAACCGTTTCTTGGGTGCGAAAACGGACATTATCTTTGTTGCCTGTGCGGATATCGCGCATTTCGACTTGAATAACAGAAGCGCCTTTACCCGGTTGGATAATCTCATAATCACTGACGACCATAAGTTTGCCGTTATGTTCCATCACATTTCCCTTACGCAGGGTGATCGCTGCAACTTTCATATCTTTAAGCCTTTAATTTATATATTAAGATTTTTGGTCTTGAAGAAGGGATGAGCCCATCTTTTCCAAACGCTCTTTGATTGCAGGGTCTTCTACCATCTCAAGCATGTCGGATAAACTGTTTTTTTCATCAGATGATAAAGGGACGGCTTTTTTCTTGGCTTTTTCGGTTTTTGCATTGGCAGGGGCATGAACAAATTTAATATCAGAAATCCATTGTTCGCCGAAAATGTGATTGATTTTTTCTAATAAAACGCCCTTTTGCATGATAAGAAGTGATGAGTGGGCGGAAGAAGCGGCAATTTCAAGAGTGGCTGTAGGTTTATCGCCCTTACGTTTAGGTTTACGATAGTGAATTTTGAGCGGCTGAGCATAAGAAGCCATTTTATCGCCCATAATATCTTTCCAATGCGTGACAATACGCCCCAAAGCGATATATTTACGCTTGAAGGTTTTATCGGTTACTCTTGGCACCGCAGTAGAAATAAGTTTTAAGGCACACATAAAAGTAATATGACAGTTTCACAAAAGCAGAACAAGCTTGACATCGATGTTTTCCGTAAAAAAATATTGAATTGGTATGATAAGCACCAGCGCACCTTACCGTGGCGGGCTGTTTCTAATGCAAAAAAGAAACAAACGCCTAATCCTTATTATGTTTGGCTATCTGAAATTATGTTGCAACAAACGACTGTTGTGACAGTGGGGCCGTATTTTCAAAAATTCATTGATAAATGGCCGACGATACATGATTTGGCCAAGGCAGAGCGTGATGATGTAATGCATGAATGGGCAGGGTTGGGATATTATGCTCGCGCTCGCAATCTACACAAATGCGCGATTAGTGTGAGCAATGATTTAGATGGTGAATTTCCAAGCGATCAAAAAGAATTGGAAAAGCTCTCTGGAATAGGGGGCTATACCAGTGCTGCCGTGCGTGCGATCGCGTTTGATAAACCTGCCAATGTTGTCGATGGAAATATAGAACGCGTGATGGCACGTATTTTTGCCATTACGGAACCTATGCCCGATAGCAAGGCTAAGCTTAAAGAATTGGCAGGAAGTTTAGCCAATGATCGTGAAGACCGCCCTGGTGATTACGCACAAGCGCTAATGGATTTGGGCGCAACCATTTGTACGCCAAAATCACCTAAATGTAGTTTATGTCCTGTAGTGGAAATGTGCGTAGCGCAATCAAAAGGCATACAGGCCGGCCTGCCAGCAAAAAAGGCAAAGGAAGCCAAACCGCAAAAGCAAGGCGTTGTTTATTGGATCAACAATAATAATAACGAAATCATGTTTGTCCGCCGCAATGAAAAAGAGATGTTGGGGGGCATGTTAGGGTTGCCAACGAGTGAATGGCTCAAAGATGATAAACCAGAAGCTCTAAAGGGCGCAAAAGATATCAAGCAATTCGCCGCGCATAGCTTCACGCATTTTGACCTAAAACTACACATCCATACTGCAAATCACGATGTTAGCGAGAATTTGCCCGAAAATAACCCTATTTGGGTGTCACCCTTAAAGTTAGATGAATTAGGGCTTCCGACGCTCTTTTCAAAAGTTGTTAAGTTAATGAAATAAAAGCAAAGTTTGTGCTTTTTAAAGAATGGATTTATAATATCAAAATGAAAATTATTTTATTATTTCTGTCGATATCAATATTTGTAAATTCCAATTTTGCTTGGGCTCAATCAAATCAAACCAAAAGTGATTTTACGGTCGGGCAAAATATCATGTTTGATACAGAAAAATCATTGCGTGCAGCAAGTGATGAGCCGGACAAAATTGAATCTATCATGCCTGTGCTGACAGACATTGAAGAACAAGAAGTTACCATTATAGAGGATAATTTTGCAGGAGAATATCTGCAACCAGAATTTAAGAATCTATCGAAGCTTTATTGGAAAAAGAATGCTGTCGATCTTAATAACGACAGCGCGGTTGATAATTTTTTAAAAATCAACGAATGTGATATTTATAAAAGCTATTTTGAAGATGACTTTGAATGGCTGCGCGTGCGTAAAGCGGCGCGTAAAATGCTCAAAGAAAATAAAGATAATTTCTCGAATAAATACAAAATTATTCTTCCTATAGATCTTGGTCGATATGATATTCAAAGAGAAGGCTTCCCCCTTATAAATGGAACATCTTTTCTTGATTTAAGGCGTATTGAAATTGGTGGAAATTCAGACGCTGCGCCTATTTGTGGTGAAACGGGCGATCTTGAATTTTATCCGCGAAATGTCATTTTGGTCTTAAGCAAACCATTTCAATATGATTTTGTGAAGTTGGACGAACATATAGCGCAAGCCTATATTATTCGCCAAAGATATGAGCCTATTGAGCGCCCTAAAGGCCTCAAGAACAGAGACTTTAACCGCCTTGCTTTTGCACGCATCAGGCTAACATTTGATAAATATCAAGGCGAGACCAAGGGAATAAGCGGTGATCCGCTTGCCATTATGTTTGGTAAATTAGATGGAATTGATATTTTTGAAGACCCATTTGAGCAAAGATTACTCACTAGTGTTGATCTTAAATAACTATTTTTCTCGATAAAAATGAACGCCAACCGACTCTGTTTCACTAATAACATCAGGTTTGTGAATTTCTAATTCTACTGACGTTATTTGCGCGTAAGAGAAACATTTGCTTAAGATATTTTCGGCAAAAGTTTCAAGTAAACGATACTTTTTGTTTTGGGCTATATCTTTTATATCTTCAATAATGTCTGCATATGAAACAGTCGTTAAGATATCATCGGCTTGCCAATTAGAAGCAGGAATAACTTGTGATTTTAAATTAATCATAACCGTTTGTTTTTGCGCACGCTCTTCATCTGTTACACCAATATTCATCTGAAGCTCAAGATTTTTAACAAAAATCATTTGCTTTGATGTTGTGGTTTGCGACATGGGAATGACGTTATCGTCATCTTTTATCGCTGTCGTAATGGTTTTAAAGAGTGAGTTCATAAGGGCTTTATACTTAAGAAAAAGGACAAGTTCAATAATTATGATAAATCATTCACAATTAATGTTCGTTTAATTTTAAGTGGTATTTTATTGAACTGTTACGTTTTTCGGAATAGAGGCATCCATATTGCTCATTTCAATTTTCGCGCGTAATTGCTGGCGCAAATTATCGATCGGAACAAGTTTTCCATTTTCTTTGTAATGCCAATATGTCCAACCATTACAAGAAGGGGCATTTTGAACCGCGGCGCCCACTTTATGAATGGAGCCACGATGATTGCCTTCCGTAGTTTTAATATTGGCATCTGCCGCTATTTTGACCGTATTGCGTCCTTTGGTGTCTTGAAGAACAGTTCCTGGCTCTAACAGGCCATGTTCCAAAAGCCAGCCAAATGGAATACGCATTTGCTCGCGCTTTTGTACCAGGGCAATGGATTCTTCATCGCAACGCGTAATACCATCAAGGCGTTTTTGCGCGACCTTGATGTAATCATCTTCACGTTCAATTCCAATGAAATTACGCCCTAATTTTTTCGCCACCGCGCCTGTTGTTCCTGTACCAAAGAAGGGGTCCAAAACAACTTCATCAGGTTTAGTTGAAGATAAGATCACACGATGTAAAAGGGCTTCTGGCTTTTGCGTTGGGTGTGCTTTATCACCATTCTCGTCTTTTAAACGCTCGCCACCCGTACAAAGTGGAATGAACCAGTCAGAACGCATTTGAAGATCTTCGTTTAATGCCTTCATTGAATCATAATTGAAGGTGTATTTCGATTTTTCTGATTTACCCGCCCAAATAAGTGTTTCGTGCGCATTCGTAAACCGCTTGCCACGAAAATTAGGCATGGGGTTAGATTTACGCCAGATCACATCATTCAAAATCCAGTATCCTAAATCTTGTAATATCGCACCAAGGCGGAAAATATTGTGATAGGAGCCAATCACCCAAATCGATCCATCCTCTTTTAATGTCTCACGCGCCGCAGAAAGCCATTCACGGGTAAAGTCATCATAGACTTTCAGGCTATCAAATTGATCCCAATGATCATCACAGGCATCAACTTTCGTATGGTTGGGGCGATGTAAATCACCCCCGAGTTGCAAGTTATAAGGCGGATCAGCAAAAATCATATCAATAGAACCTTTTGGTGTGGCCTTTAATACTTCAATACAATCACCTTTTGTGATGGCATTAATTCTGGGTGCGGCCAAACCCACAACGTCATCCCGCGACTTGATCGCGGGATCTTTTGCCTTAGTGTCATTAGATTCCGACTTTCGTCGGAATGACGAGGCTGTTGTTTTTTTAGGTTTGGTTGATTTTGGCAAAGTCGATGTCCTCCAGATGCTTTTCGCATACTTTTTAAGAGCCTCAGGCAGGCAAGCCTGCTACGGCGGTTAATTCAAAAGGAATCATGAGTCATTATCGATTCGCGGTCAAGCATTAATTGTAAAAAAATTGTTTAGACTCAAGACTCTAGCAATGAGTCTTAAAGTAATACTTTCTTCTTAGTTGCGGCGCAGGGCGCAAAGGATAATCGGTGAAACGGAGTCAGGCCGTGGCTTTGTAAGCCTTCCATATGGGTTTTTGTGCCGTAACCTGCATTGGTATCCCATCCATAATACGGATAATCTTCGTGCAATTTTTTCATCATGCGATCGCGCGTGACTTTGGCAATAATTGACGCCGCACCGATTGAGAGCGATAAACTATCGCCCTTAATTACAGTTTGAGTCTTGCAGGGTAGATCAGGCGCAAATTTACCATCAATAAGGGCAACTAAATCACTCCCCCCTTTATCCCCCCGCAAGCGGGGGGAAGGAGCGCAGCGGAAGGGGGGAGAATTACACATGTCCTCATAAGCCCGCTTCATCGCCAACAACGTGGCGTGATGGATATTAAGTTCATCAATTTCCTGATGATTGGCCTCGGCAATACCGTAAAAGCAAAGTTCTTTAATTGGCTCAAACAATTTCTCACGCTTAACGGCGGATATCTTTTTACTATCGGTAATTTGCGCCCAAATGGGGTTGTCTAAATTCTTTTCAGGAATATGAACACACGCCGAAACCACGGGCCCTACCAAAGGCCCACGCCCAACCTCATCAATCCCACAAACAGGAACACCAAATTGTTGATCGAACTTCATTCTGCCTCACATCCCATCGAAAGATGGGATCTAGATTCCTGCCTGCGCAGGAATGTGTTGTTTTTATAATTAACCATTAAGGCTCTTTGTGACTAATTCAAAAACATTGGGCGATAAATTGTCTAATTCCAATATTTCCTGCAAAGCGGCTTTCATTTTTTCTTGCCTGTCGGGCGTATAACGCTTCCATTCACGCAAAGGGGTGACCATACGCGCCGCGATTTGCGGGTTGATAATATTTAATTCAATAATGGCGTTTTTTAAAAAATCATACCCTTTGCCTGATGGATCATGAAAGGCGACAGGATTATTCATCGCAAACGCCCCATAAAGCGAGCGAACACGATTAGGGTTTTTAATTGAAAAATCTGGATGGGCTTTTAATTTTTCTAATTCTTCAAAAATATCATCACGATTGGCAGATGCCTGCAGCCCAAACCATTTATCAATCACCAAAAGATAATTTTTAAACTGCGCGTAAAAATCTTTCAAAATACCTTCACGGTCGGCATTTTTATTTGTTATTAAAGCCGAGAGAGCCGCCATTTTATCCGTCATATTGTCAGCTTCTTCATAATGGCTGGTCGCAAGCTTGGCGCATCCTGTGCCATCAGTAGTGGTCAGTAAGCCTAATGCCGTATTTCTAAGGGCGCGTCTGCCCATGGCCTTTGCTGTGATTTCAAATTTCCCATCATTATGGTTGGCTGTATAAAGTTTTTCTAACTTTGATTTATAGCTACGTTTCAGGGCAGCCAATATGGTGTTTCTTGTTTTGCTGATGGCGGACGGGTCGACCACAGCTTGAGTTTGTGCTATTTCTGGAATTCCTGGGAAACTTAATGCACGCACCATTAGGGCCTTGTCACTATCTGGCTCAAGCGCACGATCAAGAAGCGCGCCATAACTTTCAAGATAAGCATTTGATATCTCAACGCTCTTATCCTTTAACATTTTATCTATGACGCGAAGGGCATAAGTTTGACCTGCTTCCCAACGATTGAAACCATCACAGTCATGCACCATTAAAAATGCCAGATCAGTATCCGTTAAATCAGTTTCTAATTTAATGGGAGCAGAGAAATTACGCAAAATTGAAGGCACTGGTTTCACACCAATATTTTCAAATTTAAAACTTTGTTTTTTATCTTTTAGATGAAGGATTTGCGTATCGAACATATCTTCGCCATTTGGCCCAATCAGGGCAAAAGCCACAGGAATATGCATTGGCTTTTTATCTTTTTGACCAGGGGTGTCTGGAATATTTTGCTCTAACGTTATTTTAAAAATTTTGGCTTTTTCATCGTAATGCGTTTTTGCTTTTACGCGCGGTGTTCCTGCTTGGGAATACCATAATTTAAATTGTTCTAAATCCATGCCGCTTGCATCCGCCATACATTGTGCCCAATCATCAATGGTCACAGCCTTGCCATCAAAACGATCAAAATAAAGATCCGTAGCTTTGCGATATGTTTCTTCGCCCAACAAAGTGCGGAACATCCGAATAATTTCTGCGCCTTTCTCATAGATCGTCATGGTGTAGAAATTATTAATCTCGATATAGCTTTCAGGGCGCACAGGATGGGCGAGGGGGGAGGCATCTTCGGGAAATTGCGAACGGCGCAAATGCGTGACATCATCAATACGTTGAACGGGTGCAGAATGCATATAGGCTGAAAATTCCTGATCGCGAAAAACCGTTAAGCCTTCTTTTAAAGAGAGTTGAAACCAATCACGACATGTGACACGGTTGCCTGTCCAATTGTGAAAATATTCATGCGCAATAACGCTTTCAACACGAATAAAGTCTGTATCGGTTGCCGTTTCTTGTTGTGCCAGCACAAGGGCGGTATTGAAAATATTAAGTGACGTGTTTTCCATCGCGCCCATGTTGAAGTCACTCACCGCAACAATGTTGAAAATATTATATTGGTACTCACGCCCATAAACATCCTCATCCCATTTCATGGATTTTTTTAAAGATTCCATAGCATGATCGCATTGGCCTTCATCACCTGGTTTCACGTAAATATGCAGATCAACGTCAAGGCCAGACATGGTTGTAAATTTATCTTCAATACGGTTTAAATTCCCTGCCACAAGGGCAAATAAATGCGGGCTTTTGGGTGTATCATCTTTCCATACCGTATAGTGACGACCATCTTTGGAATCACCAGAATCAATCAAATGACCGTTTGAAAGCAATACAGGACAGGTCTTTTTATCGGCCTCAACGGTAACCTTGAAGGTTGCCATAACGTCAGGACGATCAGGGTAATACATGATTTTGCGAAAACCTTGCGCTTCACATTGCGTGCAATAGGTGCCGCCAGAATGATATAGCCCTTCAAGTGCCGTGTTTTCTTCAGGAATAATTTCGGTCACAATTTCAAGTGTGAAAATATCTTTACCAGGGCAGGGCAGCGTTAAACCCTTGTCAGAAATGCTCGGCTTTACGTCTTTGCCATCCAGTTTGCAGGAAATAAGTTTTAATTCTTCGCCTTCGAGAAACAGGGGGGCTTCGCTATCATTATTGGTCGTATATTGCGTCTTGGACGTCACAAGCGTCTTGCCACTATGAATATCAAACGCTAACGAGATATGCGCCACCTTATAAGCAGGCGGTTTATAATCTTTTAAATAAATTTCTGTAGGTGTATCAGTGCGCATAAATTTTTCCTAATTAAATTGAAAAAATAGTGTACGTGACCAGAAAATCCTTGCAAGATACTAATAATTATACATAATGAAGGCATAGGGATTGGTTATGTCTAAAAAAACAAAAAAACAAACAGCTAAGGTCATTATTTTTAATAAAAAAGGCGAAGTTTTAATATTGCGTACTGCAAAAAAAGGGTTGTGGGATCTGCCTGGAGGAAATCGTGATAAATCTGATAAAACAATTTTAGAATGTGCTTTACGTGAAATTAAAGAAGAAACAGGATTGAAACCTAAAAGGCTCTCTAGTGTTGGAAGCAAAATCATTGAAGGTAAAAAGCGTCATCTTTATATTGGTAAGTCTTCAAGTGTCGATATTGAAATTGACCAGCGTGAGCACAGAGCATTCGAATGGGTACCAAACAATAAAATACCTTATGACCAGTTAAAACCAAAAGTTCAGGTCTTATTAAGGGTATTTGAAAAAGAGGCTAAACGGAATGCCTTATCTGGAAAAAAGAAGAAACAGGATAAAATGCGAAGACAACGAACAGTTTTATGGGGTCGTAAGGGGCCTAGGCTAGCCGCTTAGAACTAAATTATCGCGATGTATGAGCGCGTCCCCGCGGGAGTAGCCGAGAATGTCTGATATTTCTTGGCTGTTATGACCAATAATGGAATTTGCCTCTTCGTTATTATAAGCAACAAGGCCGATGGCAAGTTTTTGACCGTTAAGGTCATTAATTGCGATAGGGTCACCGTGATTAAAATCCCCTTCGATTGATTTTACGCCTGCGGCGAGTAAGCTTTTCCCTGATTTAAGAGCCTTTGCCGCGCCGCTATCAATTGTAACAGTGCCTTTTGTCTTCACATGACTGGAAATCCATTTTTTGCGAGAGCTGATGGGTTTGTCAGAGGCTATAAATATTGTCGCGCGCTCCATATTTTTCAATGGGTTCATGTCATTACCGCTTGCAATAATCATGTGAACGCCTGCTTGGGTGGATATTCTTGCGGCTTCTAATTTACTTTTCATGCCGCCTGTGCTGATCCCCGCAGGGGCATCACCCGCCATGTCTAATAGATCGTCAGAATAATTTTCAACAAGCGGGATATGTTTTGCCGTTTTGATTTGTGTTGGGTCGCCCGTATAAAGCCCATCGGTTGTGGAAAGTTGAATAAGCAAATCTGCTTCTATCATTTGCGCCACGCGCGCGGCCAAGCGGTCATTATCACCAAAACGAATTTCTGCCGTGGCGACCGTGTCATTTTCATTAATAATTGGAATTGATTTATGAGCCAGCAATGTCAACAAAGTTGCCCTGGCATTCAGATGGGCTTGGCGTTCTTCTGTGTCCTTTGGACTAAGCAAAACCAAGGCCGTTTGCCTATTATGCGCCTTAAAAGCATCACAATAGGCTTTTGACATATGCACATTACCAATGGCGGCGGCGGCTTGTTTTTTATCCAATGAGATAGAAGAGGGACGATCTGTATAATCAATATTTAAGCTTTTACGCCCCAACGCAATAGCACCAGAAGAGACAACCGCAATTTCCTTGCCTTCTTGTATCAGGGTCGCAATATCATTAGCGATACTTTGAAGCCATTCTTGCCTAACATTGCCAGTTTTTTCATCCACCAAAATAGCAGAACCAATTTTGATCACGATGCGTTTTGATGATTTGATTAAATCTGCAGGCGTCATTTTAATTGTCGTTCTTTTTAGCCTTTATAATATCGGCTAATTTATAAAGCACAGAGTCGATATTAGTTTGGGCAACAGAGGAGATAATCATCGCCTTTTGACCTGTTTCTTCTTCCAAAATACGTGCTTGTTCAAGCGCAAGCTCTTCGCCAATCGCATCCATTTTAGTGAGCGCAATAATTTCAGGCTTCTTCGCCAAATGCCCGCCATATTCTTTAAGTTCATGACGGATAGTTTTGTATGCCTTTATGACGTCATCTTGCGTAGAATCAATCAAATGAAGCAGAGCGGAGCAACGCTCTACATGGCCGAGGAATCTCGTTCCAAGCCCTGTACCCTCATGTGCGCCTTCGATTAAGCCCGGAATATCGGCGATGACAAAACTATACTCACCCGCTTTTACCACACCTAAATTAGGATGAAGGGTTGTGAAGGGGTAATCAGCAATTTTTGGTTTTGCTTTTGATACTGCCGCCAAAAATGTTGATTTACCTGCATTGGGAAGACCCAGCAGCCCAACATCCGCAATAAGCTTAAGGCGGAGCCAAACATCACGCTCTTCACCTGGCCAGCCTGGTGTTGATTTACGCGGCGCTTGATTGGTCGCACTTTTATAATGGGCATTTCCAAAGCCGCCATCACCACCTTTTAAAAATAAAATTTGTTGGCCTTCTTCGGTCATATCGGCCAAAACGGTTTCTTTATCTTCATCAATAATTTCAGTGCCCACGGGCACTTTGATAATGATACTTTCACCCTTGCGGCCTGTCATATCACGGCCTGCACCGCCTTTGCCGTTTTCTGCGCGGAAATGTTGCGTATAACGAAAATCAATAAGAGTGTTCAGATCACTATGCGCTTCAAAAATGATGTCACCACCGCGCCCGCCATTACCACCGTTAGGACCGCCAAACTGTTCATATTTTTCACGACGAAACGAGATGGAGCCAGAGCCACCATCGCCGCTTTTAATATAAATCTTTGCTTGATCTAAAAATTTCATCGTTTTTCTTTATTCCAATAAAAAAGGGAAGGCGAGCCTTCCCTAATTCGTAAATTATTTTAAGGGAGGCTTATTCAGCCGCCATTGGTCTTTCATCATTCGCAGGTGCTACATTCACAACTGCTTTACCGTTACGACCTTTTGAAAAGATAACTTCGCCAACCATAAGGGCAAAAATTGAAAGAACATA
>CAYGPG010000012.1:21910-53286 GCA_964351905.1 uncultured Micavibrio sp.
TTACCAATCCCTACATTTTTACCAGTCGCGTATTTTGTGCCGCGTTGGCGGATAATGATGTTTCCTGCGTTTACAGCTTCACCACCATATTTTTTTACGCCAAGACGACGACCTGCTGAATCACGACCGTTTCTTGAACTACCACCTGCTTTTTTATGTGCCATATCTTATGTCCTCCAGACTATTTTTTTTGCTTCAGGCGGGCAAGCCCGCTAAAGCTATTCTTTAATTATGCAGCTTTGATTGATGTAATCTCAATCTTTGTTAAGTCTTGACGGTGACCTTTTGTACGACGGTAACCTTGTCTGCGTTTCTTCTTAAATACCACAATTTTGTCGTCACGGGTATGCTCAATTACCTTTGCAGTAACTTTTGCACCTTTTTTTGCGATATCCGCAGATTTGCCATCTGAAGTCATTATCACTTCAAGATCCACAGATTTACCTGCTTCTGCGTCGATTTTAGCAACTTCAAGATATTCTTTTTCCGCTACTTTATATTGTTTTCCGCCTGTGCGTACTACTGCAAACATTTTTCAAACCTTAATAATTATAAATAAATCAATATGTTAGAGAATCAACTTCTTACACGATTCCCTATAGAATGCGGCAATATACAGCATTGAGGATAAGTGTCAAGAAAATCAGCTTAATAATGTTGCTTATCTTGGCTATGCAACCTCGTAATAAAAACCTAATGTAATTGAATTGTTTATAAATGAGGCCGTTTTTTTATGAAATCTATATTTCTCTGTCTTTCTATATTATTAAATTTAATCGTTCCTGCAGCGGCGCATGAATGCGTTGAAATTAATTCACGTTGTGAGCGTGTTAATTTGACTTCTTTAACAATAAGAAATGCTGAGAAAAATGATTACGAGGCATTAGTTAAATTTGAAAAACTAAAAAAATTAAGGCTTGTAAGGCCTCTAGATGTAAATTGGGACGCGCTTAAAAATATACCGAACCTAAAAAACCTTACCTTGCATGACGCAACGCTTGAAAATATTGATGGGATCGCGTCTTTAGACAGGCTAGAGGAACTGAGCCTGTTTGGTGTTAATGTGAATAATATTAATGCTTTGGAAGAGTTAAAATCACTTAAAAATCTTTATTTGGATATTCTTGTAACCGAAGATATCTCAGCTTTGGGCAGGCTGAAGGATTTAGAGAAGCTATCAATTAAAGATACTACTTTTAAGGATGTTGATCTTATCAAAGGTCTAACCAATCTAAAAAGGCTCAATCTGACAGGGACCAGTGTTTCGAACATTGATGCTTTATCATCCATGTTTCAATTAACCGAACTGGGGCTAGCCAAAACGAATGTTACCGATATTTCTGTTGTGAAAAACATGTCTCAGTTGGAAAAATTGGCCTTATTTGAAAGTGACGTTCGTGACATTCAGGTTGTCTCTCGCCTTAAAAACCTTGAAGAGCTTATCTTAGATAATTCAAACGTGACAGATATTTCACCGTTAAAAGGACATAGCACTATAGAACTGCTCTCCATAAAAGGACTTAATATCTCTGACCGTTCTATTGTGAAAACGTTGAGTAATCTCAAAATACTCTCAGCATCGGAAAATATGTTTGAGGTCTACACGACACCAGAACAAATAGAAAATTGGGCAAACAACGAATAGAGAGGAAGTGGCGGACAGACAGGGATTCGAACCCTGGATGGGCTATAAACCCATGCCGGTTTTCAAGACCGGTGCATTCAACCGCTCTGCCATCTGTCCGTTTAAAAGATGTAATGCGGTAATTAACTTTTTTGCAAACTAATCAAAGCGTACTGATCAGTAAAGTGCTTTTATCTATTTTTTGTAAAATTTTTAGTTTTTAATTTTTAGAGAGCTGCGGCAACCCCACAACAGTGATAAAATAACATTTCTGCATAAGTTGTTATTTTTTCGAAAAACGCTTTAATCCACGCTTTTTAGGCTTTAAATTATGATTCAAACTATATTTGAGCTTCGTTAGGAAAATTTATGCCACTTTTTAACTTTAAGAAAACCATATTACTTATTGTTTTAATTGTATTATCACCCACTGCATATGCGCAGACTGGTGATTTTAATACGTGGTTGGCACAAACACGCCAAGATGCCGCCGCGCAAGGAATATCCCAATCAACCATTAATGCCACCCTCTATAATATCCAACCTTCCATGCGCGCGATTGAATTAGATAAGAAACAGCCAGAGAAAAAACGCACTTTCGCGCAATACCAAGACATGATTGTGAATGATTTGCGGATCAAAAAAGGCCGCCAAATGCTGCGTGACCATGCGGGTGCTTTGCAAGAAGTTGAAAATAAATTTGGTGTTCCCAAAGAATTTATCGTCGCCTTATGGGGAATTGAAACTAATTATGGCTCTAATACTGGTGGCTTTATGGTTGTGCCTGCTTTGGCAACGATGGCATGGGAAGGGCGCCGCGCCGAATTTTTCAAAAAAGAATTGATGAACGCCCTTAAAATCATTGATGCGGGACATATCAGCGCAGCGAATATGAAAGGTTCATGGGCAGGTGCGATGGGACAAAATCAATTTATGCCCTCTAGCTTTAATGCCTATGCTATTGACGGCGATGGAGATGGCAAGCGTGACATTTGGAGCACGAAGAGAGATGTTTTTGCCTCTACAGCAAATTATCTTAAGAAAAACGGATGGATTACTGGGCAACGATGGGGCAGGCGTGCACAGTTGCCCGCAAATTTTCCTGAAAATATGATTACGCCGAAAATCAAAAAGCCTATATCTTATTGGGCATCCCTAGGTGTGCGTAAATTAGATGGCGGGGCATTACCCCAAGAAGATATGATGGGCTCTATAGTTGCTCCTGATGGTATAAATGGCGAAACCTACATTGTTTACAATAATTACCAAACCATCATGGATTGGAACCGTTCAACCTATTTTGCAACCTCAGTTGGCCTATTGGCTGATAAATTGGCTCAATAATCTCAATAACAATGTCACGAGCAATCATGAAGAATTTAGTAAAAATATCGCTTTTAAGTCTTTTTTTATTTTTGGGGGCGTGTTCAGAAGCACGCTACGCCGCACATGTTGTAAAACAAATTCCATTACCAGGGGATCGTGAAGAGCCAACAGGCTATTTTAAAGTCGGTAATGGTTACACAATAAAAGGCCGTCGCTATTATCCGAAAGAGACCTATAATTATACTCAAACAGGTGTGGCATCATGGTATGGACCAGGATTTCATGGCAAACTAACCGCCAATGGTGAAATTTTTGATGAAAATGAAATGACGGCGGCTCATAAAACACTTCAAATGCCGAGCATTGTGCGTGTGACTAATTTATCCAATGGAAGAACAGCTATTTTACGTGTGAATGATCGTGGGCCTTTTGCCCATGACCGTATTATAGATGTATCCAAACGTGCGGCTAGCGTTCTTGGCTTTAAAAGTAAGGGAACAGCGAAAGTTAGAATGGAAGTTTTAAGCGGGCCGAGTAAGGAAGTCGCTTCAAGATCTAAGGCTGGTTATAGTACAAAAGGATACGAAGTCGCTTTGGCTAATTCTGATGGGCGTATCACACCTTCAGAAAGCACAGTTGTGCAACGTGTTGCCATGAACCCAACTATTCAAACATCTCCTGTTAAACCCCTGCCGCAAGCCGCAATCGCCGATGCAAATAGTAACTACGTTCCAACGCCCCCTTTAAGAAAGCCTATGGCGGTTGAGGCTGTATCTCTTAGGGATACGCCTATACCACCAGCTATTCCTACAGGAAATATTTATGTTCAAACTGCAGCTTTCTCTCAAGAAGCAAGTGCTTTGGCTTACAGCAGTAAAATGGCTTCTTTTGGCCCATCTAAAGTTTATTTTGCGCAATCAAATGGAAAACCAATTTATCGCGTGCGTTTAGGACCATATGAAGATAGAATTGCTGCGTCTCAAGTCAAAAATATATTACAACAAAATGGTAATAATAATGCCGTTATTGTTAGTGACTAAACCATTTAAATTAAATAACTATAAAACCCATGAAAAATTTATTTCTAAGCCTATTTATCATCTGCCTTTTGCCTTTAAGCGTAAAAGCAGAAATGACGAGTGCTAAGCAAGCATATATTATTGATTATGAAACAGGCCAAGCTTTATTAAAAAAGAATGCCGATACCAAAATGCCTACATCATCCATGAGTAAGGTTATGACGATGTATATGGTTTTTGATGCCATCGAAAATGGCATTATTGAAATGGATAGTGAATTCACCGTCAGTGAAAAAGCATGGGCTAAGGGTGGCTCTAAAATGTTTGTTGATTTGGGTAAAAAAATATCTGTCAAAGATTTGGTACAGGGCGTTATCGTGCAATCAGGGAATGATGCCACTATTGTTTTGGCTGAAGGGCTTGAAGGCAGTGAAGAGCGTTTTGCAAATAAAATGACAGATAGGGCGCGCGAACTAGGCATGAAAAATAGTAATTTTAAAAATGCAAGTGGTTGGCCAGATTCTGATCATTATTCAACGGCAGAAGACTTATCAATTATGGCCAGGGCAATGATTAAAAATTTCCCCAAACATTATAAATATTTCTCTCAAAAAGAATTTACTTATAACAACATTAAGCAGCAAAATCGTAATCCTTTGATATATCGCAATATGGGTGCAGACGGCATGAAAACAGGCCATACAGAAGCAGGGGGCTATGGCCTTATTGGCACGGCAAAACGGGATGGTCGCCGTGTTATTATGGTGGTTAATGGTCTAGATTCCGAAAAAACCCGCGCTGAAGAATCTGCAAGACTCATTGATTGGGCTCTCAATAATTTTGTGAATGTTGATTTATTGCCTGCTGATACAATTATAGATCAGGCTTCCGTTGTTTATGGAGAGCAAGAAACTGTTAATCTAAAAATCAAAGATAAAATAAGACTAACCGTTCCACGTGCAGATCGGGACAATATAACTTATTCAATTTCATATAAATCACCCTTAATAGCACCTGTTCCGGCAGATCAAGAAATTGGTTCCTTGACGGTCAACATCCCTGACATAGAAAAACAAACTTACCCAATTTTTACGGCGCAAGATGTAGATGAACTTGGTTTTGTAAGCAAGACATTCCAAAAAATAAAACAATCAATTTTGAGTCAATAAATGACAAGCGCCAACTTCATTACATTTGAAGGGGGAGAGGGTGTCGGTAAGACAACACAAATCAAAAAACTTGAACAGTTTTTAAAATCAATCGACCAAGACGTTGTTGTAACGCGTGAACCTGGCGGCACTCTTGAGGCCGAAGCAATACGTAATCTAATTTTTTCTTCTGAATATGATGGTAAATGGTCTCCACAGGCAGAAACATTAATGATGTTTGCGGCGCGTACCATGCACATCCGTGATGTTATTCAACCCGCATTGGGAAATAGGAAAACAGTAATTTGTGATCGTTTTATGGACTCTACGCGGGTCTACCAAGGCATCGTTAACAATGTATCTTTCGATTTTATTCGTCAATTAGAGGATAATATCATTGGTGATTTTATGCCTTCTCTAACCTTTGTTTTGGATCTTCCTGCTGATACGGCGATGCTACGGGTACAAAGTAGAGGCGCAGAAAATAATAATGACCGTGGTGATTTAGAATTTTACGAGAAATTACGTCAGGGTTTTTTAAAAATTGCCAAAAATGAGCCAGAACGTTGTATAGTTATTGATGCAGATAGATCGGAAGAAGATATTGCACAAGACATACAAGATATTTTGCAAGGTAAATTGAGTTAACTATGTTTGATGATTTTGAAACATTTGATCAAGAAGCGGCAGGGTTTGAACCCGCTTTTGATGAACCAGAAGGTTTATTACCACCCCGTGAGGCTTCAATATGTTTAGGACATGAGGCCGTTGAGAAAAATTTATTAGAGCTTATTGATACGAATGCGCTGCCGCACGCCTTAATATTAAATGGCGTGAAGGGGATTGGTAAATCTACTTTTGCGTTTCGACTTGCGCGATATTTATTAAAATCAGGCATACAAGATGGCGCACAAGACAGTCTTTTTGGTGAAGCCGCCCCTGCTAATAAAGCCACTAGCTTAGAAATAGATAAAGATGATCCGGTGTTTTCAAGGGTAATGTCGGGTGGACATCCTGATCTTCTCACGATTGAGCGCCCTCTTGATGCGCGAAAAGGCACTAAAAAAGGTAACGTAGATGTCGAAACGGCACGTAAAGTTGCCCCATTTTTACGCATGACCTCTTCCAAGGGTGGGTGGCGTGTTGTCATTATCGATGATGCCGATACCATGAACCGTAATGCGCAAAATGCAATGTTAAAGATATTGGAAGAACCTCCTAAACACGCCCTAATCCTTCTTGTGACGCATCGCTTAGGCGCGCTTATACCTACTATTCGCTCCAGATGTCGTGTTATTAACTTTAATCCTTTAGATTTAGATATTTTTAAAGATTTGATGGCCAAAGAAGTTGGCAGCCAGTTGAAAAGCGAACAAATGTTAACCCTTAATGCGCTTGCGCAAGGTAGTGTTGGGAACGCGCAAAAAATTATTCAATCTGAAGGGTTGGAAATAGCGGAACAAATTTTGACTTTGCTTGAAAACTACCCTGATTTTAATTGGGTTGATATTCACCATATGGCAGATCAGTTGGGTAGGGCAGGCCAAGATGAAAAATTTAAAATGTTTGAAACTGTATTTTTATGGGTGATACAAAATTATATATACGCACTGGCCAAGAATGAAGCTCTGCCTGCACCTTTTCTAGAGCCAAAATATAATGCTCTTTTTGTAAATTATGACCTCAAAAAACTTTTAGAAATTTTAGAAAATCTTCAATCTCATTTTAACAGAGTATGGTTTTCAAATTTAGACAAGCGCAATGGCGTGATTGAAGCATTCAATATTATTAAGGGTTAATTGCCTTTTTTCACAAAAAACAAATAGTGCATTTTATCAGCGCCCTTTGCCCCTTTGGTTTCATACCGTGTTGGAATCCAGTCGTTTGATGGAATACGCCAATCATCTGCTTTTTCTGCTGTCCATTCAAAATCAGGATGAAGAGTTGTTTCTGTTACCATCCATTCTATCAAATCTTTCACGTCCGTTGACATGATGAGTTGTCCGCTTTGTTTTAAAACTTTTGAAAACAAAGCTAGATTGTCTTGATTAATAATGCGGCGTTGATGATGGCGTTTTTTATGCCACGGGTCAGGGTTTAACACGTAAATTTGATCTATAGAATTTGACTCTAAAGACTTCACCAACGGAATGGCATCATCCATGTGAAGCCGCACATTTTCTCCGCTTACGTTTTCATCTTCATCAATCTCTTTTAAAAAAGCAGTCATGCCATTTACAAAAGGTTCGGCGCCAATAAATCCGTTTTCGGGAGCGCGGCGCATCATCTCGGCCAAGTGTTCTCCATTGCCAAATCCAATCTCCAATATCGTTTTTTTAGGAGTGAAATCAAAAAGAGAAGAGGGCACTAAATCGCTTCTCTTGGAAAGAAACTTCTCGCCAATTTTCATGTCTTGAAACATCGTATCAAGAAGGTTTTGACGCGTTTTATTGATTTTACGGCCCATGCGCCGCCCATAAAAACGCCATTCTGTATTCATCGCAAACTAGCCAATAGCATTATGAAGTGAATCTATTAGATCTGTTTTTTCCCATGAAAAACCACCATCTGCTTCTGGTTCACGACCAAAATGGCCATAGGCCGCCGTGCGCGCATAAATAGGTTTATGAAGATCAAGGTGTTTACGAATACCCATCGGCGATAAATCAATTGATTTTGTAATGGCTTGTTCTAAAACTGTTTCTGGAATTGTTCCTGTTCCATGCGTATTCACAAATAAGGAAATAGGCTTCGCGACCCCAATCGCATAGGACACCTGAATAGTACATTTATCAGCATAACCTGCGGCAACGATGTTCTTGGCCACATAACGTGCTGCATAAGCCGCAGAACGATCAACCTTTGTTGGGTCTTTACCTGAAAAGGCACCACCACCATGCGGCGCGGCGCCACCATAAGTATCAACAATGATTTTACGACCCGTTAGGCCTGCATCGCCAACAGGGCCACCAATTACAAAACGGCCTGTAGGATTGACATACAGCTCTTGTTCTGGACACATCCAACCTTCTGGCAATGCTTTTTCAATATAAGGGCGGATAATTCCACGTACCTCATCTTGATTAAGATTTTCAGCATGTTGTGATGATACGACAACCGATGCGGCGCCAACAGGTGTGCCATTTTTATAGACTAAAGAAATTTGCGATTTTGCATCAGGCCCTAATTTATCTTTTAAAGCGCCTTCATGACGCGCTTCTGCCAATGTGCGTAAAATATCATGCGAATATTGAATAGCCGCAGGCATTAAGGAATCTGTTTCACAACAGGCATAGCCAAACATAATGCCTTGGTCACCGGCACCTTCGGCATCAACGCCCTGAGCAATATCAACGGATTGTGAATGGGCGCGGATATCAAATCTTGCTGTTTTCCAGCTAAAGCCTTTTTGATCGTACCCAATTTTTTTCACAACGTTACGCGCAATTTCTTCCATTGCGTCAGGTGTTATAGAATCTGGTCCTCGTGTTTCGCCAAAAATCCCAACATAATCTGTGGTTACGGCTGTCTCAACCGCAACACGACTTTGTGGGTCGGCTTCTAAAAAAGCATCAACGATGGCATCAGAAATTTGATCACAAATTTTATCTGGATGTCCTTCTGAGACGGACTCACTTGTAAAAGTATAATCTTTTAAATTTGCATTACTGTTAATTTGTTTATCAACTTCAGCTAAGTTAGCGACATTATTTTGAGACATAAATCTACTTTCTAATTATATTTGTTGGAACAGAATACTAAGGGTGCAGCAGCTTAAAATCAAGTGTTTTAGCCTTCGACAGCGCCTTTTATAAATTTTAGGAGGTGTTTGCGGACTTTAGGGTCTTCAAGAGCACAATAATAATTTAACAGCTCTTTCTTTTCTTTGTAGGTCACATTTTTGCCAATGTCATAACCCGAAATACCTTCTTGGTCGTTGTCCGATAAACCAACAACGGAATCATCAACATCGACGGTAAATTCAGAAATAGGGGTTTTAAGGGCGTGGCATAAAATCAAGATGCTTGTGAAGCTCAGTCGATTTAATCCCTTTTCATATTTTTGGAACTGTTGAAAAGAAACGTCTAAAATATCCGCTAATTCTGTTTGGCTCAAACCGCGCATTTCACGAATTTTGCGGATGCGCTCACCGATGCGGGAGTCAATCTCTTTCACTCGGCTTTTCTTTTTTTCGGATTCTTGAAATTGAATCTTTTGTTGTACGCTCATAATAATCTTCTCAAAACTATCTATGTAAAAGATAGCAGAGCATATCAGAGTATGCAATCCATCAGTTCAGAGCGATGAGTTTCTTTTGTATATCAAATAAGAAGACAATAAGAATAAAAGGCATAAAAAAGGCCAGTCTTGAAGGCGAGCATATAATGTGGGCTCTTCTCTCATAAGCGGTAGATAGCTATTTAATACACCGCGTTCATTAAGGCTGGCTTGATTTAAAATTCGACCATTTCCATCAATAACGCCTGAAACGCCTGTGTTGGCTGCGCGCATGACGGGAATACCATTCTCAATTGCTCTAAATTGGCTTTGCGCAAAATGCTGATAAGGGCCGGGACTATCGCCATACCATGCATCATTTGTGATAACCGCTATGTAAGACGGTCTATCTTTCCCTCGGCTTAACGCCAATTGTGGAAAAATGCTCTCGTAACAAATGAGCGGCTTAAAGCTTGGCAAATTATCAATTGTTATAGTTTGCGGCCAGTCACCTTTTGCAAAGCCTGAAAAATTAGTCACCGTTTTTAGAGGTATAAGATTTTGAAAAGGGATGTATTCACCAAAAGGAACAAGATGGCTTTTCGCATAAACTTGCTTTGCTCTTGCTTCAGGAGTCCAAGCGAGCAAGGCATTATAAAATTGCCTTTGACCTGTGTTTGGATTTTCTTGTCTATTTAAGGCGCCAGCCAAAAGAATGTTTTTTACGCCCAAAAATCCGTAAATACGCTCATTAATGGCTGGGTCATTTATAAAAGAAGGCGGCAGAGTTGTTTCTGGCCAAATTGTTATATTTTGGTGATCGTAATTGAATTTTTTCGTTGATAATTGGGAGATAATTTCAAAATTTTCAACAAGCTTTTCTGGTCTCCATTTATCTGCTTGCGCGATATTAGGTTGAATAATTTCTAGGTTGACCTGTTCATTAAATTGAGTTGTATTGCCATTTAAATGAGCTGTTCCCCATAAGTAAGAACCTGAAAAAATCACGAATATAACCAAGGACAACGTAATTAAGGAGCGGCTCATTTTTGCGGCAAGCCACAACCCTAATACCCCCCCCCACAGCAGCGTTAAAAAACTTAAACCATACGGCCCAATTAAGCTGACAGTTTGGGCGATTGGCAGTGATCCAGCCCACGTGTAACCATACAAATTCCATGGAAATCCTGTAAACGCAAAACCACGCACCCATTCAGCGAAGCCAAGCGCGAGGCAAAAACCTAAATATTTAGCAATCACACCACTGTTTTTAAGCGCAATGTGACCAATGGTTAGAAATAACGCAGGAAAAAACGCGAGTAAAACTGGTAAGCCAATAACAGCCATAGGCCATGCCCAAGCATAATCATTTCCTTCAACAAGAAGAGCGTTCCCAATCCAATAAAGTCCTGCAATAAAATATCCTAAGGAGAATAAGTATGAGGTAAAAAAGGCTTCTTTCTTATTTTTTGAAAACTGAAAAATAAGGAAGAAAAGGCCGAAACATAGAAATATTAAAGGCCATAAATTATACGGCGCCTGAATAAATGAAAGGGAGACACCTGCAATAAAAGTCAGAATAAATTTGTAAAATAAAGGCGCTGTTTTTAAGTTTTGTTTGAGCGTTTCTTTAAGTTTTGAAACTTTATGCATCTTCAAGATTTTCTGGAATATTGCGAATACGTAGTGAATTGATACGACGTTGATCTGCATCTAAAATTTCAAACACCATACCACTATCATGTTTAATGACCTCACCACGGGCGGGTATACGGCTGGCTGTATAAAAAACAAGGCCGCCTAACGTATCAACTTCTTCACGCTCTTCGATGCTTAAAATTTGACCATATTTTTCTTCAAATTCTTCGACAGAAACACGTGAATCTGTTGTGAGTGAGCCATCAGAATTTTCAATAATTCGCGGGTCATCATCTTTATCAAACTCATCATCAAATTCGCCTACGATAGCCTCAATGACATCACCAATCGTAACCAATCCATCAATACCGCCATATTCGTCAATGACCATGACCATGTGCTTTTTATCGCTCTGCATTTTCAATAATAAATCAAGCACAGGAAGAGAAGGGGATACGATTGGAACGGGGCGAACCATCGATTTTAAATTCAAATCATTATTCGATGCCATAACAGATAAAATATCTTTGATATGAACAGTTCCTAAAATCTCATCCATTGTTTCTTTGTAAACAGGAATACGGCTAAATTGCTTTTCTGATAAAAGCGCCATCAAGCTTTCTTGGTCTGCTTCCGATTCAATCGCAGCAATATCGGCGCGCGGAATCATAACATCCGTGACTGTCGTATTACGAAGCTTTAAAACATTGGAAATAAGCGCCTGTTCATGGCTGGCAATGTGAATGCCTTTATCTTCATCAAGCTCTTCTATATATTCTTCTAAAGCCTCACGAAGCGTGTCGTTACCGTTTTTAGGTTTGGAAAAAACGTTTCGAATACGTGTTAAGAGGCCCGCCTTATTGGCAGGCTTGATACTAGAGGGATCGTCCATGTCTGAGTTCGTTTTTAACATCTGAAAATTATAGGGGAAATTATCTCATAATACCAGTGTCTGTATAGGGGTTTTGAACATCTAACTGTTCTAAAATTCTAATCTCTAAGGTCTCCATATTTGTGGCATCATCATCATTCGTATGATCATATCCCAAAAGATGAAGGACACCATGAACCGTTAGATGCTTGATATGATCCATAAGGAATTTACCTTGTTCTTGGCATTCTTTTACAATCGTGTCGTAAGACAATAAAACATCACCCAGATTATAAGGACTCATCATCGCTTCTTGTTCATAATCCTCTGAATCAATTGACGCAAAAGTAAGGACGTTTGTCGGGCTGTCTTTTTCCCGATATTCACGGTTTAAAACATGAAGCAAATCGTCGTTGGCTAAAACCAGACTGAGTTCAAGATCATGATCTCTTATTTCTTTTGGATATTGGGCAGAGGATAATGCTTTTTCAGCACTAAGTTTTACTATCGCCTCTATATTACCCAATTTTTCCCAAATAGGGTCTTGGATAGAAATCTCAATTTCAATATGTCTCATTTAGCCACGGTTTCTAAAGTCATGTTTGTCATAGGCATTAATAATCTTTGTGACTAATTTATGCCTGACAACATCTTTTGCGTCAAAATGAATAAACGGTACTTCTTCCACATTATTCAGGATGCTCATCGCTTCTTTAAGCCCACTGTGGGTTCCGGGCGGTAAATCAATTTGCGATGGGTCACCCGTAATCACCATACGTGTGCCTTCACCCATACGGGTGAGGAACATTTTCATCTGCATTGATGTTGTGTTTTGCGCTTCATCTAATACCACAAAGGCGTTCTTTAATGTTCGTCCGCGCATAAAGGCGAGGGGGGCAATCTCAATATGCCCTTGTTCAATTTTCTTCGGCACATCATCAGCGGGCATCATTTCGTGTAACGCATCAAATATGGGGCGCAAATAAGGATCAATTTTTTCTAACATATCACCTGGAAGGAACCCTAAATTCTCACCCGCTTCCACGGCAGGACGGCAAAACACCATGCGCTCGATCAAACCGTCTTGGTACATTTGCACCGCCATGGCCACGGCCAAAAATGTTTTTCCCGTTCCTGCGGGACCCACACCAAACACCATATCATGGCTTTTAATCGTATCAATATACGTGGCTTGATTGGGAGATCGTGGGGCGATTAGTTTATTTTTGGACGTTTTAATTCCAGAGTCTTTATCAAAAGGCATTTTTGCCTCCTTTGTTTTAGGGGAATTTGAGGTTAAAAAACGATAGGAAGAATCTATTTCACTGACTGTGATTTCACGACCTTCTTTGGTTTTTTGAAAGAGGTAGGTCAGGATATCTTGTGCAATTTTGACGTCTTTTTTGTCGCCAGAGATTTGCATTTCATTCCCCCGCGTCACAATCACAAGCGAGAGAATATCTTCTAGATGTCGTAAATTGGCATTTTGAGAGCCAAAAAGAATAGGGAGGTAGCTATTTCCATCAAAAGTAATGGATATCTCGTGTTTGGATGGCTTAGGTATCGTAAACCCCTCTAATAATTAAATAATATAATCATTATAGCATATAAATTAGCATTAATTACAATATTTTAAGCCGCTTCAACCATCTCAACTTCACCAACCAACGCATTCGGGGTCGCGTCGGTGACTTTTACGTTGATGATTTGGCCTATGAGGCGCTCGTTAGCGGGGACGTTGATGGCTTGATAGAACGGCGTACGGCCTTGAAGTTGGCCTTCGTTACGACCCGTGCGCTCAAACAAAACAGGCATGGTTTGACCCACGGCGCGTTTATTAAAGTCAAAATATTGATCACTGATCAATTGTTGCAATTCAACCAGACGTGCTTGCGCCACATTGGGGCGCACCAAATTACTCATATTCGCCGCGGGTGTACCAGGCCGGGCGGAGTATTTAAACGAATACGCGCTCGCAAATTCCACATCGCGGATCAATTGCATCGTATCCTCATGATCTTGGTCGCTTTCCCCAGGAAATCCTACAATAAAATCTGAGGAAAAAACCAAATCAGGGCGTGCTTTACGCAAATCCGCAACAATTTCACGATAACGATCACTTGTATGTTTACGGTTCATCGCCTTTAAAATTTTGTCCGAGCCACTTTGAACAGGCAAGTGAAGGAAAGGGGCGAGCTTTTCCACATCGCGATGTGCGTTAATCAATGCCAAATCCACATCACGCGGGTGAGAAGTGGTGTAGCGAATAATTTCAACGCCATTCACTTCTGCCACGGCCTCAATGAGTTGGCCTAATCCCCACGTTTTTCCATCGCTGTTCTCACCATGATAAGCATTCACATTTTGGCCGAGCAAAGTGATTTCCTTTGCCCCTTGATCCACAAGGCGTTTGGCTTCATCCACAATTTTATCAACAGGGCGCGAATATTCCGCGCCGCGCGTGTAAGGCACGACACAAAACGTACAAAATTTGTCACAGCCTTCTTGAATGGAAAGAAACGCCGCCGCGCCTTGATTTTGCTCCTCGGGTAGGCTGTCGAATTTAGAAATCGTTGGAAATTCTGTGTTCACCACACGCTCATCACCCGTGGCTTTTAAAACCATTTGCGGCAATTCATGGTAAGTTTGCGGCCCAAAAACCATATCAATGACAGGCGCACGTTGTAGAATAAAATCACCCTCGGCCTGCGCCACACAACCCGCAATCGCCATGAGCATTTTACCGCCTTTGGCTTCTTTGGCATCCTTATGCTTTTTCAAACGCCCAATTTCAGAAAAAACCTTATCCGTTGCCTTTTCACGAATGTGACACGTGTTCAGTATCATCATGTCCGCATCTTCAGGCTCATCAACCTGATGATACCCAAGCGGGCGCAAAATATCCGCCATGCGCGATGAATCATATACATTCATCTGACAGCCCCAAGTTTTGATATATAGCTTTTTCTGTTGTGTATTCTGCATCATTTCAATGAGGGTTAAAGCATAAATAATGCTTAAAAGGCAAGTATTTAAGTGACTTTAGCCTTAGGGGAGTTTGCCTCCATCCATTTTTGAGCTTCTTCAGGAGTTGGACAGTTTAAAATCTTTTCGGCATTATCTGAAGGATATAATCGTTCAGTAATTTTTTGTACAAAAACAGCCAAATCAAAATTGGTTGTTAACCCAATTATCTCACCAACTTGCGCTTTATCAATAATTTGCTGCCATGTGTAAGGATACTTAGATCCTTTTTTGTTTTTAGGCCATTTTACTCTCTTATTCAAAGAGTTTTCTAAAAAGTCTTTAAAATTTAAATTGGGGTTATCGGCACGATTATCTATTATTGTATAGGCAACGAGCTTAAAAACATCTTTTAAAGTGATAGAGTCTTTAAGAGTAGCTTCTGATAATTTTTTTAACCCTAATTGTATCTTCTGATCATATTCTTCTTGAGGCATACTAATTAAAGAAGCATATTTTTTTGCGAATGCTCTTGGGCTAGAGCAATCCTCTGCTCCGCGAATTCTTTTGTTTGTAAAGGCAGAATATAAAGTCGTCCATGATTTGTTTTTTGAGCCAATTCTGAAAAGATCATGATATTCAGGATTTAATATTTCGAAAACTTTAATAGGAATTCTCTTTATTTGATTGCCATATGCAACGCCATAAAGTTGTATATTAGCCCTCATAAGCTCTAATACTGCTTGAGCTGTATAATCCACTTTTTTATTTGGCATATTTTTTAATACGTAAATTATTCAAGAAAATCAATATCTTTTTTGTGGCAACAAAAGATAATTATGTTATTGATTAGGCATGAAAAATTCAAAAGACCCATTCTATATCACCACCGCAATCTCATACGTGAACGGCAAGCCGCATCTTGGTCATGCCTATGAGCAAATTTTGACCGATACGATGGCGCGTTTTAAACGCCTTGATGGACATGATGTGATGTTTTTGACAGGCACGGATGAGCATGGGCAAAAGGTTGCCAAAACGGCCGAAACCAATGGTATGGAGCCAAAAGCATTCTGCGATAAAATAGCGCAGAGCTTCATGGATATGACGGATCAACTCAATATCTCCAACGATGATTTCATTAGAACGACGGAGCCACGCCATTACGAAGCCTCCAAAGCCATCTGGAATGCCATCAAAACCAACAATCCTGATGACATTTACCTCGATAAATATGCAGGATGGTATTCTGTCCGTGACGAGGCTTATTTTGCCGATAGTGAGTTGACAGAAGGGCAGGACACCGAAGGTAATAAATACAAATTGGCTCCAACAGGTGCGCCCGTTGAATGGGTCGAAGAATCCAGCTATTTCTTTAGGTTATCAGCTTATGGTGATAAATTGCTTGAATATTATGCGGCGCACCCTGACTTCATTGCACCTGAGTCTAGACGCAACGAAATCATTTCATTCGTGAAATCTGGCCTGCAGGATATTTCAATTTCCCGCACAAACTTCAAATGGGGCGTGCCTGTACCTGATGATGAAGACCATGTGATGTATGTCTGGCTGGATGCGTTGACTAATTACATTACAGGCGTTGGCTATCCCAAAACAGACAGTGACAGCTATCAAAAATTCTGGCCTGCGGATATCCACGTGATTGGTAAGGATATTATTCGTTTTCACTGTATCTATTGGCCTGCCTTCCTCATGGCGGCAAATTTGGAACTTCCAAAACAAGTGTTCGCTCATGGTTTTATTAATGTCAACGGCGCGAAAATGTCCAAATCTGTCGGGAATGTTATTGCGCCCCAAGATCTGATTGATCTCTACGGCCTTGATGCAACGCGTTATTTGTTGATGCGGGAAGTATCCCACGGGCAAGATGGAAATTTCTCTCACGAATATGCCGTTCAACGCATCAACAGCGACTTGGCGAATGGCTTGGGTAACTTGGCGCAACGAACGCTCTCTATGATTTACAAAAACTGTGACGGTAAAATCCCTGAGTGCGGCGCACTCAACGATGAAGATAAAAAGCTTTTGGATTTAGCGTATAACCGCACCTTAGACACGGCGCGTGAAGAAGCAGACAAAATGCGTTTCAATCGCGCGCTAGAAGCCATTTGGAAACTCGTCATCGAAGCCAATGGATATGTAGACGCTCAAGCACCTTGGGGTCTAAAAAAGACAGATCCGGAGCGTATGAACACCGTTTTATACATTTTGGCCGAAGTTGTGCGTGTTTTAGGGCTGTTAGTGCAGCCATACACCCCAGAATCTGCCACAAAAATGCTCAATCAACTCAAAATTGATGAAAATGAACGCCAATTTAATTTCATTTCAAATGATTATGCTCTGAAATCAGGTTTAGAAATAGATCAACCCGAAGGCGTTTTCCCACGTTTAGACGCTCCAGAAAAAGCCGCTTAAACACAAAGGAAAGCCTCATGAAAAAACTCATATATCTTATCACCTCTATCGCACCTCTCATTGCTTGGGTTTACGCGCTTTTGGAACGCTACGGCTCACAAGATTGGATTATGCTTATCATTGATGTCTTCATTCCACCCGTTGGTATTATCGACGGTATCGGCATGTATTTTGGGGTTTGGTAAAAGTTATGATGGCTAATCTTTGGTTTTTTTGCGCCTTGGGTACCGCAGTCATGTGGGGCTTTGGGTATGCTTTAAGTGAAAAAATTATGAAAGATTCCTTTCACCCTTTATTCTTAATGGTGGTAACGGGTTTTCTTTATTTTACGCTTAGCCTTGGTGTTGCTTATTTCACAAATAATTTAAAAAGTGGCTTTCAGGCCATCGAAAGCAATCCCAATTCAATTTTTGGTGTTTTACTTGTGTCCTTAAGTGTTGTCATAGGCTCATTTTTAATTCTTTACGCAATCAGTCTTAAAAACGCGACAACGGTAAATCTTATCGAAATAACATACCCCATTTTTACCTTGATTTTTGCCTATATTATTATGAAGGAAGTTCAAATCACGCCGTCTATTTTACTGGGCGGATTACTCATTTTCACAGGTATTGGTATCATATATTTGAAAGCGTAACCTATGTGGATCGACTCTCACTGTCATTTAAATCATCGTAATATAGAAGAGGCGGGGAGTGCGTCTGATATCATCAAACGCGCCAATGACGCGGGCGTTGAGGGTATGCAAACTATCTGTTGCCGCATTGCCGAGGAAATGGATGAATTGCTCGCGCTATCGAATGCCCACGACAATGTCTGGTGTTCCATCGGGACGCATCCGCATGATGCAGGCAATGAACCCGAAAAGGCTATAAACGCTGATGATATAATTACCAAAGCCAATAGTTATGACAAAATAATCGGAATAGGGGAAGCGGGGCTAGATTACTTCTATGATCATGCCTCAAAGGAAGATCAACACGCGATGTTCCGCAAACATATAGCAATAGCCAAAGAAACGGGCCTGCCACTGATTATTCATACACGCGATGCCGAGGACGATACCATTGATATTTTACGTGCCGAAGGTGCTTGCGATGGCAAAACTAAGGTTCTCATGCATTGTTTTAGCTCGAATAAGACGCTCGCGCAGCAATCTATTGATGAAGGTTTTTACATGTCGTTCTCAGGTATGATTACCTTTAAAAAGAATGACTACTTACGTGATATTGCCCGTAGCGTGCCCATAGATCGTTTACTGATTGAAACCGACGCGCCATATCTGGCACCAATGCCATATCGCGGCAAAACCAACGAGCCAGCATTTGTGGCTCACACAGGTCAATTTATGGCCGATTTATTTAATCTGACGGAACAACAACTTGCACAACACACAAAAGATAATTTCTTCAAACTGTTTGATAAGGCAATGCTCACATATAAATCTGCTGCATTAACCCAAAATGCCTTATAAACAGCATTATAATAGCGTTCAACAATGACTATAGATTAATAGTACCTCACCTAGATAAAACACTTTATTTACCATAATATATATTATCACATCAAATTTATCCTGTGGTGATCTTTGGCTTCTAACCTAAGACGGTAAATTGCTCCGCCGGGTTTTAAAAGGCTCAGGAGGCTCAGAAATAAAATACCCTCTATCTGGTTACTCCAAGACCTTGCTCTGAACATGATTTTAGAATTAAATGACTGTGATAATAATAAAGCAATGGTTTCCCTGTCTCTTCTATCATTAAGACTAAAAAACCTCGTCCTTAAAATAGTTGGATCAGAGATTAAAACTGAGCCATCTGTTCTATCTAAAAAAATTCCTAGATACCCTAAAATTATATCTAAACTTATTTTAACAATTGATTAAGTTTAAGAGTTTCTTCTGAAGAAATAATTTCGTTGGCAGATAATCTTTTCACAAGCTCAAGAAGTATTTGTTTTTGCGCCTCTGAATCCAATGTCTCTGCTTCATTTTGGCCTTTATAAAATGCACTTTCCCAAGCGTAGTTTGCTTGATCTACACCCTCATTATAAAAATGCCCCTCTCTGCCATCATCGGGAGCCTCTTCCATTGTATAACCAGTATAACCAATCTTATTGAGTAACTTCTTGGCCTGTTGAAGTTGTTTCTCATTCAATTCATTGTTTAGAATTTTACTATTTTTCAGACAATACATCATTTCACCAGCTATATAACCTTTCTCAATGGGGCTTTTCATGAGAATTTGAGGATCAATCATAGCTGAGGCTCCTTTTGCGATAGTAAGGCTGAAAACTATAAAGCAAAGATATAATATTTTTCTATTTATCATATGAAATACCTACTTCTTTAAATTAGCGCCGATAAACCAAGCATCTTTATCTATCTGACGGCTTATCTCTGTGAAAAGATCTTCTGTGTCTGGATCGCCAGCTTCGCTTGTTTCTTCAATTGCTTCACGGATGCGTTTTCCAACATCGGCAAAGCGTTCTGTTAAGGCCTGAATGTGCTCTTCAATGTCCGTAATGTCATTGGGATAGGCTTTCATTTTCGTGTTGGAAACAACATCTTGTGATGTTCCTTTGGCAACGCCACCAATGATAACGGCGCGTTCTGCCATCATATCAGCACCTTCATTCACACGGTCATAAACACTATCAAGAAGCTCATGCACGCCTATAAAGCCCGCCCCTTTTAAATTCCAATGCGCTTGTTTTACGGCATTTGATAAATCAAGCATATCCGCCAATCGCGCGTTTAAAAGCTCAATAAGTGATTTTCTTGTATTATCTTCGATGCCACTGACAAATCTTTTATCCATAATTTCCTCTATTTATTTGTGATTAATTCTTACCTTAACAACAGATAAATTCACCATTCGTTCCACTTTAATGTACTTTATTTCCATGAGCATTAAAATCAAAGATGATAGCGCGTTCAAATCCCCCATCGACAAGCTTAAATGGGTGATGGAATGCCTGCGTGATCCTGACCAAGGCTGCCCATGGGATAAGGAGCAAGATTTTAAATCAATCGTAAAGTACACCATTGAAGAAGCTTATGAGGTTGCGGACGCCATCGAACAAAATGATATGGCATCGTTAAAAGACGAGCTTGGCGACCTCCTCCTCCAAGTCATCTATCACACGCAAATGGCAAGTGAGGATGAGCTGTTCAGTTTTGATGATGTCGCTAAGGCTGTTGCGGATAAAATGATTTCCCGCCACCCCCACGTATTTGGTGATGTTGATGCACAAAATGCGTCAGACGTGAACGAAATTTGGGAACAGCAAAAGGATAAAGAAAACACCAAAAATAATGGCACAAGCGGCGGCGCGTTGGATAACGTCACAAAGGGCCTGCCCGCCCTGCTCCGCGCTCAAAAATTACAAAAGAAAGCGGCCAAGGTTGGTTTTGAATGGGCGAATGCCGATGATGCTTTTGCCAAAGTTAGCGAAGAAATTGAAGAATTTAAGGCCGCCAAAACACCAGAAGATAAAGAGGAAGAATTCGGCGATATCCTCATCGCCCTCGCCAATTATGGCCGCATGAACGGTATCAACGCCGAAGAAGCCTTACGCAAAGCCAACAACAAATTCCAAAACCGCTTCCAAGGCATGGAGGCACAGTGTGAGAACAAAGGCAAAGACTTCACCACCCTCACCCTTGATGAAATGTTAGAATGTTGGAAACGACAGAAATAGTAAGCCTCTCGTCATTGCGAGCGAAGCGAAGCAATCCAGAAACATAAGTTGCCACATACCAGCGGAGCTGGTATCTAGATCCCATCTTTCGATGGGATGTGAAAGATACGGAAATGGATTTCTGCTTTATTTCGTTTCTCGCAATGACACCAGAATTAGGTTAATGAAAAACGCAGAAATAAGTTGACATAAACGCTGGAAAAGTGTTTCTGTAACAGACTTTAATTATCACTACGGATAGAGTTTAAAAGATGAAAAATCCATTAGTATTAAAACACGCTGCAGACACACTAAAATTTATTTTCAATTTTTCTGCTAAAAAAGAATTACCGCCAACTGAAGTTCTTGTTTTTGAAGACAATTCGTCTAATGAATATAAAACTAAAATAGTCATAGACCTGAGTAATTATTGTGACGATGATATTTCGGTAGACAAAACTGAAGAAGAAAAACAACAGAAACAATTTGAAGCGGACGTGCGTTATTTTTTAGATGTTTTAGATTCTATCGGTGCTTTCGATCAAGTTGCTGATAGGTTAGGAGATCCTGAAGATATGACAAAAATGCTATCGCATGAAGTTGCAACCGCATTCTTTACAGGTAGTGATGTGATCTCTAATTGTGGAGATGTGATAGGTTATAACCATGAACATGAGATTAATGGCCAAGAATCAACTCGAAGTATTGAAATTTTAACCCACTTATCTATTAGTGATATATTGACCGTATTAGATCAAGAAATACCTACTTATGCCAGAGGCAAAGCGGATGCGGCAATGAAGGCCGCTATAGGTTAAACATACCCCTTCAACAAATGCCTATAAATCTCATCCCAAACATCCTGATTTGGCGCACAAATGACGCCGCCTTTTTGGTCTTTGGCTTCATACTTTGAACCATCCCATTTTTTGACGATGCCGCCAGCCTCAACCATCATCATCGCGCCGGCTTGATGATCCCATGGGCGGATGCGGGAATACATTGAAAAATGCGCGTCCCCTGCCAAAATATCCAAATATTCATGCGCGCAACAAAGATAGGTTTCAATGTTACCAAATTCGTTTTCCAACGTGTCTTTTAATTCTTCACGCATTTTGGGCGGCAGGAACTTACGGCTGATAAAACCGCGTGTGTCATTTAAGCCCTTATCCATTTGCGGATAGGTCACGCGGTTGCCGCTTAATTCAACCCCGCTCCCCTTTTCTGCAGTCGCTATGCGGTCTTGGGGGATATCCAAAATCCATCCTTGAATAATTTCGCCTTTGTAAGACAGGGCAACAATCGTGCCGAATTTCTCACGCCCTTCGGCAAAGTTCAACGTGCCATCAACGGGGTCAATGACCCAAACATAACCTTCTTCTGACCCTAAAAGATTAATTGATGTGGTTTTTTGAGAAACGGCTTCTTCACCCAAAACATGAGAACCAGGCAGTAAATCTTTAAAAATGCGCGTTAAATCAATTTCGGCTTCTTTATCTGCAATGGTGACTAAATCCGTGGGGCCTGTTTTGGTTTCAATCTCATGCTCCGCCAATTGACGCCATCGTGGCATAATTTTATCTGCCGCCACTTCTCGAATATATTGGGACACTTTATCAGGATTCATATGGGACATCTTTTTTCTTTCATTGTCATCCCGAGCGTAGCCGAGGGATCTAAGATTCCTCTAATCACTTCGCTCCATCGGAATGACAGTAAATGTTTTAGTTCGCTTCGTAGTTAAACAAACTTTCAAATCTGTTTTGGTTTGCAGGATCAATATGCACTAAAATCTTAACCCTGTCTGCACCATCTTCTGTTTCAAGAACTTCACCATGCTGGTAAAGCCAGGCAAGCGCTTTGCCGTCTTTAACGGAAATTTCATACGTCAGGCGCTTAAACTTACGTGATAAAAATTCATCAATAATTAGCATCATATCATCCACTCCCTCCACCGTTTGGGCGGAGATGGGAATAATTTGATCGTTAAATTTTGCTTGGCGTTCTATCTCCTTACGGCGCTCAGTTGAACAAACATCAATTTTATTAATGACTTCAAAAATACGCTCGTCCGTTTCGTATTCAATGCCTAAATCTTTCATGATTTTCATCACATCTGTCTTGTGCGCGTCATAATCATTTTGCGTTGAATCGCGAAGGTGAAGAATAACGTCCGCATATTGCGTTTGATCCAACGTGGCACGGAACGCTTCGATTAAGTGCGTCGGTAAATCTGAAATAAATCCAACCGTATCTGATAAAATAACAACACGCCCGCTTAGCAGTTCAATACGGCGAAGTGTGGGGTCAAGGGTCGCAAACAGCAAATCTTCTGCAAAAACGGAAGCGCCCGTTAACTGGTTAAATAAAGTTGATTTTCCTGCGTTGGTATAGCCTACCAATGCCACAACAGGAAAAGGTACTTTCTCTCGCGCTTTACGCCCCAATTCACGGGTTTTACGCACTTTTTCTAATTCACGACGCAAATTGGCCATACGCTCGCCAAGCATACGTTTATCCAGCTCTAACTGGCTTTCACCTGGCCCCCCAACGAAGCTTTGCCCCCCTCGTTGACGTTCCAAATGTGACCAAGATTTCACAAGGCGGGAGCGTTGATAGTCGAGCTGCGCTAACTCAACCTGAATACGTCCTTCTTTTGTTTGTGCCCGCGCACCAAAAATTTCGAGAATTAAGCCCGTACGGTCAATAACTTTGACCATCCATTCTTTTTCCAAATTACGTTGCTGAACAGGCGACAACGTATAATTGACCATGACAATGTCAGGCTTATGCTCGTCAATGGCTTTGGTGATGTTTTCGCGCGTGCCCTTACCAAATAAATATCCCGCTTGAATATTGCGGATATTCACTTGCATGGCATACGTAATATCAAGGGAGATTGCCTCGGCTAAACCACACGCCTCTTCCATCGCTTGTTTAGCATCCCCGCGCTCTAACGTAGGAATACTCGTAAAAATGGGATGCACGATGAGCGCATTTTCAGGGATTATGCTGTGATCAATTTCAGACAAAAATTAGTACTATTCTTCGTTTTGTTCTTCATCACCTTCAAAAAGGCTTAGAGGGCCACCTGGCATGATCGTGGAAATGGCGTGTTTATAAACCAATTGCACATGGCCTTCACGGCGCAGCAACATGGAAAAATTATCAAACCACGTCACAATACCTTGCAACTTCACACCATTGACCAAAAATACGGTCACGGTCATTTTTTCTTTACGAATTTTATTTAGGAACACATCCTGCACGTTTTGGGACTTTTCAGACATAAGGCCTATCCTTCTTGTTATTTATTAAAGCGATTAATATCAGATATTGTGTATCAACATCAAGGTGAATATCAAACTGCTTTTTTATTCGAAAGTTCCATCGAAGAGGTTACAGATTGTGTAAATTCAACCAAGCTTAAGAAGGCGTAAGCAGGATCGTATTTTTCAATTAAATCGGGGCGCGGCTTATCGGACTGAATAAAAACAACATCACACCCCGTATTTTGTGCGGTTAAAAGATCAGTTTCTGTATCACCAACATAAAGAATGTCCGACGGCGTCAGGCTTTTATCAATCGCACGCATGCAGTCAAAAAGTGGAATGCTGGACGGCTTATCTTGCTCCGCATGTCCCGCACCTATCATGTGAGTAAAGCGATCCGTCCATCCCATCGCATCGACTTCAATCAAAAGTGTTTCGTGCCCTTTATTACTGACGATACCGAATGGCAAATCCGTTATCGTTGAAATGACTTCATATCCCTCAATAGGCTCAAGGCAACCCAGATGATGTTCACGCACATAATCGTATAATATAACTTGAGCCTCTTTTGCTTTATCACCATACACTTCAGGGTAATATTCACGCGCCGATTTACTCGCGCGTCCCAAAAAATGATCCATTGTCCATGTCTCTAAACCGTAATGTTCACGTACGTGATTGTGCGCATCCAGAATAAGGCCGCACGTATCAACCAAGGTGCCATCCCAATCAAAAATAAGGGCTTTGTAATTATTTAAATCGACCATCGCTTAAAGTCCCGCTTCCCAATTCACTTGCTTACCACGCAAGCCATCAACATAAGCGCGATATTCTTCATATAATTTTTTACAAATAGGCCCGCGTTTTCCATCACCAATTTTGTGACCATCTATTTCAATCACAGGCGTAATAAGCGCGGTCGCACTGCTGGTGAAGGCTTCGATAGCTGTATGCGACTCTTCGGGTTTAAACGGGCGTTCTTCTAATATTAAATCATTATCAGCGCAAAGCTTTTCAATTGCCGTTCTCGTGATACCTTTAAGAATACTCGTCGATATATCCCTTGTAATAATTTTGTTATCTTTCGTAACAATCCACGCGTTGCTTGCGGACGCTTCGGTGATATAGCCTTTAGAATCAACCATGAAAACTTCATCATATCCTTCATCAACACCAATCATCTTGCTCCAGGATTGTGGCAACAATAATGTTGTTTTGATATCCCGTCGTGCCCAACGAATATCTGGCACGCACTTTACTTTAATGCCTTTTTTAATGGCCTGATTACCATCAAAATCATAATCGTAAGACATGATCATGAAAGTTTGTTCTGTATCCACCTTTGGAAACTTAAAATCTCTCTTTGCCACACCGCGCGTGATTTGCAAATAAATAGCCGCATTTTTTTGTTTATTCTTACGAAGTACTTCGCGCATTAAAAAGCGAAGCGTTTCCCGCTCCACTGGCATTTTCATTTTTAATTCGGATAAAGACCGCTCTAATCGATCTAAATGCCCCGTCTCATCCGCCATATGCCCATGAATGCAGGCAATAACTTCGTAAACCGCATCACCCATTAAAAACGCGCGGTCTTCAACATGCACATAGGCATGGTCGTGGGGGAAGTATTGTCCGTTCAGATAAATATATCGGCTCATGTTAAACCCCTAGAATATATCAACGGGGGCAGAGAATAATTTTTCAACTGTGGAGGCACGCCCCTGTATTGCCATGACAATAACGCGATCCCCTGGTTTAATCATGCTATCGCCATTCGGGATAATAATTTCTTCACCCCGCACCATGGCGCAAATCAAAATACCATGCGGCAAGTTTAAATCACGCAACTCTACATTGGTGACGCTTAAAGATTCTGACGCTTCAATCTCCAAAACCTCACCAAAATCATCTAACAGATTATGCACTGCCTTAATACGTCCACGACGTATGTGGCGCATAATGGTTGATACCGTTATTGCCTTGGGGGAAACAACGGCTCCAATACCTAAGGAGCCTATTAAAACGTTGTAACAATCTTTATTCACCAAGGGGATGACACGTTCACAACCATATTCACGCGCTAACAAACATGACAATAAATTTGTTTCATCATCATTGGTCACCGCAATCATAGCGTCCGTTTCAGTGATGTTTACTTCTTCCAACACTTTTTTATTTAATGCGGAGCCATTAAGAATGAGCACATCATCCACTTCTTCGCTTAATTTTTTCGCGCGGTCTGGATTAATCTCAATAACCTTTAAATTAATATTATCATGTACTTTTTTTATCCGCTTGATCAATTGACGGCCGATGTTTCCGCCACCAACAATAACGACATTTTGCGCTTTTTTCTCTTCATGGCCAAAGCTGGATAGAACGCGTTTTAATTGTGATTCTTCACTGACGAATATAACTTCATCACCCATCAGCATCTGATCATTACTATCAGGGATAAATGGTGCACCATTACGAATAATGGCAATAATATTAGCCTGCATGTTAGGAAATAATTCACGCAATTGGCGCAGTGGCGTGTTCACAACAGGGCAATTTTCCTCACAAAGAACACCACATAAATAAAGACTGCCATCTGCCAATGGAATAACACTTGTTGTTCCGGGCACAGAAAGACGCATTTCAACGGCTTTGGCGACTTCAACTTCTGGTGTAATAATCACATCAATTGGCATGTGCGCGCGGCTGAATAAATTTGCCCAAATAGGATCGCGATAAACATGCTGGCGCAATCGGGCGACTTTCTTCGGGACATTAAATATTGAATGGGCGACCTGACAGGCCACCATATTCACTTCATCTTGGTGCGTCACGGCGATAATTATATCGGCATCATTTGCACCGGCAGATTCAAGAATGGCTGGGCTGGAGGCCGAACCAACAATCGCATTGGCATCTAAATTCATATTAATACGCGCAATCATGTCAGGGTCATTATCAATGACGGTCACATCATTTTTCTCCCGCGAAAGATAGGATGCAATGCTGTATCCAACCTGTCCTGCTCCACATATAATTACGCGCATATGGCTTAATCCTTATTATAAAATCTTAGGCACTTTTAAGGGATGATTGATTCCCTTCTTCCTCTTTATCCTGCGGGTCATTCAGGGAAATATCAAGGGACTTTAACTTTCTATGGAGGGCGGAACGCTCCATCCCAATAAATTCTGCGGTTTGGGACACGTTACCTTTGAAACGCTTCACTTGTTGGCTTAGATATTCGCGCTCAAACGCTTCTCTGGCCTCGCGCAAAGGTTTGCCCGTATAATCAGAAAAACCCGTATTGGATTTATTCTTTGATTTACCATTATCTCCTAATATTTCAGGCGGTAAATCTTCAATATTCAATTTTTCTTGCTCTTCTTGCGGTGGCGTCATAATCGTCAGCCATTCCATGACATTCCTAAGCTGTCGAACATTACCAGGCCATTCATAGGCTTCTAACAATGCTTTTGCCTTTGGTGATAAAACCTTTGCCGTTTGTCCCGTTTGCTGCGCAAAAAACGATAAAAAATGCGTCATAAGTGGTTCAACATCATCCTGACGCTCGCTCAATTTTGGTATGTTGAGCGTTACTACATTGAGGCGGTAATAGAGGTCTTCTCTAAAATCCCCCGCCTTTATCGCTTCAGATAAATTCTGATTGGTAGAGGCCAAAATCCGTACATCAATATCAATTATTTTCTGCGATCCTACGGGGTGAACTTTATTATCTTGAAGCACACGCAAGATTTTTCCTTGCGTTTCAAGCGGCATATCCGCCACTTCGTCAAGCAATAATGTCCCGCCATGGGTCAGTTCAAACAGCCCCTTTTTATGCTCGCCATCGCGCTCAACCCCAAACAATTCTTCTTCTAATCGTTCAGGATGAAGAGCCGCACAATTTAACGCCATAAAATTCCCATCGCTTCGGTCTGATAGGTTATGAATGGCACGCGCCACTACTTCCTTGCCTGTTCCCGCCGCCCCTTCAATCAAAACACGGCTTTTGGATTTTGCAATGCGCTCAATTTGCTGACGGATATTATTGATGGCAGATGATTTACCAATCAATTCATCATTATTTTGGTTACGCTCTGCCTTTAAGGCTTGGTTTTCAATCTTTAACGCCGCCGTCTCTAAGGCGCGGGCAATCATGAAAATCAAACGATCTGATTTAAACGGCTTCTCAATAAAATCATACGCTCCATCTTTAATGGCCGTCACGGCGGTTTCAATCGTGCCGTGACCACTAATCATTAAAACAGGCAAAAATGGATTATCTTTTTTAAGCGTTTTAAGAACCTCTAATCCGTCCTTATCACTCTCTTGCAGCCAGATATCCAAAATCACCAGATCAGGGTTATGCTCTTCAAATTGAGAAATCGCTTCTGCTGAATTTTTGGCTTCAAAGGTCTCATATCCCTCATCTTCCAAAATCCCCTTAATCAAAGCGCGGATATCTTCTTCATCATCAACAATTAAAATAGTTTTACGCGTCATACTCAATTAAGCACTCTTTTTCATGTTATCAGAATTTTGAACAATATCATTGAGCGGAAGTGAAAGCGCAACAGTCGCGCCGCCCAAATCTTTCCATTCCTCAATATCTTTAATTTTAGCCTTCGCCCCAATCAAAAGCTTCCCGCTGTGATCTTGCATAATTTTCTTCACAATAGCCAAACCTAATCCCGTCCCTTTTTCACGATGGGTCACATACGGATCACTTAATCGTGCAGGATCTTCATTTTCTGGCAGTCCTAAACCATTATCACTTAGAACAACCATAACGTCTTCTTGGCCTTCTTTGTTCACAATTTTGTGCAGGAGAATATTAATCTGCCCTTTAAAACCGTCTTCAGTTTTACTTTTTGTCTTAATCGACTCGACTGCATTTTGTAAAAGATTTGTGAGGGCTTGGCGAATTTGTTGGATATCGCACGGCACTTCAATTTTACGCTCTCCAACTAAATTACCTTTGATTTCAAACTTAATCTTCGGATGCGCGGCCTTTTGAAACGTTATCAAATCTTGCAACTCCGCAATAATTTTTACGGGCTTCATGACAGATTCAGGCATCCGCGCAAAATCAGAAAATTCATTCACCATACGCCCAATATCTTCAACGTGCTTGATGATAGTATTGGTACAAATTTCAAATGTTTCCTTATCGCTTTGAACCTCATCCAAATATTTACGCTTTAACCGCTCGGCAGAAAGTTGAATAGGCGTTAAGGGGTTTTTGATCTCATGCGCAATACGGCGTGCCACATCCGCCCATGCCGCTTTACGTTGAGCAGATTGCAGCTCTGTAATATCATCAAACGTCAAAACCGCGCCCTGCTCACTCTCGCCAATAAGCTCAATCGCAATACGCACGGTCAGCGTTAATTTGTTGCCATCCGCACCAATAAAAGGCACTTCCGCCTGCTGAATTTTCGTTGGTTTCTCATGAGCCTCATGCAATAACGGCGTAATATCTTTGACAATATCCTTGATGTCTTTTCCAATAAGGTCTTGCTGATCTTGTTCAAACATGTCACACGCCGCACTATTGGCCAACGTCACCCTACCTTCAGAATCAACCCCCACAACTCCCGCACTCACGCCTGCCAAAACAGTTTCCGTCAAACGACGACGATGATCCAGCTGCCTGTTGGCAGAAATAAGCTCATCACGCTGTTGCTGTAACTGGCTTGTCATACGGTTAAAAGATTGCGCCACATAATCAAATTCTTCAATTTGTTCTTGAATGGGAACCCGCGCGGTCAGATCCCCTGCCCGCACCCTGTCTGATACAGAAATCAACGATGATATTGGAATAACCAATTGCCGCGCCAACACAATCCCGACCCACATCGCCGCCAATAAAAGCAAAAGCGCAACAACAACAAAAATCATCGTTACTGTGACTTGCAAGCTGGAATAGCGCGATTCCAATTGTGTATACCTATCCGCCGCCGTCTTTGTTGCTTCTAAGCTCGATAAAACCGTAGGGTCAACACGCCGCCCAACGAACAAAAAGTTATTATTCCCGCTGTTAAGACGTACCAAAGCCCTTAAGCGATCATCTTCATCACTATTAAGAACAACAACTTCGCCACCTTCGGCCTGATCAAGTAAATAATCAGGCACATTTTCAAAGGTCAGCGTAAAAGTCAGACTAGATCGCGAAATAATCTTCCCGTTTTCATCAAAAATCATCGCTTCAGAGAGATTTCGAAGCAAAGATTGCGTATCAAGCACGCGATCATAAGCAGATTTAGGGTCCATCATCATTGATGCCTGACGATCAATATCATTCGCCATCGCCAGAATATCGGCCTTAATCACCTGCTGATGCTCTTTTAAGTAAGACTCTGCCACTGCTTGGGATTCATAAACCGCCGTTTTCACATTTTCACTAAACCAAGTCTGCACCCCAAAATGAAAGAAAAACGCCGAGAATACCGTCATAATAATCGCGGGCACCGCCGCCATCACACTAAAAATAAGCACAAGGCGCACATGCAAACGTGATCCCGCAATATTACGACGTCGTCCACTCCAAATACTCACAACGCGCCGCCCAATAAGCGTTGCCAGTAACAAAAGGATAATCAAATCAAGGTTGAGCAACCAAATCACCGTATTTGGGTCATCCCCAAATGGTGGTGTTTTGGTTAGAGCCGCATAGGTCGCAAAACCGCTCAAAACCGCCATCGCAATTAAAAGGAAGGAAATGCGCGTTGCCCAGCTTTTGCTTGAAAAACGACGACGAAACCCACTTATCTGGTTTTTGGGGCCTAAAAAAGCATCAATAAACCCGCGCCAAAACGCATGTTTTCTAGCTTTTGATTGTTCTTGATCTGAAGTATCTGCGACCTTATCCATCAAATACGCACTTCTTTTACACTCTCTTGTAAACTTTTTGGGCTTTCAAAGTCTTGATTGACCTGAAATAATAATAAGACTATTAACAATTTAACCATAAAACGCAAGCAAACTGCGACTTAACAAGACATTATAATGCCCCAAACCACAGACAATCATTGCCCTAATTTCTATCTCATCATGATGGCTGCGGGTACAGGCACCCGTTTTCAGGGCGATGTTCCCAAACAATATCAAAAAATAAACGGCGTTGAAATATTACGTCACAGCACCAATAAGTTTATTAAAAACAATAATTTAAAAGAT
>CAYGPG010000013.1:0-48480 GCA_964351905.1 uncultured Micavibrio sp.
GAAAGAAATCTGCTTGATGGATCAAATTTTCGTGATTGACGGCGAAACATCTATTGCTGATTTGGTGAAAAACGCCGCGGCAGATGTTGGCGCACCTGTTGAGCTTAAAGCTTACTCACGTTTCCAACTTGGTGAAGGCATCGAAAAAGAAGTAGAAGATTTTGCCGCCGAAGTAGCAAAAACAGCTGCTGGTTAATCGTATTTAATGACCGCAGGCGCTTAAACGCGCTACGGCTTTCATTCATAAATTTTAAGGAGTCGCTGTTAATCCAGCGGCTTTTTTATATTCAGGAACACCACATTGTGCAAAATAAGCATGAGCCGCTTCTTCACCACCTATAAGTATATGTAGGTCACGAATGCTAATATCCGAAGGCTCGACAAAAGTTACTTGGCTAGGATATGTGGGGTGAAAAACCGTCTCTTGAAAATACTGAGCGCCTGCTCTTAATGCGCTGTGTAGTGCTTTAGCATTTCTTTTGAATTCTTCATCTGCATGCACGGGTTTTAATTGTTCCCCAAATATGCTCGTTTTTGATTTCGGGAAGCCGACGGCGTCTATCTCATCTAGTACAGCGCTTTCAAACCCTTCAAACCCGCGTTTTGTTTTTTCAGTGAAAATACAGGTAAGGGTAGGTGAGTTATTTACAATATGTAATGCGATTAGTTCATCGCGATGATAATTACCAATTTTATTAAATGGTGACCTACTCTCTATAAAATTTTCTATTGGTTGTACGGTTTCATCCCAAAACAGTGAGAGTTGAAGCATTTCTATATATTCTTCTGCTCTATCAAAACCATTATGTGCTTGCGCTTTTAACATACCTGTCTGGGGGTCTACGGATGGTGCAAAAAAAGATAAATTATCATAATAAATTGTAGCAATTTCCGCCATAAGATGTGTAATTTCGTGCTCAATACTGCTTTTTAACGAGTAAGAAAACCCCCACTTTCTTTTAATAAACTTTATTGCATCTCCAATGGTCATATCTTCGCGAACCATTGTGCGTAATTCACCCCAAAACCCATATTCAGGGAGGTGGGAGTGACAAAAGAAAGTTCGTTCAAGGTCTAGATCAGGTATACCCATGCTGATTTATAGAAAATAATATTAAGTTATGTCAATAATTTAATGATTGATATTTATGAACTCATAATTGCTTTTGAAGGGCGCTTCCCGTATCTTAAGCCAAGAATTTTGAGTTTGGGGAATATCGAATGAGTGAAAAACAGGCCTATAAGCGAATTTTATTGAAGATGTCAGGCGAAGTCCTGATGGGGGAAAATGAATTCGGGCTTGATCCTGCAACCGTGAACCGCGTAGCCGAAGATATTGTCGAGGCCGTCGATAATGGTGTTGAGGTTTGTGTTGTTGTGGGGGCAGGGAACATTTTTCGCGGCGTGTCTGGTGCGGCGCAAGGAATGGACAGAACGACAGCCGATTATATGGGCATGTTAGGGATTGTCATTAACGCGCTCGCCCTTCAAAATGCCCTCGAAAGCCTTGGAAAACAAACCCGCGTGATGTCGGCGATCCCTATGTCTGCCATTTGCGAGCCGTATATTCGCCGTAAAGCCATGCGACACATGGAAAAAGGACGCGTTGTGATTTTTGCCGCAGGCACAGGTAACCCTTATTTTACAACAGATACGGCTGCCGCGCTACGGGCGTCCGAAATGAACTGTGATGCGTTATTAAAAGGCACCAAAGTGGATGGTATTTACAATGCAGACCCTCAATTAGATAAAACAGCAACGCGATACGAAAGCTTGAGTTATATGGATGTATTGACCAAAGATTTAAAAGTCATGGATGCGACCGCTGTGTCTTTAGCGCGTGAAAATAATATCCCGATTGTGGTCTTCAATGTCCGCGAAAAAGGCAATTTGGCAAAAACACTTAATGGCACGGGAACTTGTACTAAAGTGACGAACTGACGGAATTATTGTAACGAAGTTTCGAAGAAACGAAGAAAAATATTATAAAAAACTTCGTATCTTCGTTTCTTCGTTACTGATTTAACGAGACAGAAAGAGGAAAAATAAAATGGATATTAATGATTTAAAACGCCGTATGGATGGCGCGATTGAAAATTTAAAGAACGAATTTTCAGGGCTGCGTACGGGGCGTGCCTCAACTTCTATGTTAGATCCTGTTGTGGTTGATGTTTACGGCTCTAAGATGCCGCTCAACCAAGTGGGAACAGTGGGTGTGCCAGAGGCGCGTTTATTAACGGTTCAGGTGTGGGATATGAACAATGCGCAAGCGGTTGATAAAGCCATCCGTGAAAGTGGCTTAGGCTTAAATCCACAAACTGAAGGCAATATGATCCGTGTGCCTATCCCTGAATTGAATGAAGAACGCCGTAAAGAGCTAACCAAAGTCGCAGGTCAATATGCAGAATCTGCGCGCGTTGCCATACGTAATGTTCGCCGTGATGGCATGGATGATATCAAAGGGGACAAAGATTATTCAGAAGATGATAAAAAACGTGAATCTGACAATGTCCAAAGCCTAACAGACGAAAAGATTAAAATTATCGATGGTATGCTCGTCGCCAAAGAAAAGGACATTATGACTGTTTAATCAGTTATAGGAGGTCTTATGCCAGTTATTCATATTAACATCCGCAATGTTTTGAGCATCGATGACAAACGCGATGTTGCCAAGAAAATCACTGATGTCATGGAAGAAAGTTTGGGCATTGATCGAGAGAGAACGGAAATTTTCTTTCACGATATCCCAGATGAGAATTTTGCAAAAGGCGGCATTTTGCTGCTTGATCAGGAAAAATGACAAATCAAACTCAAAACACACCGCGCCACATTGCGATTATTATGGATGGCAATGGTCGATGGGCAAAATCGCGTAATTTGCCGCGTACGGCAGGGCATCAAAAAGGCATAGAAGCTTGTAAACGTGCCGTGCGTGCGGCGGGCGAACTGGGTGTTCAATATTTAACATTATTTGGTTTTTCGACAGAAAATTGGAGCCGTCCTGCGACTGAGGTCAACGAACTCATGCGTCTTTTACGAATGTACTTACGTTCTGAAACGGCAGAGCTTCATCGCAATAATGTGTGCATGAAAATGATTGGTGATCGTGCGCCATTTTCCAAAGATTTAATAGAACTCATTGAAAATGCCGAGCGTTTAACGGCGGATAATGATGGGCTAAATTTGACCATCGCGCTTAATTACGGTGGTCGCGACGAAATCATTAAAGCGGCCAGTGATATGGCGCTTTTTATGGTAAAAGAGGGCATGGAGCCAAATTTTGAAAACGCGCAAGAGCATTTTTCATCCTTCCTCATGACCAAAGATGTTCCTGATCCTGATATTCTTATCCGCACCAGTGGCGAGCAACGCATTAGTAATTTTTTGTTATGGCAATGCGCTTACACCGAATTTTTCTACATCCAAACCTTATGGCCAGATTTTGATAAGGCTGATTTAGAAGAAGCAATTCAAGAATTTCAAAACCGTGAACGCCGTTTTGGTGCTATTACAACCCAATCAAAAAATAGGTCCAAAACATAATGTCGGTGAATAAGGATTTTACGGCGCGTATTGTATCAGGGCTTATCTTGGCGCCCCTAACAATTGCGGCAATTTACTTTGGTGGCTTGGCGTTTCAGGCGTTTATCGCTATTGCTTTTGGGCTATCGTTTAAGGAATGGGTTCGCATGGTGCGTAAAGGTAGGCATCCATTGCGCGATGGTATCATTGGAATTTTATATATCGCTTTTTGCTTTGCGGCATTCCTAAAACTGCGTCTTGACCTTGATCAGGGGCTATTCCTGACAATCGTTTTATTAGCGGGGGTGTGGGCGAGCGATATTGCAGCTTATTTCAGTGGCAAGTTCATCGGTGGTCCCAAACTCATGCCAAAAATCAGCCCGAATAAAACATGGTCAGGTTTTATTGGTGGCACATTAGGAAGTGCATGCGCATTAATGGCAATGGATTATTATGCGCCAGAATTTAGCCGTGCAAGCGGATTAGAGTTTCTACCTTTTGCGCCCTTAAAAACGGCTTTTATTATTGGCGCCTTATTCACCGTATTTGGACAAATTGGCGATTTACTCATTTCTTGGTATAAACGCAAAGTGGGTGTGAAAGATACTGGAACGCTTATTCCTGGGCATGGTGGATTGTTGGATCGTATTGATTCACTTCTGCTCGTGACTCCATTTTTCCTCATTGTTTTGCAGGCGCTCGGTAATGCGTAAAGTTACGATTCTCGGCTCAACAGGTTCTGTTGGGCAAAGTACAGTGAAGGTGCTTCAGGCACAAGATGAGCAATATGATGTTCAGGCCATTACAGCCAACACGAACGTGAAATTATTGGCAGAACAAGCCAAATCATTAAACGCCAAATGTGCCGTCATTGCCGATAATGCCCATTATCAAACTTTAAAAGATTTATTAGTAGGTACTGATATCGAAGCCGCCGCAGGCGCGCAAGCTGTCATCGAGGCCGCACAAATGCCAAGCGATTGGATTATGGCGGCGATTGTTGGCATGGCGGGTTTGGCACCTTTAATGGCGGCGATAGAGCAGGGCACAGTAATTGCCATTGCAAATAAAGAGCCCTTAGTGTCCGCAGGGCCATTTGTCATGGCGGCAGCTCAAAAACATGGCGCAACGCTTTTGCCAATTGATAGCGAGCATAACGCCGTTTTTCAGGTGTTTGAGGCTGATAATAAAGGTTCAATAGAGCGTATTATCCTCACCGCATCAGGCGGCCCGTTTATCAATACCAATCTTGCTGATATGCAAAACGTAAAGCCAGAGCAAGCTTTGGCACATCCTAACTGGGATATGGGTGCAAAAATATCCATCGACAGCGCAACAATGTTTAACAAAGCGTTGGAAGTTATTGAAGCACAAAGACTTTTTGATGTTACGCCAGATCAAATTGAAGTGCTTGTTCACCCGCAATCTGTTGTTCATTCGATGATTGAATATAGTGATGGATCGGTTTTGGCACAAATGGGCGCATCGGACATGTGTACGCCGATTACCAATGTATTGGGCTATCCAAAACGCTTGAAAACACCGGGCGAGAGGCTCGATTTTGCCAAAATGAATAAACTTGAATTTCACGCCCCTGATTTGGAGCGTTTTCCAGCCATTCAAATGGCCTATGACTGCCTCAAAAGCGGCTTAAATGCTTGTGTTACAATGAATGCCGCGAATGAATTAGCTGTACAGGCATTCTTAGAACATAAAATTGCCTTTTTAGATATCTATAACATTGTCAAACAAAGCCTAGAGAATATGGAAGATACTTCATTAAATTCTTTGTGTGATGTTATAAATTACGATAATTTAATCCGACAAAAAACAGAATCATTAATTTCACATTCTTATTGAAAGAAGCTTAACCATGCCTTCCATTTTTGACCTCTTACAGCTCGTCGCCACAAACATTTGGTTTTACGGCGGTACCTTTTTAATCGTTCTTTCGGTTTTGGTTTTTGTGCATGAATGGGGGCATTACATCGTTGCGCGTATGTGTGGTGTAAAGGTCGAAACATTCTCCATTGGTTTTGGTAAGGAAATTTTTGGTTGGAATGACAAAAATGAAACACGTTGGAAAATATCGCTTATTCCATTAGGCGGTTACGTTAAAATGTTTGGCGATACTGATCCCGCCAGTGCAGGGCACGCCGATGGTGTGAAAGAAGGGGACACCGTTCGTCCGTTTACAGAGGCTGAAAAGGCCGTTGCCTTTTACACCAAATCTGTTGGAAAGCGTGCGGCAATTGTCTTTGCTGGCCCTGCAATCAACTTTCTTTTTGCGATCGTTTTATTATTTGGAATGTACAGCTTTTATGGTCAACCTGTTACGCCGCCAATAGCGTCAGCCGTTATTGTTGATAGCGCGGCGGATAAAGGAGGCATTCAACCTCATGATAAAATCATCTCCATTGATGGTGAGAAAATTAGTAAATTTGAAGATATTCGCCGTATTGTGATGGTTGCCCTTGATACAGAGCTTGAATTTGTTGTTGATCGAAATGGCGAAGAGGTCACTCTTAAAACAACTCCAGAAAAACAAGAACTGACAGACCGTTTTGGTTTTTCACATTCACGCGGCATGCTTGGAATTGTTGGACCAGGACAGGGTTTGGCCGTTAAAAACATTACATCCGTAGGGGGGCGTGAAGTCGCCAACGAAGATGCCGCGCGTCAGTCTTTACTTAGAAACATGGATAAACGCACGACGATAAAATTAAAGCGGAGCGAGGAAGTCACTGATTCTTTGATTATTAAAGCTGATTCGACATTGAATGAGGGTTTGAAAGACTCAACAAGCTTTGATTATGGGGTTTTGGTTGTGGCACGTGGCGATGTTGAAGAAATGCTTCAACCAGGCGTTTTGGGCAGTATGAAGGCCGCAGTTATAGAAACCGCTGATATTACGCGCTCAACATTATATGCTCTTGGTCAGATATTTACGGGAACGCGAAGCGTGACTGAATTAGGCGGCATTATTCGTATCGGAGCGATCGCAGGTGATATGGCGCAGGCTGGATTGATTGCTATTATTACCTTTACAGCACTTCTTTCCATAAATTTGGGTCTTATTAATTTATTCCCAATCCCTATGCTAGATGGTGGTCACCTTGTGTTTTATGCGATTGAAGCCATGAAAGGCGGCCCTGTATCTGAAAAAGTTCAGGAATACGCTTTTCGTTTTGGATTTGTGGTTTTAGTCGGTATGATGTTATTTGCAAATATCAACGATATTGTTCAGTTGATAATGTAGGAAATATGGCGCTTAAACCCTTGTTCAGGGGAACAAAATACTCTAAGGATTTAATTATGGTTATACAGCATCTCAAAACCCATCTTATTGTCTTTTTGACGATACTATTTGTATCAGGAGTATTTGTCTTCCCATCAAGTGAAGCACATGCACAACAACGCATTACTGAAATTCGTATTAATGGCGCGCAACGTGTTGAACCCTCAACAGTTTTGACATATTTAGGCATTGGTGTTGGTGATGACGCAACATCAGAAACATTAAATGAAGCATTAAAAAATCTATACAGCACAGGTCTTTTTGCTGATGTCAGTATGCGCCAAGATCGAGGTATCTTGATGGTTGAAGTCACAGAAAACCCAATCATTAGTCAGATTGCCTTTGAAGGTAATGATAAGATCAAAGATAATGAATTGCTGGCGGAGATTTCTTTACGCCCGCGTCAGGTTTTCACCAGAACGCAGGTTCAAAATGATGTCGCGCGTGTTTATGATATCTATCGTCGTACGGGTCGTTTTGCCGCCAATGTTGATCCAAAAATTATTAAACTTGATCAAAACCGCGTGAACCTCGTTTTTGAAATAAACGAAGGTACAGTGACAAAAATCAAAGGTATACGTTTTGTCGGTAATGAAGCCTTTGATGATGATGCTTTACGTGAAGAGCTTTCAACAAAAGAAGACCGTTGGTATCGCTTCTTATCCTCTGATGATCGTTATGATCCAGACCGCATTGAATTTGATAAAGAATTATTGCGTCGCTTTTACTTAAAAGAAGGCTACGCCGATTTTGTTGTGGTGACCGCAAATGCGGAATTAGCAAATGGACAAGAAGATTTTTACTTAACCTTCAACATTGATGAAGGGGCGCGCTACCGTATTGGTCAAATTGCTATTGATTCGGCTTTACGCGGGTATGATGGTGGCTTACTCCGTGAAGAAGTCTCGTTCCTTCCAGGGTCTTGGTACAACGCCAACGAAGTAACGGCTACAATCGATGCGATGACAGATAGTTTGGGTGATTCACAATATGCTTTCGTAGATATCACGCCTAGTATTCGCCGTAATCCAGACACGGATACTATTGATGTGACGTTCAAGATCGATGAATCTCCTCGTGTTTTTGTAGAGCGCATTGATGTGCGCGGAAATGTGAGAACACTTGACCGTGTGATCCGCCGTGAAATGCTGTTGGCTGAAGGTGACCCCTTCAACCGTTCAAAACTTGCAAGATCAGAACAGCATCTTCGTGACCTAGGTTTCTTTGAAACAGTGTCTGTGACGACATCACAAGGAAGTGCACCAGATAAAGTCATTGTCGACGTGGGTGTTGCTGAACAATCAACAGGCGAGCTTTCAGTCGGTGCTGGTTTCTCTACAAATGATGGTCCATTAGCTGATTTAAGAATTCGTGAGCGTAACCTTCTTGGTAAAGGTCAAGACCTGCTCTTTGCTACTACGATTGCGGGTGAGAGAACACAATTTGATTTATCTTTTACTGAACCCAAATTATTTGGTCGTGATTTATCAGCAGGAGCAGATTTATTCCTCGTGGAGCGTGATTTGCAAGATGAAAGCTCTTTTGACCAGAGACAAACAGGGGGAGCTGTGCGTATCGGCTACCCGCTATCTGAAAACTGGGCACAATCATGGAAGTATAGATTTGAGAATAACGAAATCACTGACGTTGATTCTGACGCATCCCGTTTTATTCTTGATCAAGAAGGGGAACGTACCACATCGGCCATTGGTCAACGTTTGACTTACGATGCAAGAGATAGTCGTTTATTCCCAACAGAAGGTCTCTTTTCTTGGTTAGATACGGAAGTATCTGGTTTGGGAGGGGATTCGCGTTACGTTTCAGGTAAGTTGGGAAGCCAATATTACATCCCAGTTTATAAGAAAAGTGTTATCTTTGATATCTTGGGTGAAGTCGGTGGTATCACAGGCTACGGCGATGAAGATGTTGAAATTAATGAGCGTTTCTACCTAGGGGGTAATACCTTACGTGGATTTGAGCGTGCAGGTGTAGGGCCGCGTGATATTTCAACAAATGACTCTTTAGGTGGTAACTTATTCTACCGTGGATCTGCGGAGCTATCATTCCCTATCGGTCTACCTGAAGAGTTAGGTGTCGCGGGTCATGCATTTTCTGATTTTGGTTCATTATGGAGCCTTGACGATAGTGGCGCCGACATCGAAGATCAAAATTCAATCCGTGTATCGGCTGGTGTTGGTATTTCATGGCGTTCGCCACTTGGGCCTGTTCGTGTAGACTTTGCGCAGCCTATTGTTGATGAAGATTTTGATGAAGATGAAGTATTCCGCTTTAGTTTTGGAACACGCTTCTAACATTATTTAATTAAGGATTTTTTATGAGAAAAACGACAAAGGCTTTTGGTCTTATACTTAGCTGTGCTTTTTTAGTTTTGCTTAGCCCTTTAGCAATGGCAGAACCTCTTAAAATTGCAGTTGTTGATGTGGAGAAAATATTAAATGACTCTGCTGCTGGGAAGTCTATCCAAAGCCAATTAAAATCAAGACGTGAGTCTTTTCAAAAAGAATTTAAAGCCAAAGAAGATGTTTTAATGCAATCTGAAAAAACTCTCGTGCAACAAAAAAACGATGTCAGTCCTGAAGAATTTGCAAAAAAACGTCAGGCATTTGAAAAACAATTAATGGAGACAAGATCACTTTTTCAAAAAAGAAGAAATTCTCTAGATAAAGGTTTGGGAAACGCATTGTCTGATCTAAGAAAAAATATTCTATCCGTATCTGCTGAGGTCGCAGATGAGGGTAAATATCAAATTGTTTTAACCCGAGATAGCGTCGTTATCGTTGAAAAATCGATGGATATTACAGACAAGGTTTTAAGCCGTTTAAACAAGAAAATATCTAATATTAAGCTTGATATATCTGGTTAATTACGATGGCTGATCCAAAATTTCATAAAAAGTCTGATGCCATAAGTATCTCAAAATTAGCTAGCATGATTGGTGGCGATTTAAACGGCACGTCAGATATGATGATTGAAGATGTAGCGCCCCTTGATCAAGCAACGTCTTCACAGGTTAGTTTTCTTGATAACGTAAAATACAAAGAAGGCTTTAAAAATACAAAAGCGGGCGCCTGTATCGTATCTGAGAAAATGATTGAATTTGCGCCTGATGGGTGTGTTTTGATTATTAGTAAATCACCTTATAAATCATATGCTTTGGCCGCGCAGTACTTTTACCCCGCTAAATATCCACAAGCTCAAATATCTCAACAGGCTATTATTCACGAAACTGCAAAAATAGAAAAAGGTTGTATCATTGATGCTGGCGCTATTGTTCAAGAGGGCGCAAAAATTGGCGTAGGGACATGGATTGAACCCAACGCTGTTATTGGCAAAAACGTAGAAATTGGTGAAGGTTGCCGCATAGGGTGCAACGCAAGTATATCGCACGCAATTATGGGTGATTATTCACGTCTATATCCTGGCGTTTGCGTAGGGCAAGATGGTTTTGGCTTTGCGATTGATCTTACAGGGCACGTAAAAGTGCCGCAGCTTGGGCGTGTTATCATTGGTGACCATGTGGAAATAGGCGCAAATACGACAATTGATAGAGGCTCAGGACCAGATACAATTATTGGTGATGGCACGTGGATTGATAACCAAGTTCAAATTGGGCATAACGCCAAAATTGGACGTGGCTGTGTTTTGATTGCCCAGGTTGGCATTGCAGGAAGTACAACACTTGAAGACTTCGTGGTCGTTGCTGCACAAACAGGTATTGCAGGGCATCTAACAATCGGCAAAGGCACGCAAATCGCCGCGCAATCTGGCGTTATGAGAGACTTAGACGCAGGATCAAAAGTAATGGGTTCACCATCTATACCTGTTAAACAATATATGCGTCAGGTTGCCACGTTAAAAAAATTGACTAACCCTAAGAAATAAGAATAAGTTACAAGTCATGAGCGAAGAAAACAAAACCCATATTGACCCTATTGATGTTGTTGGAATCATGAAAATGATCCCACATCGCTATCCCATCTTACTCGTTGACCGTTTGGTTGACTACGTTGAGGGTGAGATGGCCGTAGGTCTTAAAAACGTTACCATGAATGAGCCACATTTTAACGGTCATTTTCCAGGAATGCCTGTCATGCCTGGTGTATTAATTGTTGAAGCTATGGCTCAAACATCTGCCATTTTAGTTGTAAAAACACTTGGTGAAGAAGCGGCGGGTAAAGTCGTTTACTTTATGACCATTGATAACGCAAAATTCCGTAAGCCTGTTGTGCCGGGGGATAGTGTTTATATCCATGTCACCAAGGTAAAACAACGTGGATCAATCTGGAAATTTGATGGTGTCGCCAAAGTGGGTAATATTGTCTGTGCTGAGGCAACATTCAGCGCGATGCTGACGGATCAAAAATCTAACGCTATTTAAAAAATCCGTAACAGAGTGTAAAACTACGTGACTTGGCGTTTTGCGCCGAATCCCTTACATAATAACCTATGACAAATACGATTATTCATTCTACAGCTATCATTGAAGAAGGCGCACAAATTGGCGATAACTGCCAAATTGGTCCTTATTGCACGGTTGGCCCGCATGTAGTTCTTGGTAAAAATATTACCTTAAAATCTCATGTGGTTGTTGACGGTCGTACAACAATTGGTGAAGGAACGACTATTTATCCTTTTGCCTCCATTGGCACCGCACCTCAAGACTTAAAATATCATGGTGAACCGTCAGAGCTAATTATCGGTAAAAATAATACTATCCGCGAACATGTCACAATGAACCCGGGTACAGAAAGCGGCGCGATGAAAACTGTCGTTGGCGATAATTGTTTATTCATGATGGCGACACACGTGGCGCATGACTGCGTATTGGGTGATCATGTTATTATGGCGAATAACGCGACCCTTGGCGGTCACGTCACTGTCGGAAACCGCGTTCTGATCGGTGGCTTGGCGGCTGTCCATCAATGGGTGCGTATTGGTGATTTTGCAGTTATTGGCGGCATGAGCGGCGTTGAAAGCGATGTCATTCCTTTTGGTCGTGTCAAAGGCGAGCGTGCCTCTCTTGCTGGTTTAAACCTAGTTGGGTTAGAGCGCGGTGGATTTGACAAAGACCAAGTAAAATCCATTCAACGCGCCTTTAAAGCAATCTTTAAAGGTGATGGTAATTTGGATGAGCGTTTAGAAAAAGTATCAAAAGAAAATCAAGATGATCAGCTTGTTGGTCAAATTATTTCTTTTGCCCAAAACCGCGAGAGGTTTGGATTATGCCAGCCCGAACAAAAGAGCGCGTAATTTCTAATATCAATAAATTAGGTATCATTGCAGGCGGTGGCCATTTGCCACGCCAACTTCAAGAGCATTGCCAATCCAACAATATAAAAACACTCATCGTTGGTTTTGAAGACCACACAGATAAAGTAAAGCCTGATTATTGGGGACGCATTGGCGCCGCCCAAAAGATTATCGATTTTTTTAAATCAAAGGATGTGGAGCATTTGGTTTTTATCGGTTCAATCAAACGTCCTAATTTTCTTAATTTATGGCCTGATTGGACAACGTTTAAATTCTTTCTAAAGGCGTGGCTTAATTCTTATGGCGATGATAGCCTTTTGAAATCAGCCAGAAATGAGCTTGAAAACAGAGGGTTTAAATTCCACGGCATTCACGAATTGCTGCCTGCGTTGCTTATGCCTAAAGGCGTTATAGGCAAGACCAAGCCAAAGGATAATCATAAAAAAGACATTGAAGTCGGCATTGAGGCCGCACGCCAACATGGTGTGGCGGATTTAGGACAAGCAGTTTTGATTAAAAATGGAACAATCATTGCCAAAGAACATCGCGCAGGCACGAACGCCATGATCCGCCGTCATGGGGAAGAGGGGGCTATTCTTGTGAAAATGTGCAAACCTCAGCAAGATATTGATTTGGATTTACCAACCATAGGCCCTGAAACAATTGAGGCCTGCGCCGCGCATAAATTTGCGGGGATTGTAGGACAGGCGGATTACATGTTAGCGATTGATCAAGATGAAATGGCAAAACAAGCAGATAAAAATAATATGTTTATCGTGGGAATGAATTTAGATGCCTAAAATTATTTATCTTATAGCAGGCGAGGCCTCGGGTGATTTTTTAGGTGCGCAAATGATGAAAGCGTTAAAAGCTAAAAATCCTAATACTCAATTTCACGGTATAGGCGGTCCCTTAATGCAGGCAGAAGGGATGAATAGTCTTTTTGACATGAATGACCTCGCCGTGATGGGCGTCGCAGAGGTGCTTCCTAAATTAAAATTATTATTAAAGAGAATTACGCAAGCCGCTGAAGATATTATACAAAAACAACCTGATGTGGTGGTAACAATTGATGCACCAGATTTTTGTTTTCGGGTCATCAAACGGGTCAAAAAGAAATCAAGCGAACTACCAAAATTCATACATTATGTCGCCCCAACTGTATGGGCTTGGCGCCCAAAACGGGCAGCCAAGATTGCTCAATTCTTAGATGGCCTTATTTGCCTCTTTGATTTTGAGCCGCCTTATTTTGAAAAAGAGGGGTTAAAATCCATCGCCGCAGGCCATCCCATGATGGAAAGCGGTTTGATGGACGCAAAACCATTCCAAATAGGCGAGAAAAACACAGCAAAGCTTGGCGTTTTCTTTGGATCGCGTCGCGGTGAAATCAAGCGCGTGTCTGGTGTTATTATAGAATCTTTGCAAAAAATCGTAGAAGAGGCTCCAGAGTTAGAGTTAGTTATTCCCACATTACCGCACCTGAAAAATGATATCGAAAGCTTACTGAAAGGTTTTGATAATCCGATTCATATTGTGACAGATCAAACGGACAAATGGTCTGTCTTCAAATCTTGCGACGCGGCGATTGCAGTATCTGGTACAGTAGGACTAGAGTTAGCGGCTTGTAATGTACCGCACGTGATTGCGTATAAAATGAATGCGCTGACGGCTTTTATTGTAAAACGCTTAATCACGACCAAATACGCGCATTTGGCCAATATCATCATGAAAAAAGAAACGGTGCCTGAATTTATTCAGGAAAATGCCAACCCTGATGACATCGCCAATGAGGTTATGATGTTGCTTGATGACCAGTCTGTGGCGAATGAGCAACTTAAAGATTTTGAAGTTGTACGCCAACGCATTGGTTTTGGTGTCAAAACCCCATCTGAAATTGCGGCTGATTTTGTGTTGCAATCTATTTAACGTCATTGCAAGGAAGCCTGTCCCCGTGAAGGCGGGGGTTCGTAATGACGGCTGAGAATTTCTTACTTACGCTTCTTCATTGGCATATACTTACGCGCCGCTTCACCTGTATAAAGCTGGCGTGGACGACCAATTTTAATTGAAGATTCTTCCATCATTTCTTTCCACTGTGAAATCCAACCCACCGTTCTGGACACCGCAAACAAAACAGTGAACATTTCTGTTGGAAAGCCCATGGCTTTTAAAATAATACCAGAATAGAAATCCACATTCGGGAATAGCTTACGATCAATAAAGTAAGGATCTTTCAGTGCAATCTTTTCGAGCTCCATCGCCAATTCTAATTGCGCGTCATCTTCAATGCCTAATTCGGCCAGAACTTCATCACAAGATTCCTTCATGACAGCCGCGCGCGGGTCGAAGTTTTTGTAAACACGGTGACCAAAGCCCATGAGCTTGAACGGGTCATTTTTATCTTTTGCACGTTCCAAAAATTCAGGAATATTATCTTTATGACCAATTTCATCCAGCATTTCCAAAACCGCTTGATTGGCTCCCCCATGTGACGGACCCCAAAGCGATGTAATACCAGATGCAATACACGCCATTGGATTTGCCAAAGACGATCCTGCAATACGAACAGTGGATGTAGACGCATTTTGTTCATGATCTGCATGAAGGATCAAAATACGCTCCATCGCTTTGACCAAAGCAGGGCGTAATTTATATTCTTCTGCAGGTACACTAAAACACATATGAAGAAAGTTTTCCGCATAAGAAAGGTCATTACGCGGATAAACAAAAGGCTGACCTTTTGAATATTTCATCGCCATTGCCGCCAAGGTTGGAATTTTGGCAATCAAACGATGTGCAGAAATCTCGCGCTGTTTAGGGTCCCAAACATCGAGCGAGTCGTGGTAGAACGCAGACATTGCGCCAACCGCACCACACATTATCGCCATAGGATGCGCATCACGACGAAATCCACGGAACAAAAACTGCATTTGTTCATGTACCATCGTGTGCATTGTAATGTTGTAAGTAAACTCTTCTAATTCATTCTTGCTTGGTAACTCTCCATACAAAAGAAGGTAGCAAACTTCCATATAGCTACTTTTTTCCGCCAATTCTTTAATGTCATAACCGCGATGCATCAAAACGCCTTCATCACCATCAATATAAGTGATTTTGGATTTACAACTACCCGTGGCTGTAAAGCTAGGGTCTAATGTAAAATGACCCGTTTGTGCATAAAGTTTACGAATATCAATACAATGCGGGCCGTACGTGCCCTCCACAACAGGTAAAATATGCTCTTCACCTGTTTGGTCATTTCTTAAAGTAAATGTTTTTTGATTTGCATCTTCAGTCATTGTTTTATCCTTATTTTATTTATGCGTTTATATGCTGGATTGCTTTTTCAATCCTTCGAATGGTTTCATCTTTACCAAGAATTTCTGTGGCCTCGAAAAGACTAGGGGATTTGTCCGTACCTGTTAATGCTGCACGCAATGGCATCATCACTTTACCTAATTTGCCATCCGCATGACCCTCCGCCAACTCACGGCAGCTCGCTTCAATTTGCTCAGCCTTAAATTCATCTAACGCTTTAAATTCATCTTCCATAGCATTAAGAATATTTAAAGATTCTGCACTCAGATGTTTTTGTGCTTTGTCATCAAATTCAATGTTGTCTTTAACGTAAAAGAGGCATTCTTGAGCCAAATGAACCAAAGTTTTGGATCTGTCTTTCAGACCATCCATACCCTGTTGAAGTCTACTCAACCCAATCTCACTTAAAATCACATCATGCTTTTCTTGTAAGAAAGGTGACACAAGCTCAACCAAACGTTCGTTGTCTGCTTCTTTCATATAATGCGCGTTTAGATTTTCGAGCTTCGCATAATCAAATTTTGCCGCTGCTTTATTCATTCCATCAAAATCAAAGACCTCAATCGCGCGCTCCATTGTGATGATTTCTTCATCTCCATGTGCCCAACCGAGCTTTAAGAGGTAATTACAAATGGCTTCAGGCAAATAGCCTTCGGCCTGAAACTCGCCAAGTCCAACCGCGCCATGACGTTTAGAAAGTTTCGCCCCATCAGGCCCGTGAATAAGCGGACAATGCGCATAAACAGGTTTTTTCCACCCACAAGCGTCATAAATCATGTTCTGACGAAAGGTATTATTAAGATGATCATCCCCACGAATAACGTGCGTAACCCCCATATCATGGTCATCCACGACCACGGCCAGCATATAAGTCGGCGTGCCGTCACTGCGCAGGATAATCATATCGTCCAATTGCTTGTTTTCTAAAGTTACATCGCCTTGGACTTTATCTTGTATTGTTGATGATCCCTCAAGTGGGGCTTTAATGCGAATAACAGGCTCAATGCCCTTAGGCGCTTCACTCTCGTCACGGTCACGCCAACGCCGGTCATACGCAGGAAGACCAGTCTTCTTTGCCGCCTCGCGCATTTCGGTTAATTCTTCAGGCGTACAATAACATTTATAAGCCTTACCCTCGGAAAGAAGTTGTTGAGCCACTTCAATATGGCGATCTTTATTCGCATATTGTGATTCAGGCGTGTTGTCGTAAGTCAGGCCAAGCCACTCTAAACCATCTAAAATAACCTGTACGGCCTCGTCAGAGTGACGCACACGGTCTGTATCTTCAATACGCATCAAAAATTTACCGCCCTTGGCCTTAGCAAAAACATAGTTAAATAAAGCCGTACGGGCATTGCCGACATGCATCATGCCAGTGGGCGAGGGTGGAAATCTTGTAACAATGCTCATCTTTAAAATATCTATCTTTTGAAATTTGTATTCGACCGCTATGATGGCTTGTTTTGCAGAAAATTCAAGAGCTTATCATTGAAGAAGTGGCAGCGCAGAAATCTAGATTGATTTTGTGGGCGCCGGTCTGTTTTACAATCGGTATTGCGCTTTATTTTGGTTTGAAGTCAGAACCATCATTTATGCTACCAAGTAGTGTTTTTGTGCTTACGGCCACATCAAGTTTTATACTATGGAAATTTAAGTTTGAAGGGTTTTATTTAAAACTTCTGCTCTTGGTTTTAATGGCATTGTCCATCATTGGTGCAGGATTTTTGGTGGCACAGATCAAATCGCATTCGGTCTATACGCCCATGCTTTTGAAAAAGATGAATTATGCTGATATCATCGGCGATATTGAAAGTATTGAACCTTTAGATGATAATCAAGGCAGCCGCGTTGTTTTGAGCAATTTAAAAATTGAAGAACTTACCCCCAAACAAACACCACGCAAGGTAAGAATAAAGATTCGCCAAGATGATAATTTGAGGGCAGGACAACGTATTAAAATATTAGCAGGTTTAAATCCTGCCTCTGGTCCCGTAGCGCCCAATGCATTTGATTTTCAGCGTATGGCATATTTCCAAGGTATTGGTGCAGTCGGTTTTAGTTACCGTGAGCCTGAAATTATTGAAGACGTTGCTCAACGACAATTTGGCTTTAAAGCCTTGAGACAAGGATTGTCAGGGCGTATTGAAGCGCAAACATCTGAACCACAACGCTCCATTATCACCGCCCTCATGACAGGGCAACGTGGACAAATCGTTGATGAAAATTGGCAAGCGTTACGTGATTCTGGTTTAGCGCATTTACTTGCTATATCTGGGCTTCATGTGGGGATGGTGGCCGGTGTTGTATTCTTTTTTAGTCGTTTGCTGATGGCGTGTTCCGTGCGTTTGGCGCTTCATCACCCCATTAAAAAATATGCTGCGGTTTTTGCGTTATTGGCGGCGCTGTTCTATACGGTGCTTGTGGGGGCAACAATCCCAACGCAGCGCGCCTTATTGATGACGGGGCTGATTATGGTGGCGATCATGATGGATCGCTCGCCCTTTTCATTGCGGCTTGTCGCATTTGCCGCATTGGTGGTTTTGATCTTCTCACCACAAAGCCTAACAAGTGTAAGCTTTCAAATGTCGTTTTCGGCGGTTGTTGCATTGATTTGTTTTTACGAATGGTTGCGACCTGTTTGGATGAGCCTTCATCGTCAATCTGGCTTTGTGAAAAAAGCAGTTCTTTATTTTGTTGGGGTATCGCTAACCACAATCATTGCGGGATTTGCCACGGGTTTGTTTGCGTTATTCCATTTTCAAAACTTTGCCGTTTACGGCGTTTTGGCGAATATGGTCGCCGTGCCGCTTATGGCGTTTATCGTTATGCCCTTAATCGTGCTTAGTTATTTGCTCATGCCGTTTGGTATTGAAGGTCTGATCATGCCGCTCATTGAATGGGCTGTGGGTTGGATATTGGCAACGGCGCATTATGTGGGTGGTCTGGATGGAGCGGTGTGGCGCGTACCAGTATGGCCGCATTGGATATTTATTGCGCTCGTATTTTGCCTTTGGACAATGATGGTGTGGAAGGGGCGATTAAAAGTCTTTTTGCTCCCCGTAATCTTTTTACTCGCTAGCTTAATTACCATTTATAAACAGCCTGATATCCAAATTTCTTCAAGTTCAGATTTGTATGGTGTGCGTGATCAAAACGGTTCAATTTGGGTCAGTACAGCGCGAACAGAACGCTATACAGCAGAAAATTGGTATCGCCTGAATGGTGATCAAACCAAAGATCGTAAGACTTGGCCAAAGGAGGGTAGCACAGATGAATTTCCTCTCACTTGCGACTCTTATGGATGTCGCGGCGAAATGAATAATAAAAAAGTTTCCATCACCTTTACTAAGAAAGCTTGGCAAGAAGACTGCGACTGGGCGGATTTAGTTATTGCAGACAGACCCATTCCATACAAGGCATGTGATGCGCCATACATAATCGATTTTTTCGATACATGGCGAAACGGTGCGCATGCTGTTTGGCTAACCAAAGGCCAGATTAAAATAAAAACCGCAGAGGGGAGGCGCGGTAAACGCCTCTGGACACAGACGTCAGCGAATTCAAAAGATAAGTAATTTGCTCGTGTCTATTTTCGCAACCCCGTTCTTGAAACGGGGGCACTGCCCATCCTTAACTAGCCCCCGCAATGAATGCGGGGTTACGGGTGGTGGTTTCTAATGATAAGTCCGCATTAAACTCGCAAGTTTACCCTGAATTTGAACTTGCTCAGGGGAGTAAACCTGATCGCTGTAATCATCATTTTCAGGTACTAAAATTACTTTGCCATTTTCGCGTTTGAGGCGTTTTAACGTCACTTCTTCACCATCAACGAGTGCGACAACAATGTCCCCATCATTGGCTTGATCTGATTTTTTAATAATTACGGTATCGCCATCATTGATGCCGGCCTTAATCATGGAATCGCCATCGACTTCCAATGCGTAATGCTCACCAGAGCCCAGCATCATCGGCGGTAATTCAACAAAACCATTTTCATCACGGATAGCCTCAATAGGCGAGCCTGCAGAAATTCTGCCATATAAAGGGACAGAATCTAAGGCATTGGCCGCAATGACTTGAGATGTTGAGGCTGTATTCTCATTTGCGTCATAGCCTTCAGGTAATTTTTTTACTTCCAACGCACGTGCGCGGTTAGGAAGGCGTTCTAAATAGCCACGCTCTACCAAGGCTGTTATTAAACGGTGAATGCCTGATTTTGATTTAAGTCCTAATTCTTCGCGCATTTCATCGAAAGAGGGGGCAATATCGCCTTCTTGCATACGTTTATGGATTAAAATGAGTAAGTCTTTTTGTTTTTGCGTGAGCATAATGATTCCCTTCCTCGGAGCCTTAGCTATATCAATGATTTGAGGCGCAATTTCGCCATGTTCATCAATAGTTCTACTTTAGTTCACGCAATGTGTCAACTGTTTTTAGATCCCGCGATCAGGTCGCGGGGATGACGAGGGACGGCTTTAAAGGAGTTTTTTCAACGCAGTGCCGATATCATCTTGGCGCATAAGGCTTTCACCAACTAAAAACGCGTTATAACCTGCTTCTTTAAAACGCTCTATTTCTACTTTTGAGCTTATACCACTCTCCGCCACTTTTAAGATATCATCAGGCATATAACGCGCCAGTTCTAGCCCAGTATTTAAATCAACATCTAATGTTTTGAGGTTGCGGTTATTCACACCAACCATCGTGGGGTTGAGGAGCAGGGCACGTTCTAATTCTTCCGCATCATGCACTTCGATGAGAACATCCATACCAAGTTGAATGGAAAGCGCATAAAGATCAGTCGCCATCGCATCATCTAAACACGCCATAATAAGCAAAATACAATCCGCGCCGAGCAAGCGTGATTCATAAATTTGATAGGGATCAATCATGAAATCTTTTCGCAGCATAGGAATACCCGTGACGTCACGCACGGTGGTAAAATAGTCATCATGCCCTTGAAAATGGGGCTCATCGGTTAAAACAGAGAGGCACGCCGCGCCGTTATCTTGATAGCTATCAGCTATATTTTGTGGATCAAAGTCGCTTCGAATAACGCCTTTGCTAGGTGAGGCTTTTTTGACTTCACAAATAAGAGCAGTGCCTTCCTCGGCAACATCTTCTAATTGCCTTATAAAAGGACGTGTTGGCGGCTGGTCTTTAAGTAAATTCTCAATAGAGGACAAGGGATATTGACGCATTTTAAGGTCAACATGATCTCTTTTATCTCTACAAATTTTATCGAGCACGCTCACTTACTTTTTTCCTTCGTCGTCATGCGCGCGAGCGCGAGGACGCGTCTTTCTATTTGTGTATTTAATATAGAACTGTAAGACATTGTAAGCATTACCATTATAGATATTCTCTTCGGCAATTTTTACGCCTTGTTTCAGGCCTTCGGCTTTACCAGCAATATTGAGCACGGCAGAAGTGTTTGCCAAAACAATATCACGATAAGCCCCTTTTTTGCCTTGAAGAATATCCTTTAAGGCTTCCGCATTTTCTTTTGCATCCCCGCCTTTTAATTTTTCTGGATCATGCGTAGGAAGTCCAAAATCTTCAGGCTTAATGGTCGTTTCAACAATTTGACCTTTATGCAGAATAGCAATATCCGTTGGCGCACTAACGCTTATTTCATCAAGGCCGTCTTGCCCATGAACAATCCACGCGGATTTTGTGCCAAGGTTATTAAGCACCTCAGCCATCGGACGCACCCATTGTTTATCAAACACACCAATCAGTTGATATTTTGTGCCCGCAGGATTGGCGAGGGGACCAAGCAGATTAAAAATGGTCCGCTTGCCTGTTTCAGAACCAATTTTTTTACGCACGGGCACAACATGTTTCATCGCCTGATGATGGTTGGGTGCCATGAGAAAGCAGAAATTAGATTTAGTCAGTGCCGTTTCTAAACGCCGCGTAGACACATCAAGATTAACACCGAGGGCTTCAAGCACATCTGCCGCACCAGACTTTGAACTCGCCGCGCGGTTACCGTGTTTCGCCACGGGCACGCCGCAAGCGGCAGAAAGTATAGCCACAGCCGTTGAGATATTATAAGTACCAGAGGCGTCGCCGCCCGTACCGCAACAATCAAGCGCATTCTTTGGCGCCTCAATCGTGCTAGCCATGTCACGCATAATTTTAGCCGCGCCTGTAATTTCTTCTACTGTTTCGCCACGTTCCGACAATTGGATCAAAAATGATTCCATATCCGTTTCATTGACATTTCCTTGCATGATCTCACGCATAACATCTTCCATCTCTTTTTGAGATAAAACAGAGCCTTGGCTAACTTTATTTAAGTGATCTTGGAATGAAGTCATTTGAATTTTAGATGAGGTTTAAAAAGTTTTGGAGCATCTCATGCCCATGTTGTGTGGCAATACTCTCAGGATGAAATTGAACGCCATGAATTGGCTTTTCCTTGTGCTGAACACCCATAATAACGCCATCATCGGTTTTGGCAGTTACGTTCAGGCAATCAGGCATGCTCGTAGGATCAATGGTGAGCGAATGATAACGCGTGGCTTCAAACGGATTTGGCAAGCCTTTGAACACGCCTGTCCCGTCATGATGCATCATCGAAGTTTTTCCGTGCATGGGCGCAACACGTACAATTTCGCCGCCAAAAACTTGGCCAATGGCTTGATGGCCAAGGCAAACCCCAAAGAGCGGCATGTCTTGTTTTGCTGCACGCTTAATAACATTAAGGCAAATACCCGCATGGTCTGGATCGCTCGGCCCGGGGGAGATAACAATACATTTTGGCTTTAGATCAAAAACCTCATCCACGCTGATTTGGTCGTTACGATGCACAATCGTTTCTGTGCCCAAATCGCCAAAATATTGAACGAGGTTATAAGTAAAACTGTCATAGTTATCGATTAAAATAATCATGGCACAGTTATGCCGATTGTCTGGACGAAAAGCAAGGTCATTGCTAGTCTATCACTCATGAAACCTGCCGATTCTAAAAAGAAAAACCCGCATAAACCTCAAAGGGATTTTAAATCTTATTTGTTGTTTGTGATGTCAGCGATCTTGCTGATTTTTGTGATGGATGAAGTCTTATGGGATGGTGAGCGGCCTTATATCACCAAGATGAAGGCTGAATATTATGCCGAAAAAGCGGTAAAAGAACGTGCGGAAAAAGAAGCGTTTGAATCTTTATTGCCACCTAAAGTTGTATATCCCGAAACGGGAGAACCTTATTTTGAAGCACTCCCCCCTTTATCCCCCCGCTTGCGGGGGGAAGGGAATGGCGAAGACATTCTAAGAGGGGAGGAAGATGTTCCTGAATCTACCATTCCGACAGAAGTACAAGAGCCAGCTTTAATGCCTTCCCCGCAAAAGCGCGGATCTGATGTGTCGTCTGATAAAGATTCCCACTTTCGCGGGAAAAGCACTGAGGGTAAACCCAAAATCGCCATTGTTATTGATGATGTGGGGATGAACTTAACGCAAAGTCGGGCGGCAATTGCGCTTGATCCCAATATCACAATCGCGTTTTTGCCTTATGCCGAAAAAGTAAAAGAAATGGCTGCCAATGCCATGTCACGCGGCAACGAAATCATTATCCATACCCCGATGGAGCCGATGAATGGCGATATTAATTTAGGTTCGATGGCGCTTCGAATGGGGATGAACGCCAGTGATTTTAACGATGAATTTTTAAAAATCTCTAACAGCTTTGATGGCTATGTCGGCGTGAACAACCATATGGGAAGCCGCCTAACACAAGATAAACAAGCCATGGGGCAATTGATGCGCTTACTTAAGGCGCAAAATTTATATTTTTTGGACTCCCGTACAATTAACACCTCAGTCGCGGCAGAAACCGCAGCCTTCTACGGTGTGCCATACGCCATCCGTGATGTGTTTTTAGATCACGAAGATACGCCCGAATTTGTTACAAAGGCTTTGGCGCAGACTGAGCGCACCGCCCGTCGTACGGGCTCCGCCATCGCCATCGGTCATCCAAAACAAAACACCATGCAGGCTTTGCAACAATGGATTCCCACCTTAAAGAAAAAAGGATTTGAGCTTGTCCCCTTAAGCGAACTTATTCAAAAACCACTGCCCATTACACAGACAGTAAAAGTCGAAAAAGTAATTGAAGAAAAACCGAAAATTGAGATTACAAGAGCAGTTCCTAAAGCCCAAAAAGCCCTAAACTTCAACCTTCCTGAATAACTTCTTATTCGTCATTGCGAGCGTAGCGAAGCAATCCAGTGCTTTATGATAAATTTTTGGATTGCTGCGTCACTTTGTTCCTCGCAATGACAGAAAGAATTAGTTTTTATAACGTCCCGCTAGCTCAATTGAATTTTCGGCGGCTTGGATGACGGCTTTGGCTTTGTTGCAGCTCTCTTGATATTCAAATTCTGGATCACTGTCAGCGACGACGCCACCGCCCGCTTGGACGTAGACTTTACCGTCTTTGACGAGGGCGGTGCGGAGCGCGATACAGGTGTCTAAATCACCATTACCATCCAAATAGCCAACGCAACCCGCATAGGTGCCACGGCGCACAGGCTCAAGCTCATCAATAATTTCCATGGCGCGAATTTTTGGCGCGCCGCTGACCGTTCCGTGGGGAAAGCCTGCAAAAAGAGCGTCTAAAGTATTTACGTTTTCTTTTAATTGCCCTTCTACATTTGAAACAATGTGCATTACGTGAGAGTATTTTTCTATAAAGAAGCTATCCGTTACTTCTACAGTCCCCATATCGGCAACTTTTCCAATGTCATTACGCCCTAAGTCAACTAACATCAAATGTTCAGCACGTTCTTTTGGATCAGCTAGCAAATCTTGCATCAACAAAATATCTTCTTCTTGGTTTTTACCGCGTTTGCGTGTTCCTGCAATGGGACGAACAGTCATAGTATTGTCTCGAACTCTGACGAGAACTTCAGGACTAGACCCCACAAGCGCAAAATCATCAAAGTTGATGTAAAATAAGAACGGTGAGGGGTTTAGGCGGCGCAGCGAGCGATACAGATCAAACGCAGGCAAGTCATAATCCACACTGAAACGTTGTGACAAAACGCCCTGAAAAATATCACCCGCCAAAATATAGTCTTTAGCCTTATCGACCATGCCGTGGAATTCTTCACGCGTCAGGTTGCTCGATTGTTTTAACGGCGTCGTTAATTTTGTTTCATGATGAAGCGTTGACGGATCAATCGGGTTCATCAATTCATTATAAACCTTATCAAGCCGAGCAGTGGCGCGCGCATAAATATCTTCTGCGTTGTCCTTTGAGTTTTGAGCATGGTCACGAACAGGCGTGGTAATGCACATCATGTTTTTTACATTATCAAACAACACCATAATAGTGGGGCGCATCATAATGCTCTCAGGCAAATCCAAATCATTCGGATTATTGTCAGGAATATCCTCGATCAAACGAATGGTGTCATAGCCCATAAAGCCAAAAAGGCCGCTCGGTGACATCGGTGGCATATCTTCTGCCACAACATCGATTTTGCACGCTTCTAATTGCGCGCGCAAAGACTCCAAAGGGGCTTGCACGTCAACTTCATCATTAATGGTGACGGTTTTATCGGCATATTTCCAAATCAGGTCAGGATCAAGCCCAATGGCAGAATAACGCCCCAATGTCGCGCCCCCTTCCACAGATTCCAGCATAAGCGAGTAGGGTTTGTCTTTAGAGAGTTTTAGAAATGCCGAAACAGTCGTTTCCAAATCCGCCGAAATCCATTGCCAAACAATCTGCGTTTTAGCTGCCTCAAAATGTTTTTTGAAATCTGTTAGGGCAGGGGAATAGGTCATTAATTTACCTCCGCCACAACACGAACAGGCGCAGCATCTGCATCATATTTTGCGGGATAGGCGTGAACTGTAAAATCTTTATGTGGCTCTAATAATTCTAACATCGTCATGTTTTCAATAATTAAAATATTGTTAGGTAGAAAAATTTTGTGAGTCACAAATTGTTCATCATCATCAGGACCTGCTGTGTCCATTCCAATAATTGAAATTTCCTTTTTTACAAGATAGTCGGCTAAAGCTTTTGTGATTATAGGCCAACTTTTAAAATACTCCTCGTTACGATATTTTTTGTCCCATCCTGTCCAGATCAGAATGATATCGCCTCTTTTTATTGTTTTTTCTTCTAATAAGTCGATATCAATTTTGGCTTTGTTTCGTGCATCTATTAAAACACCACGACCTTGAAAGTGCGAAATATCTATATCAGCAATTTTGTACCCGCCTTCGACCATATGGAGCGGGGCGTCCATATGCGTGCCTACATGCATACAGCTTTCAATTTTATAATCAGAAAACCCATCCTTTGAAATTTCACAACATTGATAAAGTTTAGAGCATGGATCGCCAGGGTAAACTGGCATATCGTCTGTAAATGTGTGCGTTAGATCAATAAGCATATTAATTTTGCGGCATGCCGTAGACTTCCCTTAGGACGGCATCATTGATTTTGACTTTATATTTTTCAGCCAGAGAATTGATGTATTGATTAAAGAGCTCTTGAGATAAGTTCTCAGAAAGACGTTCTTGTATGTCCTCTATCTCTTTACTTTTATTTTCAATTTCTGGTAAGGCACGCTCTGTTATCAATCCAACCATAAATCCTTCACTGGTCATTATCATAAGGGGCGTATTTATATCAGCGTTAAACATCTGGTTGATGTAGCTAAAATTAAGGGGCTTTTTCGGCTCTTCATTTTTTTTAAGGTTCTTATAGGTCTTAACGCTTAAACCGAGTTCTTTTGTCGCATCATCTAACGACGTTCCTTTTTCAAGCATTGCAAGAAGGTCTTCGGCGCGCGCACGGTTGCTTAATGCTTTTTGCTCCTTAATCCATTTATTCCTCAAATCATTTTTAACATTGTCATAGCTTTGAAATGATCTCGGTGTCACGCTATCAATATGCACTGTAATAAAGCGTCCATCTTCAAGTTCTATAACAGGGGAGGCCTCACCTTCGTTAAAGTCAAAGGCATCTTCAAGGATACGTGCTTTGTCGCCTTGGTAATTTTTAAGAACATCTTTGTTATTCTTAGAAAAGCCGGCTTGATTAATATCTTCAAAAATTTCTGTTGTGAGACCAAGCTCTGTAACGACTTCATTAAACGCCGCACCACCTGCAAGCTGGTCATCCAACATGTTCGCCGTATCAATAAGATCATCTGAGAGTTGCTCTTGAAGAAGGTTATTTTTGATAGATTTCTTCACTTTTGCAAAAGGTGTTGTTTGCGGTGCGATGATGTCTTTTAGAATTAAAACATGGAAACCAAGCGATGTTTCAATAGGGCCAATAACGTCGCCTTTTTCAGCACTAAAAACGGGTCCCGCTACTTCTTCCAAAAGACCGCTTTCTGCAAATCCATTTTCGCCTAAATAAGCATCTTTGCTGCCAGTTACTGTTTGAACAGCCGCTTCTAAATTATCATTTTTAATGGCCTCAACGACTTTACTTGCTTCGTCTTGCGAAGATAAAACGGCTTGTTGCACTTTGCGTTGCTCCAGCTTCTTATAAGTATCAATGTTGTCATCATAGTAAGCTTGAAGATCATCTTCTATAATATTAACTTTATCTTCCAACATTTCTTTTTTTAATGTCGCAATTGTAATGGAGCGACGTTCAGGGATGAGGAAAGCACTCTTATTTGCCTCATAATATTTCTCAAGCTGCATGTCTGTAGGGGATTCAATGTCTTTAACGTCTTCTGCATTTAAAATTGCAGTCTCAAAAGTTAAAGTTTCATTTTGAAATTGATATAACGCTTCGGCTTGCGGGTTAGATATATTCGCGGCGCTCTCTAGAACAGCATTTTGAAACAGACCATTGGCCATTTCCTGACGGATAGCATTTATAAATTCAGCTTCTGATATGCCTTGGGCGAAGAGGATTTGTCTCAAGGCTTCACTCTTACTTGTACCATTTTGGGCGAGTGGCTCTGCAAGCTTTGAAATTTGTGTGCGAACTGTATCGTCTCCAACTAATAAACCAAGGTCTTGAGCTTCACGTGTAATAATTCGGGTTTGCACTTCGCTATTTAAAATTTGGTTTATAAGCCCGCGTGAGTATGCTTCTTGAGGCGTGATTTGCTGACGCGACAAGATGCGGCGCGCGGTACGGTCAAATTCAACCGTGCTGATTTCAATGCCCTTGCCTTTGGCAACATAGGCGTTGGAGACACCACCACGGAAAAATCCACCAACATCCGTCAGCACCAATCCACCCACCGCCAAGGCCATAAAGCCAAGCAGTATGAATTTCAAAAATCCTGATTTTGCGCCGTCACGTAAGGCATTGAGCATTCTTTGTTTCCCTCTTTTCAAAAAAATCTTTAGGCACTATAAGGTTAGTAGGTACTAAGGGCAATATGGCTCTTTAGAAATATCACGATTTACACAATTGTCATCCCGACGCAGGTCGGGATCTGTAATGAAAAATGGATTCCGTCCTTCGACGGAATGACGCCAAGCAAATAGCAGCCTTAGCGGGCTTGCCCGCCTGAGGTAGAAAGAAAAGACATGAAAAGATTAATCGCAGGGAACTGGAAAATGAATATGGATATGGCGGGCTCGTTAAAGCTCGCCTCTGATATTGTTGCAGGTCTCCAAGATCAATCTGATTTATTACAAGAAAACGAATTTCTGGTTTGTCCACCTTATTCCTACCTCGCGCCCGTGCAAACAGAACTCAGCATGGCTGTGAATTTAGGAGCGCAAGACTGCTCACCGTTTGAAGGGACAGGGGCATATACAGGCGATATCTCTGCCACCATGCTCAAAGACTTAAATTGTGACTATGTCATTTTAGGACATTCCGAACGCCGTGAATATTACGCGGAGAGCAACTTGATGGTGCAACAAAAAGCAACAATCGCCAATGCTGCAGGCTTAAAAACAATCATCTGCGTCGGTGAAACTGAGGCGCAGCGCGAAGCAGGCGAGCATTTGGAAATCGTTGAACAACAATTGGCTGGCTCCATACCTTCTGGTGCAACCGCTGAAAACATGGTCATTGCCTATGAACCCGTCTGGGCGATTGGTACAGGGAAGGTAGCAACCATCGACGACATCACCGAAATGCACGCCCATATTCGTGGCTTACTTAATAATAATTGCCTTCCCCGCGAAAGCGGGGACCTTAATGAAGGCGAAGAAGATTCCCGCTTGCGCGGGAAAAGCACCGGAGAGAGTATTCGAATTCTATATGGCGGCTCCGTCAAACCCGCCAACGCCAAAGAAATTTTCGCAGTGGAAAACGTCAACGGCGCGCTTATTGGCGGCGCAAGCCTAAAGGCCGATGACTTTATTGGGATTGCGAAGGCGGGTTAACTAACAAGATTGTCATCCCGAGCGAAGTCGAGGGATCTTAGATTCCTCCATGCGCTTCGCTTAGTCGGAATGACAAAAAATGGTGTTAGACGTTGTAACGCTAAAAAACCACTCGACATCTTCCTCAACCCCATTTAAAACTTCTTTTCATGGAAACAGTCGTACTTATTATTCATCTTCTTCTTGCGCTCGGTATTATCGGGCTTGTTCTTCTTCAGCGTTCCGAAGGCGGTGGCCTTGGGATTGGTGGCGGTTCAGGCGGTATAGGCGGCGTGGCCTCTGCGGGGACAACGGCAAATGTTATGACACGTGCCACAGGGATGTTCGCCATAGCCTTCTTTTGTACCAGTTTATTGCTAGCAGTTTTGGCGGGAACAAACACAAATTCATCAAGCCTGTTGGAAACTCTTGATAATCCGCCTGCGGCTGTTGACACATTGGATGAAACAAGCGATAACAAACTCCCGAAAGCACAAGCTATCGGAAGCGATTCTCCAGAAAACACTTCCCAACCTTCTGCCCCTTTATCTGAATAAGATAAAGCATTGAAAACATTCGTCATTGCACGCTTTATGCGTGCAATCTATTTTGGTTTATGGTTTGCACGAACAAGGCGTGTAATGACGAAATTATAAAGATTGATTATTTTATGACGCGTTTTATTTTTATTACTGGTGGTGTGGTATCAAGCTTGGGTAAGGGACTTGGCTCCGCCGCCCTCGGCGCATTGCTCCAATCCCGTGGATATAAAGTCCGCCTTTGTAAATTAGACCCCTATTTAAACGTCGATCCAGGCACCATGAGCCCCTTTCAACATGGCGAAGTCTTCGTCACCGATGATGGCGCGGAAACGGACCTTGATTTAGGGCATTATGAGCGTTTTACAGGCAACCCAGCTTGCCAAAATGACAACACAACCACAGGACGTATTTACACCGAAGTCCTCGCCAAAGAACGCCGTGGTGATTACTTGGGTGCAACCGTACAAGTCATTCCACACGTCACCAATGAAATCAAAGACTTCATCCGTGAAAAAGACGGCACAGCGGACTTTGTTTTATGCGAAGTCGGCGGAACCGTGGGCGATATCGAAAGCCTGCCGTTCATTGAGTCCTTACGCCAATTTGGCAATGAATTGGGGCGCGAGCGCGCATTGTTCATTCACGTAACCTTATTGCCTTACATTCCTGCGGCAGGGGAGCTTAAGACCAAGCCCACACAACATAGTGTTAAAGAATTAATGGGCATGGGTATTCGCCCGCGTATCCTGCTTTGTCGTGCAGATCGTGAAATTGACCAAGCCGATCTGAATAAAATCGCGCTATTTTGTAACATTGATGAAAACAAAGTCATTCCCGCGCTTGATGCCTCAAGCATCTATGAAGTGCCGTTGAAATATCACGAAGTCGGCTTAGACACACAAGTTCTTGACGCTTTCGGTATTAAAGATGCGCCAAAGCCTGATTTAGAAAAATGGGAGCGTATTGTTCGCCGTATTAAAAACCCAGAAGGTGAAGTGACCATTGCGGTTGTTGGGAAATATACAAATTTAAATGACAGCTACAAATCCCTCAACGAAGCCCTCACACATGGCGGTATTGCCAATAAGCATAAGGTGAATATCAAATTTGTTGAGGCCACATTATTTGATAAATCCAACGATGATATTGCCCATGAATTGGATGGCGTGAACGGAATTCTTGTGCCGGGTGGCTTTGGCGAACGTGGCGCAGAAGGTAAAATCAAGGCCGCAAAATATGCGCGGGAGAAGAAAATTCCTTATTTCGGGATTTGCTTTGGCCTTCAAATGGCCGTACTTGAAGCCGCCCGTCATTTAGCAGGCGTTAAAAATGCCAATTCTACAGAATTCAGCGAAGATGGCGAACATGTGATTGGCCTTATGACCGAATGGACAAAGGGGAATGAGAAACAAAAACGCAGCCGTGAAGAAGACTTAGGCGGCACCATGCGCCTTGGTGCGTTCCCAGCCAGCTTGAAGAAAGGCTCAAAAGTTGCTGATATATATGGACAAACTGAGATTTCAGAACGCCACCGCCACAGATTCGAAGTCAACATTAATTATCGCGAAAAATTGGAAGAGGCAGGCTTTATTATGTCTGGTACGTCACCAGACGGCACACTCCCAGAAATCTGCGAACGCAACGACCATCCATGGTTTATCGGTGTGCAATATCATCCAGAACTCAAATCAAAACCGTTTGATCCGCACCCGTTATTTGTGAGCTTTATTGAGGCCGCTATTGAGCAAGGAAGATTGGTTTAGTTTTTTATTGACATAACTTATGTTTTGATTAATTTACCCTGTAGAAAAAATTATAGGGTATATATGTCAATTCACGATAAGTTACTTCAATTTCAGGTCAATGCCTTATCTATGGGTATTATTGATTCTGCTGTTTCTCCAAATGCTATATCTTTTGATGTGCCATTATCGGAGCCTTTTAATCGTAAATTTGAAGGTTTTGCAAGCTTGGGCATAGTTCCAAATGCAGATGACTTGGATAAAACGCCCATTTTAACCGATTTAGAAAATTACACCTTAAAATTTGCTGAAAGTGATACGATAACTATTCCTAATGGTGCAGAATTACTATTGCCTGCCATTCAAATGGCTACAGCATATGAAGTAAAACATAGTAGTCGTTTGTTCCACAAGGAAGCAACGCTTCATGTGCGAGAGCATACTGTTTATGAAGATAAGCCTGCGCCTGATCTGCATCGTGACCCACCTAAGCCTATATTGCGTTGTATGCAAAACACCTACGTATTTACGAGTACGAAGCCAACAGAATTTCCATTTGCGGATAGGCAGCCAGAACCATATGAAATGATTTGCTTCACATCAGGCGCACCACACCGAACCCCTGAAATAAGGTTAGAAGATCCAAACACACCATTAAGGCGACTATTCGTTGGTGTGACATTTCATTACATGCCACCAGCTATGCGTGATAAAATGATTAAACCCCAATTTGGCTGGGAAGACGTACGCACTCAACAAAGCAGAGATTACAATCCTTTAGATGTATTTGGCGTTTAAATAAATCTTCGATAAATATTGATTTTACTTCAGCTTAGTTTGCGTTAAAACAGTCCCATGACAAAAACAGCGACAATTCAAAATATTCAATGTGCCAATGATAAGCCGTTTGTGCTTTTTGGCGGGCTTAACGTGCTTGAGAATGAAGACATTACCTTAAAGGCCGTGGAGGTTTATAAAACCATCACGGACAAACTAGGCATTCCGTTCGTGTTTAAGGCCAGTTACGATAAGGCCAATCGTTCCTCCATCCATTCCTACCGCGGTGTGGGCATGGAAGAGGGGATGCGTATTTTCCAAAAGGTTAAGGCCGAGTTTGATAACGTGCCAATCATCACCGATGTCCACGAAATTGACCAATGCATGCCCGTTGCCGAAGTGGTGGATGTCATCCAAATTCCCGCCTTCCTCGCGCGCCAGACAGATTTGGTGAAAGCCATGGCGGACGCCGCCAATAAAACAGGGGCGGCGATTAATATCAAAAAACCGCAATATATGTCGCCCTATCAAATTGGTAATATCGTCGATAAATTCGCCGAATGTGGCAATGAAAACACCATCATTTGCGAGCGCGGCCACGCGATGGGTTATGATAACCTCGTCGTTGACCCCATGGCGTTTGGCGTGATGCGGGAGATGAGCGGCGATACGCCAATTATCTGCGATACCGTCCATGCATCCCAAATGCGCTTGCCCGGCAGTGAAGCCAGTGGCGGACGTCGTGCACTCGTCCCTGATTTGACCCGTGCGGTCATGGCGATTGGTATGGCGGGATTATTCATAGAGGCTTACGAAGACCCTGATAAAGCCAAGTGTGATGGCCCTTCTGCTATTCCTTTCAATAAGTTAGAAGATTTTCTTAAACAAGCCAAAGCCATTGATGATTTGGTCAAATCCATGGATTTGGTTGATATTCAATAAATCCCCTTTCTCTCATCGTCACCCCCGACTTGATCGGGGGTCTATGGGATTGTCGGTTTTCTATGGATCCCCGATCAAGTCGGGGATGACGTTTTTAAAATAATTATTCTTACAAAATTAACCAAATATAGCGTATAATAGTTTTATGGCAGTGGCAGGTGCATCACGATTTTTAAATTCCGCAACTTTGGCGAATGTCAGAGGAATCGCACCTTCTACGCCCAATTTACTGGGTACAGGCGGAAGTACTCAAAATTTATTGGATACAGGTCGTAATATTAATTCCTCTGGTATTGGTATCTCAGGCAGCGCGCGGGCGGTGAATTCTCAACTTATCGCTCAGTCTCAATCGGGCTTTAATCAAATATTCTCACTGAATGGCGTGGAATTTGGCACGAACGAAACATTGCAACAACAAATCCTATCAATACGCGCCAGCCTACCAGAAAGCTCATTGGCACGTGGCATTATTGAGGACACTGAAGTTTAACAAATTAATTACCTTTCAGGCTGGCATCGTCTTTTATATCAGTTTCAATATACAATGTATCTTTTTCATCACCGTAAGTGATAAGTGTTCCTTCTGATAAATTATCATTTGTTGGGTGTTTGCTCATCATAACTACTTTTCCCCTTGGCCTGTTTATTCACTAATTATTAGCCTCTATACTTCATGATGACGTAAAAAAATGGTCAAAGTCAAAGAAAACAAGGGGGTTCAGCCCTCATTGTATAAAATGAGTAATCCATATGATATTTTAAGAATTTCCTATTAACTCTCTAAAAGCTCGTTTTTTATCTAATAAGCAATGTAAACCTTTCAATAATAGACGTTTTTTTGTATCCTCGTTTTTCATTAATGATAGGAGCCTCCTCATGACTGCCATTTTAGATATCCATGCCCGCCAAATCCTCGATAGTCGCGGTAATCCAACCGTGGAAGTGGATGTCTTGCTCGAAAGCGGCGCCATGGGACGTGCAATGGTGCCAAGCGGCGCATCAACGGGAGCCTATGAAGCCGTCGAGCTTCGTGACGGTGACAAAAAAAGGTGGGGCGGTAAGGGCGTTGAGAAAGCCGTCAATAATATCAACACAACACTATACGAGGCCTTGCGCGGTCAAGACCCAGAAGAACAATTGCATATTGATGCAACCATGATCAAACTGGACGGCACAAAGAACAAAGCCAAATTGGGCGCGAATGCTATATTGGGCGTGTCACTCGCCATTGCCAAGGCGGTTGCGAACGAAGTTGATATGCCGCTTTATCGTTATTTGGGCGGTCCAACGGCGCACCTTTTGCCAACTCCAATGATGAACATCATTAATGGTGGCGCACATGCCGACAACCCCGTTGATTTTCAAGAATTCATGATTATGCCAGTCGGCGCAGAAAATTTTAGCGAAGCTTTACGCTGCGGAACCGAAGTTTTCCACGCATTGAAAAAACAACTCTTAGCAGCAGGGATGAACACAAATGTGGGTGATGAAGGCGGCTTTGCCCCCGAGGTTAAATCCGCCACCGAAGCCCTCGATTTTATTATGAAGTCCATCGATGCCGCAGGCTATAAAGCAGGCGAAGATGTCGTTATTGCGCTCGATAGTGCCGCGACTGAATTTTGCAAGGATGGTAAATATATTCTTGAAGGGGAAGGGCGCACGCTCACCTCTAATGAAATGGTGGCCTACTATGCGGAGCTTTGTGAGAAGTACCCAATCGTATCCATCGAAGATGGTCTAGATGAAGATGATTGGGACGGTTGGGTGAAATTAAACCAAGCCATTGGTGATAAAGTGCAATTGGTCGGCGATGATTTATTTGTGACAAACCCCGAACGCCTCGCCAAAGGCATTGAAATGGGCGCGGCCAACGCCATTTTGATTAAAGTGAACCAAATTGGTACGTTATCCGAAACGTTTGAAGCCATCGAAATGGCGAAAAAAGCAGGATACGGCATCGTCATGTCCCACAGATCAGGCGAAACCGAAGACGCCACAATCGCCGATTTATCCGTTGCCACAAATTGCGGCCAAATCAAAACCGGCTCACTCTCTCGCTCAGACCGTATCGCAAAATACAATCAGTTATTGCGTATCGAAGAAGAACTAGACGACGCAGCAAAATATTGCGGCGCAGGATTTTTGAGAGCGCCTATGGCAAAGGTTAGAACGGCGAAGAAAAAAGCGGCTTAAGGAGCTTCTGGCTTACGTTTTAACCCCGGAATTTCTGGAAGTTTTTTCTTATTTTCAGAGCCTGCAGCTGTTGCTGCCAAATTATTTGCTATCGTCATGTAATAAGTTGTTTCAGGGCTTTGCCCCATTTTTTGAGCTTGATCAGACTTGTCTGTCGCCATGACCACTTCAATATATGCGTGACGTTTCATGGCTTCAGATAATCTGTCTATTAATATTCTTTAAACTTTTTCTGGGTTACCTCTACTAATTGTAAGTAAATTATCAGAAGATCCTGTTATAGTTGAAATAGTGTTAAACACAGCGTTTTCGTCAGTATGATATCGAATGCTACTTCCTGCTGGAAGCTTTTCGAAAGCCATGATAGCCGCCATGTATTCCGCGTAATAAATACAAGATGCTCTTTGGAAGTTGCTTGAATTGTAAATTTTTCTTAAACGCTTGTCTAAATTAGGGTCGGCATCATTTTTATGTATTGACGACTTTAATTCATTGGGCGCATTAATGTCTTGTGTAGCTACAGCGACGCCAGAGCCAATTTTTTTTGTTTTATCTGAATAGCCACCATCGCTATAGGCATAAATAAATCCATCCTGTTGAGTGATTTCTTTTACATTAAAATCCATAACTTAAGATAATGCAGATATATTTATTATGTCAATATATTTAAATTATTGTATCATTAGAATCACTTAGTGGGTCAGCTTAATTCACTCTCCAAAAAACATTACAAATAATTGAATCTATTGCGTTTTTCTACTTGCGTGGGTGATTCGTTTATGATTCTATAGAAGGTATGAAACGCCTTATTGAAAAAAGATATATCCTTCGCCGCAACATGATGGCTGTCATTGGACTCTGCCTTAGCTTTTATTTTTGCTACCACCTTGTGGCAGGGCAGAGAGGCTATTTGAGCCTCATGTCGCTTGAGAGCCGCATTGATAAAGCGTCTATTGAGTTGGATCAAAATAAGATCGAGCGTGAGAAGTTAGAAAAACGTGTTGTAATGCTCCGTCCTGGCTCAATCTGCCGTGACTTATTAGAAGAGCGTGCACGCCATGTTCTGGGCTATCGCTATGCCGATGAGCTTATTTTGCTTCAAGGCAAGTCGTAAATATAGCATATAAAGACTATGTCTCTTTTTGCTACAAAATTAATTTTTTAGAAAATTGTTGTTTTTCAAATACTTGACGCAAATCAAGTTTTTTATTGTGCGTAATATTTCACTTTTTTCTAGATTCATGCTTTCAACAGCGGTACTAAAAAGGACTATTTTATAACCACAGATGAAGGGTGTCTGACCGTGGCGACAAGTAAGAAATCAAAGAAGGCCTCTGCAAAGCTGAATTTAAAAACAATCTCTAATTCTATGCCTGAACCATCTTTGGATGAGATGAAGGCACTCTATCACGATATGTTGCTTATTCGTCGTTTTGAAGAAAAAGCTGGGCAGCTTTACGGCATGGGGTTAATCGGCGGGTTCTGTCACCTTTATATAGGGCAAGAAGCCGTGGTGACAGGCATTCAATCCGTTCAAATTGACGGCGATTCAGTTGTTACGACTTATCGTGACCATGGTCACATGTTGGCGCAAGGGATGGATCCTAAAGGTGTTATGGCAGAACTAACGGGTCGTGAGGGTGGATATTCGCGCGGTAAAGGCGGCTCGATGCACATGTTCTCACAAGAAAAACGTTTTTACGGCGGGCATGGTATTGTAGGTGCGTCCACGGCGATTGGAACAGGCTTGGCGTTCACGCATAAATATAAAGAAGACGGCAATGTTGCCGTGGCTTACATGGGGGATGGTTCCGCCAACCAAGGACAAGTGGCGGAATGTTATAACATGGCCGCGCTTTGGAAGTTGCCCGTGCTTTATGTGATTGAAAACAACCAATACGGCATGGGAACTTCAGCCGCCCGTCACGCGGCAGGACAACTTTATGCTCGTGGACAAGGCTATGGCATTCCGGGTGAGCAAGTGGATGGTATGGATGTATTTGCAGTACAAGCCGCCGCCCGCCAAGCCCTCGATTATGTGCGTACAGGAAATGGGCCATATATTTTGGAAGTCATGACTTATCGTTATCGTGGTCACTCCATGTCTGATCCGGCGAAATATCGGACGAAAGACGAAGTGGATAACCAAAAAGACAATGATCCAATCGTAAAAATTAAAGCCATGATGATGGAACAGCACGACGTATCCGAAGAGGACTTAAAGAAAATCGATAAAGACATTAAGGTACGTGTTAAAGAGTCCGCAGAATTTGCACAAGAGTCACCAGAGCTTGCCCCAGAAGAGCTTTGGACCGACGTATTAATTGAAGTTTAGGCTGGTTTAACTATCAAATGATGAATTTAATTTTAATCTACAACAAAAAGGAAAATACTATGAAATCTCTAATTTATAAAAGTGTTGCTGTTCTCTCTGCTTCAATCTGCTTTATGGGTAGCGCTAACGCTAAAGAAGTTTGTAACATTGAGACAGAAACCTCATTATCCATAGAGGCCAACTCTACAGTTGCCGATGTTTCTGGAGCCGCAGAATTCTATAAAAACACAGAAAATAAAATTTACTCTATCGCTGAAGGACTTGGTGTAAGTAAAGAAAGCCTTAGACTTGATTCCAAAGATCTTTCTGTTGATCGCGGATATTATTCGGATATAGGACCAGTCGAAATATATGATATTTCTGCAACATATCATTATTACATGCAAGATATGGATTTAGCGATAAAGATGGTTAAAGCTTTAAGTTCACAGGGTTTAGGCACTGAAATGAATTTTGATGAAACAAACAATTGTGAAGAAGTAGATGTCAATTAATGTTTTAATGCCTGCCTTATCCCCGACCATGACCGAAGGTAATTTGGCCAAGTGGGTTAAAAAAGAAGGTGACCAAGTTGAATCTGGTGATGTAATTGCTGAGATCGAAACCGACAAAGCCACCATGGAAGTTGAAGCCGTTGATGATGGCGTGATTGGCAAGATCCTCATCGAAGAAGGCACAGAAAATGTAGCTGTGAATACACCTATCGCTGTGCTTTTGGAAGATGGAGAGAGTGCAGATGATATTAATACATCCTCCCCCTCTAACCCCCCCGCCAGCGGAGGGGAAAAAGATGGGGGCACGACCCAAAACAATCCCCCCACGTTTACGGGGGGGCAAGGGGGGGAGCCTTTTGCAGGCCAACCAACTGGCGCAAATGTCGACAATCGTGACATCTTATACGCCCAAGGCGTCGTGATTGAGCCACCAGTGTTTAACGAGGCCCCCTTCATGCAAACAACCGAAACGCAAACTGTGCGTGTTGCTTTACGTGATGCGATGGCCGAAGAGATGCGAGCCGACGAAGATGTTTATATCATGGGGGAAGAGGTTGCCGAGTATAATGGGGCCTATAAGGTCACCGAAAATTTGCTCGATGAATTTGGCCCTAAACGCGTCATCGATACGCCAATTACGGAGCATGGTTTTGCTGGTTTGGCTGTTGGTTCTGCTTTTTCTGGCTTAAAACCTATTGTTGAATTTATGACCTTTAACTTCGCCATGCAGGCGATTGATCACATCATTAACTCTGCCGCCAAAACGCTTTATATGGCGGGTGGTCAGCTTGGCTGTCCTATTGTATTCCGTGGTCCAAACGGTGCGGCGTCTCGCGTGGGTGCGCAACATTCGCAATGTTATGCCTCATGGTATGCCCATATTCCGGGTTTGAAAGTCGTATCCCCATGGAGTGCGGCAGATGCCAAAGGTTTAATGAAGGCCGCCATTCGTGATCCAAACCCAATTATCTTTTTAGAAAATGAATTAATGTACGGTCAGTCTTTCGAGGTGCCAACAGATCCAGATTATGTGATCCCCATTGGTCGTGCGAAGATTGAGCGTGAAGGCTCAGACGTTACCATCGTGGCATTCTCCATCATGGTTGGTAAAGCGTTAGAGGCCGCAGAAAAATTAGCAGAGCAGGGGATTGATGCCGAAGTCATTAACCTGCGCACAATCCGCCCGCTTGATCGTTTTACGATTTTGGAAAGCGTGAAGAAAACCAACCGCATTGTGTCGTGTGAAGAAGGCTTCCCATTCTCTGGCATTGGGGCAGAAATCGCCGCTTTGATTGGGGAGCATGCGTTCGATTATTTAGACGCACCTTTAAAACGTATCCACGCCGCCGATGTACCATTACCCTACGCCGCAGGATTAGAGAAATTAGCTCTTCCGCAGACAGAACAAATCATCCACGCCGCGAAAGAGGTTTGTTATGTTGGGTAGTTATGCCGCTTGTAAGCGTCTATGTTGTGTTGCATATGTGGATTCACAAGGAATACCTAAGATTTTATTAATTCTCTCTTTCGCTAAAGTTAGAAATACTCTGCGATCATCACGATGCATATCTGTTGATGTTCCCATAAAGGATTTACCAATGATTTCCTCGGTTACACCTAATAATTTTAATTCATCACCATTAAATATTTCAGAAACAAATATAGCCTTAAGTACATCACAAAAAGCAGCTGGATTCTTGCTAACATTTGGGTCTGTCTGGTTAAAATGCCTAATAGCATTTCGTGCTTTAGAAACTAAATCCATATTAAACTCTTTTTTGGCTTGCATTTTTTACCCTCTCAGTAATTTACTTAATATGTTTTTGAATAATTTAAAAAAACATATTATTTTCCGAAACGTCAATAAAAAAATCCTTAATGGTGATTTTTTGAAACATAATTACGCTCTATCAGGAGTTATCCATGCCAATTAAAGTATTAATGCCTGCTCTATCGCCAACGATGACCGAAGGTAATTTGGCCAAATGGCACAAATCCGAAGGGGATATTGTTGAATCTGGTGATGTGATTGCCGAGATTGAAACCGACAAAGCCACCATGGAAGTGGAAGCAGTCGATGACGGTGTTATGGGTAAAATTCTTGTGCCTGCGGGCACTGAAAATGTGAAGGTCAATGAAATGATCGCCGTGCTTTTGGAAGAAGGCGAAAACGACAATGATATGGAAGCCATGTTGAATGAAAAACCTCAAGATGTCATCCCGAGCAAAGCCGAGGGATCTTCAAAAGGAACACAAAGACAAGATTCTTCGACTACAGTCGCAAAAGCTCCTTCCACTCAGAATGACAATGTTGTTGGCAACCGTGTTTTTGCCTCTCCTTTGGCGAAACGCATTGCGGCAGATAAAAATATTGATTTATCAACGATCAAAGGGTCTGGCCCACGTGGTCGTATTGTGAAGGCAGATTTGGAAAATGCCAATGCTTCGGCGCCTACAACAAAAGCTGCTTCTTCGCCAATGGCGCAACCAACAGGTGATCAGGAAGTCAATGAATATGGTATGATCTACACGGCCATCCCGAATAACAATATTAAGAAAATCACGGCAAAACGCCTTGTTGAATCCAAACAAACGGTACCGCATTTTTATCTGACAATTGAATGTCAAATCGATGAATTAATGCGCACCCGCAAAGTCATGAACGAAGCGGCAAATGGCGCGTATAAACTCTCCGTCAACGACTTCGTGGTCAAAGCCTGTGCAAACGCGCTCAAAGCCTATCCTGCCGCCAATGTATCATGGACGGATGAAGCCGTGCGTCAATATGTTCATTCTGATATTTCCGTGGCGGTGTCTACGCCCAATGGCCTCATCACGCCTATCGTAAAAGCGGTAGAAACAAAAGGCCTGAAAGAAATTTCAGCAGAAGTCAAAGATTTGGCAGGGCGTGCGCGTGAAGGAAAGCTAAAACCAGAAGAATTCCAAGGCGGAACATTCAGCGTATCCAACCTCGGTATGTTCGGTATCAAAGATTTCAAAGCCATCATCAATCCGCCTCAAGCCTGTATCTTAGCCGTTGGGGCAGGGGAGAAAAAGCCATATGTGGCAGGAAATGATGTCAAAATTGGAACCTTTATGACCTGTACTTTGTCTGTAGATCATCGCGCGGTTGATGGCGCCGTCGGGGCGGAATATTTACAGGTGCTCAAGCAATATATTGAAAATCCAGCAGCGATGCTGCTTTAGAAACTTGAAAAATAAGGAGTATTACTATGGCTAAAGATTTTAGAGCACTTGAAGAAAATGATATTCAAATAATGCTTGCCAAAGCATGGGACTTGGCAAGATTTGTTTATCCAGATGAAGATGATGCTGAATGTTTCATGGAAAATAGTCATAAGGAAACTCTTGGCCTTAAAAACACATTGCAGGAATTAGAAACGCCTGAAGACCTAATTAGCAACTACGGCGAAGATGGTTTTGATAAAGTTGAAGATGCACTTTTAAGTGTTTTGAAAAATAGAGAACCTCGCTTTTTTAACTCATAAAACAGAAATGATATGACTGACACAAATTTTGATGTGATTGTAATTGGTGGCGGACCAGGCGGTTATGTCGCGGCGATCCGTGCGAGCCAGCTTGGTATGAAGGCCTGCGTGGTTGAAGCAAACCATTTGGGTGGTATTTGTTTGAACTGGGGATGCATCCCGACAAAGGCGCTTTTGCGTTCCAGTGAAATTAATCATCTTCTTAACCACGCAAGCAATTATGGCTTTGAAATCAAAGAATTCTCATTTGATATTAAGAAAGTGGTTGAACGCTCTCGCGGTGTTGCAAAACAGCTTTCTGGCGGGATTGGGCACTTGCTCAAAAAGAACAAAGTCACCGTTTTTGACGGCTTTGGCAAATTGATGGGCAAAGGCAAGGTTTCCGTTTCAAAAGATAAGAAAAACATCGCAAACCTGACAGGTAAGCACATCATCATCGCCACAGGAGCGCGGGCACGAACCATTCCGGGGATGGAGCCTGATGGCAAGCAAATCTGGACATATCGTGAAGCGATGGTCCCCACCGAAATGCCCAAATCTATTTTGGTAGTGGGGTCTGGCGCAATCGGTATTGAATTCGCGTCCTTCTATCGCAACATGGGCGCAGAAGTGACCGTGGTGGAGATGATGGATCGTGTGATGCCCGTTGAAGATGAAGAAATCTCAAATTTCGCGCAAAAACAGTTCGAAAAACAGGGCATGCGTATCATTACAGGCGCAAAAACCTCCAAAATTGATAAATCTGCTAAAGAAGTCACCGTTCATGTCGAGAAAAACGGCAAAACGGAGCAAATCAAGGTCGAAAAAGTCATTATGGCGGTAGGAATTGTTGCCAACACCGAAGATATTGGCCTCGAAAATGTCAAAGGCGTCAAACTAGATCGCGGTCATATCGTCACAGACGGTTACATGAAAACAGGCGAGGCAGGTGTCTATGCCATTGGTGATGTCTGTGGTGCGCCGTGGTTGGCACATAAGGCGTCCCATGAAGGCGTGATTTGCATTGAAAAGATAGCGGGTGAGAAGGACGTTCACCCTATTAATAAACTCAATATTCCAGGCTGTACCTATTGTATGCCGCAGGTCGCGAGCGTTGGCCTGACCGAAAAGGCCGCGAAAGAGGCAGGTCATAAAATTAAAGTTGGTCGTTTCCCTTTCCAAGGTAACGGCAAAGCCATCGCGCTTGGCGAGCCTGAAGGTATGGTTAAAACCGTGTGGGATGAGAAAACAGGCGAACTACTAGGCGCGCACATGGTTGGCGCCGAAGTCACAGAAATGATCCAAGGCTACGTGGTCGGCAAAACGGCGGAACTCGTCGAAGCAAACTATATGCACACCATATTCCCACATCCAACCTTGTCAGAAATGATGCATGAGAGTGTTTTGGATGCCTATGGTAAGGTTATTCATTTTTAATTGACATAATTTATTTAAGTTGTTAATATGCTAACTATTAAAAAGAGAGATATATGACAAAAATAGTTGATTTTAAAACACCTTATTCGCGTGTAGCGGGAACCACATCAGATGCAGATCGTTTTCAATTTGTAAAAATTTTGGGGCATATAACAGATGAAAATCCAGAATTAGCACATATCAGAGCAATGGCAACGGGTGCGAGATACCCTGATCAAATGGGAACTCCTTACGATTGCCTTTCAGAACACAGACGGGATCAATTTAAATTTTCTGGCATTGTTGATACCGAAGGTGAAATGCTACCAGCTTATAAAGCACTAGCAGAAAAAATAATTCAACCAGCAGATCATAGCTTAACAAGTTTTGTCTTAGACTTTTCTAGCCCAGATGTTCAAAGCCTTATAAGAACATTTAATCAGCCTCCAGAATCAAAAGGGCACCCCCCTAAGGTTTCTGCTCAGGTTATTACTTTAGGTGGCGGCACCGCATAAATAAATATAGGAACTTAAAGTCTTTGTGATAGTTTATATCTCAAAGGAAGTTCTATGGCGTTTATTCACAAAATTGTTGGTCCAGATGAAAAACTTGTAGGCATTGCTCGACTGCATTGGATTTACGCAGTTAAAGGTCTCACTTGGCTTCTAGGTCTTATGGCCTTTGGCGTATTTGTAAAGTTTCAATTAGCGGGCTTATTGGATGGCGGCTTAATGCCCATCGGCAACGCTGTTTTTTGGATTGGCACAGTTCTTGGCGCCATCTTCTTTCTCTTTTATACCGTCATGATGCTCACGACCGAGCTTGGCTTAACCACGAAGCGTTGTATTTACAAACGGGGCTGGCTATTTGTGGATGTCCGCGAAGTCGATTTGGAAGAAATTAAATCCTCCAGTGTGGATAACGGAATTTTGGGTCGCCTATTGAACTACGGCTACATCCTTATGGACGCTCGTTTTATTGAAGATGTTGGCCTTCCTGCTGTTGCCGACCCTTATCGTTTTACCAAAGCCATGAACCATATCCGAAGCCAAATCAAAGACGACACAATGCGTGTGGTTTTAGACGGTGGTGACCCGCAAGCCTTTTCACAAAAGCGTAAACAACGTGAAGACGTTCACAACCTTTCTCATGACGAATATGAGGCATTGTCAGATGATTATAAAGAGAACATTAAAGAAATCACGCACGCTGATGATGATAATGAAACCGAAGGCACAGATAAAAAGTCTTATACAAAACAACAATCTCACCCCAATGCTAAACGAACAAAGCAAGGTGATGATTCTAAAAGTGAAGATTTGGAAACCGACCCACTTAAAAAGACAGTCAAGCAACACCTAAAAGAAGAAATTTTAGAAGATTTTGACGAAGTCGACGGCGAGTCTGTAAATAAATAATCTTGAACGCTTTTTGTTGCGTTTTGTCTTAAAAATCCCTATTTTCAAGCCATGACATATAACACCGAGCTTTTAGACCGCGCGAAGCGTCACCCTGAAAAACAAAAACGTGCTGACCGTCCGATGGGCAAAAAGCCGTCTTGGATTCGTGTCAAAGCAGGGCAGGGAAAAACCTACAAGGAAACGCTCGATACCGTTAAGGGTTTAAAGCTTACAACTGTTTGTGAAGAGGCAGGATGTCCAAATATCGGTGAATGTTGGGACAAAAAACACGCTACTTTTATGATTATGGGCGAAGTCTGCACACGCGCTTGTTCCTTTTGTAATGTTGCGACTGGCAAGCCAGATGAGCTTGATAAGTATGAGCCGTTGAAAGTTGGTGTCGCTGTTGAAAAAATGGGGTTAAACCATGTGGTTGTGACATCTGTTGATCGCGATGATTTAAAAGATAGCGGTGCGGATCACTTTGTAAAAACAATCGAGGCTATCCGTTTTAAAGCGCCTAACACGACGATCGAAATTCTTCCTGGTGATTTTCGTGGAAAGTTGGATGATGTCGACCGCGTTGCGGCGGCAAAGCCTGATGTGTTTAATCATAATCTTGAAACCGTGCCTCGTCTTTATCCGACTATACGCCCAGGCGCACGTTATTTTCGCTCTCTTCGTTTGTTAAACCGTGTAAAGGAAGTTGATCCGACGATCTTTACCAAATCTGGGTTGATGGTTGGTCTTGGTGAAACGCGTGAAGAAATTGCGCAAGTCATGGACGATATGCGCGCCGCCGATATTGATTTTATTACCATCGGCCAATATTTACAGCCGACGCCCAAACACGCAGCCGTAGAACATTTTTGGACCCCCGAAGAATTTGAAGGCCTAGAAAAAATGGCGCGGAGCAAAGGATTCTTGATGGCCTCCTGCACGCCACTCACACGCTCCAGCTATCACGCAGGCGAAGATTTTGAAAAACTCAGAAAAGCCAGAGCCGAGAAGTTAGCACAAGCGGCAGAGTAATTTTATGCTCTCTCACGTTGAACAAAAAATATTACCCTACACGCCTGAACAGATGTTTGATCTGGTGGCGGGGGTTGATAAATATGATGAGTTCACGCCGTGGTGCGTGGCAAGCCGTATTAACCGATGGGAAGGCGAGCATGTTTTTTATGCGGACTTGATTGTAGGGTATAAATTATTCCGTGAAAAGTTTTCGTCGAAAGTTATTCTTGATCCCAAACGTGAAATTTCTATTGAATATCAAAAGGGCCCCTTAAAAAATTTGACCAATCATTGGGTCTTTTCTGAAGGTGCAAATGGGTCATGCGTGATTGATTTTTCTGTTGAATTTGAATTTAAAAATAAAGCATTTCAAACCCTTGCAACCATGTTCTTCAACGAAGTTGTCAAACGCATGATTAGTGCATTTGAAACCCGCGCCCATGAAGTCTATGGCGAGCCAGTCATTGAACTTTAAAGCTTATTCTTCTCCCAAAGCGGTTTCCAGTTAAAATAGGGGGGGAGTAAGTTTTTAAACTGAAAATGAATAGCTAATGGTTTGATAGGTGAAAATCCAGGGATATGATTAAACAGCTTGTTGGTCGTTTTTGCCTCTGACCCCAAACGGCGCTTCTTTTTTATGCCAACATATTTTGTGTTCTCAAAATAATCCCAATAATGATTAACGACCTGACTGTGCACAAAAAAAGTATGCGTTGCATGATTAATTGTACGCCAATGACGATCGGGACTTGCAACAATATAAGAAGGATACAATTCACGTTGAAGGATCTCGTGCTCTTGCGGATAAATTAGGCAATGTGTTTCATAATCTAAGACAATTTTTTTATAAAACACCCATGCAGATAATATTGCATCTTCTTCATGCAGGTAATCATCTTCTACAAAATAAAGAATGGCATCTTCTTCTTTTCCGCGTGTAAATTGCTCGTGAAGGGAGGCACCTTGCCCTTGTTCTTTAGTAGTGCAAATTTCGTGTGAGCATTCACATATTTCTATAAGTTCTTCTAGGCGCTTAAGGCATTCTTTATCTGAGCGGTCATCTAAAATAATTAGTTTTAATTCTCCTTGCTCTTTTGCAAAGTTAATGGAGTGACATAGCGATTTTATACATCTGAGAGTGGTTTCAGTTGGGTCATCACTTCCTAATCTTTTTGTTTTATCTATATTGCGGTTCTTTCGCATGCACACCCTTAAATACACAACCATTTTTTCAAGGTTTGCATTTTTAGGGGAGGGGCCTTGGTTGTTTATGCTGCCCCTAAAAGTTTTTAACGTTGGATTACCATTTTCTGCTTTTTTTAATCTTAATATATTGGGAGCATTTAATTTTCTTAAATGATATCCAAGAGGCTGTAAGCTTTTTGAAAGTAGTTTTAAGGCATCATTCATTTTTTAAGCGCTCGCAGTTTGTGTCAGAAGGTTTAGGGCTTTTTCGACCGTCTGACGGCGGACATCTTGGCGTTCGCCGCTGAAATTATTTTTATAGGCCGTCACGCCATCTTTTGTGGCTATACCGATATAAACGAGACCTACGGGTTTTTCTTTGGTGCCGCCGTCTGGACCTGCGATTCCTGTGACGGAGACAGTGATATTGGCGTTTGAATTCATTAAAGCTCCTTTGGCCATTTCTTCAGCAACTTGGGGGCTTACCGCGCCATGTTCACGTAATGTTTCACGTGAAACATTCAACATTTCCATTTTTGCTTCATTGGAATATGTAATATACCCGCGATCATAATAAGCGGAAGAGCCGGATATTTCCGTAATTATTCCCCCGATCAAGCCGCCTGTGCAGGATTCTGCCGTGGCAACCATCCAGTTTTTGGATTTGAGGGCGGTGAATAGCACTTGAACTTGCGTGTCAAAGTCCGACATAACGAAGCCCTATCAACACAAGCGCGGCATATATTCCTGCCATGACATCATCCATCATGACGCCCCATGGACCATGGAAACGTTTATCCAACCAATTAACAGGCCAAGGCTTTAAAATATCAAAAAAGCGAAAGAGGACAAATGCCAAACCAATAGAAAGGGGCGTAAGGGTGGCTGGTATAAGCGCAATCCACATACCGACCACTTCGTCAATAACAAACATGCCAGAATCTTTTTCGCGTACCATGCGTTCAAAATGACCCGCAGACCATAAGCCGATTATAAATACGATGAACGAAGCGATTAATAATGGAATAAGCCCGCCAAAAATTAAAAGAGCAATACCAAAAGGAAGGGCGCCGAGCGTCCCCCATGTTCCAGGAGCGGGTTGCATGAGTCCTGTGCCACCCCAAGTTGCCAGCCATGTGGCGGGGTGTTTGAAGTTTAAACGGCGCAAGGTGTCTTTATTTTGAAATTTAAGGATCATAATTAATCTTTTGTTGGAAGTTTGATTGTAACGAGAGCCTGACAAGCCATACCTTCTTTACGACCTGTAAAGCCTAGTTTTTCGGTGGTTGTGGCTTTAATGCTTACGCGAGAGGGCGAAACACCTAATATATTGGCGATGGAATCTTGCATTGCTTCGCGATGCCCGCCAATTTTGGGTGTTTCAGCGATGACGGTTACATCAACAAAATTAAGCTGCCCATTTTTTGATTTGAGTAAGTCGTGAGCGTGTTTGAGGAATTGATCACTTGCCGCATCTTTCCATTGGCTATCAGAAGGCGGGAAGTGGGTGCCAATATCACCTTCATTGATGGTGCCAAGCAGAGCGTCCGTAATGGCATGTAAAATAACATCGGCGTCAGAATGACCCGTTAGGGCAAGATCATGATCAACTTCAATGCCGCCGAGCATAAGTTTGCGCTCACTTGGTTCTTTTTCAAAGGCATGAACATCAAAGCCAGAGGCGGTGCGAGTTTCTAAATTACTTTCAATCATGGCTTTTACAATAGCAAAATCATCTGGCGTTGTGATTTTTATATTGGGGTGTTTTGCAGGGACGATTTCAACATGATGCCCTGCGGCGCGCATAATGCCCGTATCATCCGTAAAGCTGTCATCATCTTTAAATTGTTCATGGGCGGCCATGAGCGCACCATATTTAAACGCTTGAGGTGTTTGAATGCTCCATAGGTCTTCACGATCAACGGTTTCAGTATTCTGGTTATTGAATAATGTGTCTTTGACAGGAGCGGCGAGAGTCGCGGCATTATGATTTTTTATCGCCATGAGTAAATTTTGGATATCTTCTTCATGAATAAGAGGGCGAGCGGCGTCGTGAATGAGAATTATATCTTCATTTTTTAGATTAGAAAAATATTTTAAACCATTGTAAACACTGTTTTTTCTAATATTTGATCCGTTGGTATTTTGTATATTTTTTAACCCTTGCGTTGCTTTTTTAAAAATATCAATATCATTTTCATTTATTACATTAACAAAATCTTTTAA
>CAYGPG010000014.1:0-47300 GCA_964351905.1 uncultured Micavibrio sp.
TTTCAAGTAACAAACTACCGCGTCAACCCAGAAGTATTGGAGAATATACGATGAATCTTAAACCCCTACTCTTAAACACAGCCATTATTTCATGTCTGTTCATAAGCCCCGCATTAGCCGGAAAAGACCCAAGACCTATGACAGCAGATTCACGCGTCAAGATTGTCACCTATCATGAAAGCGATGTTTATCAAGTAAGAGGTCATTACGGTTATTCAACTGTGATTGAATTATCACCTAAAGAGCGTATTGAAACCATTTCCCTTGGTGACACGCAAAGTTGGCAGGTCATGAAACCTGGCAAGCCCAATATCATGTTCATTAAGCCTCTGGAAGAAGATGCGGCCACAAATATGACCGTGATTACAGATAAGAGAATGTACACTTTTGAACTAACAGCAAGCCAAGCCTATTCCCACAGATCACCTGACCTGACTTTTCGATTGAAATTTCATTATGCGGATGATGCCACTCAGGAGCTTGCTTATATAGGAAGCGTATCTCAGGCACATTACAATCCATTAGAAGGAACCAATGCCACTGATCTAAATTTTGATTACAGCTATTCAGGCTCTAAAAGGTTACGCCCTGTCAGAGCCTTTGATGATGGCGTTTTTACTTATTTTCAGTTTGAAGATTTTGATATCATGCCTGCTGTTTTCGCAGTCGATGAAAACGGCAATGAGCGTCTTGTCAATTTTAACGTACAAGGCAAATACGTTGTCGTATCTGGACTAGGCTCTCAATTCACTTTGCGTGATGGAGATACGGCAACCTGCATCTTTAATGAAGCTTTTCCTAAATCAATACAAAAACCTGAAATTGAAACTGGTGTAATTCCTTTAGTGGAGCTTGAAGAGGCATCCGAAGAAGTTGTTTTGTCTCACGCCACTCCTAAGCCAACGCGGAAACCCAACATAGAAGCTATCAAGCTGGCTGAAGAGGAAGAACCTAGCTTATTTACTAAGATTTTTGGAACGCGCGAAGACATAAAATTGGCACAAGGGCCAAAATTTAACAATTAGGAATTATCATGAGTGATGACGATATAAACAATCCAGACAAGAATGAGTTACATGCCAAGAAGCCTATAGATGGAGATCGTGACATCCCGTCTGTGGCTCACAGTAGAGATTTTTCCAAATTAGGAATTATTGCTTTTATTGCTGTAGGCTTGATTGCAATTATTCTGGTCGCAAAAGATGGTCTAGATAAAAACGATCCAAGGCCATTAACGGCAGCTGAAGAAATTGAATACCGCACCAGTGCGCCTTCAGGCCCCTACATTGATATTGCTGAGCCTGAATTGCCAATAGAACAACTTGTGCCCCCTATTGATGAAAGAGAGCTATATGATCCACTCGAAGCACAGCGAGAATTTCAAATGCAGCAAGAAGCCTTGCGTATGGCGCGAGAGCAAAAAAAACGCATGGAAGAGCGCAGAAGATCGCCGCAAATAATTTTTGATGAATCCAAAAACAGCCCATCTGGTGCTACCCCCGCCGTATCTTCACAAAGCGGTTCTCTTTTAGGTGGGCAGGAAGATCCCAATATCGCCTTTGCAAACCAATATGCTAATGCTGATGTTGAAACTGCTCAAGCCTCACAGTTGCAAAACCTAGAAACTCTTGTGACACAAGGGACAGTCATAGATGGCATTTTAGAAACAGCCATTCAAAGCGACTTACCGGGTATGGTTAGGGCAATCGTCAGTGAAGATGTTTATTCTTTTGATAATTCTACACTTGTGATTCCAAAAGGATCAAAACTTGTAGGCCGATACAGATCAGCCCTAACGACAGGCCAATCCCGTGTTTTTGTGATTTGGAACCGTTTGATTAGAAGTGATGGTGTCAGTATTAATATTGGCTCATACGGAACAGATGATTTAGGGCGTAGCGGTTTAGCCGGTGTTGTTGATACCCATTTCTTTGAACGATTTGGCTCATCCGTCTTATTGTCTCTTATTGATACAGGGCTTCAGATTGGCGTCAATGCCGTTGATGATGAAGATCAAGCAACGGTAGCTCTTGAGACTGGTTCAGATTTCAGCCGTTCAGCTGAGATTGCATTAGAAAACACTATTGGGATTCCCCCTACAGTTCATGTCCATCAAGGCTCTCGTATTAAAGTGTTTGTCGGCAAAGATTTAAATTTTTCACAAGTGGCAGGTAATGGCAGAAGATAAAACCATCAAGGATATTGAGGTTGCAAACCAATCTGTTGCTTCAGCTGCGAAGCAAGAGGAAAACTCCAGTGTTTTTTTGCAACAATATCTTGGAATTTTTCAAAAATTTCTAAATGACCCCGAAGTCTCGGAAATCTGCGTTAATAAACCTGGGCAAGTATGGATTGAGCGCTCTGGCGTACCTGAAATGGAATTTGTCGAGGATTCAGAAATTACAAATGAAATCCTATGGAGATTAGGCCGTTTAGTTGCCAATTATTCCGATCAATCTATCGCAGTTGATAAGCCTTTGCTATCGGCCTCCCTCCCCTCTGGAGAACGTATTCAATTTGCGACGCCCCCTGTCTCAAGATTTGGAGTTGCGCTTTCGATCCGTAAGCAAGTTGTAAAGGATATGAGCCTTGAAGATTATAAGAAAATGGGCGCTTTTGATGGTTTAAAATTAAATTGTAATGCCGCACAAAAGGCCAAGAAAAAATTAGACAGTCTTTATGAGAAAGGCGCTTTTCAAGAATTTATCTCCACAGCCGCGCGCAATAAGAAAAACATTATTATTTCGGGCGGGACTTCAACGGGCAAAACAACATTATTAAACGCTGTTCTAAAAGAAATTGATCAATCTGAGCGGATTGTAACCATTGAAGACGCACCAGAAGTTTTGCCTCATCATAAAAACCACCTCTCGCTGCTGGCCTCAAAGGGAGATCAAGGTCAAAGCCGCGTGACTATTCAAGATTTATTAGAAGCCTCGCTACGTTTTAGGCCGGATCGCGTTTTACTCGGTGAGCTTCGAGGCAAGGAAGCCTATACTTTCTTACGCGCGGTAAACACAGGGCATCCCGGCTCTATATCAACCGTTCATGCTGATACGCCACATGGGGCTATGGAGCAAATTTGTCTTATGGTCATGCAAGCCAATTTAGGATTAGATCACGATCAAATTATGGCCTATATCCGCTCTATTGTGGATATTGTAATTCAAATGAAGCGTGAAGGCGGCAAGCGTTACATCTCTGAAATCTGGTATCCAAACCATGACAAATAATAAAGTCATCTATGCTCTAGCTGGACTATTCGGTTTACTGTTTTATTTCTACGCAGTGTCTTTAATGTACTGCCTCTTAGCCAAAATCCCATTGGAAGCAGCTAGCCCTTTCTTTATATTTTCGGTGTTCGCAAGCCCTATTACAGATCAGATTCAATCACGGCTCTTTGTCGCTTTTGGCGCCCCTGTTGTAGCTTTGATTTTTGTTGGCGGCCAACTTTATGAGACATTATTTAATGATAAAGACCAATTTGGTAAAGCCAGATGGGGAAGTCTACGCGATTTAAGAAAAGCAAAACTCTTAGAAAAAGATGGCCTGATTGTTGGCAAATATAACGGCCAGTATCTCATGAGCAATTTGCCAACGCATTCAATCTGTGTTGCCCCTACAAGGTCAGGAAAAGGCGTCGGAATAGTCGTTCCTAATTTATTGGCATGGAAAGGTTCGGTCATATGCTTTGATGTAAAACATGAAAACTATAGAAAAACAGCGGGCTTCCGTGCAGCTCATGGCCAAAAAGTGTTTATGTGGTCGCCAATGGATGAAAATCTCAAATCTCATAGATATAACCCGCTAGATGCAGTAAGCGATAATCCACACCAACAGGTCAGCGATCTTCAAGTTATTGCGCGAATTTTAATTCAAGACCCACCCAAGAGTGACCCAGTTTGGGCATCAGAGGCGCGCGCACTTTTTGTAGGGCTAGCTCTATATGTCTTAGATAGCGCTGAAATGCCTTCAACGATCGGAGCAATCAATAGGCTTTTGGGAACCGAAGCCGATCTAGGGGATGTATGCCGTCATATTGTTAAAAAGCATCCTGAGTTAACCGCAGCCGTCAAAAAATCACTCATGAATTTTGCCAACAAAGCCGCTAAGGAGCGCAGCGGTGTTAAATCCTCCCTTAATCAGGCAATCAACCTATGGGACAATCCTTTAATTGATGCAGCAACATCAGCAACCGATTTTAAGATCGAGGATCTTCGTAGAGAAAAAATGTCAATTTACGTTGGTGTCTTAACGGGGCAGATTGAAACATTAACCCCCCTGCTCCGCATTTTCTTTGAACAAATTATTACAAAACTCTCCATGAAGGAGCCTGATGAAAGCGAACCTCATAAGGTTTTAATGCTGCTCGATGAATTTCACATGCTTGGCCGCATTGATTCCATGACGACCGCATTTACACTGCTGGCTGGCTATAATGTTCGCGTAATGGCTGTGGTTCAGTCATTAAATTGGCTCGACGTTACCTATGATCGTGACAAAAGAAACGGAATTTTATCCTGTTGCGCTCATCAAATATTTTTTGCAACCAATGATCTTGCAACAGCGCAATATGTATCTGAATCCTGCGGTAATCAAACGATTGACGCCGTATCTAAATCGAAACGAAAATCCATGAAATATGAAGCTCCTACTCATAATACATCACAGCGGGGAACGCCGCTTATCGCCAAGCATGAAATGAGAGACTTTAATATCAATGAGCAAATTATTCTTGTTGAAGGCTCACAGCCCATAAAATGTAAGAAAATTGAATATTACAAAGACAAAGCTTTCAAAGATCGAGAAGTGCCTCCTCCGGCAGTTCCAGAACTTATAATCAGCGATAATGCCATTCCGTATTTTGACATTCAATCAGATCAAAATTCTAAAGCTCAGGAACAAGACCCCAATCAAACAGAGATTAATTATAATCCCCCCGAAGATTTGACAGACGGGATACCAGATTTGAAGCAAGAAGATGAACTCGAAGTTATGAAGCGCTTATCAGGTAATTTGAAATAGCGTTCTGAACAAATTATATAGATTGCCAAATCCACACACCAATTAATCCAAGTGAGCCCCAGAATATAGCCATAAAGAAGGCAACACGAATAAAGATGCCTAGTGCGCCAAGAACACCGCCAACAATAATGGATGGAACAATAGTAGCCGTAAACCTTGCCCATTTTGGCCATTCATCGGGAATAAACTCTTGAAGATTATAACCAGTAAAGCCGGCAGCAATGATAAAGACCCAGAAGCTCCAGACGCTAATAGCGTGAACTTCGTATTCTTCTTCATCCATAAAATCATCGCCAACGCGTCTGTATGCCATGATTAAACCTCCTAATCCCGATCAGATAGAGGTTTTAGCTCGCCCATACCGCGCACGATGGTTTCCATGAAGGAATCCAGACGCGCATTCGCTTCGACCTCTTTTGGGGTTTTATCATCTTCTGGAATGGAAGGATGATGCATGAAAAACTCATGGGTGAATTTTAAGATCAGCTCTTGGATAAAAGCCATATCTCTTGCACTTTTTTTACGGTGTGATGCCAGGGACGCAGAGAATTGGTTATAGAGTTTCACCAAATCAGCATCCCGATCATTTCTATGTTCAGGAAACATTGCATAGCGTAGCCCATCATTGGTAATCGCTGATACATTAGGGTTATGAGAGGCTTTCATTTGCTTCTCTAATGCTTCCCACACATCTTCATCAAAATAGACTGTTTTTTGAACACGTTTTGCTTTTGCCATTTTTATAGTTCTCTTTCTTGATCTTTATCGTTTGCACGCGCCTGTTCTTGTTGTTTGGCTTGCTCTGCCGCTTTCATTTGGAAAGTGCCGCGTTCAAGCTCATTAAAGATGATTTTTGACCCCTTATCTATTTTAGGTGCTTTATCCAATCGCGCCATTTGCAAATCCTTGCCTTGCATCACAACAGCCCATTTACCACTTTCAAGCTCTGTATGACCCAAATAGGTATATTCTTTATTAGCATCGACTTTTTGAGCTTTAAACTCTAATCCTGCTTTTGTAGCTAAGAATTTACCTTCCTGATGCACTTCCATGACTGTTAGATCACGTAAAGCCGTCTTTCTGAGGGCAAAATCACCATTGGACTGAATAAGCGCAAGATTGTTTTTCACAAGCCAGTCTTGACGTTTTTTCAACGCTTTTTCTAAATTCTCATCACTATGAGTAATGCCTGATTTTGATCGAGAACGCGCATGTAGTTCTTTATCGAGCCATGTTTTCTTGGCCGCATCGGTTAAATCTTCTGGCGCATGGGCAGATAAAACATCCAGTTTTGGATAGAAGCGCTTTTTCTCACGCGCATTGATTTTGGCTGATATTTCCTTGCCCTTCTCTATAACATCGTCTGGCACTTTATATCTCCCCTGCCCCATATCAACGACAGCTTCATTTTGCTCTAGTGTTTCAATTCGTTTGATGTGAGAAGCTAAATATCCCTCCCTGGCATCTTCTTCGATGTAATTCTGCTCTTTTTCGATATAAAGGCGATGCTTCTCAATATCGTAAATACCGTCATTTTGGCGTGCAATCAGGTTGATATTGTAATCTGCACGACCGCTAGACTGATCGAATGGCCGCACACGTATTAAAGCACCCTTATCTAATTTCTCGTAATTGAATGGCTCACCAACTGGCACATAATGTTTTCCGCCGCCGAGAGCTTCAACAACAATATATTTTTTATCGGTTAATTCATCAGCTGGCCCTCTATCAAGAACGCGCCCCTCTATCGTGGCCCCCTCGCCCGCTTTGAGTGAATACACCTCCAAATCATCAAGCTCTCCATCCAATCTATTATAAAGCTGCTTAATAACATCATTACGTGTGGCTATCTTATAGAGAACATCTTGATAATCTTCCTTCAATGTAAAGACACCAGGAGGATCTTCTTTTGCCAATCCTGCTGTTTCAAGATAGCGCAAACGCCCTTTCAATGAGGCTTCATAATGAGCCGATTTATCAAAATTATTCTCTTTGCGAACATCAACAACACGATCTTCATTTGCCTGTTTTTCGATGAAACGATCCAAAGAAGTGACCCTTAAAGCATCAACTTCCTTCTCAATAGATTTCTGAATATCATCTAAACTACGCTCACCCAAAAGTTCTGTTGCAATTTCTTGAGCGCGTGCGCGAATACCAAAAGCAATGTAATCTCGCCCTATAACCAGATCTTCGCCGCGCGCATCCTTACCCCGAATTATGACATGGGCATGGGTATCATCAGTGTCATAATGGACAGCCCCCACCCACTCCAATTTGGTTTTCAAATCACGCTCGACGCGCTTCATGACCTTACGAACATAGCCCTGAAAATCTTCGATATCTTCGCCGCGCTCCGGGGAGATAATCATCCGAAAGTGATGGCGGTCATTTTTGCATAACTCAAAAAAATCTTGGCGGGTTAAAGACTCGTTTTCACCATCAAAGAGGAATGCTTGCTCGCCATCCTTACCGGCTTTTTTACGGCTAATATAATGGATATGGTGATAGAGATTTTGGCCGCCGCTGCCTGCACCGACCCCTACTCCTTTTGTCTTGTTTTTAACGGGATTGATCTTCACCACTACGCGCTGCGCTGATGCCATTCCTGCAAATGAGTTGCCGCGTAAGATACCATTCCGGCGTTTAATCCTCGATGGCCCCGATGATCTATGGCCATGACGATTGAGCTTTTTGAAGAAGGCTTTTCTTGGGCTATCTCTGGTCACAACAAGAGAACGGGCAGCTTCAATGCCGCCTGTATCTTCCTCATTATTGAGCCTGTCTAAGAACATTCTTTTTGCCTTTTCTTGTCGCAAAGCCCTGCCTGTTTGCAGAGAAAATACGGAACTATCTACTCTTTCACTATACAACTTAAATAAACTTATTGCAAGTAAATTAAACTTATAATAAATACAACAATAACAATAAGTTCATATAAATATAATTTATATCTTTTATCTTGTCTTAATATAATTATCTCCACCACAAACAATACCATCCATCTTTATCACTATCTATCCTCTATCGCCCTTCCACACTTTTCCGTTTTCAAATCTATGTAACTGGAAGCACTGAACGCACAAAAAAACTCTGACCTTTAAGAGCCTGAGTTTCATTTGCGATAAGAAAAAAGCCCCTCATTGCGAGGGGCTTGGTTCGTTAGTCTTGGCGAGACCAGATAAGAATATATTGGTCGTCTTTTTGAACCAGGTTGGCGTAAATCGGATTTGGAAATTCCGGTGCGTCAATCTGTACGGAGACATAAGGATTTTGATTATCGCTAATCTTATTCCATCCCGCCCCTGCTTCGAAGCTACCGATTTTTGCTCTGAAATCAGGCTTGTTATCGTTGGCATCGAGATCGCCGATTGGCTGTAATTTGAGGTGGACATTTAGGGTCGCTGTTTTCAACTTTCCTTCAAAACTTCCATTCTCTTGCTTTTTCATATTTGCTATAATTGACATTGTATTTTCCTTTTAATTTTACTCTTAGAACAACACCTTGTTGCTCTTTCTTATGGCGTAAAAATTCACTGGCCGCGTTCGACGCGTCACAGAGTAAATTTGTTTTCCGCGAGGAATTTATCGCTTGCGATAAAGGGGAAATTTATTCTTGACGCATAGGCGAAGGCAGGTCAGTTAAATTAGCCAATCTAGAAAGGCATAAGGCTGTTTGGGCGGTAAATTATTAAACGGCAAATGCTTTAGGGCAATTTCTTATATGATGTAACAAATATTGGTTTTTAAGTAGGTGAGCGCCCCTATTCTCCTCATATAAAAAAAGCCACACTAGCAACGATCACCAGCATGACTTTTTAAAATCGGTATTTGATAAGAACCGGCAGGAATCTCTCGAAACTTATATTTATTTTTTTAAATATTTTTCCAGAAATTCATAAGCATGTTCTCGCATTTCATTGTTGAATTGATGTTTTCCCATATAAGTTTTTGTTTCAAGATCTCCCCCTCTAAAAGAATCAGATGCATATTGATTTATATGCTCAAGGCTTAAACTCCATTTATCATCATCTGTTCCCAATATAAGAATATTACAAGGATCACCGAGCTTAACAATATCTTCTAAATCGCCATATCGCAAAATATCAGGTATGACAAAATCTAGCTGTACTCCAGTATTATTAGCGAGCATGTCTTTATAGTTAGTTGACCCACAACTACACACAGATGCTTTTATGCGGCCATCAAATGCTGGCGCAAAGAGCGCGGTGCGCCCCCCATATGAATGTCCTATAAAGCCAATTCTGGAATTATCAACCTCATCCAAAGACTCTAATAAATCGATACCATAGGAGATGTCAAAAAGCACTTTAGCCAGAAGTGTCTGCCCTTGTATAAGTCGCGTATCAAGTTGATATGTATGGTATGCAAATGGTTCTTCTTTATTCGCTCTTTCTTCAAAACAAATTGCATCAGGCGCGAATGTAATAAATCCCCTTTCGGCTAATTCCGTTGCATAATTTTGATCTGGTGAACCCCCAAGACCTACAACCTCACTTTTACCGAGCATATGATTTCCACCGTGTTGATGGAAACAATAAATAGTTGGCAGAGGTTTTTCTTTTTTAGGAATACATAAATAGGCCGTTATTATTTCATTCTGCTCAGAACTAAATGAAATTTTCTTACGAACAAATGAGCCACAGTCTATTTCTTCAATAGCTTGAATATTGAGATGCGCCTTTTGTGGTAATTTTCCAAGTAATGCTAAGAACTGTTTTCTATCCATTTTTCTAGAATATGTTATTTAAACGTTTTTGTGAAATACATCATTAATCGTTAATGGTGAGGTTGGAAAAAATTAGTCTGTAAATATGGCTGAAAATCCTTTTAATTTTTAAGAGGAGTGAAACCACGCGCTAGAATGAGCGCGTGGTTCATGGATTTAAGCGGCAATTTGCTCTTGGTCTTCGTCCTCGATGTTGTCTAGTTCATCGGCTTGAACACTGTCAGGGTCAATCGCAGGGAATTGCATAGCCTCTGGAATCCAGAATTGGGCTTTCAATTCATCCGCGCTTGGCGATTCAAGCCTGAGGACATGGGCAAAATGCTTTGCCATTGAATCCACCAATTCGCCTTTTTTGTAGCCTTGTCCGTTGCCGAACTTCAAAGAACACCCTGCATCTTGAATAATGCCTTGTAGCTGTTCTTTGTTACGTCTTTTCAAAAACGCTTCATCAGGTCGCCATTGCTCGCGCATATCGACTTTCAAAGCACCTGCAACATGGTTTGAAATGCTGTCTTCATACGTATCGAGCGTATCAAGATAGACTGTGCCAAATTCCAAAGATTCCAATGTCAGGGCGATATCTTCAAGCTGTTCACCCGATAAGGATTGAACGGCGTAATAAGCCTCTTGGACATCATATTGGAACAAATATTTCAAATCGCTCCAAGTGGCGTCCTCGTCCTCTTTGCCGAAATAGCCCAAAAGAACACGCGCCTTTGCATTAACTGCGTCCAGTGCAGGGGAATGTGTTGCCCCATCATCAAAATAGCGCAAGGCTGGATGATCTTGGAAAGTTGCCAGTTTTTTGGCTACCAAGATTTCTTTGGCTTTGCGCGGATTACTGATAATCGCATTTTGAACGGCAACGCACTTGTGCATATTCATATAACGCACTAACGGCTTGCCATAGGTGGCTTTTGGTTTGGGTTTCAGGGCAACTACATTGGATTCATCAATCTCTGGTTTGATAAGCCCTTTGTGAATTTCCACTTCACCATTGGGGCGCAAATTAACGATAACGCCCCCTGCCGTCTCGATTTCGGCTTTCTCATATTGCCATGAAGAAAAATAGCCTTCTTCAAGTTCTGCCCAATCATGGCTTTGGCTAAATTCATCAACCAATTTTTCAGCCGCTTGTTTTTGCAATTCGTCAAATTGCTCACGGTCATTGAAATAGGTGGTTTTATCTTCTGCCAAAAGGTCAGAGGTATAATCACCCTCATAAAGCGCAGGTTCAAAAATAGCCAAAGCGACATTGGGTTTTTCATCAATGAGCGCGTCTTTAATGTCTTCGGGGCTGTCACACCATCCATTGAGGGCTTGTTTTAAAACACGAGCTTGTTCTTCATGTGAGCCGAGCGCAAAACTTTCAGCCTGTGCCAGTGTCAATTCGCCTGTTGTAAAGGCTTGTGTGACCTCGATGCTTAATTCCAAAAGCATTAAACGTCTGCGAATGGTGCTAACGGCTAATCCTGTTTGGCTTGTGATAGTGTCCAGTGTTTCACCATCCTTAATCAAGCTTGAGATGGCGTGTGCCTCTTCCAAGGGGCTTAGATTTTCACGTTGAACATTTTCGACTGTTGCCATGCGAAGAATTTCTTCTTCTGTGAGGTCGTCTTTGATTTCAACTTTTACACCGAAATCCGCGTCAATATCGCCACGCTCTAAAAGCAGGTTCAATGCACGAAAACGGCGTTCACCACAAATAATGCTGTGTTTGGCGCGTTTGGTTTTCGGGGCTTGAACAATGAGATTTTGCAATAAGCCATCTGTTAAAATGGACTGTGCTAATCCTTCGATTGATTGTTCATCAAAATCCTTTCTGGGATTGTCCTTTGAGGTTTTGATTTGGTTTAGTTTTAAAGTTTGAGTAGTCATAGTATCAGCTCCTTTTTTGCTGTTGGTTGGTTTAAAAAATGGGTTAAGCCGCGATTGGCTCTTGCGCCTCGTAAAACGCGGTTGCGTCTTTAACGAGTTGCCCCATGTGTTCCAAAGCGTTTTCATGTGCGCTTTGAATTGCTTTTTCGGTCACGCGCTTACACGGCTGTAGTGCAATGCCTGACTTGAAAAAATCTTGAAAAATGACGGTGGTTTCTGTGGCGTATCCGTCCGCGCCTTTGCGAATACAAACGCTTGCGCTTGCGGATAAACCCCCTCTTACTTTGGCAGTTCGCAATTTTAAAATGCGTGTGCCTTCGGGTGTTTCGCCTAAAACGGCCTCGCTTGTGGCTTGCCATCCGTCATAGCCTTTTGAAATGTGTGTTTGATACGTCATGTGTTTTTTCCTTTTCTTTTGGTGGGTTGGTTAAAGTCTGATTGGTACGCCTAGACGCTCTACGCTTAGGATTGCGGAGCGTGGGCAAGCTTCCGAATCCATGACAAGCTGTATGGCTGTTTCCTCGTCTTTGGCGGGGGTTTGGATTGTGATTTGTGTAGTTCTGATTTTGAACGGGTAAACCTGCATGATGATTTCCCCCTTAATATTCGCTTGTCAGAAGCAAGACATTGTTCTGAAAATAAAAGCGGATTTGGGTGAGTGGAAAATCGGTAAAGAGGATATTTTCGGCATAAAGCTGTTTTTCATTGCCATCGGTGCAAATAAGCCTTGCCCCCTGCCCTTCTTTGTTAAGCGTCAAAGTCCAGACACAAAACGGCTCGTTTTGAAGCGTTGGAACGCAAGATTGGCAATCAAAGATTTTATCTATCAGCCAGTATGCCCCGCCTGTTTCCGCAACATATTGAACGCCCTCTGTGTAGAGGTATTTTCTATATAGCGAGTGACTAAACCAAGTTTCCGTACCGCAGAAATTTCTTAAATCTTCTGCTCTAAGGGTTGGTCTGTCTGTAAGTGTAGCTGTTTGGTTCATTTTCAATTCCTTTCTTCTTTAAATTGCGCCCCGAAACATACTTTTTTCGGGGCGACAGGAACTGGAGCTTCAAAGCGGCAAGAGAGGTCAATTCCCAAACCCTTTGCAAAAGGGCTTGGGCGGAAAATCGGAAAAATTGCGGAAGGTTCGCGGCAAGCGTAGCGGCGTGAAAGCCGTCATTTTTACTATTTTTTGGCTTTGGGAATTGACGGAGCGCGCCAAGACCAATCAGAAGTCATTTAAGGGTCATGATTCAGCTATTTCATTTGCAAGGCCACCGGGGAGCAAAATCACTCAAAGCATAAATACTCCTGACACCACAAAACCAGTGTCAGAAAGGAGTTACAATGAAATACATTCTAATCGTATTGAAGATCATAATTTTGATCTTAGAGCTTTTCCTTTAAGGAATGCTCAGACGGTAGGTCGTTTGGTCTATCGTCTCGCGGCCAAAGATAACGCGTTAAGGATTGTCACCCGAAGGGCCGAAACGCTTTTCTTCAAAGTGGTTCGGGGAGCCTTGGCGAGTAAAGCCTGACCCGCACTTGCGGGGAACGCTCAAACTGAAAAACAAATCCTGCTTTACCGTATTTAATTAACCTATGTGTTAAAAAAATCAGAAAAATATTAACCCAAGAGTTAATTTTCTTTACTCGCCAGTGTGGATTTTGGAACTAATCAATCTGATATTAGATGAGCTGACACCATGCTCATTTGCCAGATTTTCCCAACGTGATAAAGCAGCGCGTGTGGAGTCTATAATTTCATCAATGCGAGAAGTGGCTATTTTGGCCTCATCGCCGAGCGCGCGCAGATGCGAAAGACCAGGACGACTCCCCTCTCCCATAACCATTGTGCTTTGTTCACCGCGAGGGCCAGATGAAAACGTCAAATCATACGCAGGTGATAAAACCCAGCTACCTTCATCATCCAGCAAATAACTAAAGTTTTTAGAATGGTCGTCGCGATTATATGCAAGCACATTAAAAACCGCGAGCTGATACATTTTTTCAACCTCGCGCACATCGCGTGTTAATGACGATGTTAAGGCCATCAGATCTTCATAGTCCAGTGACGGAGTTCTATAATCAGAATGAAGCAAACCGCACGCGGTGTGCATGTGCAGTCTCTTTGATCCCACTCTATCAAAGCGTTTAATCGCAAAAAAACCTGCGCCATCTTGAGCATTAAACAAATGAACGGGCGGCATATTAATACCGGCCTCGATAGCCATGAGCGCATAAACATATTCAATGGCACCTGCATCATTGCCATCTTGCGAGTTAGGGAATTTCACCATCCAAGACTCATAGCCGGCGGGCAGGTCTGATGCTCCATGAATAATATTTTCAAAGCTCTTATCAACACCGATGAGGGCTTTAGGGCGCGCGCCGCCAGAAGAGCCGTTTAATGCGATAAGTTCAGCTAACACTTCATCGGCCTCCCCTTCTAAAACATCGCGCGCATTTTGCGCCAACTCATCAAGCCGCACAGGATCATGGTGGGTCTCTTCACTTTGATCTGGTTCATAAACTAGCGCGCCTAAAGCATTCATACCAACATGCGCCAATCTATCAAGCGGTGTAATATCCGAGGATAAAATACCTTGTGAGCGTGCAAAGCGATCAAATAATAATCGCCCCCACCCATCAGGCAGGCTGTCATTAAACAAGCCCGGCAGTCCCTCAAAAAGTTGATTATCAAAACGCTGAACGCCTGATTGTAAAGGCAGGCGATATGGCGATAACGCAATATTTGTTTCTATGAATGAGGCATCATATTCAAAATAAATAATGCGATCGCGCAAAGCCAAACGGCCAACTGGAATAATATTATCAGTGAATTTAAGGCCTACTTTGATCTCTTTAATTGAATTTATATCGTTCATGTGCGCCGCCCTCTTTGTTTTTTCGGCTTGTCGTCGTCTTCCAACACATCATCAATAGATGAAAAATTATGCTGCGAGGTTTCAAGCGCGCTTAAGATTTTTTCCAATCCACCAAGAACCACGTATAATTTTAAAAACGCTTCGAGGGAAATAGCCCCCTGCTGCTCAAACTTACGCAATGTCGGCAAAGGAACCCCTGCCCGTTCAGCAAGACCAGCTTGTGTTAAATCCATGCTTAAGCGCTTTAAACGGGTATATTCTACCAGTTTTTTTTGCGCTTTTGATGATGTTATAAGTGATACCATTATATTACTTAATGCCTTTTTTAACTATTAACTACTATTATAGTATTATTTAAGTGAAATTACCAGCTTTAATTTTTAGCTTCCTCCAAGTTCAAATCCGGCTGATGCGCGCTATAGGCGCTAATCACAAGGGGAAGAACTTTAAAGGGATAATGGTGGCCGGACACAGGCGGATTAAAACGGTGTAATTGCTCCTCACAAGCCTCTTTGGTCGCGCGGATTGTTGCGTAAATCAGGTTCATTGAATCATCATAAGCGCCATAGGCTTGTGTTTCATGATCTGGTTTTTTAATTTTTTTGGCCATGCCTTATTCCCTAAAAATCTAAAATTTTTTCAATCATAGCAGATGTGGACTCACTTATTCCTTAATGGTATTTATAATTTATGAATGATTTAGAAAATTTTTTGCACTGGATGGATAACAGATACACGCCTGCTTTCGAGAAATTTATGGTCGAAAAAGTATGGCCAGAAGCCAACGACAACATACCAAAATATTCACCTTCTCTTAAAACGCCTGAAGATTTTCAAAACGGGTAAAATCGGCGTCAAAGCGCAGTTTTGCTGTCCCTACAGGGCCATGTCTTTGTTTTGCGACAATCACCTCTGTAACATTTTTAACCAGCTCCATCTTTTGTTCCCATGCATCATGCTTTGATTGATAATCATCGCTGATATCAGATGGTTTTTGTCGTTCCAGATAATATTCTTCACGGTAAATGAACATAACGGCATCAGCATCTTGTTCGATTGATCCAGATTCCCTTAAATCCGATAAAAGCGGTCTCTTATCTTCACGCTGTTCAACGGCGCGGGATAGTTGGGATAACGCCAGAACGGGAATGTTTAAATCTTTGGCAATCGCTTTGAGGCCGCGCGTAATTTCGGCAACTTCTTGGGTTCTATTATCATTTGCGCGGCGCGAATTTGAACCATGAAGCAGCTGAAGATAATCAACAATGAGCAAACCGATATTATGTTTTCGTTTCATCCGGCGCGCGCGCGTGCGCATGGCCGATATCGTCATGTTGGTTGTATCATCAATATGAAGCGGTAATTTGCTTAACATTTGCGAGGTTTCATTGAGCTTCATAAATTGCTCGCGTGTGATTTGGCCTTTGCGAACCGCGTCACTTGGCACTTGTGATCGGTCGGCCAAAATGCGGCCTGCGAGCTGCGCATGTCCCATTTCAAGAGAAAACATCCCGACAGCGGCCCCCTGCTCCGCATTACTTTGAAGATATTTGTGCGCAGCATTGAGCGCAATATTGGTCGCAAGCGAGGTTTTACCCATTGATGGCCGTCCCGCCAAAATCAATAAATCTGTTGGCTGAAGACCACCAAGCAAAGTATCCAAATCGCTCAAACCTGTTGATACGCCTGAAATTACGCCTTTGTTGTTATAGGCTTTTTCAGCCATAACCAACGCTTCCATCATTGAATCCTGAAACGAATAATTTTCAGATTTGGTCAATCCATCTTCGGCCAACGCGTAAAGTCCAGCCTCATGGTTTTCAATCAGGGCGGAGACACCTTCATCAAGGCGCTCTAAGGAATTTTCAAAAGCCATCCCTTCCGTTTCGCGGCACTGAATGATGATTTCACGGCGAAGATAATTATCGGCGACGATTTGAGCATAATGCGGGGCATTACCGCTCCAAATCACGCAAGACACAAGTTCGCTTAAATACTCGCCGCCGCCAACATGCGCCAGATCTTCATCATCTTTGAAATAAGCCTTCAGAGCAATCGGGCCGGCATTTTTGCCTTGCTCGATTAAACTCGTAATGGCTGTAAAAATTCGATCATGAACGGGATGATAGAAATGATCAGGATTTAAAATTTCGCTGATGTCATCAAAAACGCTGTTATCTTGCATCAAAATACCGAGTATCCCCTGCTCAGCTTCAAGATTATGAGGCAGAACAAGCGGTTTTTCTTGCGAATGGATAAGGGCTAAATCTGTTGTCATGGCTTACCCCTTGTACTTATCAGCTGATTTGGCTTCGTTATCATTTTCGCTTTCGCGGCGTAACATGCCCATCACAGATTTATGAAGTTTCAAATCGCCTGATTTGGCGCGGTTAACCATCGCATTGAAGTAAGCACCTGGCTTCATCACGCGGTTTTCTTCGCGTAAATTCGCCTGATCGATCAATATCACACAAACGGCGGCCCCTATCCGGCTGAGCGTCATGCACGCATGTCCCCATGAGCTTTGAGAAATCCCCAAAGTCCGGTTCAAACGGTAAGCTGCTTCAATGAAATCATTGGCGTTCATAGGCCGCGGCTCCATTGGAAGCTCAGCCTTTAATCTCTCACTTGAAATATTAAGAAGTTGTTTGAGAGTAACATGCTGAAGTCCTGTAGAAAGAATGGTAGAATGTTCTTGTGATGATTCCTGTTCTGGCTCTTTTCTTTTGCTCCCCTCTCCTTTTGGACCGATGTCTAATTGACGTTGTGGATTCTCGGCTACTCCTTCCTGAAGGAAACTGGGCGAAGTCCTACTAGTACTTAATTTATTAAGTTGTTTTTTATTTGTATATTTGTAGTGAACGTCATTTGAATCGTCCTTGGGTGAATCTTTCTCCGTTATTTCATTGTTATTTACGCATTTAAGAGCCTTCTGATCATGTTCGCTAACTTTTGCGCTCAATATCTCATGAAGATCTTTATGCTTACCAAGAAGCTCTCTAAGAGCAATTAAATCCATATAGGTGCGGATTGAAATTGCGATCTGGTCATAGCGGTTGGTAAAATCAATCAAATCAGCTTCATCCAATGTGAAAACATCAGCCTCCCCTGCCCCGCTTTCAGCTTCGAGCAAAATGGCGCGAATTTGGCGGCGGAAGTATGAGATTTGGCGCTTGGTTTCCATCCACGCTTTATCATAGAGCTGCTTTTCATGCAGTTTGTCTTCCAGTTCAGCCTTCAGATAAGCCAGAGGCGTTAATTCTGCGCCGTAAGCAAACATGATTTGGCCGGTCTCTTCGCATCTTTGGCCGAAACGTCTGTGATTTCCGCTATCGTGCCATGTTAAAGCGCCGACTTCGAAAAGCTGTTTTTCAAGGATTTGGATTTGGCGTTCTGATACACCCATATCCAATGCGGTGCGAGCAAGTGATTGGTAAACGATCGGACGACTGCCCTCCTCCCAATCAATATCGCGCGTAAAACTCATATAATAATCGAGCAGCGCAATCATACGCGGTGAAAAGCCAGCTGACTTCCCTGCCCTCTTCACCAATAAAAGAAGATTGTAACGGCTGATATTTTCCTCTAGTCCGGCGAAATCTTCGCATTGTTCTAAGGACTGTCTTAATTTTGGGGAAGCTATGCGCCCTCCCCCCGGCGTTGTCATTTCTGAAAAAATTTGTGTCTGCATGATAATTGACGCGAAGTCTGTAAATTACTGTGGATAAGGCCGCAAGAAAGGGTTTGCAGAAGTCACTTAAGACTTGCAACCGATTCGGAAACGCGATACCATTATTGAAAGATTTAGATGGAGGTATCGCCTTCAAAGTTTAAAAACCGCCGCGCCAACGGCGGTTTTTCCTTATCTGGGGAAATTCAAAAGACTGTTGGTGCGCTCCTCTCTGAATAGTTGGTTGGTAGGATGGTTTGACTCCCCAAGGAAGGGAATCGGAATAGATAAAAGGTAGCAAATTTATGTGACAGTTACAAGACATGGCCGTTACCTGTAACAGGTAACATGATGTTACACTGTTAAAATATTGATTTTATTATATTTTGATTTTTAATGTCACATTGTGACAGTCACAAGTTACAAGTGTTACTGCCTCGTTACATATCACAATATTACAAGATGTGGCACTTTGTTACATCAAATTAAGGCATATGTGACTGTGTTACATGCTATCTTGTCCCATGTGTCACATAACATATTGATTGGAACATGCGATTCATGTAACGTATGATTTGAATGTTACTACTTGTTACAAGGCAATTCTAATGAAATATACAGTTATCCAAGCCGCTAAGATCACGGGGAAATCACGCCAGACGATTTATCGTCACATTGACGCTAAGCCTATAAGCGTTACTCAGGACGATGATGGTAATCAGCTGATTGATGCTTCTGAGCTTATACGTGTTTACGGCAATGATATTAACTTTAGCGCTTTAGACGATAAAGAAGAGAAGGGGGATAAGCCTGAGACTGTTGCAAAACCTGAAAATGTGACACCAGTGCGACAAGATGTGACACCCTCAAATGATACATCTTTGAAGGTTGTGGAGCTGACGACAAAGCTTGAAGTAATGAAGGAACAGCTCAACTCGAAAGATAATGAGACTGACTTTCTCAAAAAACTATTGGAAGAAGAAAAGGCTGAACGCAAAGCAGCCAACAATCTGCTTGAAGACCATCGAGGTAAAGAGAGTAAATGGGATCAACAATTCCGAGCTATTGAACAAAGATTGGCCAATCAGGAAAAGCAGGCGAAGGAGCGTGCTGAGAATGAAGAAAAGCTCTTGAACGAAAACAAGCGCATTAAGCAGGCATATTCAAAACAAAAGAAAGTGCTAGAAGCGGAGAAAAATAAGGGCTTTTTCCAAAAATTGTTTGGATAAGCGGAGTAGGGCAGGGGGGTTATTTTTTTCTCTTCCATATCCAGGGCATTTCAAAATCCATAGACCAAAGGCCGCGCCGTTCATTCTTCGCGGCTTTTTGATGTTTTGAATATGCCCCTTTGCTGTATCTGGGATAATCAAAGGCAAAGCCGGCGCGCACCATAAGAGCGGCTAAATCCTCATCCTGAATGTAACAGCGTGCAACAATGCGCTTATAACGGTCGATATCTACGCGCTCACATTGTAGCTGTTCATCCTTCATTAAATTCTCAAGCCTCTGGCGCGCAAATTTACCGCAAGGAACGGTTTTGCTATCTTTAAAGCAGTTCTGGTGATACTCCGGCGCATCAATGCCCCATAAACGGACTTCTTGGCCGTCTATGGCAAAGCTATCGCCATCACGAACAAATAAATCATTCGCAAGGGCAGGGGGGGGGAGGCCAAGACTACAACGGCCAAAAAAATGTGAAAACGCATAACTCAATATCCAATATTTTAAAAAATTTCTCTATCCCAAATATTCAAAATACTTGGAATAGGGTAGGGGGCGGCTATGCCGCCCCTTCAATTTCTGGGGTGCTTTGAAGAAAATCAACGGCCTTTTGTGCGTGAGAGGCCGCCGAAAAGATGAATTTCTTATCATCCTTCAAGGCTTTTAACCAACACGCGATATATTTAGCATGATCTGAACGGGGTAGGGCTTCAACGCCAGTAACCGCGCAAGCCATTGCCGCGCCGAGTTCGGCCACCAATTCTTCAAATGCATAATCGCTTTTAGAAAACTTCTCGCATGGAAACCTATCAAGGCGGTGTTTTGCGCCCGTCCAGTGCGTTAATTCATGGAATAGGGTGCTGTAATAGTTTTCTGTTGCTGTTGAGTCATGTGTCTCTTTAAAACGCTCAGGCGCGGGCATATTGATAAAATCGCCAGAAGGGGAGTAGAACGCTCTTGTTTCTTCGTGGCGTATATCTGCACCACTTGCATCAATCAGGGCATCAGCAGCGCCGATAGAGGCTATATCAGAAGGAATAAAATCACTATCTGGGGTAAAGCCATCCACCTGATCGGCATTAAAGACGCGTGACCATCGCGCAAACATACGAACGGATTGCTCTTCATTGTCTGATGATGGCTCTTGCTCCAACATTTTCCAGAAAACTATTTGCGCGCATTTCTCACCTTTACGAACCTGCGCCCCGCGTTCTTGCCATTGTTTATAGGTTGCCCAAATTCCAGATTGATAGCCTTCGGACATTTGATAAGCCCAGAGTAGGGGGACGTTAACACCTTTGTATTTTTTTGCTGTATGGGCATTTTCAGGAAGTTGCGAGACGCCATGCCACGGCAATTCAAATTTTCCGTCTAGCCCGTTTTCAAGGGCTTCTATAATTCGGTTTGTTACATCTTGATAAACATCTTTTTTAGTCATTTTTTTAATCCTTCAAATTGGAGTTGGGTTGCGTTATGCAACCTCGTCTCCGGCGAGGATCGGGTAGCAAAGATCAAGCGATGAAGGTTTTGGAAAAACCCTTGTCGGAAAAATCGGCGAAATATTATTGTCTTTTTCAAACGTAGAGATGAAAAAGCAGGAATATGTTCGTTCTATTTTTTGGATTCAGCGCTTTAGCGCCGCGAGGCTGAAAGCCTTAGTGAAATGAAGTTCAGTTTACTTTGTTAAATTATAATTACAATTTAAGTAACTGAATTTATATATAAATATTTAATTATAAAAGTGAAACAATCCGTTTCGTTTATAAAAATAAAGTCACCGCTTAAACCTAAATCTTAGACAAAATTCTCTTAAAGTAAGTTGTTAATAAACCAATTTAGCAACTTGAAACATACTACATGATGTGTATATTTAATGTATCAACTACTATATATCGTAGGAACAATCATGCAGAATAAGCCCTTTACAGCTGCCGATCTCGGCATAGCACCCGAAAATAACCCACTTCCTGAAGCCCGTGACAGGCTTTTGGCTGATACAGCAATTCGTATTCAACTTAGCCATACGAACCGCAGAAAAGCCATACAACGCTACGGAACAATGCAAGAGCATATTGAACGTGACGGAAGCCCTTTACGTGATTTAGTCGAGTTATTTTATCCGCAAGGTTCAATGGCGATAGGGGCAACAATCGCCTCAAAATTGAAGAATGATGAATTTGATGTTGATATCATCATCCAGACAAAATTTGATTTGGACATTAAGCCACAACAAATCCTCGATCTTTTGTATCTCAGTATCAAAGGGGAGAAGGGGTCTCGTTATTATGATATGACCTCGCGCAATAGCCGCTGTGTCACCGTTCAATATGCGGACGGGATGCATATAGACTTCACCCCCTCTGTTTTACTTCCGGGCCAAGTGCCACGTGTCAGTAATATCTTTCATCATAAGCCTGAAGATCCACCTTCCGAGCAAAAAACCATCATTGCGAACCCTTACGGATTTGCTCAATGGTTTTTAGACTTAACAGAGCCAAGCGCCAGCTTCGCTCAATTATATGAATCAAGGGCGATTGAATTTGAAAACAGCTTGGGGCTTGATAAGGCTGAATCGGAAGATTTACCAGAAGACGATGCCAGAATGAAATCTATGGCGGTCGTGACGCTTCAATTAATAAAAAGATGGCGCAACGTCCAATATGATACACGAGAGGGAAGGCAGCCCCCATCCGTCATGATCGCAAAGCTCGTGGCAGATGCCGCAGGCAATACGGCCACTTTATCTCATGAATTATTACATCAGGCGCGTAATCTGCGTGATTTGGTTCAACAATCACACGATGTAGGGCAAACTATTACAGTCATGAACCCTGCCTGTCCTGCTGAGGATTGCTTTACGGATAGGTGGCCGGGCGATTTAAAAACACAAGGTATCTTTCTTAGTGATCTAAATGATCTGGTCACAAAAGCTGAAGCTCTCGTTTACGGTGATCTGGACTTGCTACAAATGCAGGCGATCATGAGTGACCTTTTTGGTGAAAATCCTACGCTAGATGTGTTCAAAAGGTTTAATCAGGATATGGGTAAAACCATTACGTCCGACAGCTCTTATACAAACACCAAATCTGGTTCGATTGATATTGCTGCATCTGGCTTAGCAGGGGCAGGGGTCGCATCACAGGCACAAGCATCAGAAAGTGTTCAAAAAGCAAAATCAAACACGTTCTTTGGGGGCGATCTCGAAGAATGATACCAAGCGTTGACGAGCAAATTGAACGGATGAAAGAATTGCATCCTCAATTTGAGGTCAAATTTTCAACGAGCTGGTTTGTTGTTTGGGAAGGGTGGCTAAGCCCTTATAACGCGAAGAAATACAAAATTCGCATTCAAATGTGCCGAACAAAGTATTTGGACGATGTTGAAATAACGGCTTACAAGCCACGCGTAGAGATTTTAGACCCTATCATTCACCCAAGAGCACCACACCTTTATAAAAATACAACACATCCTGAGCTTCCGCTCTTATGCCTTTATGATCCGGCACAAGGCGAGTGGTACTATAATGAATATGTTGCGGAAACAACAGTTCCCTGGACTGTGCGTTGGCTCGCAAGCTATGAAGGATGGCGTGCTACTGGCGAATGGACAGGTGGGGGCAGGGATCACGAACCAAATAATGAAAAGGAAGACGAATGTCAAAAGGACAAAGCCGCGAACGACGATCAAAAGGGACAATACAACAAAAGCGTGTGCAACTTCCTTGGCCGGAAGATAGGGACTTACGCATCCTTTCCATTGATGGCGGCGGCATCAAAGGGATATTTCCAGCCGCTATCTTGGCGGAATTGGAGCAACAACACCTCAATGGTGAACCCATTGGAGATTATTTCGACTACATCTGCGGAACCTCGACTGGTGGCATAATCGCTCTTGGCTTGGGAAAAGGGCTTAGAGCAAAAGATTTGTTGGAATTGTATATGGAGAAGGGAACTCGTATATTCCCCCAACACTTTAAATGGCTTCAAAAACTACTCTCTTGGGCAATAACAGTATATTCATCTAAAAATTTAAGAGCTGTCCTTGATGAGAGCTTAGGAGATATTAAATTTGGACAATCTAGGACACGGTTGTGTGTCCCCTCTTTTGAAGGCAAATTCGGAGAGGTTTTAGTCCGTAAAACCAATCATCATCCTGATTACAAAATGGATCATTTAATCGATATGGCTCAAATCGGCATGGAAACATCGGCGGCCCCATCATTTTTAAGAACCTTTTCAGATGAACAGTACCATTTTGTTGATGGAGGTATTTGGGCAAATAATCCGATTATGATTGGTCTTGTCGATGCATTGTCTTGTTATCAAGTCAGACGCGACCAAATCAAAATTTTATCTATTGGATGCGGCGAAAAACCATATCGCGTATCGTTGATACAAAGATACTTGAATGGATTTTTGACATGGGCAAATGTAATATATGCAGCAATGAATCTACAGTCACAGAACGCAATAGGGCAGGCGGGCTTGCTTGTTGGTCGCAATAACATTATTCGCCTTGATGCATCTGAAGAACACGCACGAATAGGGATGGATAATGTCAAAAAAGCCAAAAAAATGCTTCCTTACCATGCATCAGAAGTGCTTAAAGATAGAATAGACATTATTCGTGACATGTTTTTGACAGATAAGGTCGATCCATACGAAAAGCATAGTATTTAACATCATTTTGGATGAACGAGCTTTTTTACACTCTTTACAAGGCTTAATAGATCGCCGCGAACATCTTCAGGGAAATTTACGATCTCACTTGTGATGGTCATGATGTTCTTGTCAAGCGCACTGGTATTGTAGGCTGCATCATCACCGTAGAAATAATTGACCGGCACAGCGAAAACATCAGCCATTTGTTTGATGCTCTCGGCTGATAATCGGTTTTCACCAGTTTCATATTTATGAATCTGTTGTGCGCTCACATCAATACGCTCACCAAGATCGCCTTGAGATAGATTTGCGCTCAATCTAATCAGCATTAATCGCTTTCCCACAGCGACATTAAAATCCATTTGATGTTGTTTTTGATCTGACATTTCCAATTATTTTTTATACTTTGATGGTTGGAGGGCTATTAATATTAGAGTGATAATATATCTTATGGTAATTTTTAGAAGAGGGGGTTGTCAGCGTTCGACCAAGAGCGGACACTGAATAACGAGATTGATCCCTTTGATTGCGGGAGCAGAATTTAAACCCATGACCTTCAGGTTATGAGCGCAAACCGAACCTCTTTAACGCCTTGTTTTTACTGCATTTAACCTTACAAATTTAGTAATATGTGCAAGAAAGTGTGTAAGTCAAATAGTTAAACAAAAATCTACATTTATAATTTCTAAATAATTTTTTTTAGACTTCAGAAAGAAACTAAGGTTAATTTTTCACTTTCGCACGCCCACATAATAACTTCCCTCAGCTATCTAAAACAGCCCTTTATTTATCTAAGATCGCTTCAATACGCGCTTGCAAATTTGGCAAAATATCACTTTCAAACCATTTATTTTTCTTTAGCCAGATATTGTTGCGGGGGCTCGGATGTGGCAACGGCAAGTTATCCGGCCAAAACTCTTGCCATGCTTTGACAGTACCAGTAAGAGTATTTTTCTTTCGACCTTTGAGGTGCCAATCAATAGCGTATTGTCCAATGACAAGAGTTAATTGTATATTTGGCATTATAGCCAAGAGCTGGTTACGCCACCTATCTGCACATTCCTTACGCGGCGGCAGATCACCCGATTTTCCTGTGCCAGGGTAACAAAAACCCATAGGTAAAATTGCTATTCTTTCGGGATTATAAAAAGTAGATTTACCAACGCCCATCCAAGTGCGCAAACGATCACCACTAAGATCATCAAATGGAATGCCACTGGTGTGGACTTTACTGCCTGGCGCTTGCCCTGCAATGAGAATTCTAGCATTTGGGTGAATTTGAAAAACAGGTCGTACTCCATGCGGTAGATGGTGACTGCATAAATTACAAGCCTTTACATTCTGGGTTACCGTTTTGTAATTTAAATTATTAACCATCCCTTAATAGTACCATAATGAAACTCACTTGATTAAAAGTTGAGTTTTCTCTACTGGCTAAATCTCCGTCAACAATTTCAAAACATGAAAGAGAAAGGATCATTGGCCTTTATAACTCAAATTTTCAAGCCCACCCTTAACAGAGAAGACATTTTCAAATCCTTCTGAGCGCAGTTTTTTTGTGAGTATAAGGCTTCGGTATCCTTTAGCACAAATAATGGCGGTTGGTGTGTTTTTGTCGATATAATTATTGTTCCATTGTGATAAAGGGTGATGCATTGCTTTTATGTTCACAGGAGACTTCGTAACTTCTTTTCGTTCACGAACATCAATAAGCACATAACTTTCATCAATATGATTTATGATGTAATCAGACGGCACATGAAGCCGATCTAAACTTTCATCTTTAGTACAAATAGGACAGGTTTTATTTTTCCACCAGCCAATCTTCCGGCTTTCCATGCTACGCACATCAAACACCCAGCTTGTGGCATGGGCCAGTGTCTCAATCCCTAAGAGATGTTGAAGGGCAATATCTGCTTGCAGGCTTCCAAATACTCCAGGTAGTGCGCCAATGACACCACGTTCAGCACATGACCCTGCACAACTCTCTTCTGGTATTTTGGGGCTGCGGCAACGTAAACATGTTTGCTCTTTGGAAAAATTATATCGATGAATGACACCTTCGAAGCTATGAATACTGGCCGTAATTAAATCTATTTTTTGCAATCGGCATGTATCATGAATCAAATAATTTGTAGAAAAATTATCCGTACAATCAACGACAAGATCATGTTCTTTTACAGTTTCTTCTGCATTCCCAAGAACAAAATCTTCATTCACATTTTCTATATGAATGAACGGGTTTTGCATACGTAGGTTTTGTGCCGCGATTTGTGCCTTCATCTTTCCAGCATCGTCTATAGTATAGAGCGGTTGGCGATGAAGATTGCTTATCTCTACCTGGTCGCCATCGATAATAGTGATATGTCCAACACCCGCTGCACTCAGATATTGTAAGACAGGACAGCCAAGGCCACCCGCCCCAACAATAAGTACACGTGAATTTTTTAATTTTTGCTGGCCTGCTTCTCCGATCTCAGAAAGTTGAATTTGCCGTGCGTAAAATTGATCTTCTTCATTCTGCGGCATGCGTGTTTTCCTGATGCACATGCGCGCAATGATGGCACGCTACCCATTCTTTTGTGCCGTCGGCATAATACTCACGCTTCCATATAGGCACGCGCTTCTTGATCTCATCGATAATATATTGCGTAGCTTTAAAAGCGGTTTTACGATGAATAGCACCCGTACTGACATAAACGGCGGTATCACCAATATCTAAATGCCCTGCACGGTGAATAGCATAAGCATCAAGAATATCAAATTTCTCCAACGCTTCTCGGATAATCTTTTGACCTTCACTTTTGGCAAGGGCATCATAGGCTTCGTACTCTAAAGATTGCACCTCTTTTCCATCATTAATGGAACGCACTCGCCCAATAAAATCAACCACACCGCCAATATGAGAATTTTTAAAACTATAAGGAACTGTGATTGGGCTATCGGTAATTTCAAACATGTCTACCCCCCGGCCACAGGCGGAATAAAAACAATTTTATCACCCTCTTGCAGTGTGTAATCCATATCAACGTACGCATCATCCGCCGCCACCATAATATCTTCTGGCATAAGCTTCCACCTAAAGCGTGTTTGTAACTCTGCATATAAATCACGCGCGGTGACGGCCTCTGTATTTATACTTTCTTCCGATAGCCCCGCATCGTCACGAAGTGCCGCAAAATAAGTCATATAAATTTTAGTCATGAGACATTCCCTTGTTGCTGCATATCTTCAAGTTCTTCTGGTGTATTGATATTGGCAAGAACATGTGGCGCAATATCCTCTTCAATTATATGTGCCCCTAGAGATTTAAGTACACCACGCGGACAGGTTTTGCCCGTTTCTTCAATAAAGTGTTTAATCGATACTTTGCCATGCGCCTCCCATATTGCAAAGAGCGGGTCAGGGCCACCTTTTACAGGACTTTGAAAAGCCGTGCCTATACAATCTTGTTTGCGATGCCTGATTAATGTTTCAATCGCATCCGATGTGATATTCGGCATGTCAACGGCTAAGACCAAAAAACTCATATTTGGATATTCATGCATTGCCGAGAGAATGCCATTCAAGGGTGATGAAATTGAAAACGCATCGGGAACGAGAGGAAAACCTTGAAGATGTGCTTCACCTTTTTGATCTTCGCGAATCGATAGAAATGTTTCTTGTACATAAGGCGCGATCAAATCTGAAAGATGCTGCACTTGTGTTTGATCACCATGATAACAAAGCGCGGCTTTATCACGCCCCATGCGTGTGCTGCGCCCCCCCGCCAAAATTAAACCGTATAAATTCTCATCAGGCGGCATAGTCACTTTTACCTCCTGTTTTGGATAACAGCTTTATTTCACTAATTACAATATCATGGCTAAGTGCTTTGCACATATCATAGACAGTAAGTGCCGCAGCACTTGCACCCGTGAGTGCTTCCATCTCGACGCCAGTTTTTGCTGTAACGCTTACAGCGCATGTAATGATGGCTTCTCCGTTACCGATATCCGTTTCAAAATCGATCCCCTCAATCGGTAGAGCGTGACAAAACGGTATTAGTTCATCGGTACGTTTAACGGCCTGAGTCCCTGCAATAATGGCGGTTTGGAAAACCGGGCCTTTTTTGCTGTTAATCTCTCCATCTTTTAATGCATTTTGTACTTCGGGTGGCAATGAAATAACCGCCTGTGCCCTTGCTGTGCGCTTGGTTACAATCTTATCAGATATATTCACCATTTGCGGCTGACCGCTTGCATCAATATGGGTAAGTTTGTTCTTTGTGCTCATGCGCGTCATCCACCAATTTTATACATTTCTTCTTGTTGATACGGTATACGATCAAAGGGTTTCATATCAATGACGTCCTGCAAAGCTTCAGGATACTCTTCTTTTCTTAAAGGCTTAAGGTCAATGCCTTGTTCCATAAATAGGCAGGGGCGAATATGTCCTTGCGGCGTCAAACGAAGGCGTGAACACCCCCCGCAAAATGGCTTAGATTCCGAGGTGATAAAGCCTATCCACGCGCCATTTGAAACATGATAATTACGCGATGTGCTATCTACTGCATCAATCATTGGCGTGAGGGTATACTGCGCTTGTAAGTTTTCGATCATTTCATCAGCAGGAATAAAACGCGCTTCATACCAATTTTTCATGACGCCTATTTTCATAGATTCCAAAAGTCGAACAGGTATATCGTGCTTAGCCGACCATAATGCGAAATCGACAACTTCATGATCGTTAAGACCGCGCATCGCCACAACATTTACTTTTATCTCAAATCCTAAATCTTTGGCGGTATAGATAGCATCCATCACGTGCTCATGCCCACTCCGCCGAGTAATACGTTTGAAATTTTCAGCATCTAACGTATCAAGGGAAATATTCAAATGCCGAAGCTCAGTATCTTTTAGCATGGGCAACAAAGGCTTTAATAGCAATGCATTGGTTGTCAGACCCAGTTTTTCAACGCCAATACCGGATAGACCTTCTGCAATTTCCACTAAATCTTTTCGCAATGTCGGCTCCCCGCCCGTCAGTCGAATTTCCTCAATCCCCATCCCAACAAGGTTTTGAGCAATACGAATAAGGTCTTCTGCGCTTGCCCAATCCTCTTGCTTCATAAATTTCGGGTTTTCCGGCATGCAATAGAGGCACCGCAAATTACAGGCATCCAGCAGGGAGATGCGCAATTTCCGCATACGTCGTCCATGTTTATCAATCATGACATACCCATCGGTTTCCATCTTTATCGACATGTTTATTGACCGGGCCTCCAGCTATAAAATGGGTAATACTCACCCGCGTTAAAATGCTTATGATCGGCGGAAAGTTCGATAAAACCATCACTATCCACAAGACTCATAAAATCGCCCGATCCGTTATGAGGTAAAGGATAGGCTTTGTTATATTCATCGATACGCACCGGTGCGAAATATGTTAAGGGCGGTTTAAAAGCTATAGGCTCTGCAAGCTCCACAAACGACTTTTTATGGCTATCGGAGGCTATGCCACTCATCTTCCTTACTGCGGGAAGTGCATAACGAAGCGTACATGTCAGTGCAGAAACTGGATTTCCCGGCAATCCAAAAACAGGAACGCCCGTTTTGGATACACCAAACCACATCGGTTTGCCTGGGCGTTGAGCAACCCTATGCAGGATTTTTTGTACCTCTAAATCATCTAGGGCATCTGGGACAAAATCATATTTCCCTTTTGAAACACCGCCAGTAATTAATATGATATCACTACCCTTAAGCGCTTCTTCAATGACGGCACGCGTGCTCTCAAAATCATCTTGAACATGGCGTATGAAGTTTACATCAAAGCCACCTTTCTCAAACACAGCTGCAATCATCACATCATTGCTGCGATATAACTGGTGAGGTTTTGCATCAGTATCAAGCGGTAAAAGCTCATCCCCTGTTGTAATGATAGCTATCTTTGGCTTTTTATAAACACTGATCTCTGCAACTCCATTTGAGGCAAGCATTGTAATTTCCGGCGCTTCGATCATTGTCCCTTTTGTGAGCAACAAATCACCTTTCCGAATATCAGCGCCCAAGTGATGCAAATTTGCACCTTCGGAAATATTGGCTTCTATCACCCTAAAACCCGCATCTGTCTTTTCCAGATCTTCATAAGGAATAACGCAATCTGCTCCATGAGGCAGCGGTGCACCCGTTGCGACTTCAATGCAATTTTGAGGACCGCCGAGAGTGGTTTGCGGCATGCCTGCTTGGGCATAGGTTTCAGACTTATAAATATGTCCTGGCTCCATCTTTTTTATATGAGTCGACAATACTGAAATGCCATCTTTGGTTGCACGATCAAAAGGTGGATAGGGTCTTTTTGCATGAATGTCTTCGGCTAAGACTCTTCCTCGCGCCTGCGCTAATATAAAAATCTCTTCAGGTAAGACGCCAAGCGCACCCAGGACTTTTAATTCAGCGGTTTTAACATCTAGCAACATACCCAACACTTTATCTTAAAACGCCAACAATACCAGCATCAATGGAGATACCGGTATTGTTGGAGATAGAGGGTAAAAATTTAAGCGGCGAGTGCTATCGTCGTCGGAGTCATTCCAACAAAGCCATCTTGTGCTTCGACGCGACTTAGCCATGCTTTAATATTTGCATAAGGCGCAAGATCTACATCACCTTCTGGTGCATGTGCGATATATGAATATCCAGCCACATCCGCAATCGTAATGTCAGAACCAATTAAAAAGTCACGATCAGCTAAGATCTTATCCAAAATTTCAAAGAAATTATGTGCAATTTGCTTAGCGTTTTCGTGATCTATACCTGCGCCGAATACAGTCACAAGACGCGCCGAGGCTGGACCGGAGAAAATTTGGCTTGCGGCTGCAGTTAACCATTGCTGCACTTGCGCAGCCTTTTCAGGGTCGCTTGGATACCATTTACCTGTAGAATCATATTTTTGCGCAAGATAAACAAGAATGGCATTTGAATCGTAAATCACCGTGCCGTTGTCATCCAAAACGGGCACAGTTCCATGTGGGTTTAGCTTAAGAAATTCTTCAGTCTTATGCTCACCACCTGCTAGATCCATTTCATGAAGGTCATACTCCACACCCAAAAGACCTAACATAAGACGTGCACGGTGGGCATGACCTGATTTATCAAGACTGTATAATTTAACTGACATATTGTATCTCCTTTTTTATCAAACAGTGTTAAGCATTGCATCAGTATATTTCAATTCATGCTTTTGATAAAAAAAGTTACACAATTTTTTGACTTTTGTTTTCATGAGATATGTAAGCCCATGATCTTTCGCAGTTTTCAAGAAAAAGCAAGCAAAGCCTAGTTTGCAATTTTCCCTGGCGTTGTATTCATATATTTTTTGAAGACATTATTGAAATGGGACTGGTCATTGAAACCAAGCATGAAGGAAATATCGCTTAGGGATTCCAGGCCATCGCTAAGTAATGTCAAGGCGTTATGTACTTTCATGGTACGCCAGAATATATTTGGCACGACACCAATCCGCTTTTTAAAATAGCGACTGAAGTAAGACTTGCTGACATCAAATTTAGCCATTATATCAGTCATTTTTAAATCACTGCGAACATTCTTTTCTAAAATATCAACAATATCATAAACCATATCGTCTTTTTTAATGCTGTGCGGGATCTCATCCAAGGCTGGATGGTTTTTTTCAATCATGGTTTGAAAAATTGAAAAGATTTCACGGTTAAATAGGTCCAATTTTTCGGCCTGATTATTGAGGATTTTGTCACCTCCTGCTTCCAATAGGGGAATATAGCCCATGGAATGGTGGAATATTTTCTGCCACAGAAGATCACTTTTTAAAATAGAGGCACAAAAACGATGCCTAATTTCAGGGTAGTCTAGTTTTTCCACTTTGTCTTTTAAAAAACGCAAGCGAATACAGGCCGCACTTCCTTGCTGACAAACGATTTCAGAGTAACTAGAGCGCGTCATAACAAAGATATCACCTGCTGTTAATTTCTCACGTTTGTTATAAGCACGGATGGTTAAACTTCCGTCCAATACTAGGAAAATATCCAACTGCTCTGCATAAATTTTAACAGGCTCTGTGCTGCCCTCAGGGTGATTAATAAACAAAAATTGCAAAGCGCCATTGGTTACAATGGCTTGGTTTTGTAAAGGATATAAAGTGTCTTTACTAGGGTTCACCATCAATTTAATCTTTTAATGTTTCGAAAATCTGAATGACTTTTTGTGAATCAATATCATCAACATTGGCTGATGCATCGACAAGCTGCTGCCACGGCAGAATTGTGCCGACCAAATCAAATGTGTCATCATCTAACGACCGAAAAGCCATATTCCAATCAGGAAAAAGACGCTCAGTGATAGAACGTTTAAACAAAACACGGATATTTTCATGTCGCTTATAGTCCATGGTAATTTTACCCATAAGCGCTTGAACAGCTTTTTCTTCCCCTTCAAGTAATTGAATAAAAACGCCGCCACGATAAATCAGCTGGCCTGTAATTTCAGCCGCTTTATTATATTCTTCTGCTTCTTTTAAAATGCTATCGATATGTTCGCGAATATTCTCGCGAATGTTAGTCTGTGCAAAACTAAGATAAATAAGCTGTATCATTGCCTTAACCTAAAGATTTCATAGAAAAAGATCAAGAATTTAGTTCATTTTTTTACAATACCTATCTGCAATACAAAATCACAAAAAAAACTTACAACTCTTGAGTATTAAAAAAACTGATAAATAACTGGGTAAAGCTATGAGGGAAGCTCAATTATTGATGGCAAAGGCTCAAAATGGCTGCAAAGTCTCTTACGAAAAAGGGCTTCGCAGAATTGTAAATCACATAAATGATAGTCCCTTGTGCGAAAATATACCCGTAGATCTTAGGCAAAAATTTACGGATGAAGTTTTGCTGGGTGTTCACAGAGCTCTGAGAACATACGACCCAAAACGTGACTTCCAACCATGGCTCGAAGCTATTGTTATTTACAAAAGTAAACAGATTTTTTCAAAACGTTCTAAATTTTATCTTCTCAATCGTTTTGAGGAAATAAGCAAAAAGCGTCCTTCAAACACAGAACGTACAAGGCGCTTCCTTGCTTTTCATTTTAACTTAAAAAAGTCAAAGGAGATTTTTTAATGACACAACGATTAGAAAAAGTAACCAACCCCGAAGGTAAAGCCGCAGAGCTATTAGAAGGTGTTAAAGCAGCTCTTGGCTCAACGCCAAACATCTTCACAACATTTGCCAATGCACCTACCGCATTAGAAGCCTATCTCGGGCTGAATGGAACGTTGCAAGGCGGAGCGCTTGATGCACAGTTCAAAGAAAAACTAGCTCTAACCGTGGCCGGTCTTAACGGCTGTGATTACTGCGCCTCTGCCCATACATTCCTGGGCGGCAAAGCCGGTCTTGATGAGGAAGAGCTCGCGATGAATTTAAAAGGTCTATCAAAAAATGCGATGTGCCAATCTGGCCTGCAATTTGTAACCAAAGTTGTTCAGCAGCGTGGACAAATCTCTGATGCGGATCTGCAAGAGGTGCGTGATGCAGGCTTCAGCGATGAGCGTATTATAGAGATGATCGCTCATATCGCTTTGAACACAATGACAAATTACTTCAATGAAGTATTTAACGTTGAAGTCGATTTTCCAGCTGTCAGCACAAATGAAGTGCGGCGTGCAGCATAACTTGTAAAAACTTTTCCTGAAGCCTTCAATGGTGAGGGCTTCGGGCTTTAACCGTAAATAGAAAAGAACTAAACAAATGAAAAAACTACTACTCTCACTTTTTGCTGCATTAATGTTTTTGCCAGCCTTAGCGCATGCAGATGAAAATTACACGCAGTTTGCAAGCGCTTTACGTGGCTATGACGCCGTTGCATATCAAACCGAAAACAAGGCTTTAGAAGGCAATACAAACCATGTCGTGCATTATAATGGTCTAACATACCTTTTTGCTTCAAAAGCAAATGCTAAAAAATTCAAGGCCGATCCTAAGAAATATGCACCTGCCTATAAAGGTTATTGCGCAATGGGAGTGGCGCTTGGCAAAAAGCTACCGATTGACCCAAAAGCTTTTAAGGTTGTTGATGGTAAGTTATATATGAATGTAAGCACAACGGTTCGAGAAAAATGGCTCAAAAATATTGCAGGTAATATTGCAAAGGCAGACAAGAACTGGCCTGAAATAGCTAATACGCACCCAGATAAATTATAAAAGAACACTTAATACCTGAGGCAGAAAATGCCTCAGGTTTTTTTAATAAGCACAGGAGATTACAATGCCCTTCAAAACATTTCTGACATCAATTTTATTAATAGCTATTATTTTTACGGGCATAGCGTCCTTCGCTAACGCAGAAGAAAATCTAGAGCGTGTGCGTTTTGGCACAGAAAAAGTCGATGGCATTAACATCTTCTACCGCGAGGCGGGAGATCCTAAAAGTGATAAGCCCGCATTGGTTTTGTTGCATGGCTTCCCAAGTTCTTCTCACCAATATCGCGAAGTGCTCGCCGCGCTGGGTGACGAATTCTATTTGATCGCACCAGATTACCCTGGCTTTGGAAACAGTGAATTCCCTAGCGTCGATGAATATGAGTACACATTTGATAATTTTGCCGAAACGATGGATAAATTCTTGATCCAGCGCGGGCTCGATAAATATGTGCTCATGATTCAAGATTTCGGCGCACCTGTCGGTTTCCGCATCGCGACCAAGCACCCAGAAAAGGTGAAAGGCTTTGTTGTGAAAAACGGAAACGCCTACGAAGAGGGCATCTCTCCAAAAGGTTGGGGCAAAGTTTTAGATTACTGGGAGGCCAAAACACCAGAACTTGAACAGCACATAAAAGAAAATGTGTTCACTCTTGAGGGTATGAGATGGCAGTACACCCACGGCACGCGTAATCCTGATGCGATTAACCCCGATAACTGGGTTTTGGATTACTACAACATCTCTCGCCCGGGTGGTCATGAGATGGCTTTGGAGATGTTCTACGATTATCAGAACAACCTCAAACTCTATCCTGAATGGCAGCAATATTTGCGTGATAACCAACCGCCAATGTTGCTGGTCTGGGGTAAGAATGATGCATTCTTCCCTGTGCCTGGAGCCGAAGGCTATAAGCGTGATGTGAAAGATATCGACTATAATATCCTTGATACAGGTCATTTTGCTTTAGAAGAAGAAGCGCCGTTCATTATTGGCAAAATGCGTGAATTTATGAACGCGAAATTTAAGTAAATACGATCAGATGGGGAGAGCGTGTTACCCCCTAAAGCGCTCTCCCCTATCATTTCATTTTATTAGAAAAGAAAAAAATCATGACTGCACAACGTCCACCACTCCCGCCATTCACAGAAGAAACGGCCATAGAAAAAGTTCGCCTCGCTGAAGATGGCTGGAATGGCAGGAATCCTGAAAAAATCGCACTGGCGTATTCAGCAGACAGCAAGTGGCGTAACCGCGACCAATTCGTCAATGGCCGTGAAGAGATCGTTCAATTTCTTACAGGCAAGTGGGAAAAGGAACTCGAATATCGTCTTATCAAAGAGCTGTTTGCGTTCACCGACAACCGCATCTCCGTGCGCTATGCTTACGAATATCACAATGATCGAGGTCAATGGTTCCGCGCCTATGGGAATGAGAACTGGGTGTTCGATGAAAATGGTCTCATGAAAGAGCGCTACGCCAGCATTAACGATTTAGCGATTGAGGAAAACGAGCGTAAATTCCATTGGCCTCAAGGCCGCCGCCCTGATGACCATCCGGGCTTAAGTGAATTGGGATTATAAGGAGAATACTATATGTCAGCCCCACAAAAATCAGACAATGCAGTCAAAAGTCTGGAAAATATTTTAAACGAAACCTACGCACTTTATTTTGCCGCTCATCACTTTCATTGGAATGTTGAGGGATCTCAATTTGTTTCACTGCACGCATTATTTGAGGAGATATATCAAGATGCATTTAAAGCATTGGATGAAATAGCAGAACGTATACGCAGCTTTGAAGTTTATACATATCTAGAGCCTAAAACAAATGTGAAAGTCGATGTTTCGGGTGAGAGCGCACAAGAACGTTCTAAGGCAATGATTGCAGCCTTGCTGAAAAGCCACGAATCTCTTGTGACATCTCTCAAAGCCAGCATTGAAGTATTCTCAGAAAAGGATGACCCTGTGACTGAAGATTTACTTATTGGTCGTTTGGAAGTGCACGAGAAAAATATTTGGATTTTAAAAAGTATTACAAAATAAACCCATTAAAATAAGGAAGCACCATGACAAACAACGCTACAATTCTCACCACATCTGCCGGAAGCCCCGTCTCTGATAACCAAAACTCAAGAACCGCTGGCCCGCGTGGTCCGATATTGCTTGAAGATGTTCACCTCGTTGAAAAGCTAGCCCATCAAAACCGTGAGCGTATCCCCGAGCGCGTTGTTCATGCCAAAGGCTGGGGCGCGTATGGGACATTCAAGGTCACAAATCCCGATATTGCAAAATATACGCGCGCCAAATTTCTTCAACCTGGTGCAGAATGTGAGTTGCTTGCACGTTTTTCAACAGTGGCTGGTGAGCAAGGCGCTGCCGATAACGAACGCGATGTGCGTGGTTTTGCTGTGAAGTTTTACACTGAAGAAGGTAATTGGGATATGGTGGGTAATAATACGCCGATCTTCTTCGTGCGCGATCCGTTAAAATTCCCTGATTTTATCCGCACGCAAAAACGTCATCCTAAAACCAACCTGCGTAGCGCAACAGCCATGTGGGATTTTTGGTCGCAATGCCCGGAGAGTCTTCATCAAATCACAATTCTCATGAGTGATCGCGGTTGCCCGAAAACACCAATGCATATGAACGGTTATGCCTCACACACACTCAGTTTTATTAGTTCGGATAATAAACGCTATTGGGTGAAGTGGCATTTTAAAACCCAGCAAGGCCACGATTATTACACCAACGAGGAAGCAGCAGAAGTGATCGGCAAAACGCGCGAGGGCTATCAGGAAGCCTTGTTTGGCACCATCGAAAATGGCGACTACCCAAAGTGGGATGTAAAAGTACAAATCATGCCTGAAGAGGATGCAGAAAAAACACCGTACAACCCTTTTGATCTCACAAAGGTTTGGCCGCACGCTGATTATCCATTGATTGATGTCGGTGTAATGGAGTTAAACCGCAATGCTGAGAACTATTTTGCGGAAATAGAGCAAGCTGCATATAGCCCCTCCAACATTGTCCCCGGGATTGGGTTTTCACCAGATAAAATGCTTCAAGCACGCATCTTTGCCTACGCCGATGCGCATCGATATCGTTTAGGCACGCATTATGAGGCGCTGCCAGTGAATGCACCCAAATGCCCTGTAAATCATTACCACAAAGATGGCTCTATGCGCTTTTTCGAACCGAAGCACGGCAATGTAGACGCGTATTATGAGCCAAATAGTTTTGATGGACCCGCAGAAGATGGATCATATGCGGAGCCACCATTGAAAATTTCGGGGGATGCTGACCGTTACAACTATCGCGACGGTGATGATTACACTCAAGCTGGAAATCTCTTCCGTAAGTTTGATGCAGGTCAAAAAGAACGTCTGTTCAACAATATTGCCGGTGCAATGCAAGGCGTGCCTGATTTCATTATTGAACGCCAATTGGCACATTTCGATAAGGTTGATGCTGAGTATGGCGCAGGTATTCGCGCGGCACTAAAGGCTGCAAGCGAATGAGCAATGCAAACCGCTATGCTCATGATGTCTTTGTCGTTGGAGGCGCTCGAATTCCGTTTGTGAAATCTTGGACGCATTACAAGAATGACACAGCACAAGATTTAATGACAGCCGCCTTGAAGGGTGTAGTTGATAAATTTAATCTACAAGGTCAACAAGTCGGAGACGTTGGTCTTGGTGCCCTCATGACCGATTCATCTGATTGGAATTTAGCACGCGAATGCGTTCAAAGTGCTGGGCTTGATCCATACACTCCTGGGTTTAATCTACAGCGTGCTTGTGGCACTTCATTAGAAACGACGCTGCAAATTGCTAATAAAATTAGTCTCGGGCAGATCGCAGACGGCATTGCTGGTGGTGTTGATACAAATTCAGCTATTCCAGCAATGGCATCACGATCTTTATCAAAAAAATTAATCCAACTTTCAAAGGCAAAATCCTTAAGGGATAAGCTCAAAATTCTTGTTTCGATGCATATATCAGAGTTTAAACCACGTTTCCCAGTTGTCGTTGAACCGCGCACTGGAAAGTCTATGGGACAGCACACAGAACTGATGGTGCAAGAATGGAAAATCGGACAAAAAGAACAAGATGAACTGGCTTATAACAGCCACAAAAACGCTGAATTTGCTTATCAAAGCGGATTTTATGATGATCTTCTCATAGCTTACAACGGGTTAAATAAAGATGCGCTCTTAAGGCCTGATACAAGTATTGAGGCATTATCAAAGCTGCGCCCTGCATTTGATAAAAGTGATAAAGGTACATTAACGGCTGGAAACTCAACAGCCTTAACAGATGGTGCAGCAGCAGTCCTATTATCGACGAAAGAAAATGCACAGACGCAAGGTTGGCTTACTCTTGCACGCTTTGTTGACGCTGAAGTTGCCGGTATTGATTATGTGTCTGGCGAAGGCTTGTTAATGGCTCCCACAATTGCAGTATCACGACTTTTAAAGCGTAATAACTTAAATCTACAAGATTTCGACTTTTATGAAATACATGAAGCATTCGCGGGACAAGTTCTCACAACTCTAAAAGCTTGGGAATCTGACGAATACGCCCAGCGTTTACTTGGACGTGATAAAGCTCTTGGTGCGATCGACCGAAGTAAGCTGAACGTTAAAGGTGGGTCTGTTGCATTAGGCCACCCTTTTGCTGCGACAGGGGCAAGAATTGTTGCAGCCTTAGCAAAAATCTTGCATGAAAATGGTAAGGGTCGAGGGCTAATTTCAATCTGCACAGCAGGCGGAATGGGCGTTGCCGCCATTTTGGATTTACCACAAGATGATAAAAAGTAGGATAAAACATGAAAACTAAAGCAGCAATTGCCTATGAAGCAGGCAAACCACTCAGCATTGAAACTGTTGATTTAGATGGCCCTAAAGCAGGCGAGGTACTCATTGAAATCATGGCAACCGGTGTTTGCCACACAGATGCTTTTACTTTGTCTGGCGATGATCCCGAAGGTGCGTTCCCTGCAATTTTAGGGCATGAAGGCGCAGGTGTTGTGCGTGAAATTGGCGAAGGCGTGACCTCATTAAAAGTAGGCGACCATGTCATTCCGCTTTACACGCCTGAATGCAGAGAATGTGATTTTTGTTTGCACCCTAAAACCAATCTTTGCCAAAAAATCAGGAGCACACAGGGGCAAGGCCTAATGCCTGATGGGACATCACGTTTTTCGATCGATGGGACGCCTATTTTGCATTATATGGGTTGCTCTACCTTTTCTAATTTCACCGTATTACCGGAAATTGCAGTTGCAAAAGTGCGTGAAGATGCTCCTTTCGATAAGATATGTTATATCGGCTGCGGCGTTACAACGGGCGTTGGCGCAGTTGTTTTTGATGCCAAAGTTGAGCCCGGATCAACGGTCGCTGTCTTTGGCCTTGGTGGCATTGGTTTGAATGTTATTCAAGGCGCGAAGATGGTTGGCGCGTCTAAAATTATCGGTATTGATCTCAATGATGCGAAAGTGCCATTGGCCAAACAATTTGGCATGACAGATTTCATCAACCCTAATGATGTAGATAACACCGTAGAGGCAATTATAGACCTCACAAATGGCGGCGTTGATTATTCTTTTGAATGTATTGGCAATGTGAATGTAATGCGCCAGGCGCTCGAATGTTGTCACAAGGGATGGGGTGAGAGCGTTATTATCGGCGTTGCGGGGGATAAAGAAATCTCAACAAAGCCATTTCAACTTGTCACGGGACGTGTCTGGCGAGGCTCTGCCTTTGGTGGTGCGCGCGGGCGCACAGATGTCCCTAAAATTGTGGATTGGTATATGGACGGGAAAATCGATATCAACTCTCTGATTACCCATAAAATGCCGCTCGAGGACATCAACACCGCTTTTGATTTAATGCATAAAGGTGAAAGTATTCGGAGCATCGTGGAGTTTTAAGCCATGGAGGTTGTAAAATCACATTACTGTTACGCTGGCACCCTTCGCTATTACGAACATCAAAGCGTACAAACAAACACGCCAATGCGTTTTACGGTGTTCACGCCGCCTAAGGTGACGCGTGCGAATATATGCCTGGTTTTTCTTTCTGGCCTGACATGTACAGAAGATAACTTCACCACCAAAGCGGGCGCCTATAAAAAAGCTGCCGAATTAGGCATTTATATTCTTGCGCCTGATACGTCGCCGCGCGGCGAAGATGTAGCAGATGATGACTCATATGATCTTGGGCAAGGTGCAGGGTTTTACATTGACGCAAAACAAAACCCATGGGCGAAACATTTCCGTATGGAAAGCTATATCATTCAAGAGCTCGTGCCGCTTGCTCAACGTACTTTTGATATAAAGCCAGACGGGTTTGGTGTCTGTGGGCATTCTATGGGCGGGCATGGTGCGTTAACATTCTTTTTAAAATACCCAGACCTGTTTCAAACCTGCTCGGCTTTTTCCCCGATTGTTGCCCCCTCTCAAGTGCTGTGGGGGCAAAAAGCCTTTACCGCTTATCTTGGCGATGACCACCAAGAATGGACAAAGCATGACGCAACAGCACTCATAGAACTTGCACCAAATGACAAACATATTTTGATTGATCAAGGCCTTGATGATGAATTTTTACAAGATCAGTTAAAGCCAGAGCTTTTTGAAAAGGCTTGTAAGGCTGTAGGACAAAAATTAGAGCTGCGATTTCACGAAGGATACGACCATAGTTATTTCTTTATTCAAAGCTTTATGGACAGCCATTTAGAATGGCACGCGAACTACTTAACGTCAAAAAAAGAGACACTCACATGACAGATAAAATAAAGCAACAACATGTTGATATCGCCATTATCGGCACAGGCACATCGGGCATGGGGGCGTACCGTGAAGCTCGTAAATTTACCGATAGCATCGCACTGATTGAAGGTGGCGAATACGGGACGACCTGCGCACGTGTGGGATGTATGCCCTCCAAGCTATTAATCGCACCGGGTGAATTGCGCCACCGCACCGAACATTTTGAAGCCTTCGGCTTAAACGGTGAAACACCAACAGTAGACGGCAAAGCAGTCATGAAACGTGTATGTGAGGAGCGTGATCGTTTTGTTGATTTCGTGAAAGAAGATATCGAAGGCTTTGACCCCGCACATTGCATTGAAGCCTTTGCAACATTTAAAGACGATCACACATTAGAGTTATCTAATGGGGGTGTAATCAAGGCCGAACGCATTGTAATTGCCACAGGATCGCGCCCCAATATCCCACCGCCATTTAAGGCGGCTGAAGATCGTTTGATTACAAATGATGATGTGTTTTATTGGGATGATTTACCAAAATCTGTTGCTGTTTTTGGCGCGGGTGTAATTGGCCTTGAACTTGGACAAGCGCTCCATCGTTTAGGTGTTCACGTGCATCTGTTTGGTGTTGGTGATGCGGTTGGCCCGCTCTCTGACCCGGCGGTCATTGATTATGCTCTAAAAACGTTCAAAGATGAGTTTCCATTCCATAGCAATGGTGAAGTCAAAGACATCAAGCGCAGTGAGAACGGTGTTGAGATCACCTTTAAATCAACACCAGAGTCCCAAGAGCAGACAGAAACATTTGACTACCTCCTCGCTGCCACGGGACGGCGCACCAATACCGATAATATTGGCTTAGAAAATACATCTCTTGAGCTGAATGAACGCGGTGTTCCTTTATATGATCCTATGTCGATGCAATGCGGCGATAGTCATATTTTTATCGCTGGTGATGTGAATGGCGACGCGCCATTATTACACGAAGCGTCTGATGAAGGGCGTTTAGCCGGGGAAAATGCCGGACGCTATCCCGAAGTGTTTAAGCGTGCGCGCAAAGCCTCCCTTGGTGTGGTATTTTCTGATCCACAAATCGCGACTGTTGGCAAATTTTACCGTGAGCTTAACGAGAGTGATTGTGACTTTGCGATCGGCGAAGTGAGCTTTGAAAATCAAGGGCGCAGCCGTGTCATGCTCGTCAACAAAGGTCTTATGCGACTTTATGGCTGCAAGGAAACAGGTATGTTACTGGGCGGGGAAATGATTGGCCCAGGCCATGAGCATCTGGCACATTTGCTTTCATGGACAATTCAAATGCGCATGAGCGTTGCGGATATCCTGCAAATGCCATTTTATCATCCTGTTATTGAAGAAGGCCTGCGGACAGGGCTTCGTAGTCTTCTTAAAGAAATGGGAATGGGCCCGCAGCCACCACTCAATTGTATTGATTGCGGCCCGGGCGCATAACAAAGGAAGGGCTTAAGCGATGATTGATCTTTATATTTGGCGCACCCCTAATGGCTATAAACCGCTTATTTTTGCTGAAGAAGCGGGGCTAGAGTATACTCTTCATGCAATCAATATTGGCAAAAATGAGCAATTTGCGCCCGACTTTCTTAAAATCTCACCAAATAATAAAATCCCTGCGCTTGTTGATGGCGATATGAGGATTTTTGAATCCGGTGCAATATTGTTATATCTGGCGCAAAAAACGGGGCAATTCATGCCACAGGACAAAAAAAGTCATTATAATGTGATGCAATGGTTGATGTGGCAGATTGGTGGCCTTGGTCCTATGATGGGGCAAGCTGGGCATTTCAAAAACGCAGCATCTGAAGATGTGCCTTATGCTAAAAAACGCTATATGGATGAAACACATAGATTATTGGGTGTGCTTGAAAAGCAACTTGCCGATAATGAATATGTCGCTGGAGAATATAGCATAGCTGATATGGCCATCTATCCATGGATTTATGCGGCAAGTGGTAGCTATCTGAATATCGATATGTCCGCGTATAAAAAAGTTGAAGCTTGGATGAATACAATCTCTGCTCGGCCTGCTATCATAAAAAGCTATGAAATTGGTACTGAACTATAATGAAGTACGTTTAATAAAAGGGTAAAATATAATAAAAGGGTGAAATATGAGCGAGCTTTCAGGATGGGGTAAAGACACCTCACCTTTTCATAAAGGTGAAAAAGAATTTCACGAGCGCCTCGGCATTGCTGAAAAACAAGAGTCAATTGGCCAGCGCATTTTGCGTCCTTTTATGCCAGATCAACATCGTGAGTTTTTTGAAAAACTCCCTTTTATGATTATGGGCAGTATCGATGATACAGGCCGCCCTTGGGCTTCTATTGTGTTTGGTAAGCCTGGTTTTATTACAACGCCAACTGATAAAAAATTAAAATTTGAAACGCGAGCGCTTGATGGTGATCCGCTTGCCAACAATTTGAAAGCGGATTCCCCTGTTTCATTTCTGGGTATCGAATTACCAACCCGCCGCCGCAACCGTGTGAACGCCATCATCAGCCAAGCCTCCAACACGGGGTTTGAAGCCGATGTCGTACAATCATTTGGTAATTGCCCGCAATATATTCAAGCGCGCGCGCCAAAATTTAAACGCGAACCCAATATCAAAGAACAAACCCTCGAAAAAGAAACCATCACAGAGATTTCAGGGCACGTAAAATCCATCATTGAAAATGCTGACTCACTCTATGTTGCCAGTCATAACCATGAAGATGACCCACGCGATACAGGCGGCGTTGATGTCAATCATCGCGGTGGACGTAACGGTTTTGTCAAAATCGAAGGAAACACCCTGACTGTGCCTGACTTTATCGGCAATTTTTCTTTCAACACGCTGGGTAATTTTATGGTGAACCCGAAAGCGGGGCTTTTATTTATCGACTATGAGAGCGGTGATATCGTGCAGCTTACTGGTACAACCGAAATTTTGTGGGAAGATGACCCGATTGTGAAAGCTTTTAAAGGCGCAGAGCGTGCGTGGCGCTTCACTCTGGAAGAAGGAGTTTTAATCAAAGATGCTGTGCCACTTCAATGGGAATTTGAAAGCTATTCCCCCAATTTACAATTCACTGGAAATTGGGCTGAAGCGGATGCAAAGTTGAAGGCCAAAAGCAAACGTGAAGCGTGGTTGCCCTATACCGTTGAGCGTATCGAAGATGAGAGTGAGGCTATTCGCTCTTTTTATCTAAAACCCAGTGATGCTTGCGGATTGTTTGAATATGACCCCGGTCAATTCCTAACCATACGCGTTAAACCATCAGGCGCGCGCAATAATAAAGACGATGATATCATCCGAACCTATACATTATCGTCTGCCCCATCTGATGATCATTACCGCATTTCGGTGAAGCGCGAGGCAGGTCAGGGGAATAATATGCAGCCGGGAATCGTATCCAATCATTTGCATGATACCCTGAAAGTGGGCGGCATACTTGAAGCCAAAGCACCACTGGGTAACTTCACCCTTGATACATCAGAAAAGCGGCCTGCAATTTTATTAGCGGGCGGTGTTGGTATCACACCAATGATTTCCATGGCACGTCAAGCCGCTGCCGATGGTGTTCGTATTCGCCATATTCGTCCAATGACCATATTTCACGCTGTCCAAACAACATCTGATAGGGCGTTTTTACAAGATTTCGCCAAGTTGCAAGAAGCAACACAAGGGCTTATCCGCTATGTGTCTATTGTCTCAAGACCTGATACAAATGAAATTGAAGGCGAAAATTTTCATTTTTCTGGGCGTATTGCACCAAATATGCTTCAACAATTCCTCGCCCTTGATGATTATGATGTCTATATCTGCGGCCCTACTGGGTTTATGCAGGCCTCTTATGATATCGTAAGAGGACTTGGTATTCCCGATTCCAAAATCTTTAGTGAAAGCTTCGGCCCGTCTTCTCTTACCCGTATACCGGATGCGGGCGCAAAACCGACCTTTGAATTTGAAACAGAGCCCGCAGACACCGCCAAAGTCTCATTTTCGGGAAAAGAAATTGGAGTGCTATGGACACCCGATGATGGCTCTTTACTGGAATTCGCAGAAAAGCATGGCTATGAACCTGCCCATGCCTGTCGCAATGGTATGTGCGGCACATGCGTGGTGAAGATCACAAGCGGGAAAGTGGCCTATAGCGAAAAACCGGATTTTGAACCAGAAAATGGCGAGGCGCTTATTTGTTGTGCTGTGCCAGCAAAAGACAGTGAAACGATAGATATCGAACTCTCCGAAAATTAATACCTACACCAAGAGGCTTTATTATGAACACATCTCCGATTGAGCTTTATTTTTGGCCAACGCCAAACGGATTTAAAATTTCTATTCTTCTCGAGGAATTGGGTGTCCCCTATAATGTCCATTTGGTCAACATCCTAAAGGGTGAACAATTTAACGATGATTTTTTGAAAATCTCGCCTAATGGCCGTATGCCGGCGATCATTGATCCCGATGGCCCGGATGGAAAGCCAATTTCTATATTTGAATCCGGCGCAATCATGCAATATCTGGCCAATAAGTATAATCAATTCTACCCAAGTGATGAACGCAAAAGAACAGAAGTCAATGAATGGCTATTCTGGCAAATGGGCGGCTTAGGGCCAATGGGCGGGCAAGCCATTCACTTCTATGATTATGCACCTGAAAAAATTTCTTATGCGATTGAACGTTATTTGGGTGAGTATAATCGCCTGTTGAATGTCATGGATAAACGTCTAGAGGAACGTGATTATCTTGCTGGGGAGTATTCTATCGCGGATATGGCATGTCTTGGATGGGTGAAGGCGAGTGAAATTTTAAGTGTTTCATTAGACGATTACAGCCATTTGAAGGCTTGGTTTGATAAACTATGTGAAAGGGCCTCCGTTCAACGTGGATTTAATATTGCAAATGACCGATATGCTGATCGTGAACGCATTGCCATAGATAAAGATACACAAAAAATTTTATTTAATCAGAGATAAATCGCTTACTTCATTTAAGAAAAGAAAAAAAACACCACGGAAACAAAAGCTGCAATAGCCTATAAAGCAGGCGCTCCTCTCACCATTGAAACTGTTAATCTGGACGGCCCCAAAACAGGAGATATTCTCATAGAAGTTATGGCCACAGGGGTGTGCCACACGGATGCCTTTACGTTGTCTGTTGATGACCCTGAAGGGGAATTCCCTGCTATTTTAGGGCATGAAGGTGCAGGCATTGTGCGTGAAATTGGCGACGGTGTAATCTCTCTAGCTGTTGGTGATCATGTTATCCCACTCTATACGCCCGAATGCCGTGAGTGTGATTTTTGCCTGCATCCGAAAACCAATCTTTGCCAAAAAATACGCGCAACACAAGGGCAAGGTTTAATGCCTGATGGTACATCACGGTTTTCTATTAATGGCGAACCCATCTTACATTACATGGGCTGTTCAACATTCTCGAATTTTACCGTATTGCCTGAAATAGCCGTCGCGAAAGTTCGTAAAGATGCACCATTTGATAAGATTTGTTATATCGGATGAGGTGTTACAACAGGTGTCGGCGCCGTTGTCTTTGATGCCAAAGTTGAAACCGGCTCTACAGTGGCTGTATTTGGCCTAGGAGGAATTGGCCTGAATGTGATTCAGGGCGCAAAAATGGTCGGCGCCTCCCGCATCATTGGGATTGACTTCAATAATTCCAAAGTTCCACTGGCCAAACAATTTGGCATGACGGATTTTATTAACCCAAATGATGTCGATAACACAGTCGAAGCGATCATTGATCTTACCAATGGGGGCGTTGATTATTCCTTTGAATGCATCGGTAATGTTCATGTTATAGCTTAACCAATTAATATTGATTATACTTTATGGATGACGTATTCATCCGATTTCCGCCGTAAAGTCTTATCTGTCCGAGAGAAGGAAGGCCTTACAATAGCGCAGGTGGCGGCGCGTTTTGATGTTGGTATAGCGAGTGTGATGCGTTGGCTAAAGCGTCCTGAGCCTAAAGTTCACGGGTATCGTCGTCGCAAGATTGATATGGATGCATTGGCGCGTGACATTGAGCAATACCCGGATGCCTATCAGTCTGAACGTGCTGCTCGCTTTGGTGTTCACCAAAATGCTATTTGCCATGCTTTAAAGAAGCTAAAAGTGAGCTATAAAAAAAACACTGCGCCATCCCAAGACGTGCGCCGGCGCACGGCGTATCTTTCAGACGATTATTGGACATCATAGGCTTGA
>CAYGPG010000015.1:0-47126 GCA_964351905.1 uncultured Micavibrio sp.
TCATTAGATATTTCCTTCTTTTATATTAACAACTCATACAAAGGTGTTTCCCCCCCATTCAATTTCAACAATTTCGTCGATAAGCCTCAATTAAGAGCAGTTTCGTGTCAAATGCAACAACTTTTTATACATTTATGAAAATTAAATTTTAATTCCATAATGGATTGCGGCAATTCCGAAGCTTAAATTCTCGTAGCGGCATTTCGTAAAACCAGCCTGTTCCATACGGCTTATTAAAGCTTTTTGTGTCGGAAATTTACGAATAGATTCAACAAGATACTGGTAACTCGCCCGATCTTTAGCGACCACTTCACCAATCTTCGGAATAACCCCGAAGGAAAACCCATCATACAGCTTGGACAGGACAGGGTTTTGCACATGGGAAAACTCCAAACAAAAGAACCGTCCGCCGGGTTTAAGAACCCTAAATGCTTCTTTCAGGCCATCATCGATTCGGGTCACATTGCGTAATCCAAAGGCAATGGTATAGACATCGACGCTGTTGGACGGGATGGGCAGGCTCTCCGCATTGCCTGTGACCCAGTCAAATTCATCCAAATAACCACGATCAACCGCTCGATCACGCCCGACGCGCAACATATCCCAGTTAAGATCGCATAGCGTAATACTGCTTCTACCTAATAAAGAAGTATTATCCCTCTCATTTCCTCTCCCTGTAGGGGGAGGATTAAGGTGGGGGTGTTTAGATTTATCATTAGGGCTAGATTGTAAACCCTCCCCTAACCCCTCCCTCAGGGAGGGGGATGTTTTCTTATGTTTAGCTAGCGGAGAAAATCCCTCTCCGTTCAAATGGGAGCTCTGTAAATTCATATCCCCCCCGTTTACGTGGAGATTCTCTAAAGTTATTCCCCCCCCGTTTACGGGGGGGCAAGGGGGGGAGTTTTTCTCAATCGCTTCCTTAATCCTAAAGGCTATATCCCCCGTACCACCTGCCACATCAAGATAGCTCAACCCCGCTTTCGGGCGAATACGACGAATAAGGTGATTTTTCCAAAGCCGATGCACACCGCCAGACATAAGGTCATTCATCACATCATACTGATCCGCCACAGAATCAAAAACCCCCCGAACCTTCGCGGTCTTCTCCTCTGGCGTCACATTTTCGGTGCCAAATTGCGTACTTTCAGGATTAGGAGCAGTATTTTGTGTCATAGGAGTGTTTTAGCATATTACTTTTATAGATCACGGAATATTTTGTTGACATAAAGATAGTATAATAGCTACTATTTGGCAGATTTTAATCAATAGTGAGATTTAAAAAAAATGCATGGTGACTTTTTAAGCGCAACAGGAGCCAACCCACATCCATGTTTTGGAGCAATTTTAGGCAAAATGCTTCTTGAGACAGGTGAAATTACGCAAGAAGAATTTGATTTGTTAGGCGAGGTACAGGCAAGAACAGTTTTAATCGCCGAAGCTTACGATCGTGGTGATATTGCACAGCGTGAAATCATTCTTGGTAGATTTGAAGGTCGTGGTGATACAGCTGGCAAATTAGATATGGATGGCGCAATGTTTGGCCTGAAAATTGAAACAGCTGTGCAGGAGCTTGATGGCTTTCTTGCTGATTTAGCAATTGAAGAGTTAGATACAAAGCTTAAGGGGGCACTAGAAAAAGTTAGTTCTGGAAAAGGTGTTCGTGATGATGCTGCTAGCATTGGTGCGATAACAAAAGCGCTTTTATTAACCGATCGTAGTACGAAATCAAATATAGTAAATGCTTCATTAATTATGCAGCACTCAGTTAGAACTTTGGAGCGCTTAGAACGTTTTCAAAAAGGTGATTATGATCGTCAAGCAGCCTTAGAACTTATGAATATTTGTGATAAGCAAAACTATAAATTCGACCCTCCTGCTCTTGTAAAGGCAAACGAAGAACTTATTTTTGTTTGTACTGTAGAGAGAATGATTGCAAGTCATTTAGAGCGCAACCCTGAAGAAATTCATACAATGCGTAAGAAACATGAACTTGCGATTAAGGATGCAATTACAACATTAATCGATGTAATGCCTGAGGCTTCAGCAATGTATCGTGAAGCGAGTAAAAATGAGCTTGCGGATAAAGCTGACCAAGTGCACTGTTTTTATGCTCAACGTTATGAAGGTTTGGTTCAGGCACCACACGTCATGCTCACAAAAGAAGAGCATGCAAAGTATGTTGCTCAAGGCGCACCATCTAGAGATGGTATGAACTAAATTTATCTCGTGACGTTTTAGGACGTTACAGCTAAAACATCTTCATGAAACTTTTAAATGCTATGGCGACGGTGGCGGGTCTTACGGGGGTGAGCCGTATTTTGGGCTTTGTCCGTGATATCCTCACAGCGGCTATTCTGGGCGCAGGGCCCATTGCCGATGCGTTTTTCGTGGCGCTTAAACTCCCGAACTTCTTCCGCCGCGTGACCGCCGAAGGCGCGTTTAGTGTTGCGTTTGTGCCGCTTTATGCCGAAAAACTGGAAAAAGAGAGCGAAGAAGCCGCTAAAACTTTTGCCTCTAATGCCTTTGCCATCATGTTGTTATTTCTTGTGCCTTTCACGCTTATCGCGATGATGGCCATGCCCTATGTGATTTATGGAATCGCGCCCGGCTTTGTTGATGATCCGTTGCGCTATGATCTGGCGATTGAGTTAAGCCGCGTGACGTTCCCGTATTTATTGTTAATGTCCTTAACGGCCTTGATGGGCGGGTTATTGAACGCCCATGATAAATTTGCGCCCTTCGCCAGTGCACCAATTTTGTTTAATTTATGTTTGATCATTGCCTTATATGCCTTTACGCCCGTAACCGAAACACCGGGTCATGCCATGGCTTATGGTGTTGCCATGGCAGGTGTCGCGCAATTCTTATGGCTACTTTATTTTATTAAGAAACATAAAATTGGACTTCGTTTAAAAAGGCCACAATTTACGCATAACATCACAAGGCTGTTTAAACTAATGGGGCCGGGCGTTGTGGGGGCAGGGGTGATGCATATCAATTTATTTGCAGACCTAATCATCGCCTCCTTTTTGGCGGGTGGCTCAATCTCTTATCTCTATTACGCAGATCGTTTAAATCAATTGCCATTAGGTATGGTCGGTATCGCCGTTGGAACAGCACTCTTGCCGATGCTCTCAAAAGCCATTGCGGCAAAAGATACTGCCGCCACACAAAATTTATTTAACCGCGCGTTGGAGATTTGTTTGCTCCTCGCACTTCCTGCCGCAGCGGCGTTGTTTGTCATTCCTGAAACATTGATTTCAACCTTGTTTGAACGCGGAGAATTTGATGCGGGCGATACCGCTATCGCCTCAAAAGTTTTGATGGGCTATGCTATTGGTTTGCCTGCTTATATCGCCGTAAAAGTTCTTTCAACCGCCTATTGGTCACGCCAAGATACGATGAGCCCTGTGAAAATTTCAATTATCACGACTGTACTCAACATAATGCTCAGTCTTGCTTTGATAAAACCTTTTGGCGTGGCGGGTATTGCTATTTCAACGGGTGTCATGGGGTGGTTGCAGGTCGCACTTCTTTATAAAGGGATGCGTCATCATACAGATTTAAAATTTGATACGCGTTTTAAAAGTGTGATCTTCAAAATATTACTTTCCACCGCGCTGATGGCAATAATATTGTTGCTTACTGACAAGTATATTTCTTTCAATGACGGTGTTGGTGAAATTCAAAAAATTCTATCATTGACCGCTATGGTGCTTATAGGCTTGATTACTTACGGCCTAAGTATTATCACTACAGGCGCAATTAAACCCGCTGAACTTAAGAAATATCTATCAAGGAAGTAACGACAAATGCAAAAGCGTATTTTATCAGGCATGCAACCCACCAATCGCCTTCAACTGGGGAATTACCTTGGGGCGCTGCGTAACTGGGTGAAAATGCAGGATGAGGGCACATATGAATGCCTATATACCATTGTCGATCTGCACGCCATCACGGTGAAGCATGACCCAAGCGCTTTAGCTAATGCCTCACGCGAGGCAGCTGCGGCTTATATTGCTGCGGGTGTTGACCCAAAGAAATCAGCGATCTTTGCACAAAGTTCAGTTCCAGCTCACTCACAATTAGCTTGGCTCTTTATGACGCAAACACCAATGGGATGGTTGAACCGTATGACGCAGTTCAAAGATAAGGCAGGAAAGAATAAAGAAAAAGCTTCTTTAGGTTTGTACTCTTATCCTGTGCTGATGGCAGCAGATATTTTAATTTACAAGGCCACTCATGTTCCCGTGGGGGATGACCAAAAGCAACATTTGGAATTGGCGCGCGATATCGCCCAAAGCTTTAACCAAGAATATGCAGGCGGTGAGGAGTTTTTTCCATTACCTGAGCCAGTCATTACTGGCCCCGCAACGCGCGTGATGTCTTTACGTGATGGGACGCAGAAAATGAGTAAATCCGCCGAAAGCGATATGACGCGCATTAACATGACAGATGATGCGGACACCATCGCGACGAAATTCAAGAAGGCTAAAACCGATGCCGGCAATGTGCCATCAAATGCCAAAGAGGGCGAGGGACGCGCCGAAGCCATGAACTTGCTCGGTATTTATGCCGCGCTCAGTGATACGTCCATTGAAACTGTGATGAGTGAATTTGGCGGCAAGCAATTCTCTGATCTTAAAACGGCTTTGTCGGATTTGGCCGTCGCAAAGCTCGCCCCCATGACCACCCGCATGAAAGAATTGATGGATGATACGTCTGAAATTGATAACATTTTGCGCGCTGGCGCCGAAAAAGCCAACGAGCTGGCACAACCAACCTTAGATGAAACCATGAAACTCATGGGATTCTGGCGTTAATATATTGGTGTCATTGCGAGAAGCGGTAGCGACGCGGCAATCCAACCATAATTCAGTTCATCACACTCCTGCGCAGGCAGGAATCTAGATCCCAGCCTTCGCTGGGATGTGAAAATCTGTAAAATATTAATCAGTGACTTAGGTCGAGCCGAAGAATGACAGTTTCTCTAAAATTTTATTCACAGATATAAACAAGCCATTTCAATGCCTTAACTCTGTTAAACGTATTTTTCATTGACCTTTTTTAAATTTATATGGAATATTTCTTCAGCGAAATAGAAACTGTAATAAAATTACAAAAAAGAGGTGTGTGATGAGTCCTCAAGATCTTGGTGGGGGAATTTTAGCTGAGCGACCAGTTGGCTCTGCTTTTAACAATTCTGCTCCTTTAAAAACAAATGAACAGCAACGAGCAAGAGAGCTTCAAGCCCGTATAAGTGCACGCATCAAAGCGGGGCAGGAGGCAGACCCTTACCGTAAAAAAGTAGAAGAGCTAAAAAAAGGTGGGCGTTCAGGAGTTATTAATTATCACACTAAGGAATTTTATATTTATGAATGTTTTATAGGACGTAACTTTGATACCGCGAAAAAATTAGCTAGAGAACTCAAAGAAATTTTTGGTGATACACCGCCCGAGGGTTTTGGTTGGAAAGAGAGAATGACTTGGGATAATTTATTCAACCCGAAGTGGGTTGAGCAAAAAGAAGGTAGCACGATACCCCCAGTTCAAACCTTTAATAGCGCAGAAGTGAGGGATATGTTTCAGAATATGATGCGCAGGGCAGGGTATAAGTCGGCTAATTTTAGGTCAGACTTAGCTTCAACTCCAAGAGCACCAGTCTAAGGTCTATTTAATCTATTAGTCTTATTCATGCTTAAACGGTATAATGATTCCATGAAATATTTTCTCCTCATCGCTCTCTTCATTCTCCCCACAACTGCCTATGCGGATTATTTCGTTTGGCAGGATTCCAAAACAGGACTAAGCCTCAGCTATCCTGACACATGGCAAAAACAAACAGCAGGTGGTGCGGACGAGATATTTCAAATTGAAGGCCCAGACAATGCTGCCAACCCTGTCTGTAAAGTTATGGCGAGCAAAGATAAACGCTATGTGATTTTCCCGCCAGATTATGGCGATGCCGTTCAACGCACCGCCGTGAGCATCCCTTTTTGGAAGTCCTACATGGCGCGTTATGATGATTACATCATCGACAAAGTTTACGATGGTGGTGGCCTTGGGCGCTGGCATGCCAGCTACGCCACGCTGGCTTATAACACACGCGAAGGCACGCAATTACAACAAAGACGCGGAATTGCTTTTGCTTCACTTTATTACGATAACTTGTTTATTGTTGAATGCTCTGCTCTTAATGATGGTTACGGCGCATGGGAAAAAGATTTTGAGTCCATTGTTAAATCGATTGATTTTAAGAAAATTTATAACGAGCGCGCCATTGGTGAATATGCCGATTTCATCACAGGCACAGAACAATATTTCTGGGCACAAACAGGCCCCGAAGGCACAACGCAGTATTAAATGACTTCGTCATTGCGAGGAGCGCTAGCGACGCAGCAATCCAAAATATTCTATCCATCACATCCCATCGAAAGATGGGATCTAGATACCAGCTTGCGCTGGCATGTGAAAATATATTAAATACGGATCAATCCTTTATTTAAAACGAAGGATGACCAAAGAAAGTAACTAGATATGTTTATAGCAACCGAAGAAACCCCCAATCCCAACACGCTCAAATACCTTCCCGGCAAACCTGTCATGAAAAAAGGCGTGGCGCAGTTTAACTCACTAGACGAAGCCGCAGGCTCCATGCTCGCGCAAAAACTGATGGGTTTGGATGGTATTGTGGGCGTGTTCTTTGGTAAAGACTTTATCTCCGTTACTAAGTTAGAAATGGCAGAATGGGAAGCCATTAGTACCCGCGTTATGGCGGCGATCATGGATCATTATATGAGTGGCATGCCATTGTTCCGCGAAGGCATGGCGCCTACTGATAAGGCCGAAACCAATGTGGATGATGATGAACTGGTCGTGCAAATCAAAGAACTCTTAGAAACCCGTGTCCGCCCCATGGTCGCGCAAGATGGTGGTGACATCGTCTTTGACCGTTTTGAACAAGGGATTGTCTACCTCACCATGCGCGGCGCGTGTGCAGGATGCCCTAGTTCGACCATGACCCTAAAGAGCGGCATTGAAAATATGCTACGTCATTATGTCCCCGAAGTGCTCGAAGTCCGTCAGGCTGAAGGTTAATTTATGTCTCCTTAAAGGCCGCGACCGCGGCCTCGTTCCTTATAAGGAACGTGAGCCTTCGTGGCGATTGAGCATCTGTTAATTTTATAATTAACAGATTTTTAAAAAGCGTCACTGACCTGAAATAAGAACCCCAACCAACGCCAAGTATCTGTTTTATCTTTATTTTCTTTAAAAACAGGAAGGGTGCAATTGACCCTAAAACGGTCTTGATTAATTGGTTCTGCTAAACGGAGTTCAATCCTCTGACCTAATATAATGACCTCAGGCTTAGGCTGGTTGGAGGTGAAGCAACTCAATCTGTCTAAATCATCCGTGAGAGTTTCAGGAACGGTAAATCCAATCGCAAAATCTTTAGAATTAATGATACTACTTTTGAGTGAGACGTCGGTAACGGGAAACGGAAGGCTATTTAAGATCATCTTAAAGCGATCTGCATCGGCGTAGTTTTCGGTGATCATAAAACGCGGACAGGTGTGGCGCGCTTGGTTGGCATGGGCAACGCCCGAATGTTGTCCAAATAAAGCAGTAAAATTATAATCCTTTAAAACGCTTAAATGCTCCTCATTATATTCTCCAAAAGGGAAAGAAAAGTATTTTATATCAATGCCTTGATTACGTAATCGAGACGTAGCGTTGTTAATACTTTTTCTAACGTTTTGGGGCGTTTCGAAAGTGAGGGAGCTGTACGTGTGTGGATGCAGCCCAATGGTGAGAAGGCCAGATTTACTTAAGGTTTTTAAGTCTTTCCAATCTAAATAATGCGGGTTGCTACTATCAACGCGGGCTGTGGAAATAAAAACCGTATAAGGAAATTTATATTTCTCTAAAAGCGGAGCGGCCTCGGTCAGAATTGATTTATCTCCGCCATCAAACGTAATTACCACGCTGCGTGGTGGAAGATTACTTCCATTATCATAAGCGGCGATCATTTGATCCATTGATATAACGTTATGGTTCTCTTCTTTTAGAATTTCTAAATGGGATCGGAATTGCTCAACTGTAACGTTGGCTTGTGGTGTATCATCGCGCCCTACCATGAAATACCCCAAGATACGAACAGCGTTCTGATCTTCTAGCAGGTTGTTGGCTTTTGCGTTAGTAACAAACCCAACCATGATGAATATTAATAATAAGATACGCATATTTTACGGTTAGACTATTTTTGCTCTTCATTCCAGCAAATTGAGTTGATCTTTACGCCTTGCGCGTTAGAGTAGCGGCAATATGGGAACAGAGAATAAAAAGACAGTACTGGCAATAGATACCGCCATGGGCGGCGTAAGCGTGGGCATTGTTGCTGCGAATGGTCATATAGTCAGCCGCATGGTAGAGACATCCCGTGGACAAGCGGCGATTTTGGTGCCGATCCTTCAAGAGGTTGTAGAAGAAGCGCTGTGTGAGTTTAAAGACATTGATTTGATCGTGTGCAGTAAGGGGCCTGGATCGTTCACAGGATTACGTATTGGCTTGGCTACAGCGCGTACGATGGCTTTATCGCTTAGTAAGCCGCTTGTAGGACTGAATACCCTTGATACCATGGCGCATCATTATCCAACGGGTAAACCGTTACTAGTCGTGCTTGAAACCAAGCGTCAGGATTTTTACGGGCGATATTATGACGGGAAGCGTCAGGCGTTGAGTAAGCCAATGGCATTAGATGCTGAAGATATTTTGACGCAAGCGCCCGTCGAGGACTTTGACGTAGGTGGTGACTGCCTTGAACGGTTCAATGATTCAATTTTGGGTGATTTGAACTGTCTGGACAATTTCATGCAACCTGATCCCATATTGATGGCGCAAATTGGTTTGAAACAGTATGAGGCACAAGGTGTGGATGAGCGCGTTGATCCTCTGTATTTACGGGGGGCCGATGTATCACAACCAAAGAATACCCCGCGTCGGTTAGCGCAATCTTAATCTTATAATGTCATCGCCTGAATTATGAAACAATTCTAGGGCGATCTAAATATTTAGATTCCCTTAGAATTTCTATAAAATTCAGGGAATGACAGGTGAGGGGCTAACCTGCCAACTCTTTGCCGCGCATGTAGGCGGCGAGGAGGGCTTTATCATAGACTTCCTGCATCTGACCATCCATTAACACGTCAAGTGCGGCCTCGGTTGTTCCACCCTTACTTGTTACAGCTTCACGCAACTGGGCTGCTGTTATATCTTCCGATTGTTCCAACAATGCTGCGGCACCAATAACGGTTTGGCGTGCTAAGACCATAGATTGTTCAGGGGACAATCCTAATTTCTCGCCTGCGTTTGCCATGACTTCGGCGAGGTGAAACATATAGGCAGGGCCACTGCCTGATACGGCGGTGACGGCATCCATGAGCGATTCATCTTCGATCCAAGTTGTTTCACCAATTGCCTTCATCAACATGTCTGCCAATTCTTTCTGATCAGCAGTCACAGATTTATTTGCAATGAGCGCGGTCATGCTTTTGCTTATCGTCGCCGGTAGGTTAGGCATGGTTCGAATAACAGATTTATCTTCCCCAAACTGACTTTCGAAATAGCTTAAATTTTTGCCTGCTGCAATGGATAATATTGGGGTAGCTTTGAGGAGCATATCTTTCAATCCATCGCACACAATGTCCATGATTTGTGGTTTGACGCACAGAACCACCATGTCGGTTCTTTTTAAGGTGGAACTATCCAATTGTTTCACGTGAAACACCCGCTCAGACTGGGCTATGGATGGGGGTATATCATGCGGATCAACGATATCTATATGATTCAAAAGATCTTTTTTGAGCCAGCCTTGAATCATGGCTGCACCCATTTTACCGCAGCCAATCACAGTTATGTTAAATTTTTGCTTTTGGCTCATTGTTATATTTGAACCTTTTTTGGGTTTATTTTGACCTGATATTGGATTTAAGAGTATCCTGCAACATCCATCATGGCCAATGTCATATCAGATTGTTTCTGGATGGTTTGTTTGCTGAGCATGTCAAAGGACACATAATAACGCTCACACTCAGCCAAGGCGATATCAATCATATCTTCCATTTGCGCCAAGCCAGAAGTATCCGTCATACCACGGAACAGGCTTGTGTGACGAAAGCACGGTACGTAAGCATTATTATCGGTATAGCTCAGGCTTTGTGTTCTGATGTCAAAATGACCAAGCCACAAAGTGGTATTGATTTGGTTAAGTATTTTTGCGGCCTCATCCATTTTTGACGGATGAATTGTCACATCAGGCGCACAGCAAAATTGCAGGGCGCTAAAATCGTCTTGCCAGATAAAGCTCATTTTAAAGGTCGTTGAGCGTCCAGTGATTGTGACTGTCATTTGATCATCAAAAGGGCGCTCAAATGTCCAATCATTATTCAACATGACCTCTTCGATGGCATCCAAAGGGTTACTGACTTCGTCATAAAGGTCGATAACGTTTTCTTCGCGTGCATTTGGATGTGTTTTGGACATGTGTTTATTATTTTCTAGTTTAATTATTTTTCTAATTTATCTAAACGAGATTTCATCTCAGTATTCTCTGCGGTTAGTTTTTCGACCATCGCCTCTAAGCGTTCAAAATCATCGCGCGGGACTAAATCCATGCGGGTCGCCATGTCATCAACGCGTGCCTTGATATCATCGCGAATTTGTTGTTGTACGCCGTTTAAAAGCCCTGCCGCGCCACCCGCCAATTGGGTGATGTCATCAAAGATTTTATTTGTATGATTATTATCGCTTGGCATGCCTTCGTTGATAAAAGCATTCGTTGATTTAAACAAGGCGACTCCGCAAAATTTCAAAACATATCCACGACATAGTTCTTAAAACGGTCATTCCCTGAATTTGATTTATCAAATTCTAAGGGAATCTAAATATTTAGATCGCCTTAGAATTTATTTCATAAATTCAGGCGATGACAATGACTTGGGAGTTGTTTAGACTTTCATACAAGATTCAAAATTAAAGGAAGTAAACATGATTATTGTAACCGGTGGAACGGGTTTTATTGGCTCTAATCTAGTCGCGGCTTTGGAGGAAAAAGGCGCCAAAGATATTGTCGTTTGCGACACGTTTGGCGAGGGCGATAAATGGCGCAATATTGCCAAGCGCGAGCTACGTGACATTGTCCATCCAGATCATCTGTTTGATTATTTAGAAACACACAAAGACAAAATTGAAGTGATCTTTCACATGGGCGCAATTTCATCGACAACGGAGAAAGATGTTGATTTGATTGTGGAAACAAACGTGGTGCTTTCACGCCGCCTTTGGAAATGGTGCGGCACGAATGGCAAACGCCTGATTTATGCCTCAAGCGCGGCGACTTACGGCGATGGGGATGAAGGGTTTGACGATGTCCAATCGGTGGAAGGATTGGCGAAATTAAAACCATTAAATGCTTATGGATGGTCAAAACATTTGTTTGACCGCCGTGTAGCGCGCGTGTTGGAGGAAAAGAGCGAGCCGATACCACCACAATGGGCGGGATTGAAATTCTTTAATGTTTATGGCCCGAATGAATATCACAAAGAAGATCAAATGAGCGTTATTTGTAAGCTCTATCCGCAAGTGGTTGCGGGCGCCTCGGCAAAATTGTTCAAATCCTATCGTGATGATTATAAAGATGGCGGTCAATTGCGCGACTTTGTGTATGTCAAAGACTGCGTCAATGTAATGATTTGGTTGTATGAGAATGAGAAGGTGAGCGGCTTGTTTAATGTTGGTACAGGGCAGGCGCGGAGCTTTAAGGATTTGGCGGAATCCACCTTTAAGGCCGCAGGGAAAGAGCCGAAGATTAATTACATTGATATGCCAGAACAATTGCGGGAGAAGTACCAATATTTCACCGAGGCAAATATCAGTAATTTACGCCAGGCAGGATATGATAAAGAATTCACAAGCCTTGAAGACGGCATCGGCGATTACGTCCAAAATTATATGGCTAAGGAAGATGGGTTTAGGTAAGTGAGTATTCCATTTCCTGAGATTGATCCTGTTGCGTTTTCGGTTGGTCCGTTGGTGATCCGTTGGTATGCCTTGGCGTATCTGGCGGGTTTTTTAGGCGGTTGGAAATATTGCCTGCATTTGGCGGGGCTTAATCAACAACATCGTCCGACGCGTGATGATATTGACAATTTTCTGCCTTATGCGGTGCTCGGCGTTATTTTGGGCGGGCGTTTGGGGTATGTGTTGTTTTATCAATTTGACCTTTATTTGGCCAACCCGTTGGATGCTTTCAAGGTTTGGGAAGGCGGAATGGCCTTCCATGGCGGAGCGTTGGGCGTGATCCTTGCGCTGATAATCTTCTCATGGGTCAATAAGATACAGCTTTTGCGGCTGTCGGACATTGTTTGTGCCTGTGTGCCGATTGGTGTGTTCTTTGGGCGGTTGGCGAATTTTATCAATGGCGAGCTTTTTGGTCGTCCGACAGAGGCACCATGGGGGATTGTCTTTCCATGGGGCGGAGATATACCGCGCCACCCGAGTCAGATTTATGAAGCTCTATTAGAAGGCGCATTGCTTTTTGTTATCTTATTGATTTTATACAAAAAAACAAATGCACGTCATCATCCGGGGGTCGTTACAGGTGCATTTTTGACTGGCTATGCGGCGTTTAGGATGTTTGTCGAGCAGTTCAGACAACCTGATGCGCATTTAGGATTTATCATTGGTGAAATCTCTATGGGGCAGGTTTTAAGCCTTCCGATGTTATTCCTAGGCTTGGGCGTTATTGCCTTTGCCTACAAAGATAAAATTATCGCGAAATCATGACTGCGTTAGAGCAGATTATCAAACAAACTATTCAGGAACGTGGGGCTAACGGCTATATGCGGCTGGATGAATATATGGGGCTGTGCCTCGCTCACCCTGAGCACGGGTATTACATGACCCGTGATCCTTTGGGGCAGGCAGGGGATTTTACGACGGCGCCTGAAATATCACAGATGTTTGGGGAGATGATAGGGGCATGGCTGGCCGATACATGGATGAAGATGGGAAGCCCCACCAAAATTAATATTGTAGAATGCGGTGCCGGGCGCGGGACCTTAATAGCTGATGCAATGCGTGCCACAAAATCAGTCGAGGGCTTTCACAATGCAGCTCAAATTCATGTCATTGAGATTAGCCCCGTGTTGATGGAGAAGCAGAAACAAGTGTTAGAAGGCTATGGTGCAACATGGCACAGTGATACCGAATCACTCCCTACCGATTCGCATCATTTGATTATTGGGAATGAGTTTCTGGATGCCTTGCCCGTGCGTCAATTCGTGTTCACTGACACAGGCTGGTTAGAAAAAGTAGTAAAAATAGATACAAACGATACGCTTTGTATAGGTGAAATTGAGCCTGATAAAGTGGTTATCGAAGCCTTTCCGAGTATGCTTTTACCACCTAAAATAGGGGATCATCTTGAAGTATCACTTGAACAAAATGCTTTCCTGTGTGAAGTCAGTAAAATTGTTTTAAATCAAGGAGGTAACGCGTTATTTATCGATTATGGGTTCAACCATTCCGTGTTCGGTGACACGCTACAGGCTCTCAAGAACCACACGCCTTGTGATGTATTGACCGATCCTGGTGAAGTGGATTTAACAACACATGTTAATTTTGGACATGTATCTAATTTAATGATGGGCAAAAACCTAACGGTTCATGGCCCTGTGTCACAGGCCGACTTCCTAAAACGTCTTGGGATAGAGGTGCGGGCGGAAAAATTGACCCAAAATGCAACAGATGCACAAAGGCGCGATATTGCTCTGGCGCTCAAAAGGTTAATCGGTGAGAATACGAAAGAGGGTGAGATGGGCGCATTATTCAAAGCCATCGCGTTTTCATCTGATGCATCATTAAATTTAGCAGGTTTTGTTTAAAGCTGTCATTCTGAGGAGCCTGCGACGAAGAATCTTGTTCCTTATAGTGAGATCCTTCGCTACGCTCAGGATGACAAAGAAGAAGTGCATATGATCAAAATTGAAGATAAAAAACTGAACGGTGAGAGCGGCAAAATCCAACATGGGTTCTTTGGTCGTCAAGGTGGGGTGAGTGAAGGCATTTATGCGAGCTTAAATTGCGGAGTGGGGTCGAACGATGATCCTGCCGCAGTGCAAGAAAATAGATCCCGCGTGGCGCAGTCATTGGGCATTGAAAAAGACGCCCTTCTAGGCGTATGGCAAATTCATAGTGCGGAGTGCGTTATGGCGGATAAAGATATGCCGCAAGGCGATGAGAGGCCAAAGGCTGATGCGCTTGTGACGGATCAAGCTGGTCTGGGGCTCGGTGTGTTGACGGCGGATTGTGGTTGTATCTTGTTTGCAGGTGAGAAAGCCGATGGAACGCCTGTTATTGGCGCGGCGCATGCAGGGTGGAAAGGCGCGCTTGGTGGCGTCTTGGAAAGTACAATCGCGCAAATGCAGGAACTAGGCGCGGAGTTATCCACGATACGGGCGGCTGTTGGCCCTTGTATTGGGCCGAAGTCTTATGAGGTATCCATCGGATTTGAAGTGCCATTTTTGGAGCGTGAATCAGAAGATGAACATTTTTTTAAGTCTGCCTCAAAGGCGGGTCATCTTATGTTTGATTTGCCGGGTTATATTGCCAATCGATTGGCCAAGGCGGGTTTACGTCAAATCACGATAACGGGTCATGATACGTTTGCGGATAAAGAAAGCTTCTTTTCCTATCGCCGCTCAACCCACGCAGGTGAGCCCGATTATGGCCGCCAAATCTCAGCGATTGTAATCAGTTAAAGCACATAATCCGAAATAATGACAGCCGCAATAAATGGTATAATAAAAGAGCAGAATTGAGCAAAACGTAGAATTTCGCCGCCGGATATTTTGTTTACGTTTTTATGACGCATCACTTTAACAATATATTTTTCAACAAATATGGTACTAGCAATCAACGAAATGAGATTTGAAAGAATGTAAATTGAAGCGCTCAGAGGGGAGTAGGCTAAAAACTGTCCTAATCCAAAGAATATCCCTGTAAAGCCGATCACGAATAAAAGGCTCCATGTGGCTTGTTGGGCGAGGAGGTTATGCCGCTGCTCATGCCGAAAATGAAGCGCCATGTAGCTGCAAATAGGTAAATATTGAGACTGATGAATGAGCATATAAGAATCCTTACAAATATTTTACACAGTCACGTGAATAATATTTGTGAAAAGTCTGATTCCGTTATTGATTTCTGTGGAGTGTTTTCCTAAAGTCCAAACATAGCCAAACACTCTCACTTACGGAAAACGTAAAATGAAAATTATTGCCGGTAACTCTAACCGACCTCTCGCTGAAGCGATTTCAGCGTATCTTCAAACGCCTTTAACAAAAGCCAGTATTCGCCGTTTTTCCGATATGGAAGTATTCGTTGAAATCATGGAAAATGTCCGTGGGGAAGATTGTTTCGTCGTTCAATCCACGTCATATCCCGCCAATGACAATTTGATGGAGCTTTTGATTACGATTGATGCGCTTAAGCGTGGCTCTGCAAGGCGTATCACGGCGGTGTTGCCGTATTACGGGTATGCACGCCAAGATCGTAAAACAGGCGGTCGTACGCCGATTACAGCAAAATTAGTAGCAAATTTGATTACGTCTGCGGGGGCAGATCGCGTTTTGACGATGGATTTGCACGCGGGACAAATTCAGGGTTTCTTTGATATCCCAACCGATAACTTAATTGCGCGCCCAACATTGGTGCCGCATATGGAAGAAAAATTCGCCGGAAAAGACCTTGTGATGGTGTCGCCAGATGTAGGCGGCGTTGTGCGTGCGCGGGCGATTGCGAAGAATTTAAATGCCGAATTGGCGATTATTGATAAACGCCGTGAAAAAGCGGGCGTGTCCGAGGTCATGAACGTGATTGGGGAAGTCAAAGACAAAACCTGTATCTTGATTGATGATATCGCGGACAGCGCGGGGACGTTGTGTAACGCGGCAGGCGCATTGAAGGAGAAGGGAGCGGAAAGCGTTCATGCCTATGTGGTGCATGGGGTTCTGTCTGGTGGCGCGGTGGCGCGTGTGGCGGCATCACCGATGGAAAGCCTTGTGATTACGGATTCTATCGCGGCGACAGAGGCCGTTCGTGTGTCAGATTATATTGAACAGATTAGTGTTGCGCCGTTAATAGGTGAAGCGATTTTAAGAATTGCGGAAGAACGTTCGATTTCGGCTTTGTTTAAATAAAATCAATAGCTTGTCATCCTGAACAGCGTGAAGGATCTGGTGAGTGTTGGAGCAAAAGACAACCAGATTCTTCGCATTCGCTCAGAATGACAATTTGGTTTTGAATTTTCCCTTGAAATCCTTTGCGAATTACGCTTTATAGGCACCTGAAAAGGTGGACACCCCTGGAGGACACCTCAATTTAAACTAAAAGTCTGCTCGCTTGCGGGTTTGACGAACTAAAAGAAAGTAAGACCATGGCAACAAAACGTTATGAAATGTCTGCGACGAAAAAGGACCGCGCCGGTAAGGGGGCCGCGAGAGCTATTCGCCGTGAAAATATGACACCAGCCGTTATTTACGGTGATAAAAAAGCCCCTGTGACAATTGCAATTCCAACAAAAGAAGCGAACCTTGAATATAACAAGGCGCATATGTTCACTTCTATTTGTGACATGAATGTTGAAGGCGAAAAAATGGAAGTTTTGGCACGTGATGTGCAACTTCACCCCGTAAGTGACAACGTGATGCACGTTGATTTCTTGCGCGTGACAGACAAGACAACGGTTACTGTTGCAGTGGCCGTTCACTACATCAACCAAGAAGATGCAGCATATGCGGATGAAAAAGGTGTTTTGAACGTCAACCGTTATGATGTTGATATTGTTTGTAAGGCCAGAAATATCCCTGATGAAATCACTGTTGATGTTAAAGATTTCAAAATTGGTGATTCAGTTAAGATTTCAAATGCTGATATGCCTGAAGGCGCGAAGCCTGCGATTAGTGATCGTGACTTTACCTTGGCAACGATTGGCGCACCACGCGTCATTATAGATGAAACGGAAGAAGCCGAAGGCGAAGAGGGAGCGGAAGCTTCTGCTGAAGACGGTGAAGGCGAAGGCGCAGCCAAAGAAGGCAGCGACGACGTTAAACCAGGAAACGCTGAATAAGCTGTTTCTAATAAGAATTTTAAGAGAGGACGCTCTGGCAGTGTCCTCTTTTTTTGTTTATAAAGAGTGCAAATGTTTGGAATTTTTAAAAAGAAAAAGTTTGAAGCCATGTGGTTGATTGTGGGGTTGGGAAATCCGGGAGATAAATATAAAGGCAACCGTCATAATGTTGGATTTATGACTGTGGATCAAATTGCTGACGATCATATGTTTCCAAATTTTAAATCCAAGTTTCAAGGGGAAATTACTGAGGGGCGTCTTGCGGGCGAGAAGGTGGCCTTGTTAAAGCCGATGACTTTTATGAATGAATCGGGGCGTTCGGTACGTAAGGCCGCAGATTTTTATAAAATACCGCCAGAGCGTATTATTGTTTTTTATGATGAGCTTGATATCGCGCCGGGTAAGATTAAAATCAAACAAGGCGGCGGATCAGGCGGGCATAACGGCATTAAATCTATGGACGCGCATTTGGGCAGTAAAGATTATTGGCGCGTGCGCTTAGGGATTGGTCACCCAGGTGATAAAAACCGCGTCAGTGGCTATGTGCTCAGTGATTTTAGCAAGGCAGAGCAAGAATGGTTGCCAGATTTTATTGATGCGCTATCCAAAAATGTTAATTATTTGGTTGAAGGCAACCATTTAGATTTTATGACGCGTGTGCGTGAGGGGTTTAAAATTTAGGGGATATTTTATGGTTTTTAAAAATGAAATGATAAAAAAAGAAACCATTTTTACGCTTGTAGGGGCTAAATTTCAAAATGGTGTAGAAATGGCAGATGCATGGCTTGAGAAGTGGGAAGGCCATTACAAAATTATTAGGGATGAATCTGGAGATGAAGATTCTGTTCACGATATCGATATTATTTGTACAGAAGAATCTCATAATAATATGAGTAAAGACATTCAGTGTATTTCAGATTGGTCTGAAGATAAAATAGAGGAATAAAAAATGGGTTTTAATTGTGGGATTGTGGGTTTACCAAATGTGGGTAAATCAACGTTATTTAATGCGTTGACCGCAACGGCGGCGGCGCAGGCGGCGAATTTTCCGTTTTGTACGATTGAGCCGAATGTGGGCAAGGTCGGTGTGCCAGATGCCCGTTTGGATCAAATTGCGAAAATTGGAAAATCAGCGAAGATTGTGCCAACACAATTGGAATTTGTGGATATTGCAGGGCTTGTGAAGGGCGCAAGCACGGGCGAGGGGCTGGGTAATAAATTCCTGACCAATATCCGTGAAACAGATGCGATTATTCATGTCTTACGTTGTTTTGAAGATGATGATATTACGCATGTTGATGGCTCCGTTGACCCTATCCGCGATGCAGAAACGATTGAGACGGAATTATTGCTGGCGGATTTAGAATCCATTGAAAAGCAAATTGGCAATATCGAGCGTAAGGCCAAAGGTGGCGATAAAGAACTCGTCGGTCAAAAGGAATTCATGAAACGCATTAAAGCCGCATTGGACGCAGGTAATCCTGCTCGTACCGTAGAGGCCGACAATGAAGATGAAGTGCGTTGGGCGAAACATATGGGGATGCTAACGGCGAAGAAAATTCTTTATGTTTGTAATGTCAGCGAAGATGATGCGGCAGAAGGCAATGAATGGAGCGCGAAGGTTGATGCGATGGCCAAAGCGCAAGGCACAGAGAGCGTTGTAATTTGTGCGTCAATTGAATCCGAAATTGCACAACTGGACAGTGCAGAAGAACGCGCCGAATTTTTGGAGACTCTTGGGCTAGAACAAGCAGGATTAGACCGTATTATTACGGCAGGCTATAAAATGCTGGGGCTTCATACATATTTTACCTGCGGGCCAAAAGAGGCGCGGGCTTGGACGATACGTGTTGGCGCAAAGGGGCCTGAAGCCGCCGGCGAAATTCATAGCGATTTTGAAAAAGGATTTATCAAAGCCGAAGTCATTGCCTTTGACGATTACATCGCCGCCGGCGGCGAACAAGGCGCCAAAGACACCGGCAAAATGCGCCAAGAAGGCAAAGACTACATCGTGGCAGACGGCGATATTATCTTGTTTAGGTTTAATGTTTAGAGCTTAAAGTCTAATTTCTGGACCAGCAACTTTTTTCTTTTCTGGAAGAGGACCGCCGCCTGCAACTTTTTCTACGGGTGGTGTTGTGGTTGTATTTGAGACACCGAAGGAGCCAGATAAGCTGATATCCTCAACACTGGCTGAGTGCGTTTTATCGACGCTTGGTGCTTGTTGATAATGGCTTCCCATCCTGTCCATAATATAAGCATTCATAAGGTCTGGACTTTTTTCTAGTACTCTCCATGGTTCGTAATTAGACAAATAGCTATAATTTTGCATGTAATCAGCAATTTCTGGGTGGCGCGAGGTTAGCTGAGATATATCACTTTCACTCTGGAAAAGTCTTTTGGCTATGGCAATTCTATCGTCAGGATCTATAATCGATAAAGCGGAATTAAACCCTTCTGGTGTTCTAAGAACATTGATGAGTTCTTCTTTATATCTATCATTAGCATCAACGAAGTTACGCCAGTTTTCTTTTCTAGATTCGATAGCTTGTTCACGCACAGCAATATTTCTAATCATTTGAGGTTTAGGGTGTGAAGCCATTTCATTTCTTGTTGCTTGATCAAGATCAATCTTAGCTTGAATAAGTCTGTCAACTTCTGGCGATTTACCTTGTAAGCTTGAAGGAAGAGCATTTGCTATCTCGGATACAATCCCTCTTTCTATTGTATCTGGTGTAATCAGACTCATTGAAAGACCTTCTGCTACTTCTTGAGGAAAATGAGCTCCGTGCTTAGTTAAAAATGACTTTAAGTCACGATTCGCTGCTAAATCTGCAGCTGCAGTTGTAATGATGGATATGCCTGATTGATCAATTGCGCTAGAGAGCGCATCTGTTGTTAAGAGAGCTTGGTTCACAGTGCTAAATTTTAAATAAGCATCAAGAGCCGTTTTAGGCATTAGTTCAGGATTCTCGGCATGTAGTGCCCTAGCATAATCACGTTTATATCCCGCAACTACTGCAGTTGCCGCAACGGCCGCTGTTCCCAAAGTTGCACCACCAATTAAAGGTAGGTTTGCCCCAAAACGGGCTTTAGCCGCGTGGCTGTAATTCCTTATTTTTTCTAAAATAGTTGCCGATGATTCTGCTTTACGAACATCAGTTGCCGCATCAACAGTTCCTTCAATAACTTTTCCTGTTTGAGAACTGCCAACCGCAGCCGCGATAGCTGATTTGATCGGTAAAGTGTCTGCTTCGCTAGCGGCTGATAAAGCAGGCGCAGGTTTAGCACGAACATGAGGTTCTTCTGTTGTTACTATAATTGGCTTTGTTGTATCTGCAGCGGTCGCTAAAGGTTGCTTTGGCGCGTTAGTGTTAACAACGACCTTTGGTAGAGGTCTTTCTGTAAGAGGCACTTCATCTGCGGCAAGCGCTGCTGCAATCGTTTGATTTGTAGTTTTTGTGGGAGTTGTTTCTCCTGTTGTGTTAATACTATTCGTTTCTATGTCATCTGCTGCAATAGGGGATGTTAAGGCGTCGGGTGCCGTTGACGTTACTAATGGAGCCAAACCTGAGGTAGAAATTTTACCAAAACTGTTTGTAAAAGAGCTTACTCTCGCTTTTAAGTTGTCTGCCACATCTCCAAACTTTGTTCTTAAAGTATTTAACCCTGCTTTGACGCCAAGAATATCCTCCATGCCTAATGCAGAACTTTTATCAGGAGCCTGGATTGGAGAGGATTCCTTGTTAAACAATTGATAAAGAGCGTATCCACCAAAGCCGGCTATAGCAAGAACAGCAGCACCTTTGATCATTGATTTGAGTTTATCGGTATTAAGTGTTGCTATGGCAACCGCCCCAACTGCAACACCTGTCATGAGCTTGTGAATAGGGTTTAAATCTTTAAACCAATCAACTGCTAGATAACCTGCTCCACCGATCGCTCCAAAACGACCAGTAGTTCTGGCGGCACCTCCTAAAAGGTTGCCTCCGATCTGTCTACCTAATGTTGTTGTTGCGCTCACTAGTTCTCCTTAACTTTCCTACATTATATGGGGAAATGGTTAAGAAAGTCTAAAGAAGGTGTTTTTTCTTTTTTATATCAGTGAGTTAGGTGGTTTTAAAGTTTGTCTTAATTTTACGTTTTTTCGCGCACTAAAGATTCGTAGGCTTCTCTTAGTTGTCGCGTTATGGGGCCAACTGAAAACTCGGTTTTGTCGATTTTACCTATGGCGGTGATTTCGGCGGCCGTGCCTGTGACGAAAATTTCGTCTGCGGTTAACAATTCCTCGGGGGTGATTTGGCAGACGTCGACGGAAATTTTGTGTTCTTTGGCCAGCTTGATGACGGTTTGGCGCGTAAGACCGTTTAAGAAACAATCTGGATCAGGGGTTTTGATTTTGCCGTCTTTGATCATAAAGATATTGGCGCCCGTACATTCAGCGACGAGGCCGCGGTAATCAAGCATGAGGGCATCGGTGTAGCCTTTTTCTTCGGCGGCGTGTTTGGACATGGTGTGGGTCGCATAAAGACCCGCGGCTTTACTGGCGGTGGTGGCGGTATCTGGCATAGGGGCGCGCCATTTTGAGGTCATCAGGCTAATACCTTTTTCGCGGGCTTCATCGCCGAAATAGCTTGGCCAATCCCAACAGGCAATCGCCACGTGGGTTTTGGTTTTTTGGGCGGAAATACCGAGTTCCTCACTGCCACGAAAGGCAACAGGGCGGATGTAGGCATTGGTGAGATTATTGGCTTTGAGGATAGCATATTTGGCTTCGTTTAATTCCTTCGCGCTGTAGGGCATGAGCATATCGATAAGTTTGGCGGAGCGGATGAAGCGCTCAGAATGTTCTTGGCAGAGAAAGATATTGCCATCATACGCACGCTCACCTTCAAACACAGACGAAGCATAATGAAGGCCGTGCGTTAGAACGTGGACTTTTGCATCGCGCCACGGAATGATTTCGCCGTTATACCAAATAAGCCCGTCACGATCGCTAAAATTTTCTGCCATTTCTGCCTCAGTTTTTAAAAGAATAATAACTTAACTATATTTTGTGAATTTCAGCTTAAATGCAAGGATATGTTGAACAAAAGGAGGCAAACTGTTAGTCATTTTAGGATGAAAGAGAACGCAACGCCAAAAGAATTTGCAACACTGCCCCATATTTTGGTGGTGGATGATGATGACCGTATTCGTAATTTGGTGGCGCGTTATTTGAGAGAGCATGATTTTTTTGTGAGTACGGCGGAAAATGCGGCGCAGGCGAAAGAAATTCTGGCTATGGCGAAATATGATGCGCTGGTCGTGGATATCATGATGCCGGGGCAAACGGGTATGGAATTTACACAAGATTTGCGTGACCTAGGTGTTTATGGACAGCATGATATTCCTGTTCTTCTTCTGACGGCGATGGGTGAGGTGGATGATAAAATCGAAGGATTAAGTGCTGGTGCAGATGATTATCTGACCAAGCCGTTTGACCCACGGGAATTGGTTTTAAGGTTACAGGCAATTTTAAGGCGTCGTCCAAAGGTGCAAAAAACGGATCATAAATTAAGAATTGGAGATTGGGTTTTTGATCCAGAATATAACGAGCTTTTGGATGAGGAGAATGATCGCAGTATTAAGTTGACCGATGGTGAAGCTACATTGTTAAAAGCATTGGGGCAAAAAGCAGGTGAGGTCATGAGCCGTGAGGCGTTATCAGAGGCGTGTAATTTAGATGCAGATAAACGCACGGTAGATGTGCAGGTGACGCGCCTACGCCGTAAGTTAGAAAAAGATAGTAATGACCCACGTTACCTTCAAACAGTACGCGGTAAAGGTTATGTTTTAAGGGCGGAGCGAGCTTAAAACATGAAGATATTTTTTCCTAAAATTCCTTTTTTGAAAAAGATGTTACCGCGATCATTGTTTGCGCGATCTTTATTGATATTGACAGTGCCGATTATTCTGACATTGAGCATTAGTACGTATGTGTTTTTTGAACGTCACTGGGAGCGTATGGCGGGACGTTTGGCATCCGCGGTGGCAGGAGAAGCAGCTTTTCTTATTGAACAAATTCAGGAGAATGAAGGGCGCAATATTGAGAGTTTAGAAGAACTGAGCCGTCAACATTTAAAGTTTAATTTAAAATATGTCGAAGCCGGTAAAATACGCCCTGATTTTGTTGAATATGAAGGGCGAAGCGATGTTATAAGGCGTCTTTTAAAAACAGAGTTAGATGTTTATTTAAAATACCCATATCGTATCATTGTTGATGTGGAAGAGAATTGGATTCAAATTCAAGCGCAAGTGAATGACAATGCCATTATTTTTACATTGCCAGAAAGCCGATTATTTTCATCTTCTGGTTATGTTTTTTTAATATGGATGGTGGGTATATCTTCCGTTTTAATGGTTGTTGCCATCTTATTTATGCGTAATCAAATACGTCCTATTAAACGATTGGCAATTGCTGCAGAGCGTTTTGGCCGTGGCCGTGATGTGCCATTTTTTAAAGTGGAGGGCGCACGTGAAGTAAGGCAAGCAGCGCGCGCCTTTTTGGGGATGAGGGAGCGTATTAACAAGCAAATTCAACAGCATACAGCAATGTTAGCAGGTGTTTCACATGATTTGCGGACACCTTTAACGCGTATGAAATTGCAGGTTGAAATGATGAAAGGTAATCCTGATGCGGATGCCTTAAAAGAGGATATTCAAGATATGCAACGCATGATTGATGCTTACCTTCAATTTGCAAAGGGTGAGGGGAGTGAAGAGATGGAACGTGTTGATCTTCGTGGCATGCTACAACGTCTCTCCCAAAACTATGCGCGTCAAAATTTTGATGTAAAAATATCTTCTGAGGGGCAGAATTTTACAACTTTTGTAAAGCCTGTGGCATTTGAAAGATGTCTTTCTAACCTTCTAACGAATGCGCAAAAATACGCCCAAAATGCCTGGTGTTTGATTACAGAAGATGGAGAAAATATCCAGATCATTATTGATGATGATGGTAAAGGTATAGCAGAAGAAAATCACGAAGATGTTTTTAAACCTTTTTTTCGTGAAGATAAATCCAGGAACGTCAAAAGCGGTAGTGTTGGCTTAGGATTGCCTATCGCACAGGATATTATTTTGGCGCATGGTGGTGATATAAAGCTGGATAAAAGCCCGCAAGGCGGATTGCGCGTCATCCTTACATTGGCGATTTAATGTAATCTTCCGCCTAAGGGGACATCTTTATCTGGGCTTACGAGCACAACATGATTGTTTTCATCCATATAGCCTAACGTCAGGACTTCGGACATAAAGGGGCCAATTTGTTTAGGGGAGAAGTTCACAACAGCGCTGATTAATTTGCCGACAAGATCCTCCGGTTTATAGTTTTGCGTAATTTGAGCAGAAGTCTTCTTAATGCCAATGTCATCGCCAAAATCAATTTTAAGCTTATAGGCAGGGTTTTTAGCCTCTGGAAACTCAGAAACCTCAAGGATTTTACCAACGCGAATATCAACTTTTAAAAAATCATTGTAACTAATTGTCATTTTTTAACCTTTTTGCAAAATATGGAAATAAATAACTGAATTTATTAAGTTATATTAGTATTCTATTAACTCTATTGCGGCATGATGCAAGAAGGAAAATCAATTCCTGTTCTTGTTATGACCATAAACTAAATATTATGAATGCAATTGGAAATGATAATTATAGACCTGGCTTGAAGCCGCCGGAGCCAATAAAGCGCCGTAGAGGCGGTTGGTTGTCGAGCAATATGGCACAACTCATGGTTTTTTTAAATGGTTTGATTTTGACCATTACGGCCTTTGCCACTTTGAGTGTTTTTATTGATGAAATTGTCAAAGAGGGGTTGATTAAGGTTACTGAAGACGTTGAGCAGTATATTTCAACGGGATATACAGAGGCAGAACGCAGTGTAAATGCTTTATCAACAATAATTTCCTTATCTGGTAAGGCGGATATTCCAAAAATAAAAGCCTACATGGATAATAAAAGTTCTGGTTCAAGTTACTTGGACCAGGTTTACTTGGTGAGTACCGATCTGAATGACTCTTTTCCAGTTCAGAGTGTTTACGGATCTTCTAAATTTCTTGATTCATTTAATAATAATCTAGCCTTTAGAGATTATATTCGTGCCCAAAAAACTTTTGCGACGAACGATATGTCTGTCATTATCTCGTTGCCGAATGCTGAGCCGTCTGTTCTTGAGGAAGATTCAAGGGTGATAGATTCTAAAATTGCGATGGTTAAAAGGTTGAATTTAAGTGGCCAAAGCTATTTTTTAGTGGGTATCGCAAGTTTTGACCAGTTTCTTGATTTGGAATGGTTTGTAAGCCGAGAGGTTGTTCGTGAAATTCAAATTATCGAAAAAGAAACAGATACACCTGTTTATACCTATATTGCTTCCCCCAATTCAAATAAAAATCAAAATAGATATACCAGCCTTATTCCTGCAGAAATGGCAGAGGGAAAGTTCAATATTAGGTTTGACCTTAATATTCACGCAAGGGAAGCGTTCTTGCAAAAAATACCATTATTAATGCTGTTGTTTGGAATTACATTAACACTAATTGGAACGTTATATGTTCGAAATAACCAAAGTCAGTCAAAAAAACTTGCGGAGATGAATAAAGAACTTGCCCATAAAAACTTTGAACTTAATCAAGAGGTGAGTGAACGTGAAAGATTGAATAATGTTATACAAAAATCTGCCCGTGAAAATCGCGCCATTGTAAACTCGGTAAGTGATATTATTTTTGAGCTTTCAAAAGATGGGAAAATTCTCTTTTTAAATGATTCATGGAATAAAGTGACGGGGTTTGAAAAAGAACGTTCAATTGGACGCAACTTTTTTGATCTTATTTATGCTTCTGATCAACAAGAGCAACGTGAAAGTTTTGATAATATTCTTGCCGCTACCGCAAAAAGAAAAACTTATCGTGCCTTTACAAGGCTGCGTAGTGTAGATGGATCTTTTCGTGCGATTGAATTAACAATGTCTGTCATGCGACATGATGATGATAAAGACTTACGTGTTGTGGGTACGATTACAGATGTTGAAGAAAGGCGCCGTGCAGAACGTGCCTTAAGCGAAGCGGAAAAGAAATATAGAACAATTGTTGAAAACGCTGCGGGCGGTATTTATCAAGTGACACCAGACGGTCAATTTTTAAGCGCAAACCCAGCTATGGCAAAAATATTAGGGTACAGCACGCCGGAAGAAGTTTTAAGAGACGTCGACATTGAACAAAGTAAAATTTATATCGATAACAGCACGAGAAATAGATTTTTAAATAGTGTGGCTGGTTTAGATATAACGAAAAATATTGAATCACAAATACGACGCAAAAACGGAGATATCATTTGGGTGAGTGAAAATGTGCGTGCGGTTCGTGATGATGAGGGCACATTATTGTTCTATGAAGGTAGTATGGAGAATGTGGATCAACGTAAAAAAGCAGAATTGGCTTTAACCAATGCTAAGTCACAATCAGATTTAGCCAACCGCGCAAAATCAGAATTTTTGGCTAATATGAGTCATGAGCTCAGAACGCCGCTTAATGCTGTTATCGGTTTTTCTGAAATCATTAAAAATGAAGCTTTTGGCCCACTACCAAATAAAGAATACAAAGAATACGCTGATGATATTCATGAAAGCGGCAATAAATTATTACGTGTGATTAATGAGATTTTGGATGTGTCACGTATTGAAGCAGGCGAGAGAACGCTGAGTGAAACCGTCATTAAAATCAGTGAGACTGTTGGTGTATGTCTTGAGTTAACAAAAGGAAAATTTTCTGCGAAGAATATGCGTATCGAAAATAAAATAACAGATTCTGCTCTTGGTATTGTTGGAGAAGAGCAGGCCTTGAAACAGATGTTATTGAACCTCATGTCTAATGCAGTGAAATTTAGCCCAGATAACAGTTTTATTATGTTAGATGCGGAAATTGATAGTAAAGATCGCCTGAGAATATCCATTACAGATACAGGGATGGGGATGAATGACGAAGAGTTGGAAAAAGCGTTATCGCCATTTGGTCAGTTGGATACAGATATGAACAGGACTAAATCTGGAACAGGGTTGGGGCTGACGCTTGTTAAATCATTGATTGAGCTTCATGGTGGTGCGTTAGAGATTCTATCTCAAAAGGGAATTGGGACGACAGCGACATTAATTTTCCCATCTAAACGCGTTACCAATAGAGGAAATGCAACACATAGAAAGCAAGGGGAAGCTCTTGTGGAAACTAAAGAGAGTTAAGCTTCTCTTCTAACTCCTCGTCAGATATCTCTATCGTTTTTTTTGCAATATCATAGCTGTAGCCTGCACGTGCCATAGTAGCCAAAGCCTTTTCAGGCGTTTTTCTATTATCTTTGTCAAAAGGGCCTAACCTTTTTTTACGTGCAAAAATGAGGGCAGCATAAATATCACCATTTTGATCTGTTTGAAATTCATCTTGGTCATATTGTGAAAGTTCGTTCATGACCTCGTCTTGATTATAGCCTTTTTGTTGAAGCTTCATTTTAATTTGCATCGAAGATAAGCCGCGACGGCGAAGGGATGTTACCATGCCCTTTAAATAAGCGGCATCATCAAGCAGAGCTAATTCCTGAAACTTCTCTGTCAGTTTATCCAACCAAACGAGGCATTGCTCACGGTCTTGCTCAACATGATGGCGGCAAGACTTGTCAATTTTGCGAGTCATAACTGTTTTAAAATGATGTGAGCTGGTGGGAAAGCGTTGTAGGTAGGCTAAGCCAGAATTATAAAGGTATTTTTCAGATATTTTCTTGGGGGGCTTAAATTCACGCTTTTTCTGATCTTTATTGAAGCGTTTTTTGTCCTTGTATTTGGGAGCATCTTCTTTATCTTCGTAAGCCGTAATCATTAGGAATTTATAGCATGAATAGCGCAAAACTACAGGAACAAAAGCTGCAACCTCGTAAAATTATCGGGATGAACGTTGTTGGGCTACAAACTTTGATTAAAAAAGAGGTGGGGCGTTTCATTAATGTCTACACGCAAACGATCATTGCGCCTGTTGTGACCACATTGTTGTTTTATGCGGTTTTTGCGCTCGCCTTTGGTGGTGTTGCACGCACAATTGGCGATATTCCTTATCTTGTCTTTCTTGCGCCTGGTTTAGTGATGATGACCATGGTGCAAAATGCCTTTGCCAATACGTCTTCTTCCATGGTGATCGCAAAAGTGCAGGGGAATATTGTCGATATTTTAATGCCGCCTTTATCGCCGACCGAGCTTTATGCTGGTTTTGTTATTGGAGGCATTTGTCGTGGTTTATTTGTCGGTGCAGTTGTTATTATTGTTGTTTCGGCCTTTGTTGGGTTAAGCATACATTCGATCCCGCACATCATTGCCTTTGCGATTTTGGGAAATATGATGCTGGCTTCTATTGGTTTGGCCGCGGGCGTTTGGTCACAAAAATTTGATCATATTGCTGCGGTAACGAATTTCTTAGTCACGCCGCTGACTTTCTTATCAGGAACATTCTATTCAATCAATCAACTGCCCGAAATTTGGCATGATTTAGCGCTTTATAATCCATTTTTCTATATGATTGACGGTTTCCGCTATGGTTTTATTGGACATGCTGATGGCAATGTTTGGATTGGATTGGTCACTCTTGTTATTGCAAACATTTTGCTATCTGCCCTGACGTTATGGATGCTACGAACAGGATACAAGATCAAAACTTAAAGACTTTCATAGTTTCACAATGGAGCTTCGTTACGTCGTCATTTATGTACTTTCATACATTTCATTCCTCGTGCCTAGCCATCGTAAAACTCTGTTTGTCTTAAAAGATATTATGCTACAATTAAATAATGAATGACCTATCTTCCTTAGACGATTTTTCTGGCAATGTTATACGACCATTCCAGCTTGAGAGTTCAAGTTTGCGCGGACGTATTGTGCGTTTTAATGATGTTCTTAATGACATTATAAAACCACATAATTACCCCGATATCGTAAACCAGATATTGGCAGAGACGATTACGCTTTGTGCGTTATTATCTTCTATGTTGAAATATGATGGGATCTTTACGCTTCAGACACAAGGCGATGGGCCGATCTCTATGCTGGTGGCAGACATGACAAGCGAGGGGGATATCCGCGGTTGTGCAACTTTTGATGAAAAGCGTTTGGAGAAGGTAACGCAGCAATTTTCTGCTTTTTCAGAAGATGTCAGTGAAAGTGCGGATAATCAACTCGCGCAGCTTTTAGGTAAGGGGTATATCGCGTTTACTGTTGATCAAAAGGAAGCAAAAGATCGTTATCAGGGCATTGTGGAACTTAAAGGTAAATCCTTAACCGAGTGCGTACAACATTATTTCACGCAGTCAGAGCAGATCAAAACTGGCATTAAAATGGCCGCTGATAAGCGGGATGGCAAATGGTTTTCTGGCGGTATTATGTTACAACATATGCCAGATGAAGGGGGCATAAAAGAAGAAGTGCCAACCAATGTGGTTGAAAACTTAGATGAAGATGATTGGCGTCGTGCCATGTTCTTAATGGGGAGTTTAACGGAATCCGAATTGCTCCATGATAATTTAAATTCGCACGATATCCTTATTCGTCTTTTCCATGAAGAGGGGGTGCGTGTTTATGAACCCTTAGATTTACAACATAAATGTCGATGCTCAACGGAGCGTGTTGAGAACATGGTTACGATGATGAGTGATGATGACCGAAAAGATATGGTTGTTGAAGGCAATATCAATTTAAAGTGTGAGTTTTGCAGTAAAGATTATAATCTTGATCCCAAGGATATTGAAGTTAAAGCAAAGATGATGAGAGAAAGTGATACAGCCAATTAAATTTATCTTTTTAATCGCTCTTGTTTTTTTAACGGGGTGTTCTTCCAGCAGTCGCCCGATGGGTAAACCTTTGCCTCAGTTAGATTATTCACACCTACAGCCTTTTAGCCCTTATGGCGGTAATGTTGAGGTTCGTCAAAGCGCAAAGATAAGCCAAAGAACACAAGAAGCGCTTTATAATTTTATTCTTAGCCCTAGTTTCCTCATAAAAAATTATGCATCACATCGATTTTCAACAAAAGAGCGCGCGCCGGATCGACCTTTTCGAACCGTTTTTGATATTCAAAAATTAACGTTGATAAAGAAAACAGAAGATGAAAATTTAATGGGCATTTTATCAGGGGCGGCGGCAGATTATTACACGCTAGATTTACTTATTGCGCTATACCCCGTTGCACTAGATGGGCGTTTAACACAGCCCTATACAATAAAAATCAAACGAGAGTTATTGGTACAAGATCAATTATCTTTGGCAGAAAAAGAGTTTAGGCAGTTTGAGTTTTTAGAAAAAATTATTGCTGATATTGATAAGACGGTTGTGAGCTTTATCCCGAATATGAGATAGATTATTTTTTCCAAAAAGCGGGAAGAATTAATACAAGCACGGTAAATAATTCTAAGCGTCCCAAAATCATACCCGCACACATCATCCATTTCGCCGTATCAGGTAGGGGTTGAAATGTTCCATCAGGGCCAATTACGTCTCCTAAGCCCGGGCCAACATTCGAAATTGTTGTGACGGCGCCAGACATGGCCGTCATGAAATCTAACCCGACAAAAGAAAGACCAATGGCCAGAACGCTAAAACATAAGGCATAGATGAAGAAAAAGCTCATCACCGATGAGGCAACGCCGCTTGGGATTGCTTGATGATTGTAACGCGCTGTAAAAACGCCATTGGGGTGAATAAGCTTTTTTAACTGTACTTTTGTGACCGCGTAGATGACTTGAAAACGGAAAACTTTAATACCGCATGTGGTAGAACCCGCACAGCCACCAATGACCATAAGGAAGAAGATTAATATAACGGCAAAACCGCCCCATGCAGCGTAATTTCCATTTGTATAGCCGGTGCCTGTTATAACGGAAACAACGTTAAAGCTTGCGCGGCGGATGGCTTCGATGAAAGGTTCGCTGTTTTGAAAAGTAAGGTAGAGAACCATGATGGTAATCGCAAAAGCAACAATGCTGAGAAAGGTGCGCACTTGAGAATCATTAAACAACGCTTTCCAATTTCCTGCGAGAGCTTTAACGTAGAGAATAAAAGGTAATCCACCAAGGAGCATAAAAGTGATAGCAACAATTTCTGCCCAGGCCGCATCATAATGGCCAAAGGAGCTGTCGAAAGTTGAGAACCCTCCCGTTGCAATTGTCGTCATGGCGTGTGCCCATGCGTCGAATGAATCCATGCCTGCAAAGGTGTAACAGAACATGCAAATGACGGTTAGCCCTAGATAGATTGTCCCGATGGAGGCCGCCAATTGTGTCGCACGTGGCAGGGCTTTTTCATTTTCTGACGATTCTGTTTGAAAAAGTTGCATCCCCCCAACTTGAAGAAAAGGCAAAACAGAAAGTGCCATCACGATGATACCAATACCGCCTAGCCATTGAAGGATGGCGCGCCACAGTAAAATTCCAGGTGGGGCATTGTCTAACCCCGTGATAACCGTTGCGCCCGTTGTTGTGATGCCTGATACAGCTTCAAATATGGCGTCGGTTAAGCTCATGCCAACGCCGCTCATGGCAAAGGGAATGGCGGCTGCAAGGGCAAGCGTGACCCAGCTTAATGTTGTGAGAAGAAAGGTTTGACGCACGGTTAAATGAAATTTCTTACCAGAGTTGGTTAGGATTAATGCGCCGCCAATAAAGCCTGTAAAGGACATGCAAAAGAAAAAGACACGCCAATCTGTATTCTTGGCATAAAGGTCTGTCAAAATAGGAAAGATCATACTTGCCGCCAGCGTGCAGAGCAGTATTCCAGTAACATATAAAATTGGGCGCAAATCCATTCTAATATTCTATGCGCTGATCTGTTTTCCTGCAACTGTTGAAACAGGCTTTTTGTCATTGCGAAGGAGCGGAGCGACTGCGGCAATCCAGAGTTTAAAGGTAATATTCTGGATTGCTTCGCTTCGCTCGCAATGACGGTTGTCTTGGCGCAAGAAAAAAGGCCGGAATAAATCCGACCTTTTTAATTCTTATTATTATAAAAGCTTATTACTGAAATGTAATCTCAGTACGGCGGTTTGCTGGCTCACGTACACCATCTGGTGTATCGACAAGAAGCTCATTCTCACCACGGTGATTAACACTCAACATATTAGGTGCGATACCGCGTTGAACCATCGCATCACGTACGGCGTTTGCACGGCGCATTGAAAGCTTCTGGTTATAATCACGTGGGCCTGAAGTATCTGTGTGACCTACAAGATCAATTGATGTAAGGCTACGGCCTTGGGCTTCTTCTGCGGCTGAATCAAGGATTGCATTTGCGCCTGCATTCAATGTGCTCTCATCCCAGTCAAAGAAGACAATGTATTTCGCATTTTCAACTTTCATTGGCTCTGATGGATCAACATCAAATGGTTCTGCAACAGGCTCTGGTGCAGGCGGTGGCGGAGGAGGCATCGCAGCTTCTAGCTGTGCCAAGGCATCCATAAACTGTGCTTTACAAGAGTTGATATTGTCTTGTTGGAAGTTTTCTTCTTGCTCTTCAATCCAACAATCAAAGCGGGCTTGTGCGAATGCTGAAAGCTGAGGCTGCATTTCACGAGCGCCTAATGCGTAAACATTGACGAGGCGTGAGCGAGCGACGATAAGCTCTTCCGCATGACCGGGAAGCAAGCTCCAGTCACTGACAGGTTCTGGCATGACCATGTCACCGCGTGCGGCAGATAAGCCTTTACGTGAGAAATGCAGAGCATCTGCATGATCATCGTAAGTTTGTAATTCGTTATTTACGTACTCTTGATATTCTTGTGTTAATGCTTGGGTAAAAGCATTGCCGACAGCATTCGCGTCATTTAACGCGGCTACTTCGTCCATCTTGTCAAAAGAACAGGCGCTGATGCTGAGAACAGCAAATAGCATTATAAAAGGGCGCAGCATCTTCATTATTGGAAACTCCTTAGAATTAATTTTAATCCCTCTTAATGGGGACGGTTTCATTAGTTTTATATCTTTAGGGGGGTAAATGTCAAAGATATCTTTGAAAAAAAAGACTTTTTTGCGTTATTCACCATTTTGAAAATTTTGTAATATTGTTGCGCGATTTTTCTTGACTTGAGAGAGCATTTCCGCGAATGTCTGCTCAAATTAACGAGGGTGTTGTTTTCGGTGTGTGTGGATTAACTCTAATCCCCTGAAAATAAACATATTTTAGAAAATCAAATATATAGAGGTGTATAAATGAAGCCATTATCTGGAATCAAAATTGCTGTGCTTTTAGCAAATGGGTTTGAAGAAAAATCCTTTCTTGCTGCTCAAAAAACAATATTAGAATTAGGGGCGACAATGCGCCTTATTAGCACAAACCAAGGTTTGGTTAACGGATGGGATGGTAACGCATGGGGGCACAATTATGCCGTTGATGCGCCTTTAAACACCGCATTGGGAGTTGATTTTGAAATGTTGGTTATCCCTGGTGGATCACGTAGTCTGGAAAAATTGAAGATGACAGCGCACACGCGTCGTTTTGTAAGTAGCTTCATGACAGCGAACAAGCCTGTTATCGCTATGGATGATGCAGTAACGCTTATGGCACACGCAGAATTGTTGGATGGCCGCACTGTTTCAGGTCCTGAAGAAGTGCGAAGTATTGTTACAAACCAAGGCGCGATGTGGTCTGAAGATTCATTAACACTTGATGGGGCAATGCTTACAGGACGTTGTTCTGGCGAAGAAGAGGTTATGTTTATCGAAGCCATGCAAGATTTGATGCTCCAGAATAATGATATAGATCAAGCAGCGTAATCAGGCTATATTTCTAGCATGAAAGCAGAAACTCAGAGCATTATTGATGATATTAAAGGCGCGTTGGTGCTTTTGAGGAGGCATCTTTGACTGGGACACCTCCGTCAAACGCCTAGAAGAGCTTAATTCTCTCATTGAAGATCCCGACCTTTGGAATGATGCGGAACGTGCGCAAGATTTGATGCGCGAGCGTACACGGCTCGATAACGCCATTTCTGGCGTACATGAAATTGAAACCAACCTCAATGATAATGCCGAATTGATCGAAATGGGCGAGGCCGAAGACGACGAATCCATTGTTCTTGAGGCTGAAAAAGCCCTTGAGGCCATGAAAGTGGCTGTTGAAAAACGCCAGTTAGAAAGCATGCTGTCTGGCGAAGCCGACCCCAATGATGCTTTTGTAGAAGTAAATTCAGGCGCAGGCGGTACCGAAGCCCAAGATTGGGCGGAGATGATCTTGCGTATGTATTCCCGTTGGGCCGAAAAGCGTGGATTTAAATGGTCAGTCCTCAACCGCAGTGATGGAGAAGAAGCAGGAATAAAATCCGCAACGATCCGTATTGATGGTGAAATGGCCTATGGTTGGCTCAAAGCCGAGAATGGTGTTCACCGTCTGGTGCGTATTTCACCTTTTGATTCCAATGCCAAACGCCATACCAGTTTTTGCTCTGTCGCGATTTCTCCAGTCGTCAATGACGATATTGATGTCGATATTGATGAGAAAGATTTACGAATTGATACTTATCGTTCCAGTGGCGCAGGCGGGCAACACGTAAACACAACCGATAGTGCGGTGCGCATTACGCATGAGCCAACTGGTATTGTTGTGGCGTGTCAGAACGAACGCTCCCAACATAAGAATAAGGATACGGCGATGAGCATGTTAAAAGCGCGTATTTATGAAGCGGAGCTTAAACGCCGTGAAGATGCCGCCGCCGAAGCACATGGTGAAAAATCTGATATTGGGTGGGGTCATGCAATCCGTTCTTACGTGCTTCATCCCTATCAAATGGTGAAAGATCAACGCACGGCGTGTGAGACCACAGACAGCCAAGGTGTTTTGGATGGTAAGATTGATAACTTTTTAGAAGCCTCACTCGCGGCTAAATTGAATAATGAGGAAGAAACAGAGTAAGCAGCTGTTCTCAAACGTCATTGCGAGCGAAGCGCGGCAATCCAGCTTTATTAGGAAACATTCTGGATTGCTTCGTTACTTCGTTCCTCGCAATGACGATGTTTTTTTATTGAGGGGAAGTCTTAAAAGTGGCTTGCGTCAAAGAGGACGGCGCATTATGTTCATAATATTCTTTAAAGAGCGGATAAGAAATTGAAATACCCTACAAAAATACTGGCGATCTCATTATTGTTAAGCGGTTTTAGCGCCGGAATTTCTAATGCGCAAATGGCTACACCGTTTAATACGATCATGGAACCACCTGCGCCGACGATGAACGCACCGCGACAAGCTCCGATAATGCAGAACGTGCCAATGATTACGCCCGTTGTAGCTCCGACAATGATGGTGCCGACTGCGCCACAATTTACGCCATCAGGCCCATGGACAGTTGAAAAAACAGCTTTTGCCCAAACACGCGGGCTTAATGGTGTACGCCTACCGTGCATGATGGCGGCAAATTACAATAATGGGTATGTTTTAAGATTATCGGGTCACTCAGGCCAAATTTTGGCTATGGCGGTTGATTTTCGACAAAATGTATTCAAGCAAGGGCGTAAATATCCTTCGGCAATTGGTCTTAACCAGTTCGGTAATTTTAAAACGACGGCTACGGCGTTTTCTGAAAGCACGCTTATTTTTAATTTAAGGTCTTATTCAGGATTCTACCAGCAATTACAAGGCGCAGGTATGCTTACGCTTGATGTGGATGGAAATGCTTTTGTTTTTAATCTGGGGAATGTGCCAGAAGCGCTAAATCGTTTAGAGGCTTGTTTCGGCCCTGCTATGGCAAATTCTGTCACAACAGCAAGCATGATGGGGCAGGTGGAGCGACCGCAAACAAAACGTGAGCCAACCAATAGTGTTAAAGATTGGAATCAAAAGGTTGAGCCTTCAGCGCCGCGCTCAAGCGTTTCCGCGCCGCAAGTGCAAGCGCCGATGACAATGAGATGGCAAGCCAAAGCGGGTGACGATATCCGAGATACTTTGAACCGATGGTCTAATAGAGCGGGCATTGCGCTGTCATGGCAATCAGACCGTGGCGGGCAAGTTGTGAGTGATATCAATGTCACTGGCAGCTTTGAGCAAGCAGTGCAGATGCTCATGGCGCAAAATTCAACCGCGTTGGGTATTGATGCCATGATGGCAGGAAAGGGTGCGCCGCGCCCCATGTCACCGATGGCGCCCTTACCTGTTGCATCGACACCGCAATCAATTTTACCACCACAAAATGTTCCTGCGCCAGAAGCACCGTCACAATGGGCGGCGCCAGCAGGAGCGGATTTACAGGTTGTTTTACAACAATGGTCGAAACGTGAGGGCGTTGATTTTGTATGGCAAGCGCATCATGAATTTAAGTTAAAGCGTGCCGTAAATGGTGGGCAATCTTATGAGGCCGCGTTACAAGCGATTTTAAGTCAATTTTCGAATGATGGTGTGCGTCCTGCGGCGCAGTTGAATAATGATCCGCAGACAGGGAACCGCCTTCTTATCGTGCAGTCTACGCGCGTTTTATAGAGATTTTAAGACCCCTAATATAATTGTTTGTTTATAAAAGGGGTATCGCAGAAAACGGCCTTTTCTTACTCTTTGGGTGCGTGCTAAGTTATATATGAATTTTCATTTTATCAAAGCACTGAATATATTAGATATGAGAAACTTTTATAAAGCTATACTGACTACGGCTATCGCTGGTACGGCTTTATGTGCGTTGGGATCCAATAGTGTTTTGGCGCAGGATAAAAATGCTGGCGCGTTAAAACCGCAAAGTGAATGGTCAGTGAAACCATTGGCGGTCAATACAGATAATAGTTATTGCGCGTTATCCAGACAATATGATCAAAATTTAATCCTGACATTGGGTAAAAACAAGATTGAAGAATATTCTTTGGCGATTGATTTTACTAATACGACGTTAAATCCAGATCGTGCGTACAGTGTCACTTTACAGCCAGGCCCTGGGCAAATCCGTGCGTATGAGATGATGCCGGCTTCGGCGCGTGCGATGGTGATCCGTCTTGGGTATGATGACAGCTTTATTCAGGCAATTTCAGAGTCTAATGAATTAAAAGCCGAAATAGATGGAAAAAATTATATTTTTGATCTTGGGTCTTTTGCAAAGGGCAATCGGTCATTAGAAGAATGTGCTTCTGGCCTTAAATCTGTGTCAACAACTAAGGTGGCTTCTGCCAATAAAATTCTTGATGAAAAACCAATTAAGATTGAGAAAAAAGAGGCTCGTGTTCCTTTAGATCAAGCCCCACGCCCCCCCGTGGAAGATAGAAATGAGATTGTACGTGAAGGTGTTGGCGATGGACCTAAGCTTGCTGTTTCTATGGTTGAAAAAGCGGCTGTTGTTGAAGCGCCAAAATTAGAGCCTGAAATTAAAATTAATAAAGTTGAATCAAAGCCTGTTAATAATATAGCCGCCCAAAAAGCGGATGAAATAGAAGCGCAAGCGCAAGAAATGGCACAAAAGGCAGAAGCAGCGCGTTTGCTTGAAGAGCAGAAATTAGCTGCACAAAAGGCTGAAGAGCAAAAGCAGGAACAGTTGAGATTAGCTGAGGTTGCCAAAGAAAAAGCCGAAGCACAAAAAGCTCAGGCAGAAAAAGCTCAGGTAGAAAAAGATCGGGCAGAAAAAGAGCGTGCTGAGAAAATGGAGCAAGAGCGTCTAGCTGTTGAGAAAGCAGCGAAGGAGAAAGCTGAAAAAGAACGTTTGGCTGCGGAGAAGGCAAGAAAAGAAAAATTAGAGCAGCAAAAATTAGCAGAGCAAAAAGCAAAAGAAGAGGCGGTGTCTGCAAAGAAAGCTGCAGAAGCTTTAAAACGTCAACAAGAAGTGGAAGAGCAGAAGCGTTTGGCATCTTTAGATACGCCTGATGTTCGCGACAGTTTAACGCCGCCGCCTGCAACGCCAACAGACCGCCCCTTTGAAAGCCGTTATGAAGTTTTTAAAACTTCGGAAGAAAAAGCAGCACAAGAAAATTTAGATCGTTATCAAGCAGAGAATAAGCGTTTATCTCAAGCTCTATCCGATGAAGAAGCAAAGATAGCGCGTTTAGATAAGGCATCGCCAGAAGCACAAAATGAGTTGGCGGAAATACGCGAACGTATGGCAGAGTTAGAAAAAGAAAACCGCGCGTTATATCTTGAGGCCAGACAGGCACGAAGTGCGATTGATACAGCTGTCGTTGATACAAGCAATCAGGCCTTAGCAAAAATGCGCGAGTACGAAAAGAAATTAGAAGCGGCGCGCATGGATAATGTAACGCTTTCAAAAGAGATTGAAGAGCTGCGCCGTATTAAAGAAGATGGTCGCCTTGATGTGATTGCGGGTGATTGGGATTTGGAAAAATCGACTAAACGTTTTAATGAAGCGGAGAGAGAAATAAAACGCCTCGGTATGTTATTAGAACAGCAACGCGTTGCACATCGAAAAGAAAAAGTGGAATTAGAGCAAATGCTTTTTGATCCCGCAGTGACGGAGCAAAAACAACGTGCGCGCCTTGCGGAACTTGAAGCAAAATTAGCCGCAGCAGAAAGGCAATTGCAATCTTCTGCGGGACAACAAAGTGTGGCGCGTAATTCTATGACGAGCATGCCATCGGTTCCTGCGCCTTATGTGCCTGTATCACCCTTATCGGAGCGTGTTGACGTGACTGCGCCGCGTCCGCCTGTTCCCAATGATGTTGTTCGTCAAAATAATTTTCCAAAAGTTGAAGATACGCCGTTTGCTGTGAGTGCAAGGCAAGCGCCACCACCTGCACCTATTGTTCCAAGAAGGCAGGAAAGAGTGCGTGAGGCACCCCCACGTGTCAGCACATTAGCACCTGTTGCGCCGGTAGAGGCTCGTCCGACACTTTCAATCTCAAACCGTGTGGCTGAACCACCGCAAGCGCCCGTTACGCAAAAACCAGCGGCACCTACCTTTGGTTCCAATGATATTCGTCAGGTTTTATCCAAGTCAGGTGTAGGCGTAAATGGGCAAATCCGTCAAGCACAAGCAGGTTTTTACCAATGGCAAGCGGGTAAGTTGGCGGGGCATGCAGAAGTTATTCCTCAAGGTCGTATTGGAAATTTTGACAGTTTTGTCGGCAGATATATGTCTAAAAAGAAACAAAGCTGTAATGGTGATTTCGCCTCACTTCCTGCGCCAACGATTGCAAACGCAAAAGCATTTGAGATTGCGTGTGTTACATCGACAAGCTCTATGTCATCTTCGTTGTTATTCAAGCAAAAAGGAGGGGATATCATTATTATTGGTCACGATATTCCCGCGGAAGATATGGATTTAGCCATGGATGCCCGTGACCGCATTGCAGATAATTTATAAGGATAGAGCTTATGTCTTCAAAACATCCTGTTGTTTATGATCGTGTTTCTTTTTTGAAAGGCAATATCATTATCAAAGAAGGCGATACGCATGCACAGGCGTACCTTATTCAATCTGGCACGGTTGGTGTTTTTACTATTCGTGATGATAAGAAAATTGAGCTTGCCGTTTTAGGTAAGGGTGAAATTGTTGGGGAGATGGCTCTTATTTCTGATGTTGTGCGCACGGCGAGTGTTGAAGCGTTGGAAGATTGTAATTTGATCCTCATTAGCCGTACGGAGTTTGAAGATCGTCTAAAAGCAAGTGATCGCGCCATTCAGGCGATGGTAAAAATGTTAAGCAAACGCGTGGCAGAAGCAAATGATAGCTCAATCGGCAAAATAGTTGCCTTAAATGATTTAGAAACGGCCGCCGCGCAAGTATATGAAGAAACAAAATCAGAAGTACCAGATATTAATGATGAGCGCTTGTTGCCTAAGCTGCGTGACCTATTAAGAGCCATTGAGCAGTTTAAAGCCCGTTTTGTCATGGAAAGCATTGAGCGCGGCTATATCGATAAAAAATAAACTTATTTTTACGACAAATAAATTCTTTTATAATGAATTGAGCTTATGAAACCTTTGCCCTATGTTAAGCGTATATAAACACACGCCTTAAAAATACAGGGAAATAAAATGCGCATTCTTATATTTGCTCTATCAATTTTTGCTTTACTTATTGTTGCTGCTTTGGTGGGACCAAGCTTTGTCGATTGGAATAAATATAAGCCGCAAATTATTAGCCAAATTGAAAGTGGAACAGGATTTAATGTCAAAATAGAAGGCGATTTGGGATTAGGCATTTTTCCATCACCGCATGTGACGGTAAATGATTTGACGGTTGTTTCACCTAAACCGCAAGAGTTTGAAAATATTCTTGTGATGAAAAGTGCAGATATTAGCGTTGCTTTGTTGCCGCTTTTGCAAAAAAAGGTGGAGATCAGCAGCGTTAAGTTGATAGAGCCTGTAATTACTGTTGAAGTCATGGACGATGGTACATCTTCTTGGGCGGTGAAGAAGGCTTTAAACTCAGAAGAGATTATCGAAGCGCCAGCTGAACAAATTATAGAGCCTAATAATACGGCTAAAAATAATGCTTTGGATTCAATATCGCTCAATCAATTAGAAATAGTTGGTGGTGAGTTAACTTATCTTGATCATAAAACAAAAGCGCGCCATTCAGCCCAAGAGATAGACATTATGCTTAAGGCCGATAGTTTAAAGGGGCCTTTTGATGTTAAAGGATCTTTGATCGTGGATGAGAAAGAAGTAGAGATTACTGCGAAAACAGGTCGACTGCCAACAGCAAATGAAGCTTTAAACCTTAATGTGGCTTTATCTTTGCCAAAGGCAGAGGCTTCTGTTTCTTTCGATGGAGTAGCCTCTATTAAGCAGCCATTTGATGTGCAAGGGCAGACTAAGATTGATATTCAATCTCCAGATAAGTTGGCCAGTATGTTTGGTGCGTCTTCAGGCTTTAACCAGAGTGTTTCATTGGACGGGTTACTATCTGCGGATGAAAATAAAGTGACATTAGATGATCTAAAATTAGCGTTAGGTGATTTTGTAGGGAATGGGAAAATAAATGTTGAGAATTTAAAATCTCAAAATCCATTGATAATCAATGCTGATTTAAAATCATCATCAGTTTTAAACTTAGATAAGATAATATCAAAGCCATCGTCTAAAACCCAAAATACGGGCGGTGGTGTTTCTGATAAAAGTAAACCTTCTTCTTTTATGCCGCAGAGCTTAACATTTCCAATTGATGTGAGTGCAGATGTAAAAATTGATATTGGCGGCGTTCAATATCAGGGGCAGAATTTTAAAGGGGCTTTTATTGACCTCAATAAAAAAGGCGCACAGTCTAAGGTGAATTTCAAAGTGCTTGAAATGCCAGGGCAGGGTAAAGCGTCAGGCAATATCGATATGGCGTACGGCTCTTCTTCTAAGGCGGCGAAGACTGGTGCGGTGACTTATTCTGACCCTACAGTAACTTATGATGTTGAAGGACAAGTGGGACAGCTTGCGACATTTTTGAAGGCTTTTGCGCCTGATGCGGACACAAGTGTGGTATCAAAGTTATATAAAACCGCGCAGTTTGATTTAAAAGGACGCGTGAATGCGAATTCAATTAGCCTGCGTGATAGTACGCTAAAACTAGACAGTACCGTTGTTGGTTTGGGTGGTAATTACACGCCGGCTATGGCAGGCGCACGTTCAAAGGCAACGATTGACCTTTCGGCGAGCACGATAGATTTTGATAAAATCATCGAAGCGCAAGGTGGTAAAAAACCATCAAATTCAGGTAATAGTAAAGCACCAAACGCAGAAAAAGCGTTAGAGCCCTTAAAAGGATTTTCTCTGCCACTTGATCTTATATTTGACCTTAGTCTTCAAAAAGCGCGTATCAACGCGGCGGATTTAGAAGGCCTTCGCCTCACAGGAAGCCTGATTGGCAAGCAATTAAAATTAACCAATGCATCGGTGAATAATTTTGCAGGTGCGAGTATAAGCGTAAAAGGAAATATTGCAGACCTGTCTGATTTAACAGGTTTGGACTTAGCGCTTTATACGAAAACGAGTGACATCAAAAAGCTAGCGAGTGCGTTGAAAGTTGATACATCAAAATTACCATCAGAATTAAACGCGCTTGAAGCAAATGTTAAAGGCAAGGGGAGCGTAAAAAGCTTAGGCTTTGATGCCAATATCAAGGCCATGAGCGGGCAATTGGATGTCGCAGGAAATACGACAGATTTTTTAGGCGTCCCACAATATAATAATTTAGTAATCGGCTTGCAGCATCCTAATCTAGTAAAGGCAATTCAAGTTGTATCGCCGAGCTTTAAAAGCCAAGCAGGTTTAGCACAACCTGTTAATTTTAGATCAAACGCGACAATCAACAGCAAGAAAATTGATTTATCAAACATGAATGTAAAATTAGGGAAAACTGATTTTAACGGTAATCTTAAGATTGACGCATCAGGTAAGATGGTATCAGTACGTGGTAATATTCAGGCAGGTGTTATTGCGTTAGATGATTTACTAGGTGCTAAAACATCCACTAAATCTTCTGGTGGTGGCGCAGGCTCGTCCTCGTCATCTGGTTCGTCTGGACGTTGGTCAAAATCACCTATTGATCTTAGTTTTATGAACACAACAGATGTTGATGTTGATTTGTCTGCATCCTCTATCAAATATGGGACATGGAATTTTGCGCAACCTAAAACAAATTTAAAAATTGGTAATGGCCAAATGACTATTAATGATATGAAGGCGGGAATATTTGGCGGGACTGCAACATTGTCAACCGAAGTAAAGGCAAGTCCTGTAAGTATTAATCTTACCAATAAAATGGATAATATTGATTTGGAACAACTGGCGCGTGCGTTAAGTGGCGGTAATAAATTAAAAAGTACGGGCTCTGTCTCTTTTGATATGGACGTAAATGCCACAGGAAACAGTGCCTTTGCGCTTATAAATGCCTTAAACGGTAAAGCCAATTTGAATGGAAATGACATCATTCTTAAAGGCTTTGATTTGGCAAAAATGGCGCGCGGATTAGCCGTTGAAGAAAAATTAGCGACCTCTGTCACAAGCCTTCTAAGTGGCTCGTTACAAGGTGGTCAAACGCAATTTGATACATTGAAAGGGCAATATAATATCAGTAAAGGTGTTGTGAATATTACCTCCATGGTGATGGATGGCCCCGCGGCGACAATTACAAGTACGGGCGCGGCAGATTTACCAAAATGGTTTATCAATGTTGATAATTCTATTGTCTTGAAAGATGTGCCTGACCTTGCGCCGATCAATGTGAAGTTTAAAGGCCCACTTGATAACCCAAGCGATACGTTCGGTAAGAAAATAGTAGAAGATTATCTGGCGGATAAATTAAAACGTAAAATTAACAAAGAACTGGGTGATAAGCTTCCTGGTATCTTGGGTGACGATGCAACCAATGCGCTTCAACAATTTGGAATTATTCCAAAGAAACAACAAACGCCTGTTGAGCCAGCTCCAACGCCAGCCAATGATAATACTGCGCCAGTAGAATCTGCACCAAACGAAGCACAACCCGTTGCGCCAGTTCAGGAACAGCCAAAGAAAATTGAAACACCAGAGGATGCCGTAAATGAATTACTTAAAGGCGGCGATCCTGAAGAAGCGTTAGGGAATGTGCTTAAGGGGCTGTTTTAAATATTAATCTCTCACATTCCTGCGAAAGCAGGGATCTTATTTATAACTGATGCAAGATCCCAGTTTTCACTGGGATGTGTCACTGGTTGATATTATTTAAAACATATAACCTAATCGCACTCGATAGATTGACGGAGCGGGCTTCGTCTATTTCTGTGATAAGTTGGTTAATAGATTTATTTTGCGCCTCAGCGAGCGTTTTAAACGCTTCCCAGAATGGTTTTTCGATAGATACGCTCGTTGCGTGTCCCGCAATCATGACGGATCGTTTTACGATAGGCGCATTCAGAATATTACTTAACTCCGTCATTGCGAGGAGCCTTTATGGCGACGCGGCAATCCAGAGCCAAGAGTAAATATTCTGGATTGCTTCGCTATGCTCGCAATGACAATTATAAAACTCATTACTTCGGCGAAATCATGTCTTCAGGGCGTACCCATTCATCGAACTGTTCTGCGGTTAATAACCCAAGTGCAACACCTTCTTCTTTCAAGGTCGTGCCATTCGCATAAGCCGTTTTAGCAATCTTCGCCGCGTTATCATATCCAATATGTGGGTTGAGTGCGGTGACGAGCATTAAAGAATTTTCCATCAAATTCTGAATACGTTCTTTATTCGCCTCGATACCACTCACGCAATTATCTGTGAAACTGACACAACCATCAGCGAGCAGTTGAAGGGATTGAAGCACATTATAAATCATCACCGGCTTAAACACGTTCAATTCAAAATGCCCTTGGCTTCCTGCCACGGTCACGGCGGTGTTATTGCCCATCACTTGCGTGCAAACCATCGTCAGCGCTTCGCACTGCGTGGGGTTAACTTTGCCCGGCATAATGGAAGAGCCAGGCTCATTTGCAGGTAAGCTGATCTCCCCAATGCCAGAACGTGGGCCAGAACCCAAAAGGCGTAAATCATTTGCAATTTTCATGAGCGATGTGGCGAGCACATTTAACGCGCCGTGCAATTCCACGAGCGCATCATGCGCGGCGAGGGCTTCAAATTTATTCTCTGCTGTCACAAATTCTAAGCCTGTAATTTCAGATACATGTTCCGCAAATTTTTCGGCGAAACCGATGCGGCAGTTAATTCCTGTACCCACCGCTGTGCCGCCTTGGGCAAGCTCCATCACGCGCGGCATACAATTTTCAACACGGGCAATACCATATTCAATTTGTTTGGCGTAACCAGAAAATTCCTGACCGAGTGTAATGGGCGTGGCATCTTGTAAATGCGTACGACCATTCTTAATGATATCTTTAAATTGTTTCGCTTTACCATCTAATGCTTCGTGTAGTTTGATGAGCGCAGGGAATAAGGCATGATGTGTTTGCTCACCTGCTGCGATATACATCGCTGTGGGGAAGGTGTCGTTGGAAGATTGCCCCATATTTACATGGTCGTTCGGGTGAATGGGGTCTTTACCGCCGCGTGTGCCGTTAAGTTGCTCGTTGGCATAACCCGCAATCACTTCATTGGCGTTCATGTTGGTTTGCGTGCCAGACCCCGTTTGCCATACGGCGAGGGGGAATTGATCGCTCAGCGTGCCATCAAGGATTTTGTCGGCGGCCTGAACAATAGGCTCGCCTATTTTCTTCTCAAGCGCATCCAAATCCATATTGGTTAGCGCGGCGGCTTTCTTTTGAATGGCTAGTGCACGGATAAGGGGCGCGGGCATTTTTTCTGTACCAATTTTAAAGTTCTGCAAACTCCGTTGCGTCTGCGCGCCATAATAAGCATCCGCAGGCACCTCAATCTCACCAATGGAATCTGTTTCTATACGTGTTTTGGTCATTATTACCTCTAAAAAAATTACCTTTTCGTCATTGCGAGCATAGCGAAGCAATCCAGTGATTTAAAGCAATATTGTATGGATTGCCGCGTCACGTTGTTTCTCGCAATGACGTATGAATTATTTAAAGTTTAAAGTGTATAAGCATCTTCAGGATTCTAGAGAGAAAATTATTGACATAATTTTAAGTGTCTTTATTTTGGCTGTATACAAAATTAAAATTTCTCCAAATTATTGATGAATAAATATCACCCAACTGAAATAGTTTTTTCGTGCCTTGTGCATAGTGCTAAACGGCCTAACTTAAGACAGTTTTCATTCGCTGCTAGTTTCCTTTTATGTACTGATGATCGTGCGTTAAGATACAAAATTATCGGTGTTATGCTTGTGGCACCTATTCCTTTGTCTCGTTCAGCAGCAAGCATTCTTATATTAAATGAAGGTGTTAGAGAGATAAAGAGTGTCATTCATCATTTTTCGCATGGCAAGCGACAATATCGTGATTTGCTTCATCAAAGTATTCTGAAGGCACATAATGATGCACCAAGAATTGATCTTTAGTTTACTTCTTTAAAATAGTTACATGGCCCATTTTGCGGCCTTCGCGGGCTTCGGTTTTGCCGTAGAGGTGAAGGTGGGCGCCTGCCATGTTTAGGTATTGATCGAGGTCTGAAACGTCCTCTGGCCCGACTAAATTAATCATCTCACACGCACTATGCGGTGTGGCATCGCCGACAGGAAGCGCACAGACGGTGCGGACGTGATTTTCAAACTGTGACACCGCACAAGCATCAATCGTCCAATGGCCGCTATTATGCGTTCTGGGTGCTATTTCATTGGCCAACAGGTCACCATCCTTCGTCACGAACAGTTCGAGCGTGAGAACGCCGACCAAATCAACCGCATCGGCAATTTTGGTGACCATTTCGCCGGCTTTTGCGTGCATATCGTCCGTAATGGGCGCAGGGGCAATTGTTTTGCTCAAAATATGATTTTTATGCTCGTTCAGAGCGGCGGGATAAACAACAGACTTACCCTGAAGGTCGCGCGCGATGATAACAGAGATCTCAAAATCAAAATCAATAACCCCTTCAATAACAGCTTCTTCTGTATTAAGGCTCGCCCATGAGTCTTGACTCTTACTGCTATCCCCATGAAATATTTGACCTTTTCCATCATATCCGAAACGCGCAGTTTTAATTATGCATTCACGGGTCATCCATTTGGCGAGCGTTACATCAATATCCTCAGCTTTATGGCACGGTGCCCAAGGCGCTGTAGGAATATCAATAGAGTTTAAAAAATCTTTTTCTTTCAAACGGTTCTGCGATACTTCTAAAAGCTTACTGTCAGGATAAACAGGCTTGTGTTGTTTCAAAAATTCTATTGTTTTCAATGGGATATTTTCAAATTCGTAACTAATAACATCAACTTGATCAGCAAAAGCCTTTAAAGCCTTTTCATCTTCATACTCTGCTTGGGTGAAGTAAGGGGTAACGAGAGAGGCGGGGCAAGCCTCTTCAGGACATAATATATGCGTGCTGATCCCCAAACGCGCCGCAGCCATTGCCGACATACGCCC
>CAYGPG010000016.1:0-43790 GCA_964351905.1 uncultured Micavibrio sp.
ACCTAATTTGGCCTGTTGTTTGGCTTCATCTTCGGTACGTGCAATGTTAATTTGGATGGTTTCTTTCACTTCTGGGTGAAGGGTTAGAACAACATCATATAAACCAATTTCTTTATAGTTTTGGTTTAGATCAACCGTATTACGCTCGATTTTTTGTTCAACATTTTCGTTGATGGCATCGGCAATATCACGCGCCGTCACAGAACCGTAAAGTTGTCCGCTTTCGCTCGCTTGGCGAACCAAAATAACTTTAAGTCCTTTAAGAGACGTAGCATGTTTTTCTGCTGCTTTTTTCTTTTCTTGGTTTGCTTTTTCTAACGCAGATTTTTGCGTCTCAAAATAAGCAATATTTGATTCTGTCGCACGCAACGCTTTGTTTTGTGGAAGCAGAAAGTTTCTGGCATAGCCGGGTTTGACATTCACGATGTCACCCATGGCGCCCAGTTTTTCAATGCGTTCAAGCAAGATTACTTGTGTAGCCATTGTTTTATTTCCTTCTTTTAAAAATTATCTTTGATTGTTATCTGAATCGTAATTCAGGTAAGGCATCATCGCCATGTAACGCGCACGTTTAACGGCCTTTGCCAATTCACGTTGCTTCTTCATAGAAACATTTGTGATACGGCTAGGAACCATTTTTCCGCGCTCAGATACGAAGCGGCTTAATGTTTTTGTGTCTTTCCAGTCAATCGCTGGCGCATTTTCACCAGAAAATGGGCACGATTTTGTACGACGAAAGAAAGGTTTCGATGTTGTAGGTGCATCAGCAGCAGACATTACGCGGCCTCCTTGTTATATGGTTTTTTGTAAGGTTTTTTGTCTTCACCAGTATCACGCGATGATTTATCCATCACGACGGATGGGCCAGTTGAAAGCTCATCTTCACGGATAGTCATGTAACGAAGGATGTCTTCGTTCAAACGCATTGTACGTTCCATTTCGTGAATGGCAGGGGCTTCAACATCACATTCAATAGCCACATAATGACCACGACGGTTCTTTTGAATACGGTATGCTAAGTTACGCAAACCCCAGTTTTCTGTTCTGTGAATTGTACCACCAGCTTCGGTGATGATTTTCTGATATCCATCTGTAAGGTCTTTCACTTGAGCTTCGCTCAGATCCTGACGCGCGATGAACACGGTCTCATAAAAAGGCATTTTAGTCTCCTCTCGGGTTAAGTGTTAGCTAGCCTTGGCCTTTGTTGACTAGCGAGGTATGGGCTTTATAGGGCGGTGATGTAGGGAAATCAAGAAAAAAAAGGTATAAAACTATGATTTAAGTGAGCGTCCTGCGGTTTACGGCCATGACCGCTCTTTAAACAAGCATAAAAAATCCCGTATTTAGCGGTTTGTGCCAAATACGGGAGATATAAACATCTAAAGGAGAGTTTTAGTTTAGGAAATTTTGCTCAATTTAGCGGCTCGCTCTTATTTTAATGGATGCGCCCACTACCCTGATTTTGGGATGTTTGATTTGCACTGTCATTATGTCCTCCGCAGTGTTTTGAAATATAATTCGCCATGAACATTGACCATGGTGTCTTACATTGGCGGGAGCTGGCCCGGCTAGACGCTTTACGCAATATATTGCACAAATCATCATATGTAAGATCAGGATCTTTCAAAGCCCGTTGAAAGGCGGATAGGGCTTGTGTGCTTGCATAATCCGCATAATCAGAATTTACGTGCTGGCTTTCACAGCTTAAAGTGTAGGCAAAACCTGTATCCTCCAGGACTTTTCTTACCGTTGCTTTGCTTTTTAGTTCTTTTTTACTCATTATCAATGCCTCCCGTTATTCATTAATTGGTTATGGGTATTGGTAACGCTCTATTTGCTATAGACTAATATCTGTTTTGTTTAGTTTACCCCTAAACCCTGTAATTCTAGGGGGCATGTAAACACGTTGGCCGATAAAAACTGGTCAACGTGCTTCCGTGACAGATTTATTAGTATGCTTTTCAGTATACACAGATATGCGAAAAAGGCGAGCGAAAATTAACCATTTATTAACAATTCGCAATATTATTGCGCCGTAAACTCTAAACTCTTGACGCAGTTTAATATTCTTCGCATTCTGCGGCAGTATTTAATCAATATAAAGGTAATATTATGTCGCGTGCGTTTATTTTTCCGGGTCAGGGGTCACAATTTATTGGAATGGGTAAAGATTTGGCCGAATCGTTTCCAGAGGCCAAAGCGGTCTTTCAAGAAGTGGATGAGGCACTGGGGCAAGATTTATCAGGATTGATGTTTGCGGGCGATGAGGCCGACTTGAACATGACGGAAAATACGCAACCTGCGTTGATGGCGGTATCAATGGCTGTTGTGAATGTTTTGAAAAAACAAGGGGGCATTGATATGGCGGCGGCTTGCTCTTTTATGGCGGGACATTCATTGGGTGAATATTCTGCGTTGACGGCGGCGGGTACGCTGGAATTGTCAACAACTGCAAAATTGCTAAAGCTTCGTGGACAAGCAATGCAACGGGCTGTGCCTGTGGGGCAAGGCTCTATGGCGGCTATCCTCGGTCTGGATTTTGATGATGTAAAATCTATTGCGGATAAAGCCACCGTTCAGGCCAATGAAGGCAATGGTAGGGAACTGATTTGTCAGGCGGCCAATGATAATAGTGTCGGTCAAGTGGTTGTCAGTGGCTCTGGCGCGGCAGTGCAAATTGCAGTGGATTTGGCGACAGAGGCAGGGGCAAAACGCGCGGTTATTCTTCCCGTTAGTGCGCCGTTCCATTGTACGCTTATGGCACCAGCGGCGCAGGAAATGAATGCCGCATTGGCAGATGCCAAGTTTTATCCCCCCTGTGTGCCAATCGTTGCCAATGTGACAGCACAAGGAGAAGATGACCCGAATGAACTACGCCGCCTATTGGTCGATCAAATCACAGGTATGGTCCGCTGGCGCGAGAGTGTCCTTTGGATGGGCGATAATGGTGTGACTGAAATGGTAGAACTCGGCGCAGGTAAAGTCCTAAGCGGTCTGGTGCGTCGCATCAATAAAGACATTACTTGTGAGAGTGTCGGCACGCCTGAGCAGGTTGAAGCATTAATCACAAAATTAAAATAAGAAGGAATAACTATGTTTGATTTAACAGGTAAGACAGCGCTCATTACAGGAGCGACAGGTGGTATCGGTGGGGAGATTGCGAAGGCATTGCACGCGCAAGGGGCGACGGTTGCTATTTCTGGTCGGAATAAAGAAAAGCTGGATGCGCTGGCCGCCGAGCTTGGCTCTAACGTTCATGCGATTGTCGCTGACTTATCAAACGCAGAAGGTATTGCGGCTTTGGTGAAAGATACAGAAGAGGCGATGGGGCAGATTGATATTCTAGTGAATAATGCCGGCCTTACGCGCGATAATCTCTCCATGCGGATGAAAGAAGAAGAATGGAACGAGGTTTTGGACGTGAATTTGACCGCGCCCTTTATGCTCGCCAAGGCGTGCCAGCGCGGCATGATGAAACGTCGTTTTGGTCGTATCATTAATATTTCTTCTGTTGTTGGCACAACAGGTAACCCTGGTCAGTGTAATTATGTGGCATCAAAAGCAGGTCTGATGGGCTGGACTAAAGCCATGGGTATGGAAATTGCTAGTCGTGGCATTACGGTGAACTGTGTTGCCCCTGGCTTTATTGCGACGGCCATGACCGAAGCCTTAGATGACGGACAAAAAGAAAAAATCAATAGCACCATCCCTATGGGACGCATGGGCGCACCAAACGAAATTGCCAGTGCAGTAGCCTATTTGGCGAGTGATGAAGCGGCCTATGTGACGGGTGCCACCATCCACGTCAATGGCGGCATGGCAATGGTATAGTCCTTGAGCCTTCTTTATAAAACATTTGGTTATTTAGGGGTCTTACCTTTTTTATTTTTTACGATTCTGATTATATCAGAACAATTTTCTTCTGCCTTACAGGTCAGTGCTATAAGTTTTTTGCAATATTTTTACGGCTTTATGATATTAAATTTCTTGGCAGGTATTCATTGGGTAAAAGCGATGGAGCAGGATAATAAGATACGTTTAGCGCTCTCTATGCTCCCTACCATATCTTGTTTAGCGTTAATTTTTTTAGTGATTTTAACGCAAAGCTCCATCATCCCGTTGATTTTTTTAGTTTTTGCTTTCGGCGGAATTTATATGTTAGATCGTTTTTACCAGCATGTTGATAAATGGCCTTCTGACTATATGGTTTTTAGAATGCGTATTACTTTAATTGTTTCATCAATATTAATTCTACATGCGGGATATCTCTATGTCTTATGACCTTTTTATTTTTGATTGCGATGGCACGTTGGTAAATACGGAAGAGTTAAGCAACAAAGTTCACTCTGCAGGTTTGGTGGCGTTAGGTCTTCCAGAATATACCCCTGAAAAATGTTTGGTTGAATTCACTGGATCAAGCTGGACAAATATAAAGCAAAAGCTTGAAAATAGACATGGCTTGGAAATTCCCGATAGTTTGTTTCATAATTATATCGAAGCCATGCTTAAACATGCAGAAACCGAAAATATAGAGGTTGTGGGAGCATTGGATTTTGTGAAGAAGGTTTCCGCAGCACAGGTCAAAATCGGCGTCGCGTCTAACGGCATGCGTGTCAATGTCATTAAAACTCTTAAAATTACTGGCTTTATGGATTACTTTTCAGAAGAGACAGTCTTGACCAAACAAGATGTTAAAAATCCTAAGCCATCACCAGAGATGTATCTTTTAGCAGCTTTAAAACAGGGCGTTGCTCCTTCCAAATGTCTTGTCATCGAAGACAGCCCTACAGGGGCAACGGCGGGCGTTGCCGCAGGGATGGATGTGTTTGGTTTTACAGGGACAGCGCATGACAAAGATGCGCAAAAAGAAGCGCTTTTAAAAGTGGGCGTAAAAGCTGTTTTTGATGATTTTATCCACATGCGAGAAGCGCTAGGTTATTGAAAATATTGAATAAAGTTTGGTTTTAATGCTATTTTTACAAAATGACTTGCAAATTGGGTGCGGCTTGGTAAAGTCCGCCCCAAACTTAAACGAAGTTTATATTTAGTAACTTTAACGAAAGAAAAGGGAAATCCCATGAGCGACGTAGCAGAACGCGTAAAGAAAATTGTTGTTGAGCACTTAGGTGTTGATGCAGACAAAGTAAATGAAGGCGCTAGCTTCATTGATGATCTTGGTGCAGACTCACTTGATACTGTGGAATTGGTAATGGCTTTTGAAGAAGAATTTAAAGTTGAAATTCCTGATGATGCAGCAGAAAACATCCAAACTGTTGGTGATGCTGTTAGTTTCATCAAAGAAAATTCTGCTGAGTGACTTTAAGCGATTTAGCTTTTAACAATGCGTAGAGTCGTCGTCACAGGCATGGGTATGGTTTCTCCTCTTGGACAAGGGGTGGATCATAATTGGAAAGAAATTACAGTAGGCAAATCTGGCCTCGGTAAGATCTCCCATTTTGAAGACCCGTATAATATTGACGACTTTGCTTCTAAAATTGCAGGTGTTATTCCAAAAACATCTGATGAAAATCCCCAAAATGGCGAATTTAACGCTGATCTTCACATGGCACCAAAAGATCAACGTAAGGTTGATCCGTTTATTGTCTATGGTATGGCGGCGGCAGATGAAGCGATTGCGGATTCTGGCTGGCAACCGTCAAATGACGAAGAATTTGAACGCACAGGTGTGCTTGTTGGCTCTGGTATTGGTGGTTTAACAACAATGTATGAGAGCGCCACGACATTGCTTCAACGTGGTCCACGCAAACTTTCACCTTTTTGTATTCCTGCCATGCTCATAAACTTGGCATCAGGTCACATTTCTATTAAGTATGGCTATAAAGGCCCGAACCATTCTGTGGTAACAGCCTGTTCCACGGGCGCGCACGCCATTGGTGATTCTGCGCGTCTTATTATGTTGGGTGATGCCGACGTGATGATTGCAGGTGGAGCCGAAGCCGCCGTGACGCCCTTAGGTGTTGGTGGATTTGCTGCTGCCCGTGCGCTATCGACTGACTATAATGATCGTCCGACAGAAGGCTCTCGTCCTTTTGATGAAGGCCGTGATGGTTTTGTGATTGCCGAGGGTGCAGGCGTTGTTGTTTTGGAAGAATATGAGCATGCTAAGGCGCGTGGCGCGAAAATTTATGCGGAAATCATTGGCTATGGATTGTCTGGTGATGCTTATCACATTACGACCCCTGCCGAAAATGGCGATGGTGGTTATCGCGCAATGAAGGCGGCGTTAAAGCGCGCAGAAATAAACCCAGAAGAGGTTGATTATATTAACGCACATGGGACGTCGACACCGGTTGGTGATGGGATTGAATGCACGGCGGTTAAGCGTTTATTTGAGCCTGCGCTCGATAAAATTTCTATGTCTTCGACAAAATCTGCGATTGGCCACCTGCTTGGTGCTGCCGGCGCGGTTGAAGCTATCTATTCAATAAAGACCATCGAAACAGGCATCATTGCCCCAACCTTGAATTTAGAAAATGTGTCAGAGCCTTGTAAAGGTATAGACCTTGTACCAAAAGTCGCCAAAGAAAAGAAAGTAACAACCGCCTTGTCGAATTCTTTCGGTTTTGGTGGCACGAACGCTTCTTTAGTTATGCGTAAAGTTTAAATTTAAAACTTTTAAATAAGGAGTATACTAACTCCTACTATGAAACAGCTCCTACTCTCATTATTTTCTTTATTTATACTATCCATAGCAGTTATGGCCGTTTTAGGTGGTTTGGCCGTTCATCATTACTTATCACCGTCTGAGGCTAGTCAATCTAAGCTTGTGTTGATTGAACGTGGCAAAGGAGTTTCTGCGATTGCGCGTACGTTGACAAAAGAAAATGTAATTTCACAGCCCATTCTTTTTAAAATTGTTGCAAAATTTAGCGATAGTTTAAAGGCGGGGGAATACGAATTCCCCGCGCATGTCTCTATGGCAGAAGTTGTAAAAATGCTGGAAGAAGGCAAGGTTTTTGATCGTAAAATTACATTGGCTGAAGGTCTGACGAGCTACCAAATTGTAAAACGTTTAAAAGCGCGTGATGATTTAGAGGGTGACGTTGAGGCTATACCTGCTGAAGGCGCTTTATTGCCTGATACATATCACTTTTCAAAAGGGGAGAGCCGCCAAGATATTTTAGATAAAATGAGCGAAGCGATGAACGAAGCAATTGATGAGCTTTGGGAAAATCGCGCTGAGGGTTTGCCGATTAAAACAAAAAAAGAAGCAATTATTTTAGCCTCGATTGTTGAAAAAGAAACAGGTGTAGCGGAAGAGCGTGAGAAGGTTGCAGGCGTGTTTATCAATCGCTTAAAAAAAGGCATGCCATTACAAACAGATCCAACCGTCATTTACGCCATTACAAAAGGTAAAATTCAAGAAGAAGGTAAGGGGCCATTGGGGCGCCGTTTATTAAGCAAGGATCTAAAATTTGTATCGCCTTATAATACTTATTTAAATGCAGGTCTTCCGCCTGGGCCGATTGCTAATCCTGGATACGCGGCGATCAAGGCAACGTTAAACCCACAAGATCACGACTATATTTACTTTGTAGCGGACGGCACGGGCGGACATGCCTTTGCGAAGACTTTAGGCGAGCATAATCGAAATGTTCTTGAGTGGCGTAAGGTTAGAAATTAAAAATTCTTTTTTATTAAGTCAGTTCCAAGAACCTCAAAACCAAATTTTTGAAACAAATTAGAATACAGAGCATCATTTTTCTGCCCCATACCTGAAGCACAGCTTGCATATAACATGGCGACGTTTCTTTTTTCGGTAAGATTAATAAGAGATTTTAATAACTCTCTAGATAATGCTGTTCCTCTAAACTCTGGAGAAACGTAAAACATTTCAACGACTGCCTCTTCTTGCCTATAATATGTTTTGTAATATTCAAGACTTGTAACAGCAACAATATTTCCATTACTTTTTGCAATGAGGCAATCACTCTCAAGCCAACTTAATATAAATTCTCTACAGTTTTTTGAATCATATTCTAAGCCGTTATAAAAGCTTTCTTCAAAATATCGGGGGTATAATAAATTTTCTATAGCATCAAGATCTTCTTCTTTTGCGCTGCATATAGAATAATCAACCATATTGTAAAACCTTATTGTCGGATAATTGTTGGTTTAGAAGAGTGATCATCTGGTCATCATATATTTCATATAATTCAGTTCCTGATAAATCAACCTCATTGTAATCCGCAAAAATTATATCTTCAATTATAATTCTGGAATGTTCGTTTGCGTGAACATAGACTATAGTCTCTTCTTCACTTATGAGTTTTGCTTTTTTACTATCTCTCACACGCATCCAAACGTTATTTTCTAGAACTGCATGCGATCCAGAAACTTTAACACCTTTATAATCGTATATTTCATAGGCATAAAAAGATCCAACCGCATTTACGCGACCCCCATCTTTGACAACATCGCCTAATTTAATATCTTCAATTGATTTTTTATTACCATCAGCCATGTCAACGAGTGTGCCAGCAATAAAGCAGCCACCACCGCCACCGCTGTTACCGCCAACACTAGCCCCAACATCTTGATGGCTGTTTGTGCCTTGGCCGTTTGTTCCAGGCGTTGATCCACTTTGATCTGTAACGCCGTCTCCATCAGTATCTGTTGATCCATGTCCTTCACCGCTACTGTTACTACCAGTGACATGTGAGTGTGCTTGGGGACAGTCGGTTATCTCTATATCAGGTTTTGTCGCTGCCATTGCTGGTATACCATCACATATATCGTTGTTGGGTAGCGGATTGCCACGAAAATCTAAACATACCACAGTATTAGGAACAGGCGTTGTTACATTGTGCGCGGACGCTATATTTGATGAAACACTAACGCCTAATGCTATAACACTTGCTGTTATTAATAATTTATCCATTTATGACTCCTACTTTTATGCGTTTTCGCCGTTATTATTGTCGTTATTGCCGTCACCATCTCTGTCGCTGTCATAACCTCGACCTTCGCCGCCACCGCCGTGCGTATGAGGAACAGGGACTTGAATTGGACATTGAATTTGAGGTTCTGGAGGCTCATCACCAATAATCTCAGTGTGCGGATTACAAAAGCTTTTGTCGATTGATATGCCTTCGTGATTCAGGCAATGAACTGCTCCCACTTCTGTTTCATAAACCGTTGTGGTTTGTGTATGGGCTGAAACAGGATGAATACCTGCAAATATTACAAATGTTAAAATTAGTGCTAAATATTTCATTTTCTTTTTTCTTCTCTCACATTATTCTTTATTCTTAAGTACATTGAGCTGGAATAACTTGCCAGCGACATGGTCCTAAAGAACAAACACGGTCTTCTGCTGGACGAGGTGTGTGGCCACAAAATTCTTCATCTTGCTCATTCGCAACCGGCACAACGTTTCCTTGGCGGTCAACACATGATATGTTTCGCGCCTGAAAGCTTGAAAAACAAGCGGGCACAGGGTGTTCAGTACCGTTCCAATCAACGCCGTTTGTGTTTTGACCGCATTCGCTCCAAGCACCTGTTTGCCAGCTATAGGCAAGCGCACTGCCTTTAAAAGCAAAGCTGTGTGTGAAGTCACCATCTTCCCCTCTAAAAGTTTTAACGCTAGAAGAAATGAATACAGCATCGCCATCACAGTTTTCAGCAGCTTCAATGCCTGCGGTTGGATCACAAGCACGCAAAAGCGCGCCTTGTGCATCATAAGCGCCGTGATCATTAACACCTGGACTTAAAAGCGCGTAGATAACATAGCCATCTGCTTGAGAAATTGGATTGCCGTTTTCGTCATGGATAAAAATGGCGCCCAAATCATTGCGTAAATTAGGAAGGGGGCTTGTTGATGTCATATCTGATGTCACCGCATAGATGTGACGTTTGCCGTACCCATCAAGCATCATTTTATCTGGAACATTAATTGTTCTTACGGGTGGCATCCCTACTTTAACAGGCAGATTGTTTCGTCCATTAACATCTGTAATTGAACAATCTTCCAGACCAAAACCAGCTTGATCCGGAGCAATATCAATTCTAGCAGGACATGGATATCTTTTATTCATAGCAACATAGTTTCTAAGGCCTTCTTGAAGGGCAATAGAAGTATCAATAGATTGTTGATCTGATTTGATTGTGTCGTAATTTTGGAGTAGATAAATTGCGCCTGTTATTAAAAACCCCATAACGAGGGTTAAGACAGCAACGCCAATAAGACTTGTTCCTGATTGCGTGGATGTAAATCCATTAGAATTGGATAATTGAATCATTTTATGCCCCTAAATAATTAATTTTAAATAAATCCTAACTAATATTATCATATGATATATTATTATTTGGTTAATTAGTTCATTATATCACATCTAAATATGGCTTGGAAAAAAATGCAGTTCACATTAGAAAAAAACAAATATAATCAGGGGTTTACACTTATTGAAATGGCTCTGGTTATGGTCATTGGGGGTATTTTATTGGCTTTCATGGGATCAGCCCTTTTGACTTACGTCGAAAAAAGTCGTGCAGATAAAACAGAATATCGTATGGATGCCATTAAAATAGCGTTGAGTGAATATTTAAGCATCAACAGGCGTTATCCTTGTACCGCACGCCGCGATATTGGCCCAGGTGTTGCTGGTACACCTGCTTTTGGTGTAGAAGTCAGTACACAATGTACAGGCAACATTGCGGGTACTGTACGGACAAATGTAGCCGATGCACAAGATCAGCAAGTCCGAATAGGGTCTGTACCAACTAGAACTTTGAATCTTCCTGATGAAATGGCGATCGACGGATGGGGAAATCGTTTCACCTACGCGGTTACAATTAATCAGGCAAACTTAGATCCTACACCCAATGTAGGGACGCTTTATCGCAATGACGGCGGCGTTATTCGTATAGCGGATAGCACCGGAACTGAATTCGTTACAGATGCACATTACGCCCTTATTAGTCATGGTGTGAGTGGTATTGGATCTTTTAATTTAGCTGGAAATTTGACAACCCCATGTAGAACTGGCGCAGCTGACCCTCTTGATGAAAGAACTAATTGTGATGACGATAGATCATTTACAACAACGCTAATCAAAGTTGATGCCAATAATAATCAATTTTTTGACGATGTTCTTTATTATCAAGGACAGACCGCGCCCGCTCTTCTCATTCCTGCAGGTGCTGTAATGGCGTTTAATTTAGGCGCTTGTCCTGATGGTTGGGTGGAATATGATGAGGCCGAAGGAAAATTTATTATTGGTGGTAATAATGGTGTAGCACCTGCTCCGCCTGCATCTTATTCTGAATTTGATGTATCGATTGGGGCAGGAAGCAGTTCTGGAAATTATCCTATTGAATTGGATGCAGGGGATCAGGTGAATATTGATCTTACTTTGGGACGCGAAGAAAATCAGGCATCGCGTTCTGGTATTCCACCTTATGTAGCGCTTCTTTATTGCGAAAAACTACCAGATTAAATAAGTGGAGCGGGTGATGGGATTCGAACCCACGGCTTCAACCTTGGCAAGGTTGCGCTCTACCCCTGAGCTACACCCGCTCAATGCGACTAAATAGTGTCGTTAGTAGATTTGATGATTTATAGGGGTTTTGACTTTAAAATCAAGTCTAAATTTTCGAAAAAATTGATTAAAGCCCAATTTGCACCAGTGGAGCGATGTATCCAGTTTGTTTTGGTGCGCCCTGTTTTAATTCCAAAATAATAATATCAGGACTACGTTTCATAATTTGGGCAACTTCTTCATTAATTTCACAAGGCATTAATTCACTATTCTCTTCTTGCCCTTCGTAAGAAAGCATTAATAGTCTTAGATCTCTATAATATTCAACGCGCTGTATCGTTGAGTGAAAGGGGCGATTGTTAGCGATAATTAAACGACCGTCAGAGTTGCGAGCAATTTCAATCATATTGTCAGAGCTTTCATGTTAAAACCCGTAGAAGGGGAGGGAGGAAGTTCTTTAATGGGGCTTATTCCACAAGCTTGAAAGTCACATGGCTCACCGCTACTGTCTAATGTAAGCATTGGTGTTGCAGATGTGATATCAATTTCTTCCATACTTAAATTATGTCACAAATGTGGCGGGCAAAACAAATTTGGTATGAAATAATAGCTTTAAATTTTATCTAACTTGTTGTAAATATTGATAAATAAAAGGATTTGGTAAATATGACGCAAAATGCCCAAATTGACAAAATGAGTAGCGAATCAGAGCTTCCAACTTCTCCTGACGCGTTGATGAAACAATTAGAAAATTTAGATATCAAATTTGACCTTTACCACCATGTAGCTGTCTTTACGGTAGCTGAAAGTGAGAAGGTGGACGCAGAGATTCCTGGCACACACTGCCGTAATTTATTTCTACGCGATAAAAAGAAGAAAAATTTCCTCCTTGTTCTATCTGTTGAGACCGAAGTGGATATCAAAAAACTATCTGATGTTATCGACTCAAGCCGGCTATCTTTTGGGTCTGATGATCGTCTTTGGCAATATTTAGGGGTGCGTCCTGGTTCCGTTTGTCCGTTTGCCATCATGAATGACACAGATCATCAGGTGAAAATCATTCTTGATAAATCAATGTTGCAGGGCGATAGGGTTAATTACCACCCGCTTCTCAATACTATGACAGTGGGGTTACATCCCGATGATTTGTTAAAATTCATTGAAACAACGGGGCATGAAGCGCATATTGTGGATCTTAGACCCGCAAAACCAGATTAGAGGAGACCGTAGCGTGCTCATACGCCTGAGGTAAAAAATATGTCAAAAATTGACCCCAAATTACTAGACCTTCTTGTTTGTCCTACGACAAAGGTGCCTTTGCGCTATGACGAGGACGCGCAAGAGTTGATTTCTGATCAGGCAGGATTGGCTTATCCTATTCGTGATGGCATTGCCGTTATGCTTGTCGATGAGGCGCGCCAGTTGGAAGAGAATGAGATCAAGAAATAATTGACGCGAAGTTCAAAATAGGTTTTTATAGGGTTATGCAAGGTCAACAGCAAAATTTACTGCTCTTAAACCTCCTCCTTATCGCCCTCTGAGCGGGCATGAGGCGCAAAAACATGCGCTTACGTTCAGGGGATTTCCAATCAGCAAACTTTAAAATAAAATTCGATAAGGAATAACCATGACTACGACATCAACACAAAATTTGGACTCTAAAAATAGGGTCATCATCTTTGATACCACTTTAAGGGATGGGGAGCAGTCGCCAGGCTGTTCCATGAATCTTGATGAAAAATTACGCATCGCGCATTTGCTAGATGATATGGGTGTTGATGTGATTGAAGCAGGTTTTCCAATCGCTTCCGCTGGCGACTGGGAAGCGGTCAATGAAATTTCAAAAGCTTTAAAAAATGCAACGATTTGTGGTTTATCCCGCGCCACAAAAAAAGATATTGAAGCGAGTGCGAGCGCGTTAGAGCCTGCGAGTAAAAAGCGTATTCATACCTTCATTTCAACCTCCCCGTTGCACATGAAGTATAAATTACAAATGACGCCAGAGGCTGTCTTAGATGCTATCGCAGAAAGCGTTACCTACGCCCGTGGTTTTACGGATGATGTGGAATGGTCTGCCGAAGATGGAAGTCGTACGGAACCAGATTACCTATGCCGCGCGGTTGAAACCGCCATTAAATGTGGCGCGACAACGATTAATATTCCAGACACTGTTGGTTACAGCGTGCCAGAAGAATATGCGGCGCAAATTTCAATGCTTATGAACCGCGTACCCAATATTGATAAGGCGATTTTGTCTGTCCACTGCCATAATGATTTGGGATTGGCCGTGGCCAATACGTTGGCAGGTGTGCAAGCGGGTGCGCGTCAGATTGAATGTACCATTAACGGCATTGGAGAACGTGCAGGGAACGCCGCGCTTGAGGAAATTGTGATGGCAATCCGCACGCGAAATGACGTTGCGCCGTTTCATAATAATATCAAAACAGAAATGTTAACCAAAGCGTCAAAAACCTTATCGACAACTGTTGGATTTAACGTGCAGCCCAACAAGGCCATTGTTGGCGCAAATGCGTTTGCCCACGAAAGCGGTATTCACCAAGATGGCATGTTAAAGAACGCCCAAACATACGAAATTATGACCCCTGAATCTGTGGGCCTTAAAAAATCAGAGTTGGTATTGGGTAAACATTCTGGTCGACATGCTTTAAAAGATAAAATTAAAGATCTTGGGTATGATATTGGTGATAATGCATTCCAAGATTTCTTTAAACGCTTTAAAGATTTAGCCGACAAGAAAAAAGAAATTTTTGATGAAGATATTATTGCATTAATTGATGATGAAGTTGGCCGTGATCACGAAAAAATTAAGTTCAAATCATTACAAATTATTGCGGGAACAACTGGCCCCCAAACAGCAGAAATTTGCCTTATGATTGAGGGTGAAGAAAAATGTACGAAGGTTGAAGGGAATGGCCCCGTTGATGCCATCTTCAAATCAATTCGTGAGCTTATCCCTCATCCAGAAGCGCATTTACAATTATACCAAGTAAGTGCTGTCACAGGCGGTACAGACGCGCAAGCGGGCGTAACCGTTCGTTTGGAGGAAGAAGGTAAGACCGTCACAGGGCAGGGTTCAGATTCTGATACCCTTGTTGCTTCGGCTCGTGCCTATATTCATGCGTTGAATAAATTATTGGTAAAGCGTGAAAAGACTGCGCCAGAAGATTAACTCTTTAGTTTTTCTTTCGCTAATTCAAAAACCTCATGGAACATCTTTTCTGTGAGGCGTTTGGTTGAGGTGTTGTATTTGGAGCAATGATAGCTGTCGATTAAAAGTAAATTATTGGGCATCTGATGAACGGCTTTATGTGCGAATTTATGAGCGGATAATTTTTTGCCACAGGATTTCAAGACGGCGTTGTGTGAAACAAGACCAAGCGAAACGATAATCTTTAGATTGGGCATTGTTTCTAATTGGCTTTCTAAAAATTGACGGCAGGTATTTATCTCTGCGCCTATGGGTTTGTTTTCGGGTGGCACGCATCGCACCGCATTGGTGATGCGGCAATTCACAAGTTCCAAACCATCATCAGGGCGGGCTTGAAACTCCCCTTTGGCGAAACCGTATTTTAAGAGAGTGCCATAAAGAAGCTCGCCTGCAAAATCGCCCGTAAAAGGTCGCCCTGTAAAATTCGCTCCTTTTAAACCAGGAGCAAGCCCAACAATAAGCAGTTCAGCGTCTAAATCTCCAAAAGAGGGCACAGGGGCGTTAAACTTATCGGGAAATTTTTTACGCGCCTTTTGCCGAAATTTAGCCAATCGAGGGCAAAGTTGACAATCGTGATCAGGCTTAAGAAGTTTAGGCATGATTTATGATACTTTTTGGCGTGGGTCATCAGGAAAATTTACTTCATCCCACCAGATAATTTCGTTTGGTATAATTTCATAAAATTTATGATGACCTGAACCATCAATTGAAGCTTCTAACGATTGTAGGTCGGCCAAAGCAGGATAACGATCTAAATATAGTTGATAAGGCTTTGTTATCTCGTTCGCGGGAATCTGCCTTGCATTACCTGCAATAATAACCGCTTGTCCTTTTTGGCCTAACCCCTCATTAAAGCATTTGTGAAAAGTGCAGCTGACTTTGGGGTTTTTCACAATTTCTTGGCTGTGACGTCGTGTTTCACGTGACATCCAGTAAATTTTATCATTTTTATCAATGACATACCAAACATTGCAGAGCCATGGTTGATTATCCGCACAAGTTGCTAATTGCATGAGTTTGATATCTTTAAGGTAATTTCTGTAGAGCGCTTGTATATCCATAGCCATACGATGCCATTAATTTGGCTTTAAATAAAGCTTGGGACTTGCAGTTTTGCGAGCAATGCCCTATAAACGGCGTCTAATTAGACAAAATTACTAAAAATAAGGCGAAAATCATGGCACGCGTTACCGTTGAAGATTGTATTGATAAAGTAGAAAATCGTTTTGAACTTGTTATGGTGGCGTCACAACGCGCTCGTAAGATTGGTTCTGGTGCGGCATTAACGGTTGACCGTGATAATGACAAAAACCCTGTTGTTGCGCTTCGTGAAATCGCAGAAGAAACTGTTGAAGTTCCTGAGTTGAAAGAAGATCTTATCCGTAACAAACAACGTGTTATTGCGTTGGATGATGATGGCGAAGATGTGATCGACATGATGGATGGTGAGCAAGAATGGGGTTCTATGAGCGATCAAGACCGCGCAGATGTGCCACAGGAAGAAGTTTCAGATCTTGAAAGCATGGCGGGTGCAGAAGAAGCAGCTCCAGAAAAAGCACCTGAATAAGCGACGCTATTATAAAAATGACAAAGGCCGGTTCATCCGGTCTTTTTTTATGGCTTGGCTCAATAAAAATAGTGAGTCATTAACGCAATCATGTTAACTTGTATTGAGATATCTTATTGAAAAATAATAACATTATAAGTGGATTTTCGGTGGACTTGAAGAATTTGAACGAAGAACAGCTTTTGCCTGATCTTTTGGCTAAAATGCGTGATTATACACCTGATCTAGATGAAAATCAGATTAAGGCGGCATTTGATTTTGCCAAAGAAAAGCATGAAGGACAAACGCGTGTTTCGGGCGAGCCTTATTATACGCATCCAGTAGAGGTGGCGTCTATCTTGGCTGATATGAAGATGGATGCACCGACCATCATTACCGCAATTTTGCATGACACGTTGGAAGATACGTCTGCGACCTTTGATGAAGTGAAGAAAAAATTCTCTCTTGAAGTTGCTGATTTGGTCAATGGTGTGAGTAAGCTGACCAAGATTGAGAGCCAGACATTTGAAGGTAAGCAGGCAGAGAATTTTAGAAAACTTCTTTTGGCTATGTCAGAAGATATTCGTGTTCTTTTGGTTAAGCTGGCTGACCGCCTTCACAATATGCGCACCCTTTATCATTTTAAAGACCGTGCAGATAAAACAGCACGTATTTCACGTGAAACATTGGATATTTATGCCCCATTAGCAGAGCGCATAGGTATCCATCAAATGAAAGAAGAGCTGTCGGATTTGGCCTTTAGCTATTTAAATCCCGAAGCGCAGGAAAGCATTACAAACCGTTTGATGTTTTTACGCCAAGAAAGCGGTGCTGTCGTCGACAAAATTATTCGTCACCTTGAACATTTAATGCAATTAGAAGGTATTGAATGCGAAGTGTCGGGGCGTGAAAAAACACGTTATTCGATTTGGCGTAAAATGCAGCGCAAGAATGTCACGTTTGAACAGCTTTCTGATATTATGGCGTTCCGTATTGTGGTGGATGATTTGGGGGAGTGTTATCATACGCTTGGTGTCCTACACTCAAAATATCCAACCGTGCCGGGTCGCTTTAAAGACTTTATTTCTACACCTAAATCTAATGGTTATCGTTCGCTTCACACAACAGTATTGGGACCAGAAAACCAACGTATTGAAATTCAAATTAGAACCCATGAAATGCATCATGAAGCAGATCTTGGGGTAGCGGCGCATTGGGCGTATAAAGAAGGCACAAAAAAAGTTGATGTAAGGGACGTTAAACAATATCGCTGGCTTCGTGAATTGCTTGATATTTTGGAACAAGAAAACCGCCCTGAAGATTTTTTAGAAAATACAAAGTTAGAGTTGTTCCAAGATAAGGTTTTTGCATTCTCCCCCAAGGGCGACTTAATTGAATTACCAAATGGCGCGACGCCTGTTGATTTTGCTTATGCGGTGCATTCTGGTGTGGGGGATAAATGTGTTGGTGCAAAAGTAAATGGTCGTATTGCGCCGCTGAATACCAAATTAAATAATGGTGATCAGGTTGAAATCATTACCTCAAAAACCCAGACACCATCACCACAGTGGGAACGTTTTGTTGTTACGGGTAAAGCACGCAGCCACATCAAACGTTTTATACGCACGCAACAACGAGGTGAATATATAACGTTGGGTCAAGCGATGCTCAAAAAAATATTTACCCAAGAAGACTATGATTTTACAGAGAAAGCCGTTGCAGGCGTTGTAAAACAACTTCGTGTGGAGGAGCCTGATGATATTTACGCAAATATTGGCTCAGGTCATTTTTCTGCACGTGATGTGTTTAAAGCAATTTTCCCCGCTCATAAAACTGAAACAGCAAAAGCACCAAGCAATAACCCCAAAGATTACGCCATGGCGCGCAGCCCTAATTCTGATAAGCCGCTTCCTATTAAGGGGCTTATTCCTGGCATGGCGGTTCATATGGCACGTTGTTGTCACCCTTTACCTGGGGATCGTATTGTTGGGATTGTTTCAACGGGTAAGGGTGTAACAATTCATACAATTGATTGTGAAACATTGGAGACATTTGCAGATACGCCAGAACGCTGGATTGATGTGTCGTGGGGTGATGGGCCAGATAGCCCAGAATCTCATGTTGGGCGTTTGATTGTAACGTTTTTCAATCAACCGGGTGCTTTGGGAACAGTGTCCACTGTTATTGGTAAAAATGGTGGTAATATTGTGAATTTAAAAATTACAAATCGTTCTGTTGATTTTTGGGATATTTTAGTTGATGTCTATGTCAATGATACGAAGCATTTAAACAATGTTATTGCGGCGCTTCGGGCGACGCCAGAGATTACATCTGTAGATCGTGCTAAAGGACGATAATGCTTTTTAAACGCAAAAAAAGAAAAAGTTTTTGGTCTCACGTCCAAAATTTATTTTGGCCTTCGATGGGATGGCGCCGCACTTTTGATTATATCAAACACCGTATTTTAAGATTACCTGCGTCTAACCATTCGGTTGCTCTAGGGCTTGCAATTGGGTGTGCTATTTCATGGACACCAACGATGCCTGTTCAAATTCTGCAATGTTTTTTATTATGTTTGTTGTTAAGAGGAAATTTTTTTTCTTCTATTGTGGGGACAATAATTGGTAATCCGTGGACGTTTAATTTTCTTTTTTTTACATCTTATAAAATAGGAGCATCTATTATATCAATATTGGGGTTTGGTGAGATTTTAAATGTCTCAGTTACATATTTTAATGTTTTTCCCATTGGGATTTATGCTCACCCTCAAGCAGTTATGATTCCTACAGTTCTCGGTGGTTATCTTTTGGCAATCCTGACCTCTCCGTTTTTATATTATGGTTTTTATTATCTAATTAAAGTTGAGCGTGCCGCACGTGTCAAAGTTGCAGGAAAAGTTCATGAAATTATTGATCATCGTCGTGAAGTTAAAGAGCAAAAAAATAAACAAGGGAAAAAATGATTTTAGGAACGGGTATAGATTTATTGGATGTTCGGCGCATTGAAAAACTGATGGATCAATTTGGAGAGCGTTTTGAGACTCGATATTTTACATCAACAGAAATTAAAACAGCTTCCGCACGAGAAAAATCTGGAACAAAAATGATGGCTTTTGCCAAAAGATTTGCGGCGAAAGAGGCTTGTGCAAAAGCCCTAGGCACAGGCTTCATTGATGGCATATATATGAGTGATATTGAGGTTATTAATGATGAGTTGGGCAAACCAGCATTGAAATTAAGTGGCGGCGCGCAAAAACGTTTAAAAGAGATGTTGCCAGCAGGTAAGCAAGTCGCCGTGCATTTGAGCTTAACGGATGAGCCGCCTTACGCACAGGCACAAGTCATTATAGAAGCTATTTAAAGCTCGTATTTTGGATAAAACAAAGATAAAACAAAACATGATCAAAAAAGAAAAATCAGACAATCAAGATATTGATAAAAACGAAAAGGGTGAGATCAGCGAATTCGCAAAAACAGCGATTATTGCCGTTTTGCTGGCTTTGTTAATTAGAACATTTTTGTATGAGCCTTTTAATATTCCATCAGGTTCAATGTTCCCAACACTTTTGGTGGGTGACTATCTTTTTGTAAGCAAGCCTGCCTATGGATATTCAAAACACTCCATCCCGTTTGGTTTAGCTGATTTTGAGGGGCGCGTTATGCGGGACGAGCCTAAGCGTGGAGATGTTGTTGTTTTTAAATTGCCGACCAACACATCGGTTGATTATATTAAGCGCATTGTAGGGATGCCGGGTGAAACAATTCAAATGCGTCAAGGGCGTCTCTATATCAATGGTGAATTGGTTGAACGCGAAGCTGTTGGTTATGTTGAAAGTGATGGTAACAATGAATATCAGCGTCGTGCCACGATTGAATATATCGAAACCCTTCCTGGAGGCATTATGCATCGTATATATGAAGATGGCGATGATGGCGATTTAGATAATACAAAACTATTCAGCGTGCCAGAAAACCATTATTTTGTGATGGGAGATAATCGTGATAATTCCCAAGACAGCCGCGTTCAATCTTTAGTCGGCTTTGTTCCGTTTGAAAATTTGGTGGGACGAGCAGATATATTATTCTTTTCTGTGAAGCCTGAAGCTTTTCTTTTTAACCCGTTAACGTGGTTTCAAAATATTAGATATGATCGTATTTTAAATACAATCGGCCCAGTGCGTTTAGAAAAAGAATAATTGTATAATGATAAATGCGCCTTTGAAAGATTTAGAAGAATTAATTGGATATAAATTTAAAGATATCCATTTCTTAGAGCGTGCGGTTACCCATTCTAGCACGAATGATGATTACAACTATCAGCGCTTGGAGTTTTTGGGTGATCGTGTTCTAGGCCTCGTGATGGCGCATTCTCTATTTAGTGAATTTAAAAAAGAAAATGAAGGCGGTTTGGCAAAACGGCACACAGCACTCGTTCAAGGCCCTACGTGCAGTATGATTGGACAAAAATATAATATTGGTGATTATATTGTTCTATCAGATTCTGAAAGAGTAGCTGGTGTTCATTTAAATGAAAATATCATTTCTGATGTCGTTGAGGCCTTGATTGGTGCTGTTTACATCGATGGTGGATATGAAGCCGCACAAAAAGTTGTGTTAGGTCTATGGGGCGATATTATTAAAACGCTTGAAAAGGCACCCCAAGATCCTAAAACAGAATTACAAGAATGGGCACAAGCGCGTAGTTTGGATTTGCCTGTTTATGAAATTATAGATAAACAGGGGCCAGATCATGCCCCTAAATTTGTAATACAACTTCGTATTACAGGATTTGATGTTGTAACAGCAGAGGGTGCGTCACGCCGTCAAACAGAAAAAGTAGCCGCAACAAAAATGCTTAAGCTTTTGAAACAAAGAGCATCCTAATGGCTAATCAAGAAGATAATCAAAAATTTGGTTTTGTTGCTGTTATCGGTGAGCCGAACGCTGGTAAATCTACTTTAATTAATGCGCTTGTTGGAACAAAAGTTTCTATTGTTTCACCAAAGGTGCAGACAACACGCACACGTGTGTTAGGTATTAGTATTCAGGGCAATGCTCAAATTGTTTTTGTAGACACGCCAGGTATTTTCAATCCGCCAAAGAAGCGTGAAGGTAAAAATAAAATGGAGCGCGCGATTGTGGCGTCCGCGTGGGAAGGCATTGCGAATGCTGAAACGATATTACTCCTTGTTGATGCGTCAAAGAAAATTGGTGATGCCACGCAAATGATTTTAGAGCGTATTAAGCAAGAAAAAGGTAAGCGTTTTATCCTTGTTTTGAACAAAATTGATAAGATCAAAAGAGACGAACTCCTGCAGATTTCTTGGCATTTGAACGATGTTTATGATTTTGAAGCAACCTTTATGTTATCTGCCCTTAAAGGGAACGGTCTTGACGATTTGATGAAATATATATGTAAGAAACTTCCCGAGGAAGCATGGCATTATCCTGAAGACCAAGTGAGCGACATGCCGATGCGTTTGTTGGCAGCAGAAGTGACGCGTGAAAAACTTTTTAAAATGATGCATCAAGAATTACCGTATCATTTGACGGTAGAAACAGAAAACTGGGAAGAGTTTGATGACGGTAGTTTAAAAATTGATCAAACAATTTTTATTGCTCGTGAAGCGCATAAGAAAATTATTTTAGGCAAAGGTGGCTCAATGATTAAACGTATTGGTCAAGAGTCGCGCATTGAGCTTGAAGAAATTTTAGGTACTCGCGTGCATTTAAAGCTCTTCATTAAGGTACAAGAAAATTGGCTCGATGAGGAAGATCGTTACGCTCTTTGGGGTCTTGATCATAAAGCTTAAGTCCTGCCAAAATTCTTCCTTTCCAAGAATTTTTTCTTTGCTTTTTTAAAATAAATTTTAAAAGAATCACTTTTTGTGGATAAAGACTTTTTTATCTCTCCCGACGCTAGGCAGAGAATCACTTCGTTGATAAGGTTGCTAAATATTTCAAGAAAATAATTTTTAAACCATAAGAATAGCGGCAAAGAGCACTATTTTTATAATTGGGGGAATACCAAATGAGTTGGAGTGATGATCGCGTTGCTGTTTTAAGAAAGCTTTGGGGCGAAGGAAAAACAGCGGCTGAAATTGCAAAAGAATTGGGCGAAGGTGTCACAAGAAACGCCGTTATTGGTAAAGCACATCGATTGAAGCTTTCAAGTCGTATGTCGCCTATTCAACAAAATACCAAAAAAGTAAAAGTTGCACCTGAAGCATCTGCTGCGCCGCGCCGTGTTGCGAAAAAGGTTCCGATTTATCTGGGCAAGCAAGTGAAAATGGAAGATCTGCGCGATAAAATGTGCCGTTGGCCGAATGGTGACCCACAAACTGATAATTTTTCTTTCTGTGGCTGTCAGACAATGGAAGGATTGCCTTATTGTGAAAACCATGCAGCGATTGCTTATCAGGTTACCTCACGGGCACGCACGTTAAATGCAAAAGATTTTACAACAGATGCGGGTGCGCCAGCAGATCTAGAAGTTAAAACTGTTGCAAGTGCTTAAGAGCAAAAATTTCTAGATTTTTTTAAAAGAAGAGAATTGAGGATGGAAGAAGTGTAATATTTTTATTCCTCTTCTTCTTTAGCTTCTTCAACGCTGTTCTCGGTATTATTTATATCTAAAAGATCAAACTTGATCACTTCGCGCCCTTTGGCCACCGTACGCACGGTCATTTTGACGCTTTGGCCTGGAATTAGAATTTCTATGCCCAAACGCTCTAAACAGCTTTTATGAACAAAGACGTCTTTCTTGCTATCTTCTGGAATAATGAAGCCAAAGCCCTTATCAGGTTTGTACCATTTAACTGTCCCTGTCATTTTTTCTAAAACTTCATCATCTTCAATTTCAACTCGGAATGTGATGGGGGCAGGTTCAGTCCCTGCTTCGACAAGGTGATCAACTTTTGTAACAAGCGCACCTTTAGGACCTTTAACCACATGGCACATAATAAGGGCTTCTTCGCCCAGCTCATGAATACCTGCATCTTGCAGCGTTGTAATATGAATAAAAGCATCACAAGGATCTTCTTCAGGCACAGCAAAGCCAAACCCTTTGGTTGCATTAAACCATTTGAGGCGGGTGAGCACGGGTTCGCTATTGGGATCGTGCTGTTCTTTGATGAGGGCTTCCGTGTTCACGGGTCCGTATCCTGTATTGAATTATACTTTAAGAATGCCATTAGAATTAATGACTATAACAAAAATACAGGAAGAATTTCCTTAAATCTAGTCTTTATATGTATTTTCGTATGAGTGTTCTTTTTCCCTTAAGAATTTTGCTGTAATATTAATTCAATATTTAATTATAAAGGAAAATTTTATGCCAAATTCTAACGCCGATTATCCTTGGATTGCTAATTACCCAAAAGACGTAAAATGGGATGCCGACATAACGGTATGCCCTGTTGCGGAAATGTTGGATAAAACGGCGAAGAATTTCCCCGATGCTCCTGCCTTTGATTTTTTAGGTGCAAAGCAAACATGGTCAGAGATTAATGATCAAACATTAAAGTTTGCAAAAGGCTTGCAAGATATTGGTGTGAAGAAGGGAACCAAGGTCGGGATTTTCCTGCCGAACTGTCCGCTTTTCCTGATTGCTTATTATGCATTGATGCGTTTGGGCGCAACGGTTGTGAATTACAATCCACTTTATGCCGAAGCGGAATTGGCAAATATGATTGAGGATAGTGAAACTGACGTGATGATCACGGCAGATTTAGAATTGCTTTACTCTAAAATGCAAAAGATGCTGTCCAATACGCGCCTTGATAAAATGGTTGTGGCAAGCTTTACCAATATGTTGCCATTTCCCAAAAGCTTTTTGTTTAAGCTTATTAAAGGCAAAGAGCTGGCCAAGGTTCAAGAAACACGCCGCATCTTCCGCTATGAAAACCTGATTGAAAATGAAGGGGATTATACGATTCCCAAAATTGATCCTGAAAATGATGTCGCCCTGTTTCAATATACAGGTGGGACAACAGGATTGCCGAAAGGCGCCATGCTCACGCATGCGAATATCGTGGCGAACGCGGAACAGGCGGCAATGTGGCTGGGTTGTGAAGAGGGTAAAGACAAGATGCTCGGCGTTTTGCCCTTCTTCCATGTCTTTGCAATGACAGCTGTCATGAATTTGAGTGTGCGTAAAGCAATGGAAATCATTGCCCTGCCAAGGTTTGAATTAGATGGCGCGTTAAAACTCATTAACGATAAAAAGCCTACGGTTTTCCCCGGCGTTCCGGCCATTTTCAACGGCATGAACAACCATAAAAAGCTCAAAAAATTTGATTTGTCTTCGTTGAAATATTGCATCTCTGGCGGCGCGCCGCTGCCTGTGGAGGTGAAGAAGAAGTTCGAAGCCAAAACTGGTGCGGTTGTTGTCGAAGGTTATGGCCTAACTGAAAGCTCGCCTGTGCTCTGCGTTAATCCGCGTGAAGGACTAAATAAAGCAGGCTCGATTGGTATGCCGTTTCCCAATACTGTGGTTGAACTTATTGATCATGGAACAGGTAAACATGTCGGCGTTGGTGAGCGGGGCGAGCTTTGCGCGCGTGGCCCGCAAGTCATGAAAGGCTATTGGAACCGCCCCGAAGATAACGCCAAAACATTGCAAGAAGATGGCCGCCTTCATACAGGCGACATCGCGACCATGGATGAAGATGGGTATTTCTTCATCGTGGATCGTATCAAGGATATGATCATCACCAATGGCTATAACGTCTATCCGCGCAATGTCGAAGAAGCGATTTACCAACATCCTTCCGTGGAGGAATGTATCGTGGCGGGTCTACCCGATGCCAACCGTGGGGAGATTGTGAAGGCATGGATTAAATGCAAAGATGGTCGCGTTTTAAATGCCGAAGACCTTAAGAAATTTTTGGAAGATAAAATATCCGCCATGGAAATTCCCAAACGTATTGAATTCCGTGAAGAAGATTTACCCAAAACCATGATTGGAAAATTGAGCCGTAAAGACGTGGTGGAGCAGGAACTCAATAAGAAATAAGCTATATCACACCCCGTCATCCCCGACTTGATCGGGGATCTATAAAATATTGAATTCATATGGATCCCCGCTCTTTGGCTGGGATGACGCTTTTTTTAATGTTTTAAGATCTGGTGGCGACGCCATAATAAAAATAATGCTAAAGCTCCATTGTTAAGGACTAGCATAAATGGGGAGAGCATCGTAACAGTTGTATAGTTTGCAAGAGCTACTATGGATAGACCATGTCTAAAAAAGTTTATTCCATAAAGATAAAGGGCTTCGTTATAAGGATTTTTATATGATTTTCGATAGGTTGGAATATAGGCCAATGTATTTGCAAATACTAAAAGGATAACTGACCATAAAGGATCAGATGTAATCATCCAAAGTGGTATGGAAAAAATAGAAAGACTAAATATAAAAATATCAAATTTTTTAATTATTCCCATTCCATTTTTAAGAGATAAAACAAGGATAATAAAGTTTGTAATTGTGACAACGCCGTTCATCCATGCACCAGGACCAGCATTATCTGAAACTTGAGCAACAAAAATTGTTGATGTAATTACTAACCATATAGCCCAACTAAATGGGTGAGGCGTTATTTTTTCTGTCAAAGTATCTCGAATATAAAATCCATAGAGAATAAGGGTCATAACCACGGTAATAGTACCGATGATCTCATTCATATTATCCACGTAGAGCTGCACCTGTCTTCGCACTCACCGCATCGACGATAGATTTTGAAATGCCTTCAATTTCTTTATCTGTCAGGGTTTGTTTGACTGGTTGGATGGCGACGTTGATGGCGACGGATTTTTTGCCGTCTTCCACGCCTTTGCCTTGATAGATATCAAAGACAGAAACGTTTTTAATCAGGTTGCGTTCTGCGCCAATCGCGGCGCGGGTGATTTGTTCCACATCAACATTTTCATCCACGATGAAGGCGAAATCACGGCTGAGTGGTTGGAATTGTGACAGTTGCACGAGTGTTTTTGCAGGCCCTTTCTTTTTGCCTTCTGGGATGGCATCCAAGAAGACTTCAAAACCAACCACGTTGGATTTAATATCCATGTCTTCCAAAATGGCAGGGTGAATTTCACCGAACTGGGCGAGGATGTTCTTGCCCAATTTCAATGTGCCAGAGCGCCCAGGGTGGAAATGGCCACTGGCGTCACGCGCAGTTTGTAGATTGGCGGTGGGCACGCCTGCGGCCTCTAAAGCGGCAATGGCGTCAGCCTTCACATCATAAACATCATTCTTGCGGTTGGCGTTTGTGTCCGCCCAATGCTTGGCGGCAACTGCACCATAGCGCACGCCTGTCGCATGAGTTTGCTGTCCATCAGGTTTGGCAGAAGGAAAGACAGGGCCGACTTCGAAGAGTTTGGCATCGCCATTGCCTTTGGCGGCGTTGGCAAGCGCGGCGGTGATAAGGTTGGGCAAAATGCTCGGGCGCATTTGGTCCAGATCACTGCTGATGGGGTTGTTCAAGGTCAGGGCATCGAAATTATCATTGGTGGTAAAATCACGGGCGAGATCCTTCGACAGGAACGACCATGTCACACATTCGTTCAAGCCACGCGCGGCGAGCGCGGAGCGCGCCATGCGGGATTTAGTGATATTTTGCGTTTCACCACCAACCGAAATGGCTTTGGCGGAGCGCACGGACACGGCCTCGATATGGTCATAACCAATCACGCGGATGACTTCTTCGACTAGATCCGCCTTACCGCTGGAGCCGTCATTGGCAACATCATGACGCCAGCTTGGCGGGGTGACTTTATTGCCGTTCAGGGTGAATCCGAGGCTTTCAAGGATTTCACGTTGGCGGGCTTCGGGCACATCCATGCCAGAGAGTTTTTTGGTATAGGCAGGATCAAAATCAATTTCACGATCCCATTTTGGCGCTTCACCAGCGACAACCACATCAGATGGTTCACCGCCACAAATCTCCATGATCATTTTGGTCGCAAGTTCTATCCCATCACGCACAAAGTCTGGATCAACGCCGCGTTCGAAACGATAACGCGCATCAGAATCAACCTGAAGGTCACGGCCTGTGCGAGCAATGGCGTAGGGATCAAAATACGCGCATTCAAGGAAGACGTTTTTGGTACTCTCGGTGCAACCTGTGGAAACGCCACCAACAATCCCACCAAGACCAAGCAAGCCGCTATCATCCGTAATCACGGTCATGCCTTCACGCGTGGTGTAGGATTTGTCATTCAACGCCTCAAACTCTTCGCCATCTTTAGACAGGCGCACGCTAATATCGCCTTTTAATAAATCCGCATCATAGACATGCAGCGGACGACACAAATCTAGCGAAAAATAATTAGTGATATCAACCAAAGCTGAAATAGGGCGCAAGCCAACCGCTTTCAGACGGTTTTGCATCCAAGCAGGGGAGGGCTTGTTTTCCACGCCTTTAATCAAACGACCCATAAAAACAGGGCATTGCTCTTTGGCCTCAATATTCACGCCAATAGGGGATTTGCCGTTGCCTTTAACGGGGGAGGTATCAAGCGGCTTCAAAGTGCCCATGCCTGCGGCGGCGAGGTCACGCGCAATACCGCGAATACCCGCACAATCACCACGATCTGGGGTGAGGGCGATATCAATGGTGATATCATCCATGCCGTAAATTTCAGTAAAAGGCGTGCCGATTTTGGTATCTTCTGATAATTCAATAATACCATCATGTTCGTCTGATAAACCCATTTCACGCTCGGACACGAGCATACCGTTTGATTCCTGTCCGCGGATTTTACCTTTTTTCAAAAGTAGGTCTGTGCCAGGAACATAAGCTCCAGCGGGTGCAAAGATGGCCTTCATGCCTGTTTTGGCATTGGGCGCACCACAAACGACTTGCACTTTATCCTCGCCCGTATCGACAATACAAACGCGTAAGCGATCCGCATCGGGATGCTGCTCCGCACTGACAACATGCGCGACTTTAAATGGCGCAAATTTCTCTGTTGGGTCTTCGATACCTTCAAGCTCTAACCCCAACTCGGTAAGCTTGTCAGTGATTTCTTGCAACGTTGCATCTGTTTCCAGATGGTCCTTTAGCCAGTTCAGTGTGAATTTCATATTTTATTCCTTTATAACGATCATAACTTAAGCAATTTCAAAAGGAATTCCAAGAAGTTTCACGTGACATTATCGCGAAGGGGTAACAAAAGGCGATCCGGGAGGAGGCAGTCGTTCGGGGAATTCTAATTCACGCATTTCGCGCTCAAATTCTAATTCGAGCATCATTTCAAAATCTTCCAAAAAGCTAACGATTTGACGCATTAAAACCAAAGTTTCCATTGCGTCGGTTGGGGGTGTAAGGCTTGCTGTAAAGCGTTCTTGTATTTTTTGTAAGTGCGGCGGCAATGATGAATAATCACGAGGGTTTTGATTTTTTGTTTCTGATGGTTCATATTCAAAGCTCCTTGCTGCTTCAATCGCAGCTGTACCTAGCCCCATTAACTGATCGTAGCTATCTTGTGCTAATACGCTATCAGCAATTGTAGGGTAATAATTCTGAACAGCATCAACATGATTACGCATTATTTGTCTGCTAATTTCCAAAGATGTTCTGAGATAATCATATTTCTCAGCAGAGAGACTCTCCATTGCCGGGAATTGCTCAGAAAGCTCCAGAATCGCCCTGATTGTTCCATATTGAATTTCAGGAAGTTCATTCTGAATGACCGCACCCGCACTTGCAGCTTCTTGTGGAGCGAGAATAAGTATTGGAAAGTCGCTGTTACCCCTAAGGGCATTGGAAAGATTTGGGTTGAGCGATAGTTGTGCTAGATTCCCATATAGATATCCCATAGATGCATTAACTATAGTTGTTGTTGCTTTAATAGCTAAAAAAACATCGGCACCTGTATATTCAAAATTGGGCTGTTTAGTAAAAACATGAGTGGCGTGTTTAGGGTAAAATTCTGCACCTTCAAATATATCAGCGCCCATTCGCAAAGCTCCAATGGAACGCACAGCGCGCACGGCATCTGCAATTTCAACAGCTAATTTGATTGGCCTTCCGTCTCTTTCAAGTATATTTTGCATTTTTTTTATGGCAATATCATCAGCTTTAGTTTCCATATCTAGGTGTAGAAGATTATCTTTAATTTCTAACTCCAGCGCGGTCAAATTTTCTGATTCAGATAAAGCGTCATCGGGGTGCTTTTGTGCGCAATGCGCAGCTTCATGGAGCATTACGAATTGATAAATATCATCGTATGTAATGGCATTATTTATTGTAGGATAGTGCTCGGCTGGCAAGTAGGCCAGCATGGTAAGAATTCTTCCTGCTTGCCCAGATGAAGAAGGAGAAATAACAAGACAATCTTCTTCATCCTTGCCTGTTATTGAGACGTGTCTGGCCGAAGCCCTATTTGAGAAAATATTATCAAATAGCTCGGCATCGGCGGCGATTTGAATTGCCTCTTGCCAACTTGGTGGTATTTCAGAATCTTCAAAGTTTAAAGTTATTTGATATTCATCTCTAATTTCACGAATTCTTTCTAAGGCCTCATCAACAGTAAAAAGTGCAGTAGAGGACGTGCCTATAATTTGAGCTATACGCATTTGACGTTGTAAAAAAGGATCATCAGGTGCTAAGTCCTCTTGCGATAAAACAATAACGTCTTTGCCTGCTAGGTTTAAAAAAATATCAGATATAGAAGACAGGCGTTCTTGCAATTCTGAGGAGGCGCGCAGCGTATGTTCGCTCTCTTCTGCATTTAAAGGGTTAACCGCCATTAAGCTTGCAATAATTGTATTTCGTAATGCTTTTAAATCCATACAGAAGACTATATATTAAATATGGAAAACATTGCAAGTTTATTGTGTCGGTAACATAAATAGCGTGAAATCCATGGGAATTCCAAGGTTTTTATATAAATTTTGGACGGCTTCGTCACTATTTTGGGCAAACCAGTAAATACGTGCCCAATTTTGGTCTTTGCCCAACGCATGCAGTTCCCATACGAGACGTTTCGCCAATCCTTGGCGACGCGCCGTTTCGCAAATGTAAAGGTCTTGCATATAGCAGGCAGGCTCTATGAATCCTGTAGTCGCGTGCAAGACGTAATGAAGGAATCCTAATAGTTCCCCCCCTGATGACTGTGTCATCTTTCCCCCCGCAGGCGGGGGGGTAAGGGGTGGAGAAAATATACCCAACCCATGAACGGGTTCTTTAGGATGAGTTAAACGCCGCCATGTTTCGGCGGTTACATCATGGGTAATTTGGTTCAGGCAATTGGACTGCCATAAGGGAAGCCATTGATCATAGTCAGAATGTTTTAAAGGGTGGATATTCATTTTATAAAAGTTTATGAGTCATTGCGAGAGAGCGAAGCGAGCGCGGCAATCCAGTGTTCAATGAAAAAATTCTGGATTGCTTCGTCATTTTATTCCTCGCAATGACGATATTAGTTATGAGTCCCCGTCGCACGGTTGGGGCGATCAAGCGGATCAAAGCCGTAATGGTCTAACCAACGCACATCGCTTTCAAAGAAGGTACGAAGGTCAGGGATGCCGTATTTCAGCATTGCGATGCGCTCTATCCCCATACCAAAAGCGAACCCTTGATATTCTTCAGGATCAAACCCACAGTTTTTAATTACGTTTGGATGTACCATGCCGCAGCCGAGAATTTCGAGCCAATCATCACCCGCACCAATTTTCAGGCCGCCATCTTTACGCGAGCAGCCAATGTCCATTTCCGCGCTTGGCTCCGTAAACGGGAAAAAGCTTGGGCGAAATTGTGACGGTAGGTCATCAACTTCAAAATAGGCACGGACAAAGTCCATGAGGCAACCTTTGAGGTGCCCCATATGAATATTCTTATCAATCACAAGTCCTTCACATTGGTGGAACATGGGCGTGTGGGTGATGTCGTAGTCAGAGCGATAGGTGCGCCCCATCACGATAATTTTAATGGGGACGCCTTTTTCCTGCATGGCGCGAATTTGAACGGTGGAGGTATGTGTGCGCAGAAGCTTTTTCGCCGCTTCACCTTGTTCTTCTGGATCATCGGGCAGGTAGAAGGTGTCATGCATTTCCCGCGCAGGATGACCTAGCGGGAAGTTGAGGGCTGTAAAATTATGCCAGTCATCTTCGATATCTGGCCCTTCTTCAACAGAAAAACCCATGCTCGCAAAAATAGCGGTCAGTTCTTCCATTGTCTGGCTGATCGGGTGGATTTTGCCTTTGGCTTCTGGGCGGATGGGTAAGGACACATCAATGGTTTCTGTGGCAAGGCGTTGAGCCATCGCTTGTTTTTTCAAGGCACGTTCTTGACCCGCAATAAGCGCGGCAATTTCGTCTTTTAGGACGTTCAGGGCAGCACCCGTTATTTTACGTTCTTCTGGGTCCATTTTACCCAAAGTCTTCATTTGCGCGGTAATTTTACCTTTTTTACCCAAAGCCTGCACACGGGCGGCCTCAAGGCTATCGAGGTCGTTTGCGGCCTCAACAAGGGTAGATAATTCGGTTTTTAATTCTTGTATATTGCTCATAAGGTAAAGTTTTAACGTGGTTGTAGCGTCCGCGCAAGTTTCAAGGTAGTCTGAAGCCATAAAAATGAACTTTTTCCTTGTTGGAGCCTTATTATATTATGAGAAAAATATTTGATTTGAAAATTCTAGCTTTGTTACTTGTTGTTTTTGTGGGCGCTTGCTCTTCAAATAAACAGGTTACATACAATATTGAAGAAGACCCTAAAACAGGTGCGCTATATAATACTGATTGGAAAGATCATCTGGATGCCGAGAATGCGTATTATAATAATACTAACGGGTTGGTAAATGTGCGTGCCGAGCCTTCTAATACGGCCAAGGTCATCGCCTATCTTAAACCACAAGAAGGTGGTTTCATTAAAAAATGTAATTTTGATTTAAGTCACTGTTACCTCAATTTTGGTGGTAAGCCAGAAGCAGGATGGATCAATATGAAATACCTCAAAGAAGGTCAAATTGAGTATAAGCGTTAGATCAATAAAAAAGCCCCTTACTAATGAAGGGGCTTTTTGAATTTCTGTATTGCTTATAGACTTAAGCGGCTTTTTTCTCGTTTTTATTGAGGGCAGCTTCAGCTTGTTTTGCAATGGCTGTAAAGGTAGCCTCATCGCGGGCGGCGATGTCAGCCAAGACTTTACGATCTAATTCGATTTCAGCCAATTTAAGACCATTCATGAATTTAGAATAAGTCATACCATTTAAACGAGCAGCAGCATTGATACGTTGAATCCATAAAGCACGGAAATTACGTTTCTTTTGCTTACGGCCGATATAGGCGTATTGACCTGCTTTTTCAACGGCCTGAACGGCTGTACGGTAACAATTCTTACGACGACCGTAATAGCCTTTGGCTTTTTTAATTACTTTTCTGTGGCGAGCAAGTTTCGCCGGTCCTGCGGATACACGTGACATTATTTGCTCTCCTTTTTGTTCTCTGGCTTCGCTTTAGGTGCTTTGTAAGCAGCATTATTCGGGTCAAGCTCGGGGTTGTAAGAGCCTCTTGATTTTGTTTTACGTGAATAAGGCATCCAGTTTTCAAGAACGATAATTGCGTCTGGCTCACTCATTACTTGTGTGCCGCGTGCTTTACGCTTCATTGATTTGGGCTTGTTCATCATCATGTGAGAGGTTTTAGCGGCGCCACATTTGACTTTGCCATTACCTGTCGTTTTAAAGCGCTTTTTAACAGAGCTTTTCGTTTTCATTTTCGGCATTTTTATCTCCTTGAAAATAAAGGGTTTTTTCTAAAAATTACCGCTCACTAGGCATGCCATTTCAGCCATAGAACGGGATATTGCAAGGGTTATAGCGGGATTAAGCAGAACAATGCAAGTGTTTTATTACTATTTGCGCGCCAATGGCGTTGCATATTGATTTTCTAGATCCCAAGGGAAATGTACCCATGTGTCTTGGGAAAAGGCGGTGATGAAGGTGTCTGTTTGTTTTTGTCCTGCGGGCTTTACGTATATACAGGCGTAATGGGCTTTGGGGTAAAGCTCGCGCGCGAGTTCAAAGGTTTTACCTGTATCGACTAAATCATCAACGACGAGCCAACCTTCACCGCCATCATTAACAGTGCTGGGTTCTTTTAAAATTTTGGTCGTTGATTGTTCTTTGACATCGTAACTGGTGATACAAAAAGTTTCTATATTTAGAATTTCTAATTCACGCGCCATGATACAGGCAGGCACCATACCGCCGCGTGTGACCGCAATGATGCCTTTCCATTTACCGTCTTCTAAAGGCCCTTTATTAAGAACTTTCCAGGCAAGCGCTTTGCCGTTTCGGTGTAGTTCTTCCCATGAAATAGGGAAGTCCTTTGTGTATGAATCAGCAGTGCTCATTTTAGTTCAAATCCTTTTGAAGTTTTGTAGCAATTTTAAAAACCATACTATAAAGTCCCTTTTAATGAAAATTCTTAAATTTATATTTTGCAGTTTGATTGTTTTAATACCTTTGCAAGGGCGCGCGCAAGAGCCCGCGCCTGTGGTGGCAGAGTTGTTTTCGTCACAAAATTGCCCTGCTTGCCCGCCTGCGGATGAATTTATGAAAGAGCTGTCCGATATGGATGGCGTTATCGCGTTGTCGTGCCACGTTGATTATTTTGGTCAAACAAGCGCAAATATGGGGCGTGAATTTTGCACGGATCGCCAAGCTCGTTATATCGAGCATATGGGCCGCAAAAAATACTTCACCCCGCATATGGTGATTAATGGGCACATAAACGAAATTGGGTACGAGACCGCAAAAATCTCAACCGCGTTAATGCAAGCGCAAGCCAAGAAAATCGGTAAAATCACAATTCGTCAACGTGCCGCAGGTGTTTATGATTTTAATATTCCTGCTACACGTTTGAACGCCCCTGCAGATATCTGGATGGCGATTTATAATAAACCTAAAACCATCAACGAACGTGGCCGAATGGTAACGTATTACAATGTGGTTAAACGATATATTCCGATTGGCGAATGGAACGGTGGCGTGATATCACATGCTATTTTCCCGATTGTAGACGTGGACAGTGCAGGATTTGCCATTGTCGCACAAAACAAAAACACAGGACGCGTTTATGCCGCGGGTGATTATAAGCTTTAATGCTTTCTGTCATTCCGAGCGTAGTCGAGGAACCTTTAATATATAATTTCTAAATAAAACTTAATCTTGTCATGCCCGCTTTATGCGGGCATCTAGAAAACTTATGAGGTGCAGCTTTGCTACACATTATGGATCCCCGCTGTTTAAGCAATGCTAGGCATTGCCGCGGGGATGACGGAAGTTTAGAGAGTAAACACTAATGTGCCTCAGCCCAACTCTTTCCTTGCCCTGCTTCGGCGATGAGGGGGACGTCTAGTTTTACGACGTTTTCCATGACGTTTTTGACGAGGGCGGAGGTTTCTTCTAACTGCGCGTTTGGCACTTCAAAGATGAGTTCATCGTGGACTTGTAATAGCATTTTTGCGTCTAAGTTGGCCTCACGTAATGCACTCGGCATTTTGATCATCGCCATCTTCATAATATCGGCGGCGGTGCCTTGCAACGGCGCATTAATCGCGGCACGTTCGGCGCCCATTTTCACGTTCTGCATTTTGGCATTGATGTTTGGCGTATAGCATTTACGACCAAAGAGCGTTTCGACATATTCATGTTTACGTGCAAATTCTTTTTGATCTTCCATGAAAGTTTCAATTTCGTGGAATGTATCAAGATATTTTCGAATAAAGGTGTTGGCATCACCCACATCACAATCGAGTTGTTTGGCCAGACCCCATCCAGAAATGCCGTAGATAATTCCAAAATTAACAGCCTTTGCCTGACGACGGAGATCACCTGATACTTCATCGAGCGGCACACCAAAGACTTGGGACGCGGTAAGGGCATGAATATCCACATCATCCTTAAAGGCTTGTTTAAGAGCCTTCACATCAGCCATTTCAGCAGCGAGGCGCAGTTCGACCTGGGAGTAATCGACAGCCAATAAAGTATGGCCTTCTTCGGCCACAAAAGCGGTACGAATTTTGCGCCCATCTTCGGTGCGGATGGGAATGTTTTGAAGGTTTGGATCGCTGGACGCCAAACGTCCCGTTGATGTTCCTGCCATAGAAAACGAGGTATGCACGCGCCCCGTGTTAGGATTAATTTGGTCTTGCAAGGCATCGGTGTATGTGCTTTTAAGCTTAGACAAGCCACGCCATTCAAGAATTTTGGTGACGATCTCGTGTCCTTGCATGGAGAGTTTTTCGAGCGTCCCAACATCAGTAGACCATTGACCTGTTTTGGTTTTTTTGCCGCCTTCTAAACCCATTTGATCAAATAAAATTTCGCCAATTTGTTTGGGGGAGCCAACGTTAAATTCTGTACCTGCTTCGGTTTGAATTTCTTTTTCGAGGTCGATGATTTTTTTGCCGAACTCTTCGCTCATTTGTTTGAGGATGAGAGGATCAACTTTAATGCCGTTTAATTCCATTTGTCCAATTACGGGGACGAGGGGGCGTTCAATATCTTCGTAAACACGCGCCATTTTTTCAGCCGCCACACGTGGTTTTAAAAGATGGTGCAGACGGTGCGTGATGTCCGCATCTTCGGCGGCGTAATCGAGGGCTTTATCCAAATCAACTTTATCAAAAGTAACTTGGTTTTTACCTTTGCCCGCCACATCGGCATATTTGATGGGTTGATGGCCAAAGAATAAATCAGACATACCATCCATAGAATTTGAATGGCTGGTGCCATCTACCGTATAAGAAATAAGCATTGTGTCATCACAAGGTGACATATTAATGCCATGTTTTTTAAGCATCTGCCAATCATATTTAATATTCTGCCCGATTTTTAAAACGCTTTGGTCTTCTAAAATCGGTTTAAATGCTGCAATAGCGTCATCAAAAGGAATTTGGGTAAGATCGCCTTTGCTTTCACCCAGTAGATCAACTTCCTCAGGCACGTGAGTGAGAGGGATATAAGCCGCCTTGCCGATGGTTGAACAAATGGATATACCAACCAGTTTTGCAATGGCGGGGGTAAGAGCGGTAGTTTCGGTATCAATCGCCAAATGTCCTGCTTTATAGGCATCATTAATCCACGCCTTTAATGTTTCAATATCTGTGATGAGCGTATATTTGTTGTCTTTGATTGGCGGTGTGTCATCCCGTTGTAGAACGGGATCCATTTCTTGTGACTTTGCTAGGTCATGGACCCCGTCCTTCGACGGGGTGACATTATTGCTAGAAGAAACATTATCACCAAGGCGCGCCAAAAGTGATTTAAATCCCTGCTTTTCTAAGAAGGCTTTTAAATGTGGCAAGTCTGGATCATGTTTGATAAACGTATCCAACGGCACAGGCACGGGAACATCTTGGGCAAGCGTGACAAGTTGTTTTGATATACGCGCCATATCGGCGTTATCGTTTAAAACTTGGCGGCGCTTGGGTTGTTTTATTTCTTCTGTACGGGACAGTAATTCTTCTAACGTTCCATATTCGTTAATTAAAGTCGCGGCAGTTTTTATGCCTATGCTGGGCACACCAGGCACGTTATCGGATGTATCGCCCGCCAATGCCTGCACATCAATCACTTTATCGGGCGTCACACCAAATTTTTCTTCTACACCCTTGGCATCGACGATGATATTTTTCATGGGATCAAAAATATGGATATTGTCATCTACCAACTGCATGAGGTCTTTGTCAGATGAAATAATTTTGACCTTTATACCTTTGGCTGCGGCATCTTTGGCGTAAGTGGCGATAAGATCATCGGCCTCATACCCCGCCAATTCAACAGCGGGTAGGCCGAGCGCTTCGGTCGCTTCGCGGACAATCGGAAATTGTGGAATAAGATCCTCGGGCGTGTCATCACGGTTGGCTTTATACTCCGCATAAATTTTATCTCTAAATGTCACCCGTCCGGCATCGAAGATAATAGCAATGGCGGCCTTAGGATGCTCTTTTAGAAGCTTTAAGATCATATTGGTAAAACCATAAACGGCACTGATGGGCGTGCCCTCAGGGTTGGTCATCTTCGCCCCACCGCTATACGCCATGGAGTAATAAGCACGGAAAATATAGCCCGAGCCGTCAATTAAATAGAGTTCGTCTTTAGCTTTCTTTTCGTCAGTCATAAGGATGTTTTAAGCCGTTACAGCATAGAGCGCAACAGCCGCGGCATTAGATACATTCAAACTAGAAATAGGACCTGATGTTGATAAACGGGTGAGGGCGTCGCATTGTTGGCGGACTAAACGTCTTATGCCATCGCCTTCTGCGCCTAAAACGATGGCGAGTTTTTCGTGGTTTTTGAAATCGCCTAGATTATCATCACCTTCTTCGGCCAATCCCACGGCAAAATATCCCGCTTCTTGAAGCGTTTCTAAAGACCGTGTAAGGTTCGTTTCGTAGGCCACTGGCACATGCTCCACTCCACCGCAAGCGGTCTTGGCGAGCACACCTGTTAGCTCTGGTGCGTGTTTCTTCTGCATGATAATCCCAGATGCGCCAAACACACAGGTCGAGCGAATAATCGCCCCCACATTATGCGGATCTGTCACTTGATCGAGCATGACAAGCACACTGCGTTCTTGAACTTCACTGGCGCGGATAAAATCATGGATATCGGTTTCATCTAAATTCTGGCAATTCAGGCCTATGCCCTGATGGACACTGCCCGTGGATGTCGCGTTATCCAAAAAGGACTTATCAATAATTTGCGGAGAAGGACGTTTAAGCCCCATACTCTGAGCCTTTTTAAGGGCGACATCAAAGCCATCTAAGGTCTTATCTGTAATATATAGATCGTGAATGTGGCGTTTCGGGTTCAGCCATGCTTCGGTCACCGCGTGAATGCCGTAAAGATTGATCTTATTTTGCTCTTTTGGCTCGCGCGAGCGTTGATTTCCACGTTTATGACCTTTATCCGTAGGGCGCTGATTTTTGCCTTTATGGGCTGGTTTTGGGGTTGTACGATTATTTCTCATTATAAATATCTCTTTTTATTCATTTAATGACATAGCACCCTTGACAAAAAGGTCAAAAATCTTTTTTTATAGCAACGCTTTAATCACATTTTATCAAGCGCATATTCTTTTTAAGTGGAGGGATGGTCGAGTGGTTAAAGGCAGCGGACTGTAACTCCGCCCGCGTAAGCGTACGTAGGTTCGAATCCTACTCCCTCCACCATTAAGTCTGTTTTTTCACGCACTCAGAGAATTTATGCCCACAAGGGTCTTGTCAGATTAAAACGCAGTTTGGAGTAATTTGCTGATAAAATTGGCTTATGAGCCAAAGAAATCCCTTCAAATATTATAAAACCAGTCCAGAAATCATAAAATTAGCAGTGATGTATTACATTCGTTATCCACTTAGCTTAAGGCAAGTTGAAGATATATTGCATGAACGCGGGATTGACGTTTGTCATGAAACCGTTCGATATTGGTGGAATAAATTTGGTCCGATTTTTTCTGATCAAATAAAGAAAAAAGCCAATTATCAAGCATCAAACTGGCGCTGGCACATTGATGAAGTCTTCGTCAAAATTAATGGAGAGTTACATTATCTATGGCGTGCTGTTGATCAGGAAGGAACGGTTCTTGATTGCTATGTGACAAAGAGACGGAACAAGAAGGCGGCGTTGAAAGTACTGAAAAAGCTGATGTCTCGGCATGGCAAGCCAAAAGAAATCGTGACTGATAAACTTTCTTCTTATAAGGCTGCGCTTAAAGACATGGGCGTGGTGAGTCTGCAAAACACTCAGCAATATAAGAACAACCAGGTTGAGAATTCACATCTTCATTTTCGACGGCGGGAGAGGGGGATGAACAAGTTTAGATCGATGCAATCGCTTCAGAAATTTACTTCAATTCAAGCTTTTTTCCTCAATCATTTTAACCACCAACGCCACCTAGAAACCCGACAAAATTTTAAGAACTTACGTCAAAATTCACTAGATATTTGGCAGGCTATTGGCGTAAACTAGATTTGCAGCAGAGGGCTTTTGGAGAATAGTTCGACTTAGTCTGACACCACCCTCACAAGAACGTATTACCACTATATTTAAAGATGTGCCTATAGGGGGGCGATAATTATGACTGATCTACAGGTTGATGCGTATGTATAAAAATTAGTGATCACTTCTGCTCCATCACGATATCCGCGGCTTCGATATTATGTTTGCGTAGGAAAGCCATGACGGTGAGTAGTTTTTGCATGGAGACGTCTTTGTCACCGATGATAATGACTTTTTTGTTATCTTTAGTTTTTGCTTTTAAAACGTCTTTGAAATCTTCTACTAAAGGATAGGTCTCTTCATTAATTTTCCATCCCTGATCTTCAGGCAATAAAGTGATTGATAGGATATCTGGATCTTCCACGGCTTGCGTGACGTTTTCTGAATCTTCGGGAAGGTTAACATCTAAGGCAAAAGGAACAGCATTCGCCGTAAGAAGAAAAAAGACAATCAACATAAACATCACATCTAATAAAGGTGTGAGGTCTGGCATAAGATCACCAGCGATATTGCCGCGCTTGCTTGCTGGTATCTCAATCATAGAAGTTTTGCGCCTTCAATCTCTAGGCTTTGCGCGTTTAAATGTTTTTGAAATTTCTCTAATCGTTTTTCTGCCATGCGCGTGTAAATAAACGCGGCAAAAAGACAAGGAAGCGCGATAGAAAGTCCATAGGCTGTTGTGAGCATAGCACTCCATAAGCCATCCGCAATCATGCTTGGTACGACGGGTCCTGTTTGCTCTGATATATCTTTAAAAGCTTCGATCATGCCGATCACGGTGCCCAAGAGACCGAGCATGGGGCTTAAGATCGCTATGATGCGGATAAGGTGAATACCGTGCGTGAGCTTTGCTTGTAAGTCTGTTAGGCGAAAAGATAAAAGTTCATCCCGAACAGATTTTTTTAAAGTCTTATTGTTTTGTAATTCTTGATTAAGGGCTTTAAAACTCTCTGCTTCTTTAAATTCAGGAAGGCGGACAAAAAATATAAAACGCTCAACAATGAGTGCGCCGCCCAATAACGACAGCCCCAATAAGGGGTAAAAAAGAAGACCTATTTGTGTGATGATGTCTGGCATATTTTTCTGCTTTATTGAATTCTAAATTCTATCGGTATTTCGACCCAACTTTTGACGGCGCGGCCATTTAAAATATTCGGATCAAAAGTCCATTTTTTTACGGCTTTAATCGCCGCCTGATTAAGCAATGCGAATTGAGATGGTTTATGAAGTTTGACCTGTTGGCGTTTTCCGCCCTCATCAATTAAAACGTGAATCCAAACAACACCCTCCTGCCCCATGCGAAGTGAACGCTTGGGATATTGGGGTTGCACACGGCGTCCCACCAGGTTTGTTTCACTGACAACAGGGATAACATCACGCATGGGCGTTGGCACCTCAGCCACTTCTTGCTGAACAGGTTGTTGTACTTTTTCAAAAGTTTGCGATGGGGTAGCCGCAGGCTCAATCTTATTTAATTCTTGTGGAATTGGTTTTTGAACAGCAGCCTTGGCAACTTTTTTGATAACTGGTTTAACAGGTTCTGGTGAAGGTGTTGAGAAACGAATGCTGACGCTTGTCGGTACGTTAAAAACATCTGAGCTTATAGTTTTTTGTGATTGCGGTAATGAGAGCCAAATCAAAATAAAGGCATGAAGAACCACCGCCCCCGCCATACCAAAGGCGAGGCGTTTGTTATTTTCATCGTCAAAAAATAGGTTATTCACATACATTACAAAATTTCTAATTGAGAATGATTTTCATTCTTGACAACACATTTTTGCCTGTCTAAATGATAGATAACTATTAATAATAATCATTCTCATTTACAAGAAGAAAATGGAGTTCCAAAAGATGAATACCCAGCTTAAAGCATCGCTTATGCTCAGCACTATATTGGCCATTGCGCCCCTATCAAACGCAAAGGCGCAAGAGCAGGAAACGGCAACCAGCCGCGCGAAAACGGTTATGGAACGTGTGATGGTGATTGGAAGCGCGGAACGCGCGCAAGATTTAACAGGCTCCGCGCAATTTATTGATAAAGAAACATTAGATCAAAATAATTACACGGATATCAATCGTGTTTTACGCCAAGTTCCGGGTGTTAATATTCAAGAAGAAGAAGGATACGGAAACCGTCCAAACATCGGCCTTCGTGGAGGGCGTTCAGAACGAAGTGCCGATATTACGCTGATGGAAGATGGGATTTTAATCGCCCCCGCCCCTTATGCCTCGCCTTCTGCTTATTACTTCCCGCGTGTGAACCGTATGGAAGCGGTGGAGGTTCGTAAGGGGTCTAGCACGATTAAATTTGGCCCGCGTACGACCAGTGGTGCTATCAATTTAATTTCCAGCTCCGTTCCTGCCACAGAAGAAATTGAAGGTTTGGCAGGATATGGAACAAATAACACGGAGCGACTCCAAGGTCACTACGGGAACAGTTATGCCCTTGGCTTTGGCACAGTTGGCTTTGTAATTGATGCCAGCCATGATTCAACCGATGGGTTTAAAGATATTGATATTGTCGGCGGTGATACAGGATATTCCATTCAAGATTTAATGGGGAAAGTAAAATTTAGCACTGACCCAACGGCAGATATTTTTCAGTCTGTTGAGGTCAAAATAGGCGCAACAGAAGAAGATTCAGATGAAACCTATCTTGGTTTGGCACAATCTGATTTTGATGCCGATCCTTTTCGCCGTTATGCAGGATCACAAATAGACAATATGGAATCAGATCATCGTCAATATCATATTCGTCACTTTGCTGATTTTGGAAGTTTTGATGCGACAACAACGCTGTATCATAATCAGTTCTCAAGAAACTGGTATAAGTTGCAAGATTTACAAATTGGGGGAGCTACCGTTAGCCTTAATGATGCATTAAATGATACGACTTCTGCTGGTTACTTGGCATTAACAGGACAAAATGATTTGGATGGAAGTGCCGCGAATAATTTAACCTTACGCGCCAATAATCGTGATTATTATGCCACAGGTATTCAAACAGATTTAGCAAGCCAATTTGGGATTGGTAATACCGAACATGAATTAGAATTTGGTATCCGTTATCATTACGATAAAGAAGACCGTTTCCAACAAGAAGATCTTTATGCCATCAATGGTGGTGTCATGAGCCTTGCGAGCGCAGGGGCGCTAGGCTCTAACGCGAATAGGCATGCAACGGCAAAGGCAACCGCACTTTATATTCAAGATGAAATTAGCACGGGTAATTGGACAATTGTTCCGGGTGTTCGATATGAATATGTCGAAACAAAACGCGAAGATTTTAACAGCGGCGAGGTTCGTGAGAATACAGTTGATGAAATTATTCCAGGCATTGGATTGGGCTATGCTTTTACAGATCAATTTAGCGTCTTTGGCGGCGTGCATAAAGGTTTTGCCCCGCCCTCCCCTAGCAGTACAAATGACGATAATGAAGAGAGTATCAATTATGAATTAGGTGGTCGTTATAACAGCAGTGTCTTTAGTACCGAGCTCGTTGGTTTCTTCAATGATTACTCTAACCTACTGGGGGAATGTACATTATCTTCAGGTTGTAGTGGCGGCGCGACGGGGCAACAATTTAATGCGGGTGAAGTGGATGCTTATGGTATTGAATTCTCAATGGGTTACGATGCCGCGCCTATATTTAATGCACGCGAAGATATCAGTTTTCCTATTAATTTCAATTACACCTACACCCAAGCAGAATTTCAAAATGACTTTGTGAGTGCGTTTGATGAATGGGGCACTGTGACGTCTGGTGATGAATTGCCTTATATCCCTGAACATCAATTTTTCATATCCGCCGGCGTTGTGGCACCAAAATGGGAAATGCATGTTGCGGGTAAATATGTCGATGAAATGCGCACGCAAGCCGGAAGCGGATCTATCCCAGCAGGCCAAGGCACAGATGAGCACTTTATTATAGATGTCGCAGGTGAATATGAAATTTTTGACAGCACTAGATTGTTCGGAACAATTGATAACTTGCTCGATACTGAATATGTTGCCGCCAGAAGACCAGCAGGCGCGAGACCAGGAAAACCTTTAACAGCCTTGGCGGGTATTAAGTTTGAGTTCTAGTTCTAGTTAAAGACCCTCTTATGAAAAAATCTGCCTAAATGTTTTTCTATTAAAGGGTTTTTAATGGTACTATTTAGGGAATTTTGAATTCTCTCCTAGGCTTATGACATGTGTTTTTTAAAACCTTATCCCTTAATTTTTATAATAACTGCCTTCGCGGTTTTGCTACTACCTCTGCAATCCACTCAGGCTCAAACAAGTGAGTTGGTTGAACTTGGTGATCTGCCAGGTGGGAGCTTTGGTAGTGGTGCTAGAGGCGTCAATGCTGATGGCTCCGTCATAGTTGGTCTTGGAAGCAGCGCCAGTGGTTCTGAGGCTTTTCGTTGGACGTCGGGTACTGGTATGGTCGGGCTGGGTGATCTGGCAGGGGGAAGCTTTAGTAGTAGTACTAATGCTGTGAACGCTGATGGCTC
>CAYGPG010000016.1:43890-45381 GCA_964351905.1 uncultured Micavibrio sp.
TCAGGTACGGGCATGGTTGGCCTTGGTGATCTGGCAGGGGGAAGCTTTTTTAGTTTGGCTCTTGCTATAAATTCGGATGGCTCTGTGTTGGTTGGGCGTGGAAGCAGCGCCAGTGGCTTCGAGGCTTTTCGTTGGACCTCAGGTACGGGTATGGTTGGGTTAGGCGATCTGGCTGGTGGAGGCTTTTTTAGTCAGGCTTTAGGTGTGAACGCTGATGGCTCTGTTATCGTTGGTACTGGAAGCAGCGCAAGTGGTAATGAAGCCTTTCGTTGGACAGAGGCAGGCGGAATGATCCGCGTTGAGGATTGGCTCAGTAATGCTGGTGTGGGCCTTGGCAATTTTACAATTTTATTAAGCGCTGATGGTATCAGTGACGATGGCTCTGTTATCGTTGGGGGTGGCATAAGCGCAAGCGGCGGAGAGGCTTTCTTGGCCCGTGTCTCTTCGGTTGGCTCAGGTATTCTGGACACAGCCTCATTACCAGAGACCTTAACAAGTACAACGCTTTCACAAACAGTGGGGCTGACGTCAGTCTTGTTGCCTTTATTTGGGGCGCATCATAAACCATTGATGATGTATCAGGGGTTAGATAACGCAAATTGTGTTTGGGCAACCTCGGATATTGCTTATGATGATGAGGTGTTTTCTAAAACGATTTACAATCAAGAAGTTGGCGCATGCCATAATTTTATAGAAGATCGTTTAAAGGCCGGACTAGGTGTTGGATACACGACGGTGTCGCAAGATACCTCTTTTGGGGGTGATCAGGATTTTAAAATCCCCTATGGTATTGCTGAAGCGAATTACAAACCTCACAATAAAAATACCATATTCTCTCTAACAGGGCTTTATGGTTTAGGAGATGTTGATATTGATAGGGGGTATCTGAATGGAGCTGCCTTGGATTCTTCTAATTCTGAAACAGATATTATGAATTATGCTTTAAAAGCAGCCGTTCATGTTCCTAATTTTCTAAAACCAAAGATACAGAATTATGAATTTTCAATGACGCCTCACTTTTCTTATACCTACGCTTATTCGAAAGCAGATGGATATACTGAAGAAGGTGGAGGGTTTCCCGCACGATTTGATGAACAGGATGCGTCTTACCATGAAGTCCGAGGGGGAGCAGAGGTTGCAACAGTTATAAATCAGAACAAAACCCGTTTAGGTTTTAGTGCGGAATTAATTTATGAACTAGAAAGTGATGATTCAGATGTGAGCGGGGAATTAATAGGGCTTTTTCCTTTTTCTTTTGATTCTCCTGATTCTGGTAATGATTTATCCATGCGTCTAGGTTTTGAAATTGAGCATAAAATAAACGAAAATTTATTTATTGATGGCTCTAGCTTTGTTGCCACATCGGGGCGCGGACCTGATATTTCTGGTGCAATAGGCTTAAAATATAGTTTTTAAGACAATTAACTTAAAAACTATATAAAATGTTCCCCATATTGTAAAAATCATTTATAATCAATATGTTAAGTATTT
>CAYGPG010000017.1:0-43688 GCA_964351905.1 uncultured Micavibrio sp.
CAATAATACAGATGCGTCTTTTTTGATTTTCTGTACTATGGATGCATGAAGGAATCACTTCTGACAGGGATATTTTGGGATGCAGGAATTTTTTTAATTCTGGCTGCACTCATAATCCCCGCTTTACGTTTTTTGAAAATCCCCACGGCCCTTGGCTATCTTTTGGCCGGTATCGCGCTCGGCCCCTATGGTGTCAGTGTTTTGGCGGGGCATATTCCCGTATCAGGGTTTATTGGCCTGCAAAGTAACGAGCATGTGAAAATCTTAGCCGAGCTTGGAATTGTACTTCTTCTCTTTGTCATTGGTTTGGAACTCACCCCACAAAGACTTTGGAAAATGAAACATTTGGTCTTTGGCTTGGGTGGCACCCAAGTTCTTGTATCCGCAGGCATAATAGGCACAATCGCCTATTTATGGGGTAACAGCCTGACGGTTTCAATGATGTTGGGTTTGGGTTTAGGGTTGTCATCAACCGCCCTCATTATTCAATGGCTACAAGAACAAAAATTATTTGCCTCTAATGTTGGGCGCACAAGTTTTAGCGTCTTGCTTTTTCAAGACCTTGCCGTTATTCCAATATTACTTTTGTTGACGATATTAAGTACTGATATAGGCGATAATATCGCTAAATATGTATCACTCTCCATTGGTAAAATGATCGTCACCATTTTGGTGATGTATTTCGTTGGAAAGATTGCCCTTAAACCTATTTTTGTTTTTGCAAACCGCCATGGCGGCCCAGAAGTTTTTATGGCGCTCAGCCTGCTTCTTATTGTGGCAAGTGCGTCTGTTGCCAATATGGCGGGATTATCCATGGCGCTCGGCGCTTTTATCGCGGGGCTTTTGCTTGCTGATACGGAATATAGGCATGAAATTGAAGCGCTTATTGTTCCTTTCAAAAGCATGTTCCTCGGCATATTCTTTGTCTCGTTTGGTATGGGCATTAATTTACATTTCGTTGCCGAAGAAACCTTTTGGCTTTTCGCCTCTGTCCTCGGGTTGATTTGCATCAAAGCCGTCATCATTTTTGCCCTTTGTAAGCTATGGAAACAGACGACTTCTGTATCAGTCGAAAGCGCTATCCTCCTCTCCCAAGCAGGAGAGTTTGGCCTTTTGGTCATCGGCAGTATGTTAACCGCTGGATTGTTAGCTGAGAATATTGGGCAATTCATGTTAATCGTTGTGGGTATGACAATGTTTATCACCCCTATTATCACCCCCATCGCAAGAAAGATTGGCGCCTTTGTAGAAAATAACAGTCACGAAGACAAAAACTATCATGCCAACCAAGCTGAACAATTTGAAGGCCATGTTGTTATTTTTGGCTTTGGGCGTATTGGCAGAGTCGTTGCAGATAAACTAAGCAAGGAAGGATTTACATTTATTGGCTTTGACAAAGATATAAATTCTGTCAGCAAAGACCGCTTGAAATCCTGCCCCATCTATATGGGCGATGCTTTAAAGAAAAATACATTAAATGCAGCCCATATTGAAAAGGCCCTCTGCGTTGTTGTCACAATTGATAATGCCGATGCCACTCAAAAAATCGTCAAATCAATTCGTGATATTTGCTCGAACACGCCTATCGTGGTTCGGGCTCACTCAATTGATGACGCTAAGCTTTATGATGAATATACAAATATAGAAGCAATCGCAGAAAATGTTTTGGTCAGCAAAAAATTATCTGCAGCAGTTTTAAAATATAGCGGACAATATGACAACGAAGATTAGAAAAGCTAAACATTCTTATCTTTCACTTACATGAATTTATGAATTTTTTAACCTATGGGCACCTTAGAAGGACAAAATATCCCCTATTATGCAAAAATTGCATACCAGAGTATAAAATAATACAAATTAAAGCTTGTTTTTTTGTTTTTTTGGTATAATATAATTTTACACACCCTCTATTACCGCTATTGTCCGGAGATCTTGTAAAAAAGATTTTCGGACATTTTTTTGATTAGAATGATTTTTTAGAAGATATTAGCGCCCTCACACATACGCGCAAAACTACCCTTAAAGAAAAGTGGCAATCCCTTTTTATTAGGTTAAGGCCTTATCTACTAACGATTTAGCCTATTAAAAATGCAATTGATAAGGCAATAAAATGATTTTAATAAAGATAAATTTTCTACCTCCCGATAAAGCTTCCAGTTATAATGAATAGCTGCAATTTTGTTGCTGGATAGGGAATTTTTTCGGATTCGATATGTTGCGACAACATCATCAAGGCAGTATGCGGTATGGCCTTGCTTAAGTATTTTAAGCCATAAGCCAAAATCTTGGCGTTTACGAATAATGGGCATTAAAACCTTTCCACAAAGCTGGGTGTCATAAACGGCGGTTAAGCACCCTATAATTTGACTTTTAAGCAAGCCATTATAATCAATTTTAGGTGGTAGGGTTGGAGCATGCTTCACGAGTTGCCCTTCCTCATCAATGCTATCGTAACGCGTGTAACAAAGAGCAATTTCATTCTTTATCATAAAAGGAATTTGTTTTGACAATTTGGAAGGAGACCAAAGATCATCACTATCAAGAAAAGCAATAAAGCGTCCTTTGGCCTTTTCTATTGATTTGTTGCGGCTTATAGCGGCCCCTAAATTTACATCGCTAGTTATTAAAGATATACGAACATCTTTATCACAATAAGATCTTATAATGTTTAACGTATCGTCGCTCGAGCAATCGTCAGATATAAGAAGCTCCCAGTTTTTATAGTCCTGTGAGATGACCGATTCTATGCTTTCTTGAATAAAAGATTCGCAATTATAGGACGCCATAATAATTGAAACCAAAAAAGAATGATCTGTGTGGGACATTAAATTTTCAACATATTTTGTAAATAATTATAGTATTGGTAAAAATTAAACACTTAAGTATTTAAAGTTAAGACATCATAAACAGCTATTTTAAAAGCGCCTCATTTAGGATTAATTTAAAAAATATTATAATTGTTAAAATAAGTCTAAATACATATTATGCTTTAATATGATTTATCGATTACAGCTACTAAGGTTTTTATCAGCATTTTCAATATTACTACTTCATCTAATACTTTTTGGAAATAATAAATATGCTCTAAATACCCCTTATTTAAATTTTATAACTGATTATTTGATGATCGGTGTTGATATATTCTTTATAATAAGTGGTTTTATAATGATGCACACTTCACGCTCTCAAAATACTTATCCAATAAAATTAAAGCTTATTGAAATTAAAAAATTTTACTTAAAACGAATAAGTCGTATTTACCCTGTCTGGTGGTTATTATGTCTTATTCTTTTGCCTGTTTTATTAATAAAGCCAGAATGGATTAATTCTTCTGTTGATGTGCCTACTTCATTTTGGCATTCCTTATTTCTTATACCACATGAAAGCGTTCCGCTTATAATGGTTGGGTGGACTTTAGAGTTTGAAATATACTTTTATCTTATTTTTGGGCTGACGCTTTTATTTTCTCCTAAAATACAATTTTTAACTATTATATCTTTATTTGTTACGATGATCCTATCTGCTAATTTTTTAAATCTGTTTTTACCTGAGGCTTACGTTAATCTTATAACATCTCCATTACTTCTTTATTTTACTATTGGGATGGCCTTATCCTTTATCTATAAAAAGGTCGAATTTGGTTATTATCAATTGGCTGGAGTTATATGTGGGTTCATATTATCTTGTCTTTATCTAGCTTCTTTTAATGTGGGTGAAATAGAACGTTTTTATCACTTTGCCCCTACTGCAACTTTTATTGTATGTTTGTTTTTGCTTTGGGAAAAGAAAACGCCTGCTAAATTCCCTAAGTTTTATAAATGGGGAGGAAATATCTCATATTCTCTATATTTAATACATATTCTTGTAATCTCTGCGGTTGGTCGATTATTAATTCACTTTAATGTAAATGAAACTATATCTCCTTTATTTTCATTATTATTAATTGTTGTAATCAGTATTGTTGGATCAAGTGTTCTTTATTATGGATTTGAAAAGCCTGCCTTAAAACTATTTAGAAAAAAAGTAATATGAGAATTTTATTTTTTTTACTATCAAGCGATTCAGGCGGCGTTGGCTCAATTACGCGCAAAATGGCCCTTTATTACAAAAAAAAAGGGTATGATGTGACTTTGCTGTGCATTAAAGATCAAAAAAAAATAATTTATACGCCTGACTTAATAAAAAACGGAATAAATATTAATTCATTAGAATATAGTGATTTTAGCGCCCGTTCTATCCTTACAATTTACGTAAAACTTTTTAATTATTTAAAAAAGAATAAAAAATTTGATTTCATCATATGCCCCGGTATCACATTCGGTATTTTAATTGCGCCACCTGCTAAAATACTGCAGTCCAGTGCAAAAACTATTGTCTCAGCACATACACACTTTTCTTCTTATATTAAGAACCAATCTCTTTTAAAAAAGCTTTTCTTTTCGTTGGGACATATCATATTGCCTTTTGTAGATAGAATAACCAACAGTTCTGAAAAATCGGCGAATGACTTAAAGGAATTTTATAATTTAAAAAAAGTAGATACCATTCATAATCCTGCAAGTGATAACCATCTTTTAGAGTATAATATGCCTAAGTCATCTGCCGCCCATGAATGGTTAAAAAATGATTCCTTAATAACATTAACGTCATGTGGACGTTTGGTTGAAACTAAAAACTTTTCTTTTATGATCGATGTTTTTAATGATCTTTTAAAAACGAAGAATAATATGCGCCTTATAATTATAGGAGACGGTCCCCAAAAAGATTTATTAGAAAACCAAGTGGAAAATCTTAATCTATCAAATTATATACACTTTACAGGATTTCAAAAAAATCCTGAAAAATACATATATCATAGCAGTTGTTTTTGGCTCACTTCAAAACTAGAAAGCTTTGCCGTTGTTTTAGGAGAAGCGTTGTCCCTCGGTGTCCCCTGCATTGCCAACGACTGTCTTTCTGGCCCTCAAGAAGTTTTGGTTGATGGTAAATATGGGCTGCTAATAAAAAATTATGATCGTGAAGATAATGCTAAAACTATTTCTAGCTTTTTAAAGAAACCACCAAAAGATAGGAGCTTTTATCGTCAACGGGGATCTGACTTTCATATTGATAAAATTGCTAAAGAGTATTTAAAAACACTAAACAAAGAATAAATATATGCCAAATAAAATTACGATCATTACGCCTACTTTCAATCGAAAATACTTTATTGAAGATGTTATCAAATCTGTCCAAGCGCAAAATTTTCAAGATTACGAGCATATCATTATTGATGATGGATCATCAGATGGTACGCAGGAATATTTAGAAGAGATTCTCAATAATGATGACAAAATAAAATATCATTATAAAGATAATGGTGGTGAAGCAAGCGCAGTCAATATGGGATGGCAGATCGCAAAAGGAGAATATGTAGTTATTATAAACTCTGATGACCCACAACCACCAGATCTATTAAAAAATTTAATTAATTATATGGATAAAAATCTAGATGTGGGGGTCGGCTATCCTAATTGGTCTGCCATTGATAAGGATGGAAAAGTAATTGAAAGCTATTCTCTTAAACCTTTTAATTACGAATGGATGCTTATCGATCTTAGTGGATTTCCTGGACCTGGGGCAGTTTTAAGAAAATCATCCTTGAGTGATTTTCAAGAACTTCGCGACGGTCGTTTCCCTTATGTTACAGATCTAGGGTGTTGGTTAAGATTGGGACAATGTGTAAAATTTGGTCTGATAAAGGATGCGCACGCCTATTGGCGTACTCATGCAGATGGTATTACAACTGCCGTTCAAAATAGACGATTAGCCAAAGATAATTACGATGTAATGCTAGATTATTGGAAAAATTCTGCATTGCCTAAATATAAAAATTTAAAAAGAAAATCTATGGCACGTACATGCTTAAAGTGCGCTCGTAAAACATATGTTGTTAAAGATTATATGGTTTGCCTTCGATATTTAATAAAAGCCTTATACTGGTCACCTATTGCATCCTTTGATTATATTTTTGAATATCTAGATGAGCTAAAAAAGCGTAAAAAATAATAATGAAAAAATTACTAATTATTGGCGCCAATGGAATGTTAGGGCACAAGTTATGTCATGAATTAGCGCCACACTTCGATGTTCATGGAACAATCAGAACTCCGAACGATTCACTTTTAAAAGTCCTAGCAAGCTCAATCACATTACATAGTGATGTGGACATATTAAATTTTGACCATTTAGAAAAATTAATTCTAGATATTAAACCAAATGTTATTGTCAATTGCGCGGGCGTTATCAAACAATCTAATACCGTAAATGATATTAAAAAGCTTTACGATGTAAATGCTGAGTTTCCGCAAAAATTAGCATCATTTTGTTTGGAAAGAAAAATTTATTGTATTCATTTCAGTACTGATTGCGTATTTGATGGCTTAAAAGGCTTCCCGTATACAGAAAAAGATACATCGACGGCCAAAGATGATTACGGAAAGAGTAAGTATCAAGGGGAAATTTCTAATGATTATTGCCTAACATTGCGAACTTCCATTGTGGGCCAAGAATTATCACGTCATAAAAGTCTCTTTGACTGGGTCTTTTCTCAAAAAGGACAAACTGTTAAGGGATTTGACCAAGCGCTTTATACAGGGCTAACAACATTAGAAGTGGCAAAGTTTATTAAATGGCTTTTAAATCAACCTGAACGCTTAACAGGACTCTTCCACCTGTCTTCTGAAACTATTTCAAAGTATGAGCTTATTGTAAAATTAAACAAATTATGTAATTTAAGCTTAACAATTGAAAAAGATACTGATTTTTATTGTGATCGCCGCTTAGATGGGCATCAATTATTCAGTCAGATTGACTATCCTCAGCCATCATGGGATAGAATGCTAAAAGATTTTGCAAAGGATATAAAATGTTAAAAAATTTGGACGGCAAAAACATCTTAATTACGGGCGGAACAGGATCTCTCGGGAAAGTTCTTTTAAGAAGACTTTTATCTAGCGAAATGGGCACACCAAATAAGATCGCTATCTTTTCACGCGACGAAGGAAAACAACACGCCATTCGTGTTGATTATCAAGCAAAAGGCCAAAATCCAACGGACGAAGTTATTTACAATAATTTTGAAAAACAGGTGCAATTTTATATCGGCGATGTTCGTGACTTAAACAGCTTATTTGAAGCCGTATCAGACTCTCATATTATTATTCACGCAGCCGCCCTAAAACAAGTACCAGCTTGTGAATATTTCCCTGAACAAGCGGCTATGACAAACATTGATGGCGCAGTAAATCTGTTACAAGCCGTAAAAAGATTTGGACATAATGTGGAGGCAGTCGTTGGAATTTCTACAGATAAAGCATGCAAACCAGTCAATGTTATGGGTATGACTAAATCTGTTCAAGAGCGTGTTATTCTTCGTGCAGGTATCGGTGAAAAAGACCGACGCTTTATGGCTGTCCGCTATGGAAATGTTTTAGCTTCTCGTGGATCTGTTATACCCTTTTTTCACGAACAAATTAAAAATGGCGGCCCCGTAACGATAACGGATGAAGCCATGACGCGCTTTTTATTAAGTCTTGATGATGCCGTCGACATTATTTTTGAAGCTCTAAAATCAGGTCATAATGGAGAAACATATATCCCTTCTGTGCCGAGCGCTCTTGTAACAGATATTGCAAAAATTCTTATTGGATCACGCGATATCGAAACCAAAGTAACTGGCATTAGACCTGGTGAGAAGTTACACGAGATTCTTATTTCTGAAGAAGAAGCTTTACGTTCGTTTAAACGCAACGATTATTACGTTATTTCCAGCATACTTCCTGAAATTACAACTGCGACAGAACATATCGGAGAGGAAGCTGACTTTAAAGGCCCTGAATATAGCTCTGCTAGTAATGTTATGAGCGAAGAAGACCTTCTAAGATTAATGAAGAAGTACAATTTAACACTTGAAGATAATTTTGAACTTCTTGGCCAAGAAATGATTGCCTGATTTTTTTAAAAGAATAACGACCATGACAAAAATTATGACCATTGTTGGCACGCGCCCTGAAATAATACGCCTTAGCCGTGTTACACCTGCCCTAGACAATACCTGTGACCATATTCTAATTCATACTGGTCAAAACCATAGTCATAATCTAAATGATATTTTCTTTGAAGAATTAGGCATTAGAAAACCAGACCATTATATGGATGCGGCGGGGACATCATTTCCTCAAACAATAAGTCACATTATTCAAAAAACTGCTGATGTTCTAGAACAATATAAACCTGATAAATTATTAGTATTAGGGGATACTGATAGTGGATTATCATCAATAGTCGCTAAAAGAATGGGTATACCCGTATATCATATGGAGGCGGGAAATCGTTGTTTTGATAACGAAGTTCCTGAAGAAATAAATCGTCGTATCATTGATAGTTGCTCTGACATTTTGTTGCCTTACACACGTAATAGCCAAGGTTATTTATTAAAAGAAGGGTATCATCCAAAATCTATTATTGTTACTGGAAACCCAATTCATGAAGTTATTGATTATTATATGTCGTCAATAGATAAAACCAATCCGTTAAAAAAATTAAACGTGAAAGACAAAGATTATTTTCTTGTCACCCTGCATCGTGCAGAAAATGTTGATAAACAATATCGCCTTCAAACATTTATGGATATTTTTGACCATTTGGCCTCAGATTATAATAAAGATATTTTGGTTAGTGTTCACCCTCGCATGAAAAAGCGTCTTCATGATTTTGGTATTACCCCCCAAAACAATAAAGTTAAATTGATTGATGCTTTTGGATTTTTTGAATTTATTCATCTTCAAAAAAAGGCATTTTGTGTTTTAAGCGATAGCGGTACGGTTCCTGAAGAATGCGCCATTCTAAATGTTCCTTGTGTCTTATTAAGAACCTCAACCGAACGCCCAGAACTTCTTGAATCAGGCTCATTTATTCTTGCAGGACGTGATCCTGATACAATAATGAATGCCGTTAAAAATGTTACGCAATCAAATATCAAATCCGACATTCCTAATGATTATAAGCCTCTAACAGTAAGTCAAACTGTTGCCCGTATAATCATCAGTGGGCTTTATTAAGATTAATGATTAAAATTCCTGACCATATCTGTTTTTATAATCCCTCTATGGTTGTTGGGGGTAATGAAACATTATTTGTACGATCAGCTTATTACATTGCTCAGAGAAATCCACAAACAACCATATATCTTGCCGATTATAAAGACGGTGCAATGCTCTCGCTTATTGCTCAATATAAAAAAAGGCCTACAAATATAAAAATCGTACTCGTCGAAAATGATAAAAAAACAAATCTTCCTGATGATACATTAATTATTCTTGCCTCTCACCTCATCCGCATTGCATACGGAAAAAATTTGCCTCGTCTATTTGCCTCATCACATCATAAATTATTATTTTGGACAATTGATGTATCTGGCTTTATGGGACTATATAAATACGGACACCCTCTTTTAATTAAATATGGTTATAATACCTCTTTAAAAATTCTACCTCTAACTTGGCTACTGATGCCGCTTACGCATTTACGGATAAAAAATGCTTATAAGCAACTTATTGAAAAGAAAAGCTTAATAGCAATGTCTGAGACAGTTCAGCAAAAGTCTCAAACTCTTATGGGAGTGAAAGGCTCACCTATCGTCCCTATTATAGTGGACCGCCACGGAACTAAAATAAAATCATTTTTACAGCCACTACCAAATAAAATTGTGTGGGTTGGCCGCTTTGAAGGAGCAAAATATTGGACACTTGAAAATCTTTTATTTCAATTAAAAAATTATATTAACTTAACGGGCCATAAACCAGAAGTTCATATTATTGGAGAAGGAAAAAACGAAAAATTAATTTTAAAACAACTTGATGATTTACCAACAAGGACTATTTTTTATGGACGAAAAACAGGAAAAGAACTTGAGGATATTTTATTAGAAACTGATATTTTATTTGGTTGCGGTACTGCTGTGATTGAAGGATTAAAACTAGCGATCCCTAGCGTTCTTGTTGCAGCCGAATTTCAAAAAATGCGCTTTACTAATATTGGATATTTTTGCGTTTCATCATCAAATGGTGAGATTGGCAATTTTACAGTAAAAAATCATGACAAAACAGGTAATAAGAATTATACGTTAAACGACTTATTTGATGAATATAATAATAATTACCAATCACTCTCAAAAAAAGCTTTAAAAGTTTACGAAGAAAATTTTTCGCCAGAAGCTGTTATTGAAACTCTAGAAGATAATATTGCAAAATCTTCTATTAGGATAAATGACTTAGAACAAAAAAATATTTATAGAGAAAGCTATCTTGAAAAATTATACCCATTTATAAAAAAAATTTTTTCTTTAAGAACATCTAACCATACAAACAGCAATAAAGTTACTATCCTTACTATACTACCAGAAGGGGGCTGCTGGCACAACATAGAACAAACATCAAAATATTTAACAAGTAATGGATTTGAAATTGATAAAATCTGCCTAATGGCCTCTAACCATAACAATACTGACGATAGCACACGCATATTATCGTTAAGAGCAAAAAATAAAAATCGGCTTCTACGAGGAGTTATAATTTTTTATAAACTTCTTAAATTATTTATTCTCGAAAAACCAAAATTCGTTCTAGTTTACAGCATGCCCTTGGCTGTAATAATTACAATGATCAATAAAGCAGTCTTTTGGGAAAAACCAAAAATAGTTATTATTACAGACACGCATTTAACAAATCATTTAAACTTTATAAATAGTAATAATCGGCCATTATTCTTTAAAATATTATCAAAAATAATACATAACCCATCACTCTATAAATGGGCTATTAAACATTCTTCTTACGTTATTACACATTCAGAAAATATGACGGAAGATACGATTAAAAACTATAATCTTCCCAAAGAAAAAGCAATTACTATTCCTGCTTTTATAGATCAAAAATACTTTAAAACAGACTTGCCAACTCAAAGACCTAAAAATAACTTCATTTTTGTTGGTCGATTATCTTGGGAAAAGAATATTGAGAGCATTTTATTAGCAATACAAAAAATCAAAAGAAAAAATGAAAATATAAAACTAACGATTATCGGAGATGGGAACTTATCTTCTACACTTCATAGACTTTCTGAAAATCTTGGCTTATCTGAAAATGTTACCTTTGTTCCGAATGCTAACAAAATTGAAGATCTTCATCACACAGCTACAGCATTAGTTCTACCTAGTTTTTTTGAAGGGTTTTCCCTTGCCGCAGCCGAAGCTTTGGCAAATGGCTTGCCTATTATCGCTTATGATACATCTGCCGGCCCTGTTGATTTTTGTAAAGATGGCAAAAATGGTTATATTGTTCCTTTTAAAGATAACAATGCATTCGTATACGCCATGGAAATGGCGATTGATAAAAACTGGGACCCACAAGCCATACGCAATACTGTTAGCTTTTTGCACCCTCAAAAAGTTGGAAAAGCCTATAGCGACTTTATAGAAGAATTTATAAGTAAGGCATGATAAGCATATATTATGTGGTCGTATTTCAAACTTATTTTACAAACTGGCAGCGTTAAGATATATGTGCTTTTTGCTGGTCTAATCTCTTTATGGTTAACCTTTAAAATTCTTGGTCCAGAAGCAAGGGGAATTTTAATTGTTACTTTGACATGGGTAAGACTCGCCAGTGGTATTGCACATTTAAGTTTTGGCCAAACAATTTTGCATCACGCTAGCGAGATAAAAGATAATAGCTGGCTTCCCACGACATTGGGTAGCGCTTTATCCGTTTGCGTCGGAATGACGATAATTGTCTGGTTAATTTTAGTGGGATTGAGTCTTTACAACCATGACGTAATTTTCGGTAAAAATATTCCCCAATGGTTTTTCTTCACAACTCTTTTAATCGTTCCATTTCTTATATGGGATTTTTATGGGCTATCTTTATTAAGCGGCATAGATCGCCTACAAGTGTCTAACAAAGCAGGTTTTATATCACAAACAATAAGCCTCGCCCTTCTACCCCTTATGTTTGTTTTTAATATCCTAGGCGCTTTTTTAGCAAGCCTATTTGGTCGCGTTATAAATTCTTTTTACGTCATTCGAAGCTTAATTAAAGAATTACCTGAAAAAGTTACATTTCAAAAACGGCACACTAAAAAATTATTAATGAATGCTCTTAAACTTCACCCAGCGGTTTTATGCGGTATTCTGGTGACGTATTCTGATATTTTGATGGTAAGTCATTTTTTGGGAACAACACAAGCAGGCTTTTACCAGATGGGTGCACAGTTAGTTTTGGCAATGCTAATGTTACCACAGACAGCAACAATGGTTTTGTTTACCCTAACTTCAAAAAAAGGAGTTCTAGATAGCTGGCCAGAATGTCGAAATATTATTATGGTAATCAGCGGTATTATGATTGTGGCTTCTATTTTTGCATGGTTTCTTGCCCCCCTAATTCTTCCTGTAATCTTTGGGCCTGAAAGCCAACCAATGATTGCTGTTTTTATGGGGCTGCAATTTGCAGTCTTAGGGCAAAGCTGGGCGTCATTGGTAAGCACACAATGGATTGCCAATGGTTACTTTAAAACAGTTTCAGTCATTTCTGTTATTATGACCTTTGGTAATTTAGCATTAAATTATTACCTGATTCCGATTTATGGTTTAAATGGCGCTATCATCGCAACATGTTCTGTTTATTTGGCATCCCTATTTATTAATGGTGGAATGATTATTACAATGGAACGTCGGTGGAAAAATAAAGCTAAGGCTTAAAATTATTACAGACATCAATAACTGTTTTTATATCCGTATCTTCCGTTACAGGCGATATGGGCAAGCTCAGCACTTCCCTATGAAGTTTTTCCGTTACAGGAAACGAACAGCCTTTCATTTCTTCTTTATAAACCTTTTGGTGGTGCGGTGGAATGGGATAGTGGATAAGGGTATGAATGCCACTATCTTTTAAAAATGTTTGTAACGCTTCTCTATATTCTGTTTGAACCACAAATAAATGAAAAACATGATTATCCGATCCGTCCCAATTTGGTAAAGTAATATACTTATTTTTTATTCCATCTAAATATTGCTGAGCAACCTCGCGGCGGCGTTGGTTATCTTTATCCAATCCTTTTAATTTGACTGATAAAACAGATGCTTGTATTTCATCAAGACGACTGTTGAGACCATGATAATCATTCACATATTTTTCTTCTGATCCGTAATTACGGATGGCGCATGCAATGCGCGCAACCTCATCATCATTTGTTGTAATCGCTCCAGCATCTCCTAACGCTCCTAAATTCTTACCAGGATAAAAACTAAATCCTGCAGCGTCACCATATGCCCCTGCTCTCATCCCTTGCGATCTTGCTCCATGTGATTGCGCCGCATCTTCTAAAACCAAAATATTATGTTTTTGGGCAACCGCATTAATGGCCCCCATATCACAAAGTTGACCATAAAGATGAACAGGAATAACCACTTTGGTTCTATCTGTAATGGCGCGTTCAAAATTTGCAGGCGATAGGTTGAAATTTTTAACATCAGGCTCAACCAATATAGGTTTTAACCCTGCCTGCGTTATGGCTAATATGCTAGCGATATAAGTATGCGCACTCACAATGACCTCATCCCCAACCGATAGGCGCCCCAATTCTTTCCATGCTTCCAGAACTATACGAAGGGCATCAAGACCATTAGCAACCCCAATACATTGCTTAACACCACAAAACTTGGCATATTCAGCCTCAAAGCGCTCTAGCTCATACCCCATAATGTACCAACCACTAGCAATCACATCATTACAAGCGCGCTTGTAAGCTTCTTCATAAGGCTTATTTAAGGCTTTTAGGTCTAAAAAAGGGATCATGCGTTTGTCTTATTATATTGTGTTTAAACAGTAATATAGCGACAAACCCTTTAATTTTATAATAAAAAATGGCATTTATAAGGAATGAGAAAAATAGTCATCTTTGGTTTAGGCGAAACAGCGCATCTGGCATATGAATATTTTACCCATGACCCTGATTATAACGGTTATGAGGTTGTCGCTTTCTGCGTTGATTCTGAGTATAAAAAAGAAGATGAATTTTTAGGATTACCCATTGTCACAATGGATAATGTTGCGACAAAATTCCCCCCATCTGACTTTTACGCTTTTGCTAGCGCATCAAGCGGTCAACTGAATCGTGTCCGCGAAACTCTTTATCTAAAAGCAAAAGAGAAAAATTATAAATGCGTTAGCTATGTTAGCTCGCGTGCCTTTATATGGCATAACGTAGAAATCGGTGAAAACTGTTTTATTCTAGAAGACAATACATTACAGCCCTTCACTCAAATCAAAGATAATGTAGTTTTATGGAGTGGCAATCATATTGGCCACCGAAGTATTATTGAAAGCCACGCATTTATTTCATCGCATTGTGTTATTTCTGGGTATTGCTCCATTGGGAAATATTGCTTTATGGGTGTTAACGCAACTATTGCCGATAATATTATAATAGAAAAAGATAATTTTATAGGCCTTGGGGCAGTGATCAACAAAAACACTGATGAAAATGGGTTTTATATAGGCAACCCAGCAGAAAAAAAGAGCGTCCCCGCAACAAGATTTTGTAAGGTAAAATAATAAATGGTTTGGGAAAAAATAAGATTCATACCACATAAAAAAATGAGTTGGACAACAAATACTCTGTTGCAGCCATGCCCTATTTTAATTAATGAAAATACAATTCGTGTATTTTGTGGAATGCGCGATGACAAAGGAATTTCGCGTGTAGGTTTTGTTGATTTAAGCGCCAAAAATCCTAATGATGTTATTGGCTATAGTATTCACCCTTCTCTAGACATAGGAAAAGCTGGAATGTTTGATGACAATGGTGTTGTTCCTTGTCATGTAATGAAACACGAAAATAAATTATACCTTTATTATGCAGGATATTTTTTAGGGCGTAATGTTCGCTTCATTGCATTCACAGGCTTAGCAATTAGTGAAGATGACGGTTTAAGTTTTAAACGACACAAAGAAACTCCTATTTTTGACAGAGCTCCGGAAGGTCCTCTTTTTCGTGCGATACATTGTATTTTGCCTATTTCAGAGAACAAATGGCAAGTATGGTATGGTGCTGGCAACTCCTTTTCACAAGGAAAGGATAAAACATTACCTAATTACAATATTCGTACTTTAGTAACAAATAGCCTAATCGATTTTCCTGATAACGGAACAGAAATAATAGATACTAAAAATGATGAATATAGAGTTGGCCGCCCCAATGTTATAATAAAAGATAGTAAATATTATATGTTCTTTGGTGCAGGTTCAGAAACAATTCCATATCAATTAGAATTGGCAACCTCTGAAGATGCCAAAAATTGGAAACGGTTAGAAAATGGTGTCAAATTTGCAAATAATACTGATTGGGATAACGAAATGAAAGCATACCCCTCAATTATTAATATAAATAATAAAACTTATTTATTTTACAATGGTAACAATTATGGATATGCAGGCTTTATTTGCAGTGAACTTCAAGGTAATCTTGATAATTAAAGGAATGACTTATTATGGCGATAAAGAATAAAACACCACAACAGGCGCGCGTTATCGAAAAAACGCAAAATAATCGTGAAAAAATGATGGATTTATATCAAAATTCACCTCTTCCAACGCATGATATGATGGTCAATTTTCCGCTGTATACACGTAGTTCAGCGATTGCAAAAATGCTTTATATTAATGAGCTTTATCAACTTAATATAAAAACACCTGGGGTTATAATGGAGTTTGGTGTTTGGTGGGGTGCAAACCTCGCCTTATTTGAGTCTTTGCGTGCCGTTTACGAGCCTTATAATTACACACGTAAAATTATCGGTTTTGATACATTCGGCGGATATGATTCCATAAGCAATCAAGATGGTGGAAGCGAATTTGTTAACAAAGGGAATTACGATGTTGGCGATAATTATACAGACCATTTGACGGACGTCATGGAATGTCATCAAAACGAAAATGTCATGGCCAACGTCAAGAAATATGAATTAGTGCAAGGAGACGCAACAAAAACAGTCAAATCTTATTTAGAAGATCACCCAGAAACAATTATCTCCCTCGCCTATTTTGATATGCAGTTATATAAACCAACATATGAATGTCTAGTGGCCATAAAGCCTTTTTTAACAAAAGGGAGTATTATTGCAATGGATGAGTTGAACTGCCCTGAATTCCCTGGTGAGACGACTGCCTTAAAAGAGATATTCCCTTTAAATGAAATCCGTTTGGTACGTTCGCAAATTCTTCCAGACAGGACTTATTTTATTATCGAATAATAATGAAAATTGATCTTTATACACCTGATAAATTTCACCAATGGAATGATTTTGTAAAAACATCAAAAAACGGGCTTTTTCTTTTTGATAGAAATTATATGGAATATCATGCCCATCGGTTTGTTGACCACTCTTTAATGATCTATGATGATAAAGGTAAAATTCTTGCCATTCTTCCTGCGAATTTGAAAGACAATGTTCTCTATTCACATCAGGGTTTAACATTTGGCGGGCTTATCTATGGCAAAAAAATGCGCACCCCTATTATGATCGACGTTATAGAAGCTTTAAAACAATATTGTAAAAACGAAGGGTTTAAAAAACTTGTTTATAAAGCCATCCCTCTTTTTTATCATAAGCAACCAGCCCAAGAAGACCTTTATGTGCTGCATCAATCCGGGGCAAAAACTATTCGTGCGGATGTATCATCAACAATTAACATGAACAATGATACTTACGCGCTTTCTTCTGGAAGAAAGTCCGGTCTCACTAAGGCAAAAGACTATGCATTTAAAATTGAAGAAACAAATGCGTATGAAGATTATTTTAATATTTTAAACCAACGCCTTAATGAAAAATATGATTCAACCGCAACACACAGCGCTGATGAAATGCTTTTATTAGCAGATCGCTTCCCTGGTAATATAAAGCTGTTTGGCTGCACATTAGATAAGGAATTGATTTCAGGCGTAGTTATGTATGAATACGGCCATGTTGCACATACACAATATATTGCTTCGTCTGAAAAAGGCCGTAAAATTGGCGCACAAGATTATTTGCTTAATTATTTAATAAATAATACTTACAAAGATTTTCAATATTTTGATTTTGGCATTTCAACAGAAGAACAAGGGCGCATATTAAATACCGCACTGATAGACCAAAAAGAAGGCTTTGGTGCGCGCGCTACGATTAATCAGTTTTTTGAGCTCGTATTTTAAAATCATTGTAATCGCGAATATAATCATCTTCATCGTAATGTTCGCTCGCCAAAACCATGATAACGCAGCCATCTGAAAATTTTTTTATCTCACGCCACACCATTGATTGAATAAGAAGTCCTTGATTAGGCTGACTTAATACAACCTCTTCTCTTTCATGTCCATTATCCAAAATAAACGTGCAACTCCCTGAAAGACAAACAGCCACTTGCTGTAAATTTTTATGGGCATGAAATCCTTTTGGCTTTCCTTGCATATTGGTAAGGCAATAAATACGTTTTATATCAAAGGGTACATTCTTAAATTCTTCGAAAATCTGTATATCTCCGCGAGAATCTTTTATTTCTTGAACATTTACAAACTGAACAAAGCTCATAATTTTTCATCTACGATATTTTTAACATAATCACCATAGTCATTATTCATCTGACGACCTAAACTTTTCATCTCAACCTTGCTTAACCAACCGTTACGCCATGCAATTTCTTCTAAACAGGCTATTTTGTACCCTTGGCGTTTTTCGATTGTTTCCACAAACTGCGCCGCCTCTAATAAGGTTTGATGTGTTCCAGTGTCAAGCCAAGCAAAACCTCGCCCTAATATTTCAATATTAATATCTCCACGATTTAAATACGCTTGATTTATTGAAGTGATCTCCAATTCCCCTCGCGCCGATGGCTTAATTGATTTTGCAATATTAATCACGTCATTATCATAAAAATAAAGTCCCGTTACTGCATAACGTGATTTGGGATTCTTTGGTTTTTCTTCGATGCCAATGACATTTTTTTGTGCATCAAATTCGGCAACGCCAAATCGTTCTGGGTCAATGACAGGATATCCAAAAATTGTCGCTCCTTTTTGTTTGTCCCTCGCCATTTTTAATTGCGGTCTTAGACCAGGGCCATAAAAAATATTATCCCCTAAAACAAGGCAGACATCATCGCCATCAATAAATTCTTCACCTAAGATAAAAGCTTGCGCCAATCCATCGGGTGACGGCTGTTCTTTATAGGTAAAGCGAACACCAAATTTTGATCCATCGCCTAAAAGGCGCTTATAACTGTTAATATATTCCAGATTGGTAATAATAAGAATATCTTGAATATTTGCCAACATTAAGACTGAAATTGAATAATAAATCATTGGTTTATCATAAACAGGCAAAAGCTGCTTTGATATTCCATTAGTGATGGGATAAAGTCGCGAACCATTGCCACCAGCAAGCACTATTCCTTTTCTATTTTTACTCATGCACCTGATCCTAATCTATCAAGGGCATAATTTCCATTTAGAATATTTTTCCACCATACTTCATTATCCAAATACCATTGGACGGTTTTTCTTAAACCTGTTTCAAATGTTTCCTCAGGCCGCCATCCTAAATCATTTGTTATTTTTGAGTTATCAATAGCATATCGACGATCGTGCCCCAGTCTATCATCAACAAATTTGATTAAATCAGAGTAAGGATTTTTCTTTGGCATCATTTCATCTAATAAAAGGCAAATTTTTGTAACTACTTCTATATTACTAACCTCATTAGAGCCGCCAATATTGTAAGTTTCACCAATTTTTCCTTTTTTTAATACAAGGCTGAGTGCCTTTGCGTGATCTTCAACATAAAGCCAATCTCTAATTTGCTTACCATCACCATATATAGGGAGATTTTTTCCTTCTAACCCATTTAATATCATGTGAGGAATAAATTTTTCGGGAAAATGAAATGGTCCATAATTATTTGAGCAATTTGTTACAATTACAGGTAGCCCATATGTTCTATGCCATGCTCGCACTAAATGATCCGAAGATGCTTTGCTCGCTGAATATGGTGAGCTTGGATCATACGCATTATTTTCATTAAAGGCAGGACAGCCTTCTTTTAAGTCACCGTAAACTTCATCTGTAGATATATGATGAAAACGAAACCTGCTCTGTTTTTCATTACTTAAAGATTCATAGTATTTTGTTGTAGCCATTAAGACATTATATGTTCCAACTATATTAGTAGTAATAAAATTATTAGGATTTTCTATAGAACGATCAACATGAGATTCTGCAGCCAAATGCATTATGAAGTCAGGCTGATATTGATTAAGAACTAACTTAAATTTTTCTAAATCGCAAATATCGCCCCGCTCAAAAATATAACGGGATATATTTGAAACAGATTGTAAATTATCCAAATTACCAGCATATGTTAACTTGTCATAATTTATTATTTTGTAATTCGTAGTTGCAATAAGGTGCCTGATTACAGCAGACCCTATAAAACCCGCGCCACCAGTTACAAGAATTGTATGCTCGTTTAAACTATTCATATCATATAGATAACCGATTATGACTTTTCTTTAAAGGTAAGATATCTTTAATATGGCGATCTATCAAATCAAACATAATTTTCTGCTTTGATACCATATAGGTGAAATATTAACTTTGCCGAATTATACTTTCTGTATTTGCTCTTAAATCTTGGCGTCGGTTTTTTTAACATTACCGTTTGAACAATGTATCCTTTCATGCAAGCTTTAGTGTGAGTATCCCATGCCCATTTTTCTGCTGTTTTCAAACACTCAAAATTCTAGCTATATCATTGAAAAAATGGCGATCCCTGCAGGAATCGAACCTGCAACCCCCTGCTTAGAAGGCAGGTGCTCTATCCAGTTGAGCTAAGGGACCCTCATGTTAAAAACTTTATACAAAAATTCTTAACAAAATCATACCGCTAATTACCGCCCATCTTCGGAAGGCACATGCTTAAAATTATCCATATAATTGCGGGGTCTGATCTTACGATCTCGCGAGATAGCAACGCTATAGTCCCACCCTTTATTCTCGGCATAAGAAATAGCGTCTTCTTTGGTTTCAAACTGAAGCTTGACTTGGTTGAGTGTATCTTCCGACGAAACCCAGCCCATGAGTGGCTCTGGCGTGCGTTTAGATGTTATTTCATATTCCAATACCCAATGCTTGGTTTTGCCACGTGCAGATTGCATTGTGCTTTTGGATGGTTTATAAATTTGAACTTTCATGCGCACGATTATAAGCGAGCTTCTGGGTTTGTCACCAGGATATTCGCTACCACTTAAAGATTTTACGGGAGAAGAACCCAATCCCTGCGCCTAAAATCGCAAATGGAAGCAAATAATGAATGAAACCATACGTCATGCTGTCATACATGGAGCATGTCAGGCGCAGACCAATCCAACCCAATGATGAAACAGCCATGATATTCATCGCCATGGACCAATATGGTTGTGTGGTATGCCCTTTCGCGCCCAAATAAATCAATGCAACAAAGGGGATAAATTCAACCGCCAGTCCACGTGAACAGCTCGCTAGAAAGAAATTAGAACCAATGTCCATCCCTTCTCTCATGCCCTCTTCAATTCCATTCGCAATAATCCAAACAAGGAAACTACCAAAGAGAGTTGTGGCTATGATTTTCATCCAATCGCGCTGAATAGAATCAGGAAAACTAAGCCAAGAGGAGGCCAACGCCGCCACTATTAGAATAGCGATTGCCATCGTCATTTCGAATAAGAAAGAAGCTCTGGTGAGATAGCTTGTAAGATCAATTGTGACACCAGAGTAAATAACCACACTAATGATGTATGAGATAGAGAGTATCAACCATACAGAGATACTGCGATAAGGGCAGCGTGGCGCCTTCGCTACTAAATCTCCGCAGAGTTTATTGATTAAATCATCTGTATTTTCTATTTCTGGTTTCTTGCTCACTTTAATAATCCTTGTAACTTCTTCATAGTACGGTGAGCCGAAACTTTAACCGCGCTTTCATTCATATCAAGCTGATTAGCAACTTCCTGGGCCGTGTACCCTTGGATTTTAATCATTTGAAAAATCTCACGCTGTTGCTTCGGCAATGTTTCCAATGCCGCCTCTATATCTTTCAATTCGCCTATATTGGTAGGATTAGTTACATTTGCTTCTAAAAATTCTGGATTATCGTCTGTCGTTGCTTTTTTATCGTCGCGTTGGGCGTAATATTTACGCAGATAATCCGTACGCCTAAAATTAACAATCGCCATAAGCCAAGGCTTAAAGGGCTTATCTGGCTGATAAGAACTCAGTGATTTATGAACAGAAATAAGCACTTCTTGTGCGATATCTTCGGCAGCATCCTGATTGGATAGGCTTTTGATAATAACATTTCTGATATAAGGGTGTAATTCACCAAGCAGTTTTGAATAACAGCGTTTATCGCCACCTTGTGCCGCAATGGCCCATTCTTGCCATTGGTCTTTTTGATTTAAGTCTTGAGCACTCAAATAAAGCTCCTATTGCTGTAAAGCTAAAATGGTCGGAGTGGAGAGATTCGAACTCCCGACATCCTGCTCCCAAAGCAGGCGCGCTACCAGGCTGCGCTACACTCCGATCATTGTGTGAGTTTTTTAACTTAAGCACTCATAAATCGCAAGCGCTATTTCAGCAAAACCCGTTATTTTGCTTGAAAAAGCGTATGTTGAACTTTATCGCCTACCTTAATGCCTAATTCTTTACTCAAACCTGCATTAATTTCTAAAACAGCACTCGCCAAACCATCTGGAGCAATACTGTTTAAATCATGCGGTTGAGCATTTTCATGAATATAAAAAATCGTACCGTCAGATTTTATAAAAAGCATATCGAGTGGAATGAACGTATTCTTCATCCAAAACCGTGCTTCCCGTTCCGCACCAAAATAAAACAGCATCCCATGGTCATCTTTCATGTCTTTACGAAACATGAGACCAACGGACATCTCATCCGGCGTTAAGGCCAACTCTGTTATAAATTTATGCTTATCACCCGCTTGGGTTTCAATCACGACATCTTGAACAGGTAATTGACGCCCGTCAGAGTCCCCACACGCCGTTAAGGGCGTGAAGAGTAAAAGTAACAAAAATGGAAGTAATCTTACCATCCACCAAAATACTTGTATTGAACATAAATATGTGTGATCGCAACCGTTGCAATCATCATTGGGAAGGCCAATTTCAAGAACTTCACAAACGCGATTCTATGCCCTGCGCGCTCCGCGTAACTCGCCACCATCACATTCGCACTTGCCGCGATGATTGAGCCATTACCACCCAAGCAAGCACCCAATGCCAGACACCACCATAGTGGCATAATTGCGGCTGGGCCACCAAAGCTATCGGCTGTTGATTCAATCAACGGGATCATTGTTGCCACGAACGGGATATTATCGACCACAGCAGAGAAAATAGCAGAGGCCCAAAGAACAATAATCCCCGTCAATGCCAAATCACCGCCCGTAAGATCAAGAAGTTTTTGACCTAACATCGATAAAACACCTGCGTGTTCCACACCATAAACAAGCATGAAAAGCCCCATGAAGAAGAAAATCGTTTCCCACTCCACCTGGCCAAGTGCAGCATGTACTTTATGTGTTTGCTTTTCAGCATCAAATTTATAAATCGTCAAAAGCATTAATAAGGCCGCTCCTGTTAAGGCTGTTGTACCAGGTTCAATCCCTTGACCATGGCCCACGACAAAACCAAAAATCACCAAACCTAAAACAAACAATGACTTCATCAAAAGTGGCTTGTCCGTCAAGGCTTCTTCTGGCTTATAACGCAACAAATGCGCTTTTGCCTTCAAAGTTGTCGTCATCTTACGACCCCAAACAAGGTCAAAGAACCCAATCATCACAACCATCAAAATGGCAGAAATTGGTGCTGTATTCTCAATAAAGTCCATGAAGCTAAAACCAACGGCAGAACCAATCAAAATGTTTGGTGGATCACCAATCAATGTCGCCATACCGCCAATGTTCGACGCAAAAATTTGCGCAACCAAAAAGATATAAGGATTAAGCTTTAACTGCTCCGTCAAAAGCAACGTGATCGGCACAATCAACATCACCGTGGTGACGTTGTCTAACAAAGCAGAGAAAACAGCCGTAATAACCGATAGAACAGCGAGTAACGCTCGCGGATTACCCCTCACCGATTTGGCCGATAAAATCGCAACATATTGAAAGACCCCAGAATCCTTCATAATCCCAACAATCACCATCATCCCTATTAGCAAGAAGATCGTATTAAAATCGATTCCCTCAACCGCCAATTCTTGGTTCAATACCCCAAGAATAATCATCGCGCCCGCGCCTAAAAGAGCCACAACAGCACGGTTGATACGCTCCGAAATAATAAACGCATAGGCGATACATAAAATAACCGTTGAAACAATCATCGGGTCCCATCCCATGATAACTTGTGGCATATGTGCCATTGCGTGACCTGCTTGTTCTTTTGCAACCATAATTTAAACCCTCTAATTTTTATATTTTTTTATTAATCTTCGTCGCCTTCGGCGCCTTTTTCAATTTCTTCTAACAGAGCGTAAAGATCGTCTAATAACGTTTTACGAGAGATAATTCCCATAAATTTCTTAGAATCTTCTTCTGTCACAACAACGGGAGAGCCATGACGCGCCATCACACGCAACGCTTCAATTGTTGATGTATCGCATTCTACAGAGTGGGCGTCTTTATTCATAAATTCAGAAACTTCAACGCTTTCAATTTTTCTAAGACGTTTCGCAATACCAGGCGCCGCATCATGAACAAAACTCAAGCTTTTCAAACCATCTTCCATAATAGCGGCCTTTGGCAATAGATTAAGTAAAACTTGCTGAAGTCCAAACAAGCCAACAAAAATGCCATTGTCGTCCACGACAGGAACATTACGAATGGATTTTTCTTTAAAGATATCTAACGCTTCTTTAACACTGGTGTTTGGCTTGATTGTAGTGACATTGCTAACCATTGCGTTTGTGCAGGGAAAAGTCATATGAAGGCTCCAAATTTGTTATAAATTTGGCGGCACTATACGCCCATCATTATCGGATGCAATGCTTTTTAAAAAAAATTTTAAGAAAAGTTAATCTGGGCTATCAATGCCCGCGTTATACATATCGGCATATATACCATTCAACTCAATTAAGCTCTCATGCTTTCCCTGTTCCACAATTCGTCCATGATCCAACACTAAAATCTGGTCTGCGGATTTGATTGTTGACAATCGGTGTGCAATCACAAGGGTCGTGCGCCCCTTTTGAATTTCACTTAAAGTATTTTGAATGGCGCGCTCTGCTTCATTATCTAACGCTGAAGTCGCCTCATCTAACAATAATATCTGCGCGTTACGCAAGATCGCGCGCGCAATAGAAATACGTTGCCTCTGCCCCCCTGAAAGACTGACACCATCCTCTCCCAGCTTTGTATCATACCCATTGGGAAGCGCGCGGATAAATTCATCGGCTTCGGCGGCAATGGCGGCTTTTATAATTTCATCTTGGAATGCGCCCTCTTTACCGTACCCAATATTCGCCCAAACCGTATCGTCGAAAATCGTAATATCTTGCGACACAAGCGCAATATTCTTACGCAAACTCACCTTTGTAATGTCACGCACGTCTTTACCCTGAATAAACACAGCCCCTTTTGTGGGGTCAAAGAAACGCGGAATAAGGTTCATAATAGTCGTCTTACCACTGCCCGAACGCCCAACGAGCGCCGTTACCATACCCGCAGGAATGGTGATATCCACCCCTTTTAACGCGCGCCGCTCCTCATCTTCATAACGAAATTCAACATTATTGAGTTTTATTTCAGGCTTATCAAAAACAACATCTTCGGCGCCCTCTCTATCCTTCACCACTACTTCACGGTCAATCATGTCAAAGACACGCTCCGCCGCGCCCAGACCCATTTGAAGTTGGTTATTGAGCTTCGCCAATTTCTTCATCGGCTCATACGCCAACGAAAATGCAGTTATAAAAGAAAGCAACTGCCCCGCCGTCGACTCCCCTGCCGCCACCTGATAACCGCCATAAACAATAATGCCGAACACAACAAACCCAACAAGGGTCTCATTCACTGGCGTGGAAAGGTTGGCAATATTAGCAGACTTAATCATCAGTCGGCGTAACGAATAAATGGCTTTGTCTGCCGCTTTTTCTTCATGCCCTTCCATCCCATATGCTTTAACAAGACGTACACCTTGAAAGATTTGAGAAAGCTTATCTGAAAGATCCGCTAAACCTGATTGAATAGCACCTGACATCTTACGCAGGCGTTTTCCAATCCAAATAACAAAAATTGCCGCCAATGGGAAAATAGTAAAGGCCGCAATCGCTAAGACCCAATCTTGATAAAACATCACACCGATAAGAAGAACAAGCGTAATCACATTCTTACCAATCCCCGTAAGCGCATTCGTGATAGCACCCCGCAATACCTCAACATCATTCACCACACGTGAAATAAGCTGGCCGCTCGGGTTTTCGTGAAAGAATTTCAAATCCAATTGCAGAAAATGCGCGAACATTTCTGTTTGAATACGCGCCACCACAAACTGTCCAACGCGGTTCATTAATATGGCATCCATATAGCTTGCCGCACCACGAATAAAGAAAATCAAGAAAATTCCAAATCCCAACCCCCAAATTCTAGAGGTTTCACCATTCACAAGCACCTTGTCGATAATCGGCTCAATAATAGTGGCAAAGGCCGCTGTCATTCCTGCGGCGATGATCATAAAACACAGCGCAAGAAGCAAAGTGCTCAAATGAGGCTTTAAATAGTTTCCTATAAGGCGCTTGACCAAACTAACCGTCTTTGGGGTAATATTCAGATGTTGAGACATTTATTTTTTACAAATAATTAAACCTTAAATTACCCTATGCTATTGAAGCATAATAGTAAAACATAAGAATTATTATTGACATAAAATATAATTTACCATATAACGACCATCATGTGGCCATTCAACAAAGATAAAAAACGTCAGAAACGTGAAAAAGTTAAGCGCGGACAAGATGCTTTTTTTAAAGTACTTACCAGTCTTTTGGGGGGGGGAATTGCAGTTTCTTTTGGTTATGAATTTGCTAAAATATTCGGACGTATTTCTATTATAGGCGGATATATTGGAGGAGTGGCAGGCCTTTTGCGCTGCGCTATGCATTTTGATTTTTATGCCAGACGCAAAGTCGAAGACGGTAGCACAAACAAATTCCTTAAAACTTTTTTACAAGTGTCTAGTAAAACACCAGTCAAAATATTGAGTGGATGGAAAATCGAAAACGATAGATATGAAGATTCTTTAAGAGAGCATTTTAAAACTATAGCCAAAAGAATCGAAAATGAACCTGATGAATCTAAGAAAAAAATATATGAAAAAGACCACGATTCATATCAAGCAATTATAAACATAACATCTCCTAACAAACACCTCATTAGCGCGGCTGTAGCGGGAGTGGTAATGGCTTCAGGGTTTAGAAACATAAACATGTCCATAGAACGCATAGGTGTAGAATATGCCATCCCTTTGCGTATTCTAACACTCACGATTGGTACTGCCCTTGCCGCATCTCAATTATGTATGTATGCAGTTAAAAAAGGTGCGATGGCAGCCACACATTCTTCTGCTGAATTATTTGAAAAAATTGACGCTAAGATTAAAAGAACGCCGATTGAATATGCTACACGCTTCTTTCTTGGTCGTAATGTGCAAGCTCTTGATAAGTTAGCAGTAAGCGATTCTCTATGCCAAGATATTGTTAATTCAAACTTGGATAAACCTATACGCACTATTGTTGAAAGAAGTAAAAAAGAAATCAGAAAAGATGGTGCTATTGCAAAAATATTATCTATGAGTTCTAATTTTGAAGGTGCCTCCAAAGGATTTAAAACATTACCCTGTCTAATTTTGACCCCAGATTTAAGGTGTGACTTAGCACCCAAATAAACTAACTCGACGGTTGTTTACGCTTTTTATGCTTACGATCGGGTAGCGCATTCCCCCATCGTAATTCGTCTACCAAATAATTTGGCATCGTGTTGTTATACTGAATAATCAAGTTTTTCAATGTGTTATCAACTTCTTTTAAAGTCGTACAATGCATGAAATTAGCCGCATGAAGCCCTGATTTGAACAAACAAGTATCAATACTCACCGATGCCGCGCCCAACACATCATGCGCCATCGTATCTCCCAACATGACGATGTGGGAGGGATAAATCTCTTTTTCTCTAAATTTTTCAATACAATATTTGAAAATTAAATCATGTGGCTTACCAATGTGATGCACAATACCACCTGCATCTTGATAACGACGCGCCAACAAGCCAGGGCCTAGCAAGAAATTAGTCCCAATAAGCCCCTTACTATCTTGGTTTGCACATACAGCTTTGAGGCGGCGTTGAATCGCACGACGAATAACAGGATCATAATGCTCTAAGGTTTTAAGTGGATAATCCATCCCCAAAAGAAGAACAAAATCCGCCTCCTCTATATCCTCAACCGCTTCAACGCCTGTCCCGTCCAGCATAGACAAATCGCCGCGACGGGTAATAACATAGGCATTTTTACCTATATTCTTAAAAACACCGCCTTTTTGCGTCTCTAACCCCTCGCGGATGACCGTCAAAGGCGTAACAATTTCATTATAAAGACTTGGGCCAATCCCCATCTTCTTTAATTGGGCTTTTTTCTCATCGGTGCTTTTGCGGTCATTGGTCAGGATAATGACGTGTTTTTTACGCTCTTTTAATTCTTTTAGGCAATCGACTGTACCCGGAAACACGTCCTCTCCATCATGAAGAACGCCCCAATCATCAATGATACAGCCCATATAGCTGTCTGATATATCTGAAATTCCGGCACAGAATTTAGTCTTTGCCATGTGATTTTAAAACCTTAATTAATTACACACCAAAAGGGGCACACGAATGCGCCGCCTTTATATTTATGTGTATTATGCAGTTAAAGCGTTAATCAATCAATAACGATCAATCATATTTATGATGACTTTATGCAACACGTCCTTGGGATTGTTTCATAATCGTTTTACGCTCCGCGATATCGCATAAAACCTCATAAAGCTCTGAAATTGTGCTGGAGGCAAAAACATTCGCCAATAACCCACCGTGATCGTTTCTGATGGCTTGCTCATACACGTCTTCAAACTGACGAATAAAGCGGTTAATATAGGTGCGGAACTCATTATCGGCCGCATATTTATCACGCATTTTGCCATATGGGAATTTATCCTTCATAGAGATCAAATACTTCGTAAACGCCGCCACATCACCATTTTGATAAGACTTCCATGTTTTCTCACGAATATCACCATCCACCATGCGGGTCAGGTCAACAGACAGCGAATGCAGGCTCTCAAGCACAAACTTAGTTGAATTTAAGAAACTCTCACGCTGCGTTCTGGCATCGCTGGTACGGATTTTTTCCGCCTGTTTGGCCGCCTCTTCTGTTGCTTGAGACAACGCATTGGACTGACGCAGGTAACTCTGCGCTGACTCCTCAACCACGCGTGCCGCCTTAATAGACACGTCTGCCAAATGATCTGTCTCTGTCGCCAATTTGCTCCGTGAGACATCAATCTTGTCGCTCACCATATCGGCGGCCTTATTGACCTCCAACATCTTACCGGCCAGCTTGGCCACAGCATTGGCAATCTGATCAGCATTTTTATGAGAATTCTCCGCCATCTTCTCAGATTGCTTGTCGAGGTTCTCACCATATTCATGCGTGGTTTTAAGCGACTGCTTCATTTGCGCTTCAACTTCTTTGGCACGCAACGCAAATCCATCGCTCGTTTTCTTCATTTCAGTAAAGGTCTTCGCCGACGTATCCATCAAGGCATTTGCTTCACGTTGAACTGTCAACACAATCTCTTTCATTTGATCTGTCGATTCTTGTGCTAATGCTTTCAACTTTTTCGCCTGATTATCCGCCGATGCACTCGCCTGATCAAAACGATCCAACGCATCATCAGACGTTAATCTAATCTGCTCGGCTTGTTTCGCATATTGCGCCCCAACGCTTTCAATTTGCGCGACAGATTCACCAACTGTAGAAGAAAGATCCAAGAACTGCTCATTAAGTGCTTTTTGAATAGTTTCAATTTTGATTAACGCCTGATCGGTTGTTAAGTGAATGTTCGATGCCTGATTTTTGAACATTTGCTCCATATCATGCAGACGATCACCTGCTGCTTTGGTCGCGCTTTCAATATTTGAAACCTTACTGCTGAGGTTTTCGCTAGATTGATCCAAAATTTGCGACGCATCCTGCGCAGAGCTCGTCAGTGTTTGCAAACGCTCATCAAATAAAATGCCCATAGATTTCAATTTATCCAAATTGCTCTGCGTATTCTCTTCAAATCCTGAAGACATATTATCAAAACGCTCTTTCGTGATTTCAATTTTCTCAATCGCGTTTTTGTAAATAGGATCTATCGCCTCGGCAGAATCCACAAAACTAGATGTCATTTCGGCAAACGAACGCCCTGCCTCTTTAGATTGAGCAATCAAGTTCTTCACTTTCTGTCCAACGACCTCATCCAGATTCTTAAGCTCATCAATAACTTGAGCGCTGTCATGGTGAATGGAAGCACTGTCAGATGAAATACCTTCTTTCAGTTTTGAAATCTTGGCTTCTGCTTCCGACGTCATATTTTCAATTTTTTCTGACTGCGATCGCATAGACTGAACAACTTCTTCCAGACGCTCAATGGATAGTCCCGCATTCTCTGATAAGTTCTCGGCTTGAGATTTCATCATGTTTTCGATGCTCTTCGAATGCCCTGCCAACTGACCTGATAACGTAGAGATTTCTTGTGCCTGAACCCGTAAATTATCACGGATAGTATTTCCATTCTCAAGCGCCTTATCAGAAGCCAGATTTAACTCACTTATGCGGCTCGATAGAGTATTTTCAATTTGCTGATGCTTTTCATCTGCTTTTTCAACGGCACGACTCATCGCTTCAAGCGGCTGGCTCATGCTCAATTGCATACTCTCAATACGCTCATGCAAATTATCCTGCACACGCTCAATTTCTGCGGCTTGTGATTTCACAGCAGCAGAAAGTTTTTCAACCTGAATATTCACAACATTCGATGACTCTTCCATCTTATCACGGCTTTGATCCACCAACGACAGAACGGCTTCAATTTTCTTAGATGTTTCTGATCCAATAGAATGAAGATCGCTTATTTTGTTGTCCGTTTTGCTCATCAATTCTTCGATGACAGTCTTAGACTCCTCCGTTGATCGTGACAGGCTATCAATCGCACGGCGCACAGCTGATCCAATATTATCCGCCCCTGAAATGGCGGAGACCATAGCTTCGGAGAGCTTATCAGACGCTTCTGTGCCCTTCTCCTCAATTTCTTTAATCTTGCCATCCATTTGGCCCATCATATTGCTCAAGGATTCAACGCGCTCGCTTAAACGTGTTTCAATACCGTCACTTCGACCAACAAGCGATTCAATAGAATCTTGCATGGTTGAAACACTTCCATTGAGCGTATCGGTAATTTCATCAGCCTTCTCCGCCAACATCTTCGCCCCATCACCAAGCGCGTCACGGTTATCTTCAATCGTTTTGCTCGCTTGTTTAATGGCTTCAACCGTGCCGCCCGTCATTTCTTTAACGGATTCAACGCTAGCCTTAAGCGTTTCAAAACTTCCGGTGAATTTATCATTAATGCTCTTTGTCATCGTGTCAGCTTCATTTGCCGCTGCCACAATCTGCAAGGCGCCTTTCTTGAGCGCGCCTTCAATTTCTTCGGCGCGCGATAAAATAGAAATCGCCGCATCATCCCACGCCTTCGCGCCAGAAAGCGATTTGGCATCCAAGGCCGTTGTTCGGCTTTCAATTTGATTGGTCAAATCAATCAAACGTTGTGAACGCTCTGATAATGAATCTGCCAAACGATCAATATGAAATTCTGTTTTCTTGGACAAACCAGAAAAATCACGAATTTCATTACGAAGCCCTACGCGTGCTCTGTGGATAGAATTGAGGACAGTTTGAGAAGATGTCGATAATTCAGCCGCTTGCTCACATAACGCTTCAATATCTTTGTTAATAATCTGCTTACGATCTTCAGATGGGAAAATCATCGCCTGAAGCTCGCCGCGCAATGCATCCGCGTACATATTGATATCTGATCCACGCTGAATATGCGCCAAAATCATCCAAAGCATCGCAATCGGCGCCAAAATTCCTGCCAAAAAGCCGCCTAGAATATGTGGTTGTTGTGCAAAAAGCTCTGCAAAGCCCATATTCCCTTGGATATACATTGCACTTAAGCCGAACCATCCCACGGTCGCCACAAAACCAATCGCACTCACAATCTTATATTTAACGCTACGCATTTTCGGCATCGCATTACGTGGAGAAAGCATGAGAACTGGTTCATTCGCCGCATCGCCTTCAAACATTTCATTCAAAACAGGCTTTTTGCTTGGAATTGTTTCTTTAGGTTTTTGAGCTTTAGACTCTTCCTTTTCAGCTTTATGAAACGAAGATGACGATTCAGCAGATTGCACCGATGTCACACGTAAAGATTTCAAACTCGATCCCGTTTTTTGAACCTCGGCTTCTTGATGTGTATTGGTTTGTTCTTCAACTTCTGTTTTCTCAACCTTCACATCATCGGCTTGAACACGTTTCGCACTCACGGACGGCATCGGTGCTTTTGTCGCTCCCTCTTGCTCCTTACGGATCGCAGAAAGTTTTTCGAGCGTCTCATCTAGCTTTTTAGATTTCGCATCCGGATCAACAGAAATAACAGAGAGTTTACGCGCAGAGAGTTCGCCCATGGATTTAGCCCCAACTTTTATAAATTTCATGTAATTTGAAGCCCTTATAAAGCCACGCTCACCGAATCTCTGCAACGAATCGTTAAAAACTTTATCCACTTATGCACAGCGCAACCTCAAAAGCGCTGCGCTTTATAGGCCTTGCCCTGTGGAAAGAAAAATCACTAAATTTAACTTTATGCTTTTAGTAAAAACTTAAAAACTAGATTTATTATTAATTTTTAAGGGCTTGCACGTATTTCTTAATATCTTTTCTTAACTCTGGAGCCAACAGATACAATCCAATCACGTTGGGGATCGCCATGGCGAACAACATGCTATCTGAAAACAGAATAATATTATCCAATGCCGCAGATGATCCAATCACCACAAACCCACAAAAGGCGAGCTTATAGAACATCTCAACGGCTGGCTTTTCTCCCGTCATAAAAGTCAGACATCTAAGACCATAGTAAAACCAAGTAATCATGGTTGAATAAGCAAATAACAACACCGTTAATGCCAACACATACGGGAACCAAGGGATAGCACTTTCAAAGGCACGGGACGTCAAAGACACCCCTTCCATATCTGCACTGCCCTCATACGCGCCCGAAATAACAATCACAAGCGCGGTCACCATACAAATCACGATGGTATCAATAAATGGTCCCAACATGCCTACAAACCCTTGGGAAACGTGATCTTTCGTTTTGGCCGTAGAATGCACAATCGCCGCAGACCCAATCCCAGCTTCATTTGAAAAGGCCGCGCGCTGCACCCCAATCAATAAGGCTCCTAAAACTGCCCCAATTCCAGCCTCAGGTAATAGCGCCATTTGGAAAATCGTCACAAATCCTTGTGGAATGGCCTCATAATTCATCGCAATGACCGTGAAACCAGCCGTTAAATAAATAATCCCCATCAACGGCACAATGCGTGACGCCACGGCGGCAATGGATTTCAAACCGCCAATAATGACAATCCCAACCAAAAATGCCAAAACCAAGCCAAATAGCCACCCTTTATCGGCCATAAAGCCTGCTTCACCGCCCGTAATATTCACCGCCTGTTGAAACGCCTGATTGGCTTGGAACATATTCCCCGCGCCAATCGCCCCGCCAATACAACAAAACGCAAACACAAACGCCAAAAATTTCCCAAAACGCGCCTGCTTATGACGCGCAAAAGCCTCTTGCAGGTAATACATCGGCCCACCCGCAAAATGTTCTTTGTTATTCGGATCAGGGTTCACACGATATTTCACACCAAGAGCAGCCTCGGCAAACTTTGCACTCATCCCAAACAAACCCATCATGGCCATCCAAAACACGGCGCCCGGTCCACCGGCAGACACAGCCACCGCAACCCCTGCAATATTCCCTAAGCCAACCGTGCCAGATAAAGACGTCGCAAGCGCTTTAAAACGGCTAATCTCACCTTTATCAGATTTCTTATCAAACTTACCCCGCACCAAATCAATGGAATGCTTAAAAAACCGCAAATTGATAAAGCCAAAATAAAAGGTCAAAAACAAAGACGCCGCCGCCAACCACATTAAGATCAACGGCACCTCAACCACATTGCCAAAGATATTAAAGTTGTGCGCATAAAAGATAAAATCGCCCACGCTCTGCGCAATTGGCTCAATCGCCCGATCGATACAAACATCCATCGGCGCTTGCTCGCACATCCTCGAAATCATTGATTCAGCCATTTTGGTACATCCCCTTTTTTTATAACAAAATTACTTTTAAATCATAAACGGAGTCGCATAATTACAAAGTTTTCAAAGAATGTTATCCAGAGCACAGCAACATTGACATAACTTCAATAAACTTTATGGTGAGCTTTGTATTATTAAACAGGAGTAAAATATGTCTTGGCAAAAACCTCTTACTGAAGAAGAAAAAGCTGTAGCTAGTCTAAATAGAGAATACGAAAGAAGAGCTGAACGCGCGCGATCTGAAAGGCTAATAGATAATCAAAATAGGTATCTGGCTTATGCTTTTAGACGTTCTTCTAAAACAAGCACTAAGGCTATAAAATCTGCAATAGAAAGCGATGATCAAACTTTAACAATCCCACTAGACGGTAGAGACGCAGATGCTAGTGATTTCAAGCAATACACAGGCGCATTATTACAAAGATGGGCTTTTCCGCTTCAAAATATTAAAGGATTGGATAGTCGCGTTATCAGTAACAACCCCGATTTCCAAGCATTTGAGAGAAAGCTTGCCGAAAAAGGCATAAAAGTTGAAAGCATTGAAGTTGTAGAGGCTCAAAACAAGATTGGCCTAAGAAACCCTTGGAAAATTGCAACAACAGCATTAGCAGTATTTACCCCCATTACAATGGTTGGTGGCGCACCTCCAGAAATTGTAGCCACTACCGCTACAGGAGCAATTATGAGTTATTTGGGCCAAAAAGCAAGTTTGGTTTCATCAGAAAACCCACAAGACGACTCGCATAGACTTAAATTAAAGCTATCAAAAGCAGATCATGCGCCTGCTCCCTCAGGTCAATAAGTATTTAATTACAAATTGGGTGATTTAAACGCTGTGTCTGCGCTGTTGATGCCGCCCATTGTTGGAATTCTGAAGTGCTCATTTTGGCGACTTTGGGAATTCTGGGGGCGAAAGTGGCGCAAAACACGTCAGGGCGCATTTTTGCGGCATCTGTTGAGGTTTTATTGGCAAACGCGGTACGCATATCATGCATTTTACGCTCCCCATTACCTGAACCATTACGTGAATTATAGCTGATAAGGGTATTTTCATACTGCGTAATAAGCGGTTGATGACGCGCTGTAATCTCACGATATTCTTGATAAAAATTCTTCCACCCTTTAGGGGTCATATGCTGACAATTCAGGCCAATCACCATCAATTCACTGTGAATACGAATGGCTTGCTCTGCTTCGGCCTCTTTTGCCGAATAACAGGTCGCTGCCTGCACAGGTGTAGCAATCATTAATGCAATTAAAACAAATAGATATCTCATTTTCTTAATCCTAAATATTACTTCTTTATCCGTCATTACACGGCTTGTCCTTGTAATCTAAAAGATTGCAGGAATAAATCCTGCAATGACGTTTTTAGTATACTTTAACTTCGGTTAAAAGCGGTTTATCATCAAAATAAGCCACAATATTGTCAATCACCAATTGCCCCATGGCAGAGCGTGTTTCCACCGTAGCGGAGCCTATATGCGGCAAAAGAACCACATTGTCCATAGAAATAAATTCTTGCGGCAGATGCGGCTCGTTCTGAAACACATCTAATCCAGCCGCCGCAATGCTTCTATTTTGTAAGGCGGCAATTAAAGCGGGCTGATCCACCACACTCCCGCGTGCAATATTGATCAAAATCCCCCTTGGCCCAAGCGCATCAAGCACATTGGCATCCACCAGATTCGCTGTTGCCTCGCCCCCAGGGCACGTCAGAATCAAAAAATCGCATTTTTCCGCCATTTCAACGATATCGGCATAATAATCGTAAGAATAATCGGGTTTTTCACGCGGACCGTAATAAACAACGTTCATTTCAAAGGCTTCACAGCGCTTCGCGACCTTCGCACCAATGCCCCCTAACCCCACAATACCAACGGTCTTTCCCGTTAAAGACGTGCCAAGCGGCATATCACCATTCAGCCATTTGCCAACGCGGATATACATATCGCCCTCGGCCAAACGCTTCGCCGTCGCAAGCAAGAGCGCCATACCTGTATCTGCGGTTTCGGCTGACAGGACATCAGGTGTATTTGTGACACGTACACCTGCTTTTTGTGCCGCTTTAACGTCAATATGATCAAAACCAACCGAAAAAGTCGCGATAATCTTTAAATTCGGCAGTGAATTGATGATTTTTTCAGTAATTTTATGAGGAACGGAGCAATTTATAGCCACAATGTCATTTTTATGCGCTTGAATAGCCTCTTCAGGATCTTCTTCCCGCCAAAGCTTAATAATATCAAATCGCTCTTCAAGCTGTTCGAGCCCAATAGGCCCGTTATTATAAAATGACAGCAATACTGGCTTAGACATGAAATAATCCTTCTTTATGATTCTGCCATACTCTAAACAGAGTTTTTCAGGGCTTCAATGATGTTTTTTACTTGATTTGTGCGATTGCGAAGCGTATAAGACATATAAATTCCTGATATATGTTAGGTGGGTTCGTTAAAACGAAGCCCGCCTTTTTTATTGGGCTTTAAAAAATGCCGTCATGCGTGCAAGCACGAGGACGCTATACAAAATTGATTTAGGAGTGGCCTCCTCCCGTTTACGGGCATGAGGGCCAAAATAAAAATGCGCTTAACAGGCATAGAAGAACGTGTAAAAGACATCATTACCCCCGCCTTAGCGGATATGGGGATTGATCTTCTATGGGTGGAGTTTAAAGGCGGCATTTTAAGTATTTATGCCGAAAACCCCAAAACGAACAAACTGACCCTTGAAGAATGCACAAAGATAAGCCGCGAAGTTTCCCCGCTTTTGGAAGTTGAAGACCCGATTGAAGGTAAATATAGATTAGAAGTCAGCTCTGCTGGTATTGATCGTCCGCTTTTAAAATTGGAAGATTATGACCGCTACCACGATTTAGAAGCAAAAATTGAGCTTGATATGCTGCTTGACGGACAAAAGAAATTTCGTGGTTTTATACGTGGCACCAAGGGTGATGAAATAATCTTTGAAACTGATCAAGGGACTGTAGACTTACCGTTTGCGAGCATATATAAAGCCAAATTAGTGATGAACGAGCATTTGATTACAGAAACAAAAAAGCGTTTTGAACTGGCAAATGAGAACAAGAATAACGATAGCGAATTAGAAACAAGTAAAAAACTGGAAAATTAAACAAAACTGTTTTCCCTGCGAAGGCAGGGATCTTAAATAAAAATTATAGATTCCTGCTTTCGCAGGAAAAGCAAAATTTAATAAAGAGGAAAAGGATAAAACCATGGAAATGTTGCAAGTGGCTGATGCTGTAGCCCGCGAAAAGAATATTGATCGTGAAATCGTACTGGGTGCGATGGAAGAAGCGATCCAAAAAGCGGGTCGTTCAAAATATGGTCACGACCACGATATTCGCGCCACAATCAATCGCAAATCAGGAAACATTGATCTTCAACGCTACCGCGAAGTGGTTGAAACATTCCCTGAAGGTGAAGAAGAAGCCATTCACTTGATCACGCTCGATCAAGCAACAAAAGAAAAGAAAGATGCCAAAGTCGGTGATTTTCTAATTGATGACCTACCACCCTTAGATTTTGGTCGTATCGCGGCACAAACGGCAAAACAAGTCATTGTACAAAAGGTACGTGAAGCAGAACGTGCACGTCAGTTTGAAGAATTTAAAGACCGTTCAGGCGAAATCATCAACGGCACAATCAAACGTGTTGAATATGGTAACGTGACTGTCGATATCGGCTCAGGCCGTGCAGAAGGTTACATCCGCCGCGAAGAATGTATCCCGCGTGAACACCTTAAAGTTGGTGACCGTGTCCGTGCTTATATTTATGAAGTGCGTGAAGAACAACGTGGGCCACAAATCTTTATGTCTCGTACACACCCTGATTTCATGGCGAAATTATTTACCCAAGAAGTGCCAGAAATTTATGATGGTATTATTGAGATTAAGGCTGTTGCCCGTGACCCTGGCTCACGCGCAAAAATCGCCGTTCAATCACGTGATGGAACAATTGATCCTGTCGGTGCCTGTGTGGGTATGCGCGGAAGCCGTGTTCAGGCTGTTGTCAATGAACTCCAAGGTGAGAAAATTGACATCATCAACTGGACAGAAGATTTAGGCTCTTTCATCATCTCCGCGCTTCAACCTGCTGAGGTTGCCAAAGTTGTGATGGATGAAGATAAAAAGAAAATGGACGTTGTTGTTCCTGAAGAACAGCTTTCACTCGCCATTGGTCGTCGCGGTCAAAACGTGCGTCTTGCTTCCATGCTTGTGGGTTGGGATATCGACATCATGACAGAAGAAGAAGAAGCAACACGCCGCGCCGAGGAATTCCAAAGCCGTTCAGAACTCTTCATCAATGCCCTTGATATTGATGAAATGATCGCACAGCTTCTTATTGCTGAAGGCTTCACAAGCGTTCGTGAATTGGGCGAAACACCGCTCGACGAAATGATGGAAATTGAAGGCTTTGACGAAGAAATAGGTCAGGCTTTGATTGATCGTGCAAATGATTGGTTGGCGGAGCAAGAAAAAATCCTTGAAACAAAGGGCGCAGAGCTTGGCATTAAAGAAGACCTAATGACATTTGAAGGCCTCACACCAGAAGTCATCATTAAGCTTGGTGAAAATGATGTAAAATCACGCGACGATCTCGCTGATTTGGCGACAGATGAGCTTGTTGAAATTCTTGGTGAAGATCAAATCAAATCACGCGATGCAGAAGCCCTTATCATGAAGGCACGTGAGCATTGGTTTGCAGAAGAAGATGCCCAAAAAGCTAAAGACCAGGCAGCATCTGAAGAAGCTGCCGCTGAAAACGACAATGGAGACGCAGAAGCCCCTGCGGAAGCCGCCTCCAATGCGTAATATGTAACCAGATCTTGCCTTCACTTTGGCACGGTCTGGCTTAATAAACAGAATAAGTGTACAAAGTAACAGCTTCATAAGAAGCTAAAGAAACGAAGGCAAGAATGACTGATAGTAAGAAAACGACTGACGATACAGCTGAAGACAAAAAAGATGAAGCGGCTCCTAAAAAGAAAACGCTTGGTCTAAAAGGCGGAACCTTAAGCCTTAAAGGCGGGCCAAAGGCGCCTGCCGCTGGCGGTGGTACCGTTGTCGAAGTCCGTCGTAAACGCTCCGCCGGTCGTGGCTCTATCCAGACACCCGATCATGCCGCGCCGACTGCCCCTAAAAAACCTGAGGGTTCTGCCTTAGAACGCCTTACATCAGAAGAACGTGATGCCCGCGCCAAAGCTCTGCAGGATGCTTTGAACAACGAAAGCAAACGTGATGACTCTCTACCGCCGCCGCCATCCAAAAATGTTGATCGTGCGACAGAAAAAATGCCCGAAACAAACGATGCGCGTCAAAAAGAATTAGAAGAATTACAACGTATTGAGGCTGAAGAGCAAGCTCAGGCCGCCGCCAAAGATACTGAAAACCAACAAAAATTTAGACAGCAACAAGCGACAATGCCGCCTTCGCGTAAAGCAGAAGAAGAAGAGCGCGAAAAGAAAATGCCTACGCGTAACCCTCGTGGGTCTGATCGTCGCCGTGGTGGTAAAATCACCGTGACACAAGTGCTGAATAATAATTTTGAGCGTGATCGTGGTATGTCCCTCGCCGCCCAAAAACGCGCGCGAAACAAAGCGCGCATGGCATCGCAAGGATCACAAGAACCTGCGCAAAAAGTATATCGTGAAGTGATTGTTCCAGAAGCCATTACTGTTCAAGAGCTTTCAAACCGTATGTCAGAGCGTGCCACAGACTTAATTAAATCGCTTATGAATATGGGTATGATGGCAACCATTAATGAAACAATTGATGCCGATACAGCAGAATTATTGGTTGAAGAATTTGGCCATACCATCAAACGTGTGACGGAATCAGACGTCGAACAAGCCATTGAGGTTGCCGAAGATAAACCAGAAGATTTGGTGGATCGCGCCCCTGTGGTGACCATTATGGGTCACGTTGACCATGGTAAGACCTCCCTTCTTGATGCTTTACGCAAAACAGATGTGGTCAGCGGCGAAGCAGGTGGCATTACCCAACATATTGGTGCCTATCAAATCTCCGTCGGTGAAAATAACAAAAAAGTGACCTTCCTTGATACACCAGGTCACGCGGCCTTTACCGAAATGCGTGCCCGCGGTGCAAATGTGACAGACATTGTTGTCATTGTGGTTTCTGCCGCAGACAGCATCATGCCACAAACCGTTGAGGCGATTAACCACGCCAAGGCCGCCGAAGTGCCAATAATTGTTGCCATCAACAAAATTGATCTGCCCGAAGCCGATGCCAACAAAGTGCGCCAAGACCTTCTGCAGTATGAATTAATTACTGAAGATATGGGCGGTGACATTCAGGCCGTTGAAGTTTCTGCCAAACAAGGTAAGAACTTAGACAAACTTATCGAAGCTATTCTCCTGCAAGCTGAAGTACTTGAGATGAAAGCCAACCCTGATCGTAATGCAGTTGGTGCGGTTGTTGAATCTAAAATGGAAGCTGGTCGTGGATCTGTTGCAACCATCCTTATTCAAAACGGAACTTTAAGAGTGGGCGATACTTTTGTTGTTGGCTCAGAATTTGGTAAAGTCCGCGCACTGATTAATGATAAAGGCGAGCAAATTAAAGAAGCTGGCCCTGGTCTTCCTGTTGAAGTGCTCGGCCTTAATGGCACACCTGAATCAGGTGACATTATGAATGTCGCAAACGAAACCAAAGCGCGTGAAATTGCAACCCACCGTGCCAATCAGAAAAAAGAAAAACAAGCGATGGCGATTACATCAAATCGTACGTTTGAAAATATGTTGGCCGCCTCCCAAATGGGTAAAACCAAAACACTCCCTATTGTTATTAAAGGCGATGTTCATGGATCGGTTGAAGCCATCATCGGTTCTTTAAATAAAATGGTTGAAGATAATGAAGAAGTTGCCATTCGCGTCCTTCATTCGGGTGCTGGTGGTATCACGGAATCTGATGTGACGCTTGCCAATGCCTCTGATGCTATTCTCATCGGCTTTAACGTCCGCGCAAACGCACAAGCCCGCGAACAAGCAGATCGTGAAGGCCAAAAAATTCGTTATTACAGCATTATTTACGATGTAATAGAGGATGTTAAAGCCATGCTCAGCGGTATGCTCGATCCAGAAATGCGTGAGCAATATCTCGGTCAGGCCGAAATTCGCCAAGTTTTCTCAATTTCCAAATACGGCAATATTGCCGGCTGTATGGTCACAAAAGGCATAGTAAAACGCGGAGCAAAAGTCCGCTTGCTCCGTGATGATGTCGTGATCCATGAAGGAACGCTTAAAACACTGAAACGCTTCAAAGATGAAGTGAAAGAAGTGAAGGAAAAAACAGAATGCGGTATGGCGTTTGAAAAATACGATGACATCAAAGAAGGTGACATCATAGAATGCTTCGAAATCGTAGAAGAAGCCCGTACATTAGACTAAAGTGAAAACCTTTGACTAACAAAAACTTGATTATAAAAGACTCCAACATTACGCCCGAAGATTATCGATCTTATTTCGTATATGTGCTTTTATTTCATTCATGGGCAATGAAAGGTGTAATCACGGTAATCGTGTGTTTTTTGTCTTTTGTTTACTTCGCCTTATTTTTAAATTCAGATTTAATATTGGTTATCGTTGGTACAATATCTTCTTTTATATTTTCCATGATTGGCCTTCATTTAGCACAATATTTAGCAATTTATATTCAATCAAAATTAATTAAAGATTCCAGATTATTTTCAGATGTCAGTAACGTTTATCTCCGTAACGATGGCCTCTTATACGAAGATGAAGAGAGAGGAAATTTTTTAATGAAATGGAGCGATTTTTCACGCGTTTATGAATCAAAATCAGTTTTTGGCTTAAGAACAAAAGAAGCAACTGTTATCCTTATTCCAAAACGCGACATAGTTGATGGAAGAGAAAATGAATTTCGCAACGTTTTAAAAGAAAATATAAAAAAATGAAAAAGAAAAACGTACCAGGAGCCGCGCAAGGGCCATCACAAAGACAACTTCGTGTTGGGGAACAAATCCGTCACATCATGGCGGAAACAATGGCGCGTGGTCATTTTAAAGATGAAATCCTGCTGGATGCCTCCAGCACCGTGACCGTGACCGAGGTTCGCCCCTCACCTGATCTACGCCACGCCACAGCCTACGTCATTTCATTGGGCGGCGCGGATATGGAGAAAATCCTCCCTGCCCTCAACAATAATGCACCCGTCTTTCAAAAAGACATTAATGCCAAGGCAACCTTGAAATTTACGCCAAAGGTTCGCTTTGTTATCGACGGCTCATTTGAAAAAGTACAAAAACTAGATGAGCTTTTAAGCACCATCACTTATTCCGATCAAGACGAGTCTTAAATTTAGGCTCAGGCGCGTAAACGCGCTGCGCCATATATAATGAATAAAATTAAAGGAGGCCGTAGCGTGCTTGCACGCCTGAGGCAAAACAAACAAGCATGGCACGTAAGAAAAAAGGTGACCGTATCCACGGTTGGATCAACTTTAATAAACCCGTTGGCATGACCTCCACCCAAGCGGTGGGTAAAATTCGCTACGCCCTCAACGCGCAAAAAGTAGGGCATGGCGGCACGCTTGACCCCCTCGCGAGCGGTGTTCTGCCCATCGCCCTTGGGGAGGCCACAAAGACCGTCAATTTCATCCAAGATGCCATTAAAATTTATGAATTTGATGTGACATGGGGCGAGCAACGCTCCACCGATGATGCCGAAGGTGACGTTATAAACCAATCTGACAAACGTCCTACAATAGATCAAATCACCGCGCTTTTGCCCCAATTTATTGGCGATATAGAACAACTCCCGCCCCAATTTTCCGCCATTAAAGTCAACGGCGAACGCGCCTATGACATCGCCCGTGATGGTGACGTCGCAGACATCAAATCGCGTGAAGTTTACGTCGAATCCTTAGAAATAATAGATGATTTGTTAGGCCGTAGCGAGTTTACGAGCCTGAGGCAAAACGAAACGAAGTTTCGGTTAACATGCGGCAAAGGCACATATGTCCGCTCCATCGCGCGTGATTTAGGTGTAATTTTAGGCTGTTACGGCTATGTCTCCCGTCTGACACGTACAAAAGTCGGTGTTTTAGACAAAAAAGACGCGATTTCCCTTGAAATTTTTGAACAAATGATTGATAACCCAACCCAAGAGAAAGACTTAGGCAGAATTCTTCTCCCCCTTCAGACCGTCCTGGACGACATCCCGGTTTTGGCCATGAAGGACAAGGAGGCAATTTTGTTGAAGAACGGTAATCCCGTCTCTTTCCTCTCAAAACCTGATTTGAGCCGCCTAGAGGCCGCAGGAATTGATTGGAAATCAGACGATATTTATACCGCTCTCGTCACCTACGATAACACGGCCTTGGCCATGGTGGATGTAGATGGCGCAAAAATTCAACCTGTAAAGGTCTTTCAGATTTAAATTCAAACCATATAGGAGGAATTGATGTCGATAACAGCAGAAAAAAAGGCAGAAGTCATTGCCGAATACGCAACAGCAAAAGGTGATACTGGTTCACCAGAAGTACAAGTTGCTATCCTAACACACCGTATCAATACATTGTCAGAGCATATGCAAGGCAACAAAAAAGATTTTGGGTCTCGCCGCGGTCTTTTGGCCATGGTTGCCAAACGTCGTAAGCTTTTGGATTACCTAAAAGCCAAAGATGAAGGTCGCTACCAAGACATCATCAAGAAACTAGGCGTTAGACGTTAATAATCAGCTTGTCATCCTGAACTTGTTTCAGGATCTTTGCAGATAAAAATAAGATTCCGAAACAAGTTCGGAATGACGCATTGATCAAAAAACAAAAAGCCGCTCATAAGATGCGGCTTTTTTTAATTTTGAATAAATTATGTGACTATTACTTAACCCGATCAATACCTTCTTGGATTAACTCTTTCGCGCGTTTGGCATCGTCCCATCCGCCTATTTTGACCCATTTGCCTTTTTCGAGGTCTTTATAGTGCGTGAAGAAATGCTCAATCTGTTGGCAGACAATTTCTGGTAAGT